>PKVY01000087.1 GCA_003131625.1 Acidobacterium sp. | reverse complement strand
CTCGAGGCCATCGCCGCCGCGGACCTCATCACCATCGGGCCTGGCTCCCTTTACACCAGCATCGTCACCAACCTGCTGGTGCATGGCATCCCGGAAGCCCTTGGCACAGCACAGGGCACGCGCGTCTTCATCTGCAACCTCATGACCCAGGCCAACGAAAGCCTGCACCTCTCCGCCTCACAGCACATTGAGCGCATCTACGAACACGCTGGCCGCGCGATCTTCGATTACGCGCTGGTCAACACAGCGCCGGTCTCGCCAGCTCTGCGCGAGCGCTACGCGGCGGNNNNGCGCTGCTCACGCTGCCGGTGCGCAGCGCTGCCGCGGTCGCAGAACAGCCAGTAGCTAGTGGCGAGTAGCCGGTAACCAGTCGCCCCTTACCTTCATGTTTTTGCTAAGTGTGTGAAACCAGGTCCATCGGATGGTGGAGAGAAATTTCCACTTGAGGTTGATGCAGGAAGACGAGGGATTCGGCGACAATGGCCGCTGTGTTTCCTAAAGGAGACTGGAGAGGAACTATGGCTGACGAAGTTGTTGCGAATCAGAAGACGATCCTGCAGAACCAGAAGAGCATTCTTGCCAACCAGAAGGCGATCCTGACCAACCAGGCTGACATTAAGAAGAACCAGAAGGCGCTGAACGCGATTCTGACGAATCAGAAAGGGATTCTCAGGAATCAAAAGGCGATTTTGGGGGCGGTGAAGAAGTAGGCCGGAGAGGCGGCGCGCTTTCCGGGTTTCAAAATCGGGCCCCGGGCCAGCCAGCGAGGAGATCTAAAGCGGGCGCTTCGCGCTTCCCCACATCTGCCAAAACCGGGCAGANNGGCAGATATGGGGCACCCGGATTCGTTCCGCGACGGCAGCTTAGTACCTGGCCAGAGAGGCGATGGCCTGGAAGATGCCTTCGGGCTGGGGGAGGATGGCGTCTTCGAGGGCGGGTTGGTAGGCGACGAAGGTGTCCATCGCGCCGATGCGGCGGACCGGAGCGTCGAGCGAGTCGAAGAGTTCTTCGCCGATGCGGGCGGCGATTTCCGCGCCGTAGCCCCAGCTGATCATGTCCTCGTGCGCAACGATCACCTTGCTGGTCTTCGTGACGGAGGTCGCGATCGCTTCCCAGTCGTAGGGGTTGAGGGTGCGGAGGTCGAGGATTTCGGTTTCGACGCCTAATTCGCGCGAAGCGCGCTGGGCCGCCTGGAGTGCGCGGGGAACGATGGCTCCATAGGTGATGACGGTGAGGTGTTTGCCTTCGCGCACGATGTTGGCTTTGCCGAAGGGGATGGTGTAGTCGGGGCCGGGATACGGGGCGCGACCGTACGATTCGCGATAGAGGCGCTTGTGCTCGAAGAAGAGCACGGGATCGTCGCAGCGGATGGCGGTGCGGAGGAGTCCGTTGGCGTCGAGAGCGTTGGAGGGGTAGACGACGCGGATGCCGGGGGTGTGGGTGAAGAGACTCTCGCCCGACTGCGAGTGGTAGATGGCGCCGCCGGTGAGATAGCCGCCGATGGGGACGCGGATGACGGCGGGGGCGGCGAAGCCTCCGTTGGAGCGCCAGCGGATGAGCGGGAGCTCGTTGCGGAGCTGATGCATGGCGGGCCAGATGTAGTCGAAGAACTGAATTTCGGCGACGGGCTTGAGGCCGTGGACGGCCATGCCGATGGCGCGGCCGACGATGGCGGCTTCGGCGAGCGAGGCATTGAAGACGCGCCCGGAGCCGTACTCGCACTGGAGGCCGGCGGTGAGCTTGAAGACTCCACCCTTGCCTTTGACCTGCTTGTTCTCGAGATACTCCTCGCGGGAGCAGTCGGCGACATCTTCGCCGAAGACGACGATGCGGGAGTCGCGCTGCATTTCGTCGTGGAGGCAGGCGTTGATGAGGTCGGCCATGGTGCGGGCCTTGCCTTCGGAGGCGGGGGTGGTCTGGAGCTCGGGGCGCGTGGGGTCGTAGTCCTCGGAATACTGATGGCGGAGGATCGCGGCTGTCTCGGTCGAAGGCAGCGGGGCGCTGAGGGCGCGCTCGGCGGCCTGGCGGACTTCTTCGTCGATTTCCTTCTCGATGCGGTCGATGGCCTCGGCGTCGAGGATGCCTTCGCGCAGGAGGTGCATCTGGAAATTGTGAATGGGATCGCGGAGGGCTTCGGCCTGGCGCTCGGTTTCCGGGCGATAGAGGCGGACGTCGTCGGAGTGCGAATGCGCGTAGGGGCGGATGACGTGGCCGTGCACGAGCGCCGGACCCTTGCGGGCGCGGCAATGGGCGACGGCGGCCTCGAAGGCGGGGAGGCAGGCGAGCGGATCGGTGCCGTCGACTTCGGCGAAATAGAAATTGGGGAAGCCGGCGACCAGCGGCGAGATGTTGCCGCCGGGAGTATTGACCTCGACGGGAACAGAGATGGCGTAGCCGTTGTCTTCGACGACGAAAAGGACGGGGAGCTTCAGATTGGAGGCGATGCTGACGGACTCCCAGAACTCACCCTCGCTGGTGGCGCCATCGCCGAGAGAGACGTAGACGACTTCGTCGCCGTGGAAATCGACTTTGCGGAACTGGCGGTAGTCGCCCTGGTGGGGCTCGGCGGCTTCAGGATGCTGCTGGAGGTAGAGGGCGGCTTCGGCGCAGCCGACGGCCTGGAGGCACTGGGTCGCAGTGGAGGAAGACTGGGTGACGATGTGAAGGTCGGGGCTGGACCAGTGGGAAGGCATCTGGCGGCCGCCGCTGGAGGCGTCGGTGGCAGCGCCGACGGCCTGGAGGAGATGTTCTTCGACGGTGGCGCCGAGGGCGAGGGCGAGGGCGCGATCGCGGTAGTAGGGGAAAAACCAGTCGTAGCCGGAGCGCAGGGAAAGGGCGGCGGCGACGAGGAGGGCTTCGTGGCCGGCGCCGGAGATCTGGAAGAAGACCTTTTGCTGATTTTTGAGGATGATCTCGCGGTCGTCGGTGCGGCGCGAGAGGTACATGAGGCGGTAAATCCGGATCAGCTGGTCGCGGGAGAGCGGGGGGCCGCTCCCGTTGCGGGAGGGTGCCAGCTCGCCGGGTTTGCTGAGTTCAGCGCCTGAGACTGCGGTTCGGGCCATGGGGACTTTTCTCTAACCCTTTATTTAGATGTGTCTTTCCAGTTTAGGGCGCACGGGGAACGAAAGCCTGGGGAATGGCGCGCCGGACCGGGCCGACGAAAGATTGTATCGCGGGGAAACGTGAATTTGGGATGGTCGGAAGGTAACTGTTTGGGGGTACGCGGGTGGGAGGGGATGGGAGCCGGTAGCCTGTAGCCGGTAGCCGGTGGTGGGTCGCTGGTGGTGGGGGCGAATCGCTGATATGTTGGCAGCCTATGGGGAAGGGTGAACAAGTTCTGATATCAAGAGCCTGGCGTTTTTCACGCTGGGATCGAATGCGCGCGATACCGTGGAAACGGCTGTGGCTGCTGCTGGTGGCGGCGTCGCTGCTGTTTTCTGTCTTTGGGTTTTTCTATGACCTGATGAGTCTGGGAACGACTCCTTACGCGGTGGTCATAGTTCTGGCGATCCTCAGCGGGGCGAATTGCGCGCTTTGGATCCTGGTGATTTACAAATCGCCGCGTAAATTCATCGCGGGCCTGATCGTGGGCCTGATTGTTCTGCAATTCTTCAACGGGACGCTGATGACGTGGCTGGCGCGCTGGATGATGCGCACGTTCGGCCTGCATGAGGTGGCGACGAAGGCGGGAGTGCAGTCTGCAGCAGTGGGCATCGTGCTGGTGGTCATGGCCTCGTACTTCTTTTTCATTGGCTTCATTCGGGCGGAAGGGAAGGAATCGTACCGGATACGCAGTGAGCTGGAGCTGGCGCACGGGATCCAGAAGACGCTGGTGCCGCCGGTCTCGCTGCGCACGGAGCGCTTCGAGGTCTATGGAATTTCGGAGCCCAGCGACAAGGTGGGCGGCGACCTGGTGGACGCGCTGCTGCTGCCGAATGGCGACATGGTGGCGTACGTGGCGGATATTGCGGGGCATGGGCTGCCGGCAGGAATTTTGATGGGGATGCTGAAGATTGCGGCGCGGACGGCGCTGCTGGATGCGGCGACGGGGCATCCGAGCGGGACGCTGCCGCTTCTGCTGGAGAAGCTGAACCAGGTGCTGCCGGATGTGAAGGAGCCGCAGATGTATGCGACGCTGACGGCGTTCCGGCTGAACGCGGATGGCGGAGCATGGTATGCGATGGCGGCGAGCCCTCCGATCCTGCACTGGAGTCCGCAGCGGCAGGATTGGCGGCGCATGGAGGAGGAGCAGTTTCCGCTGGGCCTGCTGCCGGTGGAAGGATTTACGGGGGCGGCGATCGCGCTGGGGCCGGGGGACCTGCTGGTAGTGGCGACGGATGGGGTGCTGGAAGTCTGCGACCGGCAGGGGCAGGAATTTGGAATCGAGCGCGTAGAGAGGACGATTGCCGCGGACGCGCACGCGGCGCTGCCGGAACTGGCGGGGGCGATTCTGGGGAGCGCGCGGGCGTTTGGGAAGCAGGGGGACGATCAGACGCTGCTGTTGATCCGGCGCGTCTGAAGACAGCGTTCGGCGCTCGGCGTTCGGCGTTCCGGAGTTGCCATGACGGGCGACGTCATATCCTGAGATCGATGTTCGGCAGGACGCCCTTCGATCTGAGGACAGCGTTCGGCGTTCGGGGTTCAGGGGGTCGCCATGGCGAAGTCGTATCGTGAACTTGATGTCTGGCAGTGTGCGATCGAGATGTCCGTTGCGCTTTACAGACTGACAAGAGACTTTCCGAGAGAGGAGGTTTACGGGCTGACTAGTCAGCTGCGCCGAGCGGGAGTCTCAGTCGCCAGCAACATTGCCGAGGGCTATGGCCGATCCTCGAGGGGCGAATATCGAAGCTTTCTGGGAATGGCGCGTGGCTCGGCCATGGAGATTCAGACGCAACTTGTGATTGCGCACGAACTCGGCTTCGGAGATCCGGCGAAAATTGGCGACGTTACTGGCTGATCGGGCCGGCAAAATGCTGTGGGCGATGCGAGAAAAACTCTGAACGCGGGAAGCTAGCCAACTTCCAGCGAAGGGCGAGCGAAGCAGCCGGTGACGGGAGTTCCTGAACGCTAAGCGCTGTTATTGGCCGTCGCGCATTTTTTCTTTGACGACTTTGGCGAGCTTCTCGATTTCGGTGGCGGTGTTGACGACGGAAAGCGAAAGCTGATCTTTGCTGCTCTTGTCGACGGCGTCCTTGAGCTGTTTGGCCAGGTCGAGGAGCTGAGCGGTATCATCGACAATCTGTTTCTGGCGAATGGCATTGCGCTCGCGGCTCATGTCCTTCATCATGCGCGCCTGATCGGGGTCGCGGGGGCTGGGATCGCCAAAACCAGAGGCGTCGACACCGTTATGCTGGGGCGTTGTGGGTACCGCTGGCACGGTTTGCTGCTGGGCGTGCGCGGCGGGGAGCGCGAACGCGGCGAGCAGGGCGATGAGAACCAGACGGCTGTTCCGCGTCAACTGGGCAACGTTGATCATGAAAGCGCCTCCTACAAACAGGTTGGGAAGGAACGCACCGGGGCTTTCGGTGGTGGCAGAATTATAAGCCCGTTGGGCGCGGAGAAAGGTAAACACACTGTGACGTTATGCTGAGGGAAAACCATGTGGATTGAGATGCTGATGCTGGGGCGGCGGGAGTTTTTTGAGGGGCTGGGGGACAAGTATGTCATGGATCTGCAGGAGTTCCTGCATGAGAAGCTGCCCAAGCTGATTTTGGTCGCGCTGCTCGGCTGGGTGCTGATGTGGGTGCTGCGGCTGGTGACGGATCACATCCTGAGAATCACGGAGCGGCAGCCGAGTTCGGTGGGGCATACGGCGCAGGTACGGACCCTGCTGTCGGTGATTCGCGCGACGGGCGTCGGGGTGATCGTGTTTCTGGCGGTGCTGCAGGTGCTGCCGGTGTTGGGCTTCAATCTGGGGCCGCTGCTGACAAGCGCAGGCGTGGCGGGGGTGGCGATTGGGCTGGCGGCGCAGAACATCGTAAGGGACTGCTTCAACGGATTCCTGATCCTGATCGACGACCAGTTCAACGTGGGCGATGTAGTGCGGGTAGCGGGGGTGAGCGGCACGGTGGAGACGATGACGCTGCGCAGGACGCAGGTGCGGGACGCGGATGGGACGCTCTACATCGTGCCCAATTCGCAGATCACGACGGTAGCGAACCTGACGCGGGACTTCTCCGTGGCGACGATCAATGTGTCGGTGGACTTTTCCGCGAATCCGGACGAGGTGATGGCGCTGCTGAAGGATGTGGCCATGAGCGTGAGGAACGATCCTGCGTACAAGGATGTCTATCTGGCCGATCCGGTGCTGCTGGGCGTGGATTCGATCAGGGGATCGCAGGTGATCTATCCGGTGCAGCTGAAGACGAAGGCGAACCAGCAGTGGGCGGCACAGCGAGAGACGCAGCGGCGGATCGCGCTGGCGCTGGAGGAGAAAGGGATTCTGCCGGGGGATCCGAATCGGATTTACACGAGGGCACAGAGCACAGAGCACAGAGCACAGGAAAACCGGCTCGCAGGAGCGGGGGCGGAGCATGAGGGGGCGAAGGCGGATCCGACGGCGGCGAAGTCGACGGAGGTGAATCCGTTTACCGGAGAACAGTGAACAGTGATCCGTGAACCGTGCGAACAGGTCGCGCATCACCGACTGCTGCTAGTCGCCGAAGGTGGGGGCGGGGTGGGGAGCGACTGCGGGCGGCGGGTCACGGCGCGGCGTGGGGCCTGAGATGGAGCGGGCATCGCCGAGGCGGAAGTGGCCAACGGATTCCTGGAGGCGGTCGGCGCCGGCTCCCACGGACTGGACGAGGCCTTTGGTGACAGGGCTGGCGGCGTTGCCTTCTTCGCCGAGCTGGTTGATGACTTCGAGGTTCTGGCTGAATTCCTGAGCGGCGACGGATTGCTCGGTGGAGGCGGTGGCGATCTGGGCGATCATGGACTCGACCTGGTCGGTGGCGGCCATGATGCGCTTGAGAGAAGCGCCGGCGCGGGCGGTGATCTCCATTCCATGGTTCACGCGTTCTGTGCCGGCTCCCATGGCCTGGACGGCTGCCTGGGTGTTGGCGGTGATGCTCTCGATCATCTGCGCGATTTCACTGGTGGCGTTGCGGGTGGATTCGGCGAGGCGGCGGACTTCCCCGGCGACAACCGCAAAGCCGCGGCCCTGTTCGCCGGCGCGGGCAGCTTCGATGGCGGCGTTGAGGGCGAGCAGGTTGGTTTTCTGCGCGATTTCTTCGATGACGTTGACGATGCGGATGATCTGCTCGGATTCTTTGCCGAGGCGCTCGACGGTTGCAGCGGTTTGGGAAACCGAGTCGGAGATGGTGTTCATGCCGGAGAGCATTTCCTCGACGATGGCACCGCCTTCGCGGGCGACGGTGGCGGCCTCGCGGGCCTGGTCGGAGGCAGTTTGGGCATGGCCGGAGACTTCGGCAATGGAAATAGACATTTCCTGCATGGCGCTGGCGGCCTGGTGGGTCTGGGCGCTTTGCTGGCTGGTGCGGTTCCAGGCCTGGGCGCCAGCGCGGGCCAGATCTTCGCAGTTGTTGTGGAGCGTGGCGGAAGCCTCCATGATGGCGGCAATCACGCCCTGCAGGCTCTCCTGCATGCGGTCCATGGAGTGGCCGAGATCGCCGACCTCATCGTGAGCGCCGCAGATGACGGTCTGGCCGGTGAGATTGCCTTCGGTGATAGAGCGGGCGCGCTCACCGAGCTCGCGGAGGCTGGCGATGAGACAGCGGGAGGTCAGTTCGAGCCCGATCAGGGCAACGGTGCCTCCGACCATCGCCACAGCCCAGAGGGAGATGGTTTCGGCGCGGTTGAGGCGAAACACCTCGGTGAGGGCGGCGAGGGCGGTCGAGGCCATCAGGAGTCCCATGATCAGGCGCAATTTATAGCCGAAGGGAATGCGGGCGAAGAAGTTCATCGATGTCTCCACAGTCGCAGGGGGAGGGTGGATTTTGATTGCGCGGTGGCGGGCTCAGGGAAGGTTTCCAGTAGCAGCGGTTCCTGGTTCATCGGGCGGGGACCGGTGGGTTGAATGCACAGGAGGGGTTGTCGGAAGGCGCGCCATAGCGCAGCCTGACGCCGGCGGCGGGGAGAGTAGAGAGACGAGAGCAACGGATGCCTCCGCTGGAAAAATACGGGCAGGCGGACGGGTCGAGCGGATTACGCCCGCACTGCGACGTTCAAGGTGGATATCGGCGCGGCGAGGGGAAGAATTAGAGGGAGAGTGACGGGATTTCGTCGAAGGTGAGGTTTTGGGCGGAGCTGCCGGTCGACTGACGCCACTGATCGAAGAGGCGGCCGTAGCTCAGGGTGAGGAACTGGCCGGGGTTGACGCCGAGTTTGCGGCCGGTCTGGTCGATCCAGTCCGCGGGGCCTTCGAGCTCGGCGTAGACGCCGATGGGGGTTTCGTCGAGGACGCAGTGGCCGGTCGCGTCAGCGAACTCGGTGCGCCACTTCTCGTAGATGAAGGCGGGCTCAAAGCCGAGCTGGGTGAAGATGTGGCCGAGGGCTTCGCCGTCCCGCACCTCGGTTTCGGTTTCTTCGCGCAGCTTGTGGCGGGCGGCGGGGTCATTGTTTTGCGGGAGGCACTTGTGGGTGACGACCCAGCGGTCGCCGTATTTGCGGATACGGAGGATGGCCGTCTGCGCGCGGAGGCGGCGGTCGGGCGTGTCGTAGAGGATATTGCGCTCGAAGGTGCGGGGGGTTGCCTCGTGGAAGCCGGCGGCGCGGAGGCGGCGCACGAGTGCCTCGGGATCGGGGACCGGGAATTTGACTTCGATTTCCAGGGGCATAAAAGCAGGGTACAGGGTGCAGGGTACAGGGCGCAGGTGAGGGCCGGTCGCGGGTGGCAGGTGGCTGGTCAGGGATGAAGGGGTTAGCAAAAGGCGGCTAACCGAAGACGGGTTAGCGAAAGACGGGCCAAGGTCCGGCGACGGTTAGGATAGGCATCGGGAGAGGGAGAGAGTGCAGACGCTGAGGCTCACGGTGGAAGCCGGCAATCCGGAGAGCAGGGCTTCGCGAGCCGCGATTGCGCGCGCGGCGGAGATTCTGCGGGCGGGCGGGATGGTGGCGTTTCCGACAGAGACGGTCTACGGGCTGGGGGCGAATGCGCTGGATGCGGCGGCGGTGGGGAGGATTTTTGGGGCGAAGGAGCGGCCGCGCTGGGATCCGCTGATTGTGCATATCGGCGAGGCAGCGATGCTGGAGCAGGTGGCGGCGGAAGTGAGTGAGGATGCGCGGCGGCTGATGGATGCGTTCTGGCCGGGACCGCTGACGCTGCTGCTGCCGAAGCATCCCGGAGTGCCGGAGTCGGTGACGGCGGGGCTGGAGAAGGTGGGAGCGCGGATGCCGGCGCATCCTGTAGCGCATGCGCTGCTGGTGGCCGCGGGGGTTCCGGTGGCGGCGCCGAGCGCGAACCGGTTTGGGCGGATCAGCCCAACGACCGCAGCCCACGTAGCCGAGGATCTGGACGGCCGGATCGACGCGATTCTGGATGGCGGAGAGACAACGCACGGGGTGGAGTCGACGGTGGTGGATGTGCGGGAGGGGGAGTGCGTGATTTATCGGCCGGGGATGATCACGCTGGAGCAGCTTCGCTCGGTGTGCCGGGGCGATGTGAAGTTTCGGACGGAACTCGAGGAGAGTGAGGCGGCGGCTCCGGCGCCGGGGATGGGTGTGCGGCATTATGCGCCGCGAGCGCGGCTGGTGCTGGTGGAAGGATTCCCGCCGGGCCTGCACGTTGCGTTGATCGATGAGGTGAATCGCCTGGAGGAGGCTGGCGAAATGGTGGGCGTGATGGCGCCGGAGGGTTTTAAGGCAGCGCTGATGGCAATGCGGAAGAAACCGTTTGACCCGCGCGGGTTCACGATGGGCTACGACACGGTGCATGTCTACCCCTGGGGATCGTGGGAGAAGCCGGAGGAACTGGCGCAGAAGCTGTACGCGGGACTGCGGTGGCTGGATGCGGCGGGGGTGACGGCGATTGTGTGTCCGTTGCCGGAGCCGGTGGGGATAGGGGCGGCGGTGCGGGATCGGCTGTTGAGGGCAGGGAGCAGGGAGGAGTTTGGAGTTTAGAGTTTAGGGTTTAGAAAAAAGCGCTCAGCGTTGGGTGCGGGGGAGCGGACGCGCTTCGCGCGTTTTCCCATGTCTCAAAATCGAGACATGGGGCACCCATATTATGGCTGTGACGAATTTTCTCCGGCTTTGTAGAGGTACTTGATGCTGGATTTGTAGATGAGGGCGCGCGTGGTTGCATCGCTGGACCGGTTGTTGCGGAAGGGCGATGCGGTGCAGCGCACCTTGATGGCGTTGCGGTCGTACCACTCGATGCAGCCATCGATTTTTTCGCCGTCTTCGAGGACGAAGATCATCGGGGTTTGCGCCTGCACCTGCTTTTGCAGGTAGAAGGATTCGGCGTGCGAGGATTCCTGCGCGCGTGCGGCGTGCGCGACGCCGGAGCCGACGATCAGAGTGGGCTGGTCCTGGCGCTGGAAGCGGCGATTGCGGCGGGCGCTGTCAGGCAAAGTGGGGCGGATGAGTTTGCGCGGGCCGATGACGTCGAGGTCGTGCGTTTTGCTGGGGAGCGGCGCGGGGGCGGGGGCTGGAACCGGAACCGGACCCGGAATGGCCGAAGCAAGTGCGGACGAAGCTCGCTGAGAAGCGCTCGAGACGACTCGCGGACGCAGCGTGCGCACGGTTGAGGCAGGCAAAAGGGACATACCCAAAAATCCTTAGCGGACAAGATGTGCCTATGTGATGCAGGAAACGCGGGCCGCGTCGCATGGCGGAACAGCAAAAACGGGCTGGAGAAGCGTTGCGGAGATAGTAACCTGGGTCGGTTGTGGGAATCCACTGAGGGGCCCGGGCACCGGGCGCCGAGCACCGGGCACTGATCTGCTGCAGCTACTGACTGAGCTGGGCGGCGAAGCTGTCGAGCGAAAGGGAGCGGAGGAGGTTGCGGCGCATGCCGGATTCGACCTGGCGCAGGCCGCGGGCGGCGGACTCAATCCAGTCGTAAGTGACCACAGAGGCCATCTCGGCCAGCTCTTTTTGCAAATCGATATTGCGGACCAGCTGCGGCGTTTCGGATTTAAGAAGCAGCAGGTCTTCGAGGAGAGAGGAGGCGGCGCGGAGGAGGCCTTCGGTTTTTTCCTGGCCTTCGGCACCGGCGCGGTAGGTTTCCGTGACCTTGAACAGGTCGGAGGCGTCGGCTTGGCCAATACTGTTGCGCAGTACTACGAGGGCGTCGGCGCGGCTGGCGAGATATGTGGGGAGATCGAAGCCGAGAGCGCGGCCGATGGCGCCTTCCGAGAGGCGGGCGATGAGCGCGCGTTCGGCGGGGCGGTCGCTGGGGCGGCGTTCGGCGAGAAGTTTTTCGATTTGGTCGATGGGGATGGCGCCGAGACGGAAGATGCCGGCGCGGGAGCGGATGGTGGGCAGGAGTTCGCCGGTGTTTTCGGCGAGGAGGACGATGGTGGCGTACGCGGGCGGCTCCTCGAGGACTTTGAGGAGGGAGTTGGCGGCTTCCTTCATGAAGGCGGCGCTGGTGAAGATGGAGAAGGCGCGGCGGCCTTCGGCGGGGACGCGGTAGATTTCGCGGGTGAGGACGCGGACCTGGCCGATTTTGATGAGGAGCTGCGGCGGGTCGGGGGGAATGACGAGGACGTCGGGGTGAGTCTGGATGAGGATGCGGGTGTCGCGCTTGTCGACGTCGCGGAGTTCTTCGCGGGCGGCGATGGCTTCGTCGACGCGGGCGTCGAGATCGAGGGACTGGCCGATGCGCTCGCAATTGGTGCAGACACCGCAGAAGTCGGGGAGGCCGTCGGGGCCGTGCGGAGGCGTGAGGCAGTTGGCGGCCTGGGCGAGCATGATGGCCAGGGTGTACTTGCCGGATCCGCGGGGTCCGGCGAGGATGAGCGCGTTGGGCAGACGTCCGGCGGCGATGGATTCGCGCAGGTGGCGGACGGTGGGCTCGTTGCCGAGGAAGTCTTTGAACGACACGTAGTCAGGGTACAGGGTGCAGGGAACAGGGTACAGGGCACAGCGTTCCGAAAAACCGTGATCAGTGAGCAGTGAACAGTGATCAGAACTACACGACGGAGTTGGTGGCGATGACGTTGCGGTAGAAGTCGTAGGAGAGCTTGGGCGTGCGTTTCTGGGTTGCGTAGTCGACGTAGGTGATGCCAAAGCGGAGGCTGTAACCGGAGCTCCACTCGAAGTTGTCGAGGAGGCTCCAGAGGAAGTAACCGGCGACGGGATTGCCTTCGGCGATGCCGCGCTGCAACTGGAGCAGGTAGTTGCGAAGGTAGAGGATGCGGTCCGAGTCGAGGACGCGGCCGTCGGGACGCAGGACGTCGGCCGAGGAGTAGCCGTTCTCGGTGATGTAGATCTTTTTGACGCCCCAGAGTTGAGAGACGAGTTTCGGGGTCCAGTAGAGCGCCTGCGGATTGACGAAGAGCCAGTTGGAGGCTGCGTGCGGGTAGGTGGTGGGGCGCGGAACCATGAGGAAGCCGTCGGGAGTGTCCGCGGGGACGACCTCCTGCGTGGTGTAGATGTTGATGCCGACGAAGTCCAGCGGGGTGGAGATGGTTTTCAGCTCTTCGGGTGTAAATTTCGGAGCATCCGCGCCGAGGGTGCGCAGATAGCGGTCAGTGTAGCGGCCCTCGAAGATGACGGTCGCGTACTGAGCGTTGATTTCGCGGAAGGCGATTTCAGCGGCGCGGATGTGGGCGGGGTCGGCGATGGCGGGCATGGCTCCGGGCATGTCCTGAGCAAGTCCCACTTCGACGGGACGAGTGGCCGCGGCGCGAATGGCCTGGACAGCGAGACCATGAGCGAGGACGGCGTTGTGACGGGCCTGCATAACCTGGGCGCGGGGCAGGCGGAGGCCGGGCGCGGAGACGCCCTCGCCGTAGCCGGCGTCGATGAAGGAGCCGAATTCGTTGATGGTCATCCAGTGGCTGATGCGGTCGGAAAGCTGGCTGACGGTGTAGTGGGCGTAGTCAGCGAAGGCCTGAGCGGTGGCGCGGCTGGTCCAGCCGCCTTTGTCCTGGAGTGCCTGGGGTAGATCCCAGTGGAAGAGGGTGCAGAAGGGCTCGATGTTGGCGGCCAGGAGGGCGTCGACGAGGCGCTTGTAGAAGTCGATGCCTTTGGGGTTGGGCGTGCCGGTTCCGTCGGGGAAGATGCGGGGCCATGCGATGGAGAAGCGGAAACCCTTCGTGCCGAGACGCTGCATCAGCTCGATGTCGTGCGGGTAGAGGTGGTAGAAGTCGTCGGCGACATCGCCGGTCTGGCCCTGGAAGGTTTTGCCAGGCGTGTGGGAGAAGGTATCCCAGACGGAGGGACCGCGGCCGTCTTCGTGAACGGCGCCTTCGACCTGATACGCGGCGGTGGCCGTGCCCCAGATGAAGTCGTTGGGGAAGCGGTTGGGCGCGGCGGAGAGGGAGGGCAGGTTTTGCGCGGCGGCGGAATTAAGGAGGGACTGGAGGGCGGGCGCGGCGGCGAGAGCGGCAGCGGATTGCAGGAAGGAGCGGCGTTTCATGGGAGCCTCGTGGGACAGCGTTCAGCGCTCAGCGTTCAGAAAAGCAGTGGGGCGCCTTATCGGTCGGCATTTAGCCTAGCAGCTAAAACGTTTGAGTGGAAGGGTTTTCTTCAGGGGCGGGTTCCGGGCGCACCGGACGCCAATCGCCGCTTCATTTCGGCAACTCTTTTTGGCCGGTGATGGTGAAGGTGGCGGTTTGGCCGGAGGGGGAGTCGCCGGGTTGGGCGCCTCCGATGGAAAGGGTGTAGTCGCCGGGGAGGATGATGCGGTTGCCTTGTGCGTCGACCTGGCCGATGGAGCGTGGATTGAGAGTGAGGCCGATGTGGGCGAGGGCGCCTGCGTCGAGATGGATGCGCGTGAAAGCGGCGAGTTCGCGCTGCGGGGTTTCGAAGCCTTTGGGTTGCGTAAGGTAGAGCTCGACGACTTCGTCGCCTGCGACACCGCCGGTGTTGCGGACTTCGGCTTCGACCTGGACGGGATCGCCTGCCTGGACCTGCTGCGGAACTTTGAGATCGCTGTAGGTGAAGGTGGTGTAGCTGAGTCCGTAGCCGAAGCTATAGAGCGGCTTGCCCGTGAAGTAACGGTAGGTGCGGTTGCGCATCGAGTAGTCGGCGAAGGGCGGGAGATCGTCGAGCGATGCGTAGAAGGTGAGCGGCAAGCGGCCGGCGGGGTTGGTGTCTCCGGCGAGGACTTCGGCGATGGCGGTGCCGCCTTCTTCGCCGGGATACCAGGCTTCGAGGATGGCGTTGGCGTGCTGGGCGGCCCAGTCGATGGCGAGGGCGGAGCCATTTTCAAGAACGACGATGAGGGGCTTGCCAGTCGCGGCCAAAGCTTTGAGCAGATCTTCCTGAACTGCCGGAAGCGAGATGGAAGTGCGGTCGCCGCCGCTGAAGCCCTCGAGGTGAACGGGCATTTCTTCGCCCTCAAGGTTGGGCGAAAGGCCGACACAGGCGATGACGATGTCGGATTGTTGCGCGGCTTTGACGGCCTCATCCCGGAGAACCGCGGCGGGAGGAATCCAGGTAAGGTCGATGCCGGCCGAGCCGGTTCCGTGAAGGTATTCAAGGCGAATCGGGTGAGGATTTGTATCAGCGAAGTGCACAGAAGCGTCGAACACGGCGCCGCGCTCGGCCTGCTTCTCGCTGGAGCTGGCGACGATGAGTTTGCCGTCGAGATAGAGGCGAAACCCTTCGGCGTTTTCACAGGCGTAGCAGTAGTTGACGCGGACACCGATCTGGTAATTGCCGGGCGCGGGCGGGGTGAAGGTTCCGGTCCAGCGAACGGAGTAGTTGTTGCGCTGGAGGCCGGGGAGGGGGACGACTTTATCCCAGTTGAAGTTGATGTTGCGATCGGTGCGGGTGAGGACTGGCGAGCCGGTGAAGTCGGGCGTGGAGAAATATTCGCCGGTGAGGCCGGAATCGGAGCCGCGTCCGGAGCCGGACGAGGGTTGGAGCGCGGTGTGCTCGATGGGAATGGCGTAACCCGCGACGAGGCTGGATCCCTGGGCGTAGCGGACGTGCGACGACGAGAAGCGCTTCTCGATGCCGGTGAGCGGGTAGATGGGCGACGGGGGCGGCCCGTTGTAGTTGCCCTGCAGGGACTGGATGAGCTCGGCAGTGGGTCCGATGACGGCGATCGAGGAAGTCTCGGATTTCAGCGGGAGGATGTGGTCCTGATTTTTGAGCAGGACCATGGATTCGCGAGCGGCGCGGAGGGAGAGCGCGCGATGCTCGGGCGAATTGACTTCGCTGAAGGGGATTTGGCCGTACGCGTAGCTCGAAGGCGGGTCGAACATGCCGAGTTTGAAGCGGGCGCGGAAGAGCCGGTGGAGGGCGGTGTTGATTTCGGCTTCGGTGATGAGTCCCTGGTGGACGGCGTCGACGAGGGTGGGGTAAGCCTGGCCTTCACCGTAGCCGCATTCGAGGTCGGTGCCGGCTTTCACGGCATCGGCCGCAGCGTGGGCCATGTCGGGCGCGTAGTGATGGCCGGTGAAAATGTCAGCGGCTGCGGCGCAATCGGAGACGACGTAGCCGTCAAAGTGCCAGGCGTCGCGGAGATGATCCTGCAGCAGCATGGTGTTGGCGCAGGCGGGAGCTCCGTCGATGGCGTTGTAGGCGCACATGACAGATTGCGCGTGCGCTTCAGTGACGGCGGCGCGGAAGGCGGGGAGGTAAGTGTCTTCGAGGTCGTGCGGAGAGACGTCGACATTGGCCTGGTGGCGGGTGAGCTCGGGACCGGAGTGGACGGCGTAGTGCTTCGGTGTGGAGACGACGCGAAAGTAGCGGGAGTCGTCGCCCTGCATGCCGGTGACGAAGGCGACGGCCATGCGGCCGGTGAGGAAAGGATCTTCGCCGTAGGTTTCCTGGCCGCGTCCCCAGCGGGGATCGCGAAAGATGTTGATGTTGGGCGCCCAGAAGGTGAGGCCGAAGAATTGTTCATGCTGGTTGTTACGAATTGCCTCGTCGTACTTGGCGCGGGCTTCGATGGAGATGGTCTGGCCCATGGTGTGGACCAGCTGCGTATCCCAGGTGGCGGCCATGCCGATGACCTGGGGGAAATTTGTGGCGTAGCCGGCGAAGGCGACGCCGTGCAGGCCTTCATTCCACCAGTCGTATTTGGGAACGCCGAGACGCGGGATGGCAGGGGCGTGGTCGCGCATCTGCTGAACTTTTTCTTCGAGGGTCATTTGCGAGAGCAGGGCATCGACGCGCTGATCGGTGGGCAGGGAAGTGTTGAGCCAGGGCTGCTGGGTTTCGGCGGTTTGCTGGGCCGGCGAGGAGAGTGCGGCGAGGACGGCAAGGAGGACTGCGAGCGGTGCAAGGAACGTACGAATGCGGGACATGAAAGCTCCTGAAGAAAACGTTCTCTGAACGAAGCGACAGTATAGGACGCGCGGGGCGGGCGTTGTACCGAAGTGCGGTTGCGGACCGGTGACGGCGCGGATTTGCGTAATTTGCTTTCGCGTTGGCGTTTGGGTGTGGATACTGGCAGGAAACCCTCGGGGGAAATCGATCTGGGCACGTCGCCAACAGCCGCGGTTCTGGGAAAGGTTGGATTGCCTGCGCCGGTGCGGGAGCTCGCCGCGCGGATGTGGGACGTTGTGATCGTAGGCGCCGGACACAATGGCCTCGCGTGCGCGGCGTATCTGGCGCGGGCGGGGAAGCGCGTGCTGGTTCTGGAGTCGCGCGAGCGCGTGGGCGGAGCGTGCACCATCGAGGAACCATTTCCGGAGACGCATCCGGAGGTGCGGATGTCGCCGTGCGCGTACCTGGCGGGATTGCTGCACCCGAAGGTGGTGGAGGAACTGGGGCTGCCGGCGCGGGGATTTCACTGGACTCCGGCGGTGAATGGGTTGTTTGTCCCGCTGCTCGATGGGTCGAGCGTGCAGCTGTGGGATGACGATGCGCGGTGTGAGGCGGAGATTCGGCGCTTCTCGCCGCGCGATGTGGAGGGATGGAAGGCGATGAACGCGACGCTGGGGCGGCTGCGGGACAAGCTGCGTCCGGCGGGGGATGGGGATGCGTGGATTGGCGACGCGCCGACGGCGGAAGAGATCGACGCGCGGTTGAACGGCGATGAGGATGCACACAAGCTGCTCTACGAGTGGTCGATGGCGGAGTTTGTCGAGCACTATTTGCAAGAGGAGCGGTTACAAATTGCATATCTGGGGCAGGGAGTGATCGGGACGAACGCGAGCCCGTTCGATGCGGGGACGGCGTCGATCCGGTTCCATCATGCGTCGGGTCGGCTGGGCGGGATGCCGGGGATGTGGGGGTATGTTCGCGGCGGGATGGGGATGGTGTCGTTTTATTTTTGCGACGCGGCGCGCGAGGCGGGCGCGGTGGTGGCTTCGGGTGTCGGTGTCGCAGAGATTCTGCCTGGCGAGGGCGTTCGGCTGGAAGGCGGGGAGCGGATTGCAGCGCGGGTGGTGGTGTCGAATGCGGATCCGCGGGTGACGCTGCGGCTGCTGGGCGGGGCGGCGGATGCGCAGTGGAAGGCGAAGGTGGAGGGCGTTCCGATTGAAGGCTGCACGGTGAAGCTGAATGTGCTGCTGCGGTCGCTGCCGAATTTCACTGCGCGACCGGGAGTGGATGAGCCGCACCATTATGGACAGATCAACGCGCCGCTGACGAAGGCGGAGTGGAAAGCGGGATTTGCCGCGGCGAGGCGGGGCGAGCTGCCGGAGGCGCTGTGGTGCGAGCTGTACTTCCAGAGCGTGCACGATCGGAGCGTGGTGCCCGAGGGGATGCACACGATGAGCGTGTTCGCGCAATATGTGCCGTACACGTTTACAAATGGGACGTGGGACGCGTGGCGCGAGGAAGTGCGACGGCTGGCGCTGGGATCGCTGGGGCGTTTCTGTTCGAATCTCGATTCTGCTGTCGTGGAGGCGCAAGTGCTGGGCCCTCCAGACATTGAGGAGAAGGTGGGGCTGACGGGCGGACATATTTTCCAGGGAGAATGTTTGCCGCCTTATATGTGGTCGCGACGGCTGATGGCGCGCACGCCGATGGAGGGCGTGTATCTGTGCGGGGCGTGTACGCATCCGGGCGGCAGCGTGATTGGGGTAAACGGGCGAAATGCGGCGATGGCGGTGCTGAAGGACCTGGAAAGCGGTGCGCGTGGCTGAGATCCCGATGGTGCCGCTGATCGTGCCGGATGCCGCGGGGCACGGGCATGCGCAGGGGCTGAAGCGGACGCTGCGGCTGCGGGATGTGGCGCTGCTCTACATTGCCACGACGCTGAGCGTGCGCTGGGTGGCGACGGCAGCAGCGGCGGGGCCGAGTGCGTTGGTGGTGTGGATTTTCGCGCTGGTTGGATTTTTTGTGCCGCTGGCGATGAGCGTGATGGAGCTGTCGTCGCGCTATCCGCAGGAGGGCGGGCTGTACATCTGGGCGAGGGAGGCGTTCGGGGATTTCGCGGGATTTTTGAGCGCCTGGACGTACTGGATGTCGAACCTGCCGTACTTTGCGGCGATTCTTTATTTTGGCGCGGGGGCGGCGCTGTTTGCCGCTGGGGAGCGAGGACATCGGCTGGCCGGCAGTCCCTGGTACTTTATGACGTTCGCGGTGACGTGGCTGGCCGTAATCACCGCGGTGAATGTGGTGGGGCTGAACGCCGGGAAGTGGCTGAACAACGTCGGATCGACGGGGATGTGGCTGTCGATGCTGGTGCTGGTAGCGTTGGCGGCGGTGGCTGCGGAGCGGTTCGGGGTGGCGACCCGGTTTTCGTGGGGAGCGATGACGCCGCATTTGTCGGCGAGGAACGCAATTTTCTGGGCGACGATCTTTGGCGCGTTTTCGGGGTGCGAAACGGGATCGTTTATGGGGGAGGAGATCGAGGAGCCACGGAAGACGATTCCGCGGGCGCTCGTGGTGAGCGGAGTGGCGCTGGCGCTGGCGTACGTGCTGGGGACGGCGGCGCTGCTGGTGACGCTGCCGGCGGGACAGATTTCCGGCGTGGATGGATTTATGCAGGGTACGGCGGTGCTGTGCGGTCGGCTGGGCCTGCCGTGGCTGGGAGTGGTGGTGGCCGGGCTGCTGGTGCTGGGGGCGATTGGGGGCGCGGCGGCGTATCTGTCGTCGACGTCGCGGCTGCCATTTGTAGCAGGCATTGATCTTTATTTGCCGCCAGTGTTTGCGCGCGTGCATCCGCGGTTCCACACGCCGTGGGTGGCGATTGTGGTGTACGGACTGGCGGGGATGCTGATGGCGGCGCTGGGTCAGGCGGGAACCAGCGTTCGCGGCGCGTACGACGTGATGGTGAGTATGACGATTATCACGACGTTTCTGCCGTTTCTGGCGCTGTTCGCAGCGATGGCGTGGGCGCAAAGCCAGCCTGCGGGTCCGGAGGTGATGCGGGTGCCGGGGAAGCGTCCCGTGGCGATTGCGGTGGCGATGATGGGATTTGTAACAACGGCTGCGGCTATTGTGCTGTCGGTTTTTCCGGCGGAAGAGGAACCGCACAAGGCGCTGGCGGTGGCGAAGGTGCTGGTGTTGACGGCGGCGCTGGTGGGGGCGGGAGTGGTGGTGTTTGCGATTGGGCGGAGGAAGAAAAAGAAGCTGCTGGAACTGGGAGCAGTGGTCAGTGATCGGTGATCAGGGATCAGGGCACAGGGCACAGAGAAGCGTTCGCGTTCAGAAAAACAGTTGCGCGTCCAGGTTTGTGCCCCGGATCACACGCCGAGGATGTCGCCGTCGTCGTCGACGTCGATGTCTTCGGCGCGGGAGACTTTGGGCAGGCCGGGCATGAGCATCATGCTGCCGGCGATCGGGACGAGGAATCCGGCGCCGGCTGATAGCGAGACATCGGTGATGGGTAGCGTCCAGCCAACCGGCGCGCCCAGCTTTTTGGGATCGTCGGTGAAGGAGTACTGCGTTTTCGCGACGCAAATGGGCAGGCTCGTGTAGCCCCACTCGACAAACTCACGCAGTTTGGCGCGCGCGGTATCGCTGAGGGTCACGCCATCGGCTCCGTAGATTTGCGTGGCAACTTTTTCGAGCTTCTCTTCATAAGAGTCGGAGAGCGCGTAGATGGGGTGCGCGACGACGCCGGGATTGCGATCGATGAGATCGACGACGGCACGCGCGAGAGCTTCCGAGCCTTCGCCGCCTTTGGTGAAGGGTTCGGTAAGGGCGCTGGGTACGCCGAGCGCGTCACAGAAGGCGCGAACTTCATCGAGTTCTTCACGGGTGTCGTGCGGGAAGCGGTTGATGGCGACCAGCGTGGGTAAGCCAAAGCGCTGCAGGTTCCGGACGTGGCGGGCGAGGTTGGGGAAACCCTGCTCGAGATGGCCTTCCCCCTGATTGCGGAGGCTCTGCACGGTGGTCACGAGGACTGCGGCGGAGGGGCTGGTTCCAGAGACGCCCATCACGATGTCGATGTATTTTTCCGCGCCGAGGTCGGCAGCGAAGCCGCATTCGTTGATGACGTAGTCGGCGAGGCGCAGGCCGATTTGCTGCGCGATGATGCTGCTGGTGCCGTGGGCGATATTGCCGAACGGGCCGGCGTGGACAAGAGCCGGCGCACCTTCGGTGGTCTGGACGAGGTTGGGAAGAATGGCATCGGCGAGGAGGGCCATCATAGCGCCGGTGGCATTAAGGTCGGCGGCGCGGACGGGTTTTCGGTCGCGGGTTGCGCCAATGACGATGGCGGCGAGGCGGCGGCGCAGGTCGGAGCGGTCTTTGGCGAGGGCGAGGATAGCCATGATCTCAGAGGCCGCGGTGATGACGAAGCCGGTGCGGCGGTTGGCGCCGTCGCGCTTGCCGTCGATTTCGATGCTGATCCTGCGCAGCGCGCGGTCGTTCATGTCCATGGCGCGCGGCCACCAGATGTTGGCGGGATCGAGGTTGAGGTCGTTGCCGTGGAAGAGGTGCGCGTCGATGAGCGCGGCGAGAAGGTTGTGCGCCGAGGTGATGGCGTGAAAGTCGCCGGTGAAATGCAGATTGACCTTCTGGCTGGGCTCGATCTGCGAGAGCCCGCCGCCGGCGGCGCCGCCTTTCATGCCGAAGACCGGGCCGAGGGAGGGCTCGCGGGAGGTGATGATGGCTCGTTTGCCGAGATGCTCGAGTCCCTGGACGAGGCCGATGGAGGTGACGGTCTTGCCTTCGCCGGAAGCTGTGGGGGTGGTGGCGGTGACGAGGATCAGCTTGCCGCTCGGCGGACGAGCGGGGTCGCGGAGAAGGTCGAGGTGCAGCTTGGCAAATTGAGGGCCGAGCTGGTCGTAGTCGTCGTCGCGCAGGCCCAGCTTGCGGGCGATGGCGGTGATGGGGAGCAGCGGCAGTTTGGCGGCGGGCGTTTCGATAGTGTCGATCACCCGATATTTTCAGCCGATCGGGCGAGGGGTGCTGTGCGGAAGATCACATTGGTTTGCGTGTCTCGCGATCCCAACAGCAGGCCGCTATACTCATCTGTTTTCCGGAAAGAGAGTGGCCATGCGAGCGAAACGGAGCGGCGTTCTGGTGTGCGGGGTGCTGGTACTGGGGTCAACCGGGTGGGCGCAGGCGGCGAACGCATGCGGAAATCTGACCAGCCTGAGAATTCCTGGAGTGGAGATCGTCAAGGCGGAGATGGCGCCGGTGGGGAACGCCGCGCCGTTGCCCCAGGGGTGGCCTGGCTACACGGGGCCGTTGCCGGCGCATTGCCGCGTGGATGGGGTGATCAACCGGCGGAAGGGTGCGGATGGGGAGGAGTTCGGGATCGGGTTTGCGGTGGCGCTGCCGGAGGGCTGGAATGGGGATTTTCTGATGCAGGGCGGAGGCGGCGGGAACGGCTACGTTTCGCAGCCGATCGGGTCCGCGGCGGCGGGCGACAAGCCGGGGCTGACGCGCGGCTTCGCGGTGGCATCGACCGATACCGGGCACAAAGCGAAGACCGGGCCGTTCGACTTCAGTTTTATGCGGGACGAGCAGGCGATGCTCGATTTCGCGTATCTGGCGAACGCCGAGGTGGCGGGCGTCGCGAAGCAGATCATCGCGCAGTATTACGGGAAAGCGGCGGCGTATTCATATTTCGCGGGGTGCTCGACGGGCGGGCGCGAGGGGATGATCCTGTCGCAGCGGTATCCAACGGTGTTCAACGGGATCATCTCGGGTGATCCGGCGATGGACACAGGGTTCTCGAATCTCGCGGCGAGCCGGTGGTCGGTGGTGAACTGGAACCAGATTGCACCGAAGGATGCGTCAGGAAAACCGATCACGGCCGAAGCATTCACCGATGCGGATCGCAAGCTGATGCATGACGTGCTGCTCAAGCAGTGCGACGCGAAGGACGGCGTGGCCGACGGGATGATCTTCGATCCGATGGACTGCGATTTCGATCCGGCGATGGTGGCGTGCAAGGCGGGACAGAGCGATGGCTGCATAGCACCGGAGAAGGCGGCGGCGATCGAACGCGTCTTTGCCGGGCCGAAGGATTTGCACGGGGACAATGTGTACCCCGGATTCCTCTACGACACGGGGATCACGTACACCGCGCCGATTCCAGGTTTGCTGGCAATGCGCGGTGGTTTTCTGGGTATGCCGGTGACCGATACAAAGATGGACGTGGATAAGGAAGCGGCAGCGGCAGCGCAACCGCTCGTCGATTCGATCTCGACGAATCTGACGACGTTTTCCGCGAATGGCGGGAAACTGATCTTCTATCACGGAGACAGCGATCCCTGGTTTTCGCCGCTGGACACGCTGGACTACTACAAGAAAATGGCGGCGGCCAACGGTGGCCTCGACAAGGTGGAGCAATGGAGCCAGATTTATCTGGTGCCGGGGATGAGCCACTGCGGTGGAGGCGGAGCGGCGCTGGACGATTTCGACATGCTGGGGGCGCTGGCGAACTGGGTGGAAAAAAGGACGGCGCCGGAGTCGGTGGTGGCGACCGGGAAGGCATTTCCGGGGCGGAGCCGGCCGCTGTGCGCTTATCCAAAACACGCGCAATACAGGGGATTTGGAAATGCAGAGGATGCGGCGAATTTCGAGTGTCGTTAAAAAGGGATGAACGGAAGTTGAGAACGGGAGTAGAACCGTAGTAACTGAGCCCCACGGCTCTACGGTAATGGCCCGTGCTGACCCTACCAGGGGGAGGGATCGTGTCCCCATCGAGCCATTGTTCCATTTCGGGAAAAGAGGCAAGATTCCCTCCATGGCATTCGCAGAAGGGCAACAGGTTCGTGTGAAAGGCGGGCAGGCAAGCGGAGTGGTCGCGAGAAAGCTTGCGTACCTGCAGGATATGTACGTGGTCCAGCTGGATGGGAATCACACGCCGCCCAAAAAGCTGGCGCACGAGTCGGACCTGGAACTGCTGCTGCGGGCTGACGAACGGCAGTTAGCGTAGGGCACGACTCGGTTCTATCCGTCAGAACGCATCCGCCAGGATGCGGGTATCGATATACGCCGGCGCGAACGCGCGCCGCGTAAACAAACCACGCCGATCTTCAGCCAGGATTCAGGAAGCTGTCATACAGTTAGCTCGTCCGGGGGCGTTCGCCTTCAGGACCTGTGTGTGCGGGCCTCCTTTCAACCATTCTGGAGAAACTCAATGCGATCGAAGCGTATGGTTCTGGCGGTGGTAGCTCTTTCGTTCGTCACAGGGCCGGTGTTTGGCCAGGCGAACTGGCAGGTGACGAACACGTTTCACGTGGGCGGCGACGGCGGCTGGGATTACGTCACCGTGGATTCCCAGTCACATCGGGTCTACGTAACGCGAACCACGCACACCATGGCGATCGACGGGGCAACGGGGAAAGTGCTGGGGGATATTCCGGGCCAGAAGGTTTCGCATGGAGTGGCACTGGTTCCGAAACTTGGGCGCGGCTTCATCACCGACGGTGGCGGCAGCGGAGCCATCGTGGTCTTCGATCTGAAGACCTTCAACGTGCTCGGGAGCATTCCCACGGTTCCGGATTCGGACGGCATCATCTACGACGCGGGGATGGATCGAGTGCTGTCGGTCTCGGGCGACGGAGGCGTGCTCATGACCTTCCGGCCGGACATCGATCCGGTGAACGGGAAGATGGATCCGCCGATTGATCTGGGCGGGAAGCCGGAGTTTCTGGCCGCGGATGGAAAGGGCAAGGTCTACATCAACCTGGTGGACAAGGACCTCGTCGCGGTGGTGGACCTGCATACCCGGAAGGTAGTGGCGCGTTGGCCGGTGGCTCCGGGCGGCCATCCCGTGGGCATGGCGCTCGATGAGAAAACGCACCGGCTGTTCATCGGCTGCCGCAATCCCCAGAAGATGATCGTGATGAGCACAGAAGACGGCAAGGTGGAGGCGGCATTGCCCATCGGCGCAGGCGTGGACGCGACCAAGGCCGACGAGGGCCAGGCTTTCGCGAGTTGCCGCGACGGTTCGCTGACGGTTGCCGCGGAGAAGTCCGGGAGCTACGAGGTTGTCCAGACCCTGACGACCGCGGACGGCGCGCGGACCATGGGCATCGATGCGGTGACGCACGAGATCTTTCTGGCCACAGCAGAACTCGAGCCTGCGACGACCGGACGACCAAAGGCAAAGCCCGGCACTTTTGAAATTTTGGTTGTCGGACGCCGCTGAAGTGCGGCAGGAGGCTCTTTCTTCCTGGGACCGTCTAAATCAGGAGTGAGGATGGTCTTTCGTGCAACTTGTGTCTACTTATCCGCCGGGTTCTTCGGCGTGCTGCCCGTTTTGGCGCAAACCGCCATTCCAGCCGGCGTGCCCCTGCGCATCCAGGTCGACCACCGCTACCGCGTGCGGGCCGGGACCCGTATCGATGGGCACCTGATCGCGCCCATCTACAGCGTGGATCGCAAGGTACTGGCGGTGAATACACCTGTCTCCGGAATGATTCTGGGTGCGCACCCCGCCCAGGAGAGCCGCGTGAAGGAATTGCTGGATGGCCAGTTCGTGCCGCCTTCGGTTCCCGACGTCACCTTCGACGCGCTGCGCCTTCCGGATGGTACGGCTGTCACCCTTCACACCTCCGTGGTCCAGCGGGACGCCACAGTTGTGAAGATGAGCGCCAACAAAAAGCACTCGACGCTCAGCCAGCAGGTTCGGGCACAGATCGAAGATCGAAAGCGCGAGGCGCTGGACACGTTTCACCATCCGAACCTGGGAGATCGGTTTGTGAAATGGGTTTACGCACAGCTTCCGTGGAGTCCGCCCACCATCTGGACGGGGACGCAGTACGATGTGCAGCTCACAGCTCCGGTGGAGATCCCCGGTCCGCCGCCCGCTCCGCTGCCGCAGGCCGAGGTGCACGACACGCCGACCGGAGTCGTCGAGGCGCGGATGACCGTGGATCTGGATTCGGCCAAAGACAAGCACGGCGCGCCGGTCACGGCGGTGCTGACCGCTCCGCTGCTTACGCCGGATGGGACGCAGGTGCTCTTTCCCGAAGGAGCGGAGATGAAGGGTCTGGTGACGCTCGCGCGGCCGGCGCGATGGTTCGCCCGCAATGGGCGTCTGCGTTTCACTTTCCGGAGCATCGGGGCAGAAGGAGGTCGGGCATCGACGGTCCACGGACAGTTGGCCGCGACCGAGGCCGCAGGCCAGGAGAAGCTGAAGATCAACGAGGAGGGAACCGCCGCCTCGAGTTCAGGGCCGGGAAAATACCTGGCGCCGATGGCTCTGGGAGTTCTGACCGCCGCCTCCTACGGAGACGATGCGGCGAACCCCGGCAACAGCGCGGTGATCAGCAACGGGTTCGGGTTTGCAGCTCGGGTAGCGGCGATGGCTTCAGCCAACGCGGCGGTGGGCCGGGGATTCGCGTATTTTGCGCTGTCGAAATCGATCTACTACCGATGGATCGCGAAGGGGCACGAAGTTCAGTTTCCAAAGGATACGCGGATCGAAATCCTGCTGAACGAGCGTTGAGGGGATGTCGCGCCTCTCCGACACGGACGAATTTCGATGGATCTGACGCTGAGTCTACAGCACGTAGGCCCGGAACATCCACCAGACAAGAAGCAGCGCGACGATGGCGAGAAGGATGTGGCCGATCCACTGGCCAGGGGTTTCCGGCTTGCCGAGTTTGAACATCCGGCGATCTTAGCAAACGTCTGCGAGAAACGCCGGGGCGCTGAGCGACACTAGTCATGGAACCCTGCTCACTGCGGTGTTTTGCGGAAGCAGATTTCCGAGTCTGGTTGATTCCAGGAGGACCCATGAGACTTCTGTACACGCTGCGTTATGGAGCGGTGGCCGGCAACTGCGGCGGCGACCTTCGGCTGTTCTTCACCACGCAAAACTCGTCGGACTGGAAGCCGGGGCCACCGCCTCCGGGTATGTGGATTCTGCCCGCGAATACACCCGACACGCTGACGCTGGCGTCGGGGGATGTGATTACGTTTGCACTCTATCCGGTGAACAACGGATTGCCGGCGGAGCTGTTTCTCTTTGGCGCGATCAGCGTGAAGACCAAGGGTGGACAGGTGCTGGGGAACATGCCGATGGGGCAAGCGACCGTGCTGATGGCGCCGGGAAAACCGGAGGTGACGATCTGGAAGGGACGGACGCAAGGGACGGCGGGCGGAGTGACGTGGGATATCGGGTTCGATATGGCGGTGCCGTGGGATGGGACGTCCGCGGACTGCACTGGGCAGTGGTGGGCGTTGTGGCACTAGATCCGGATCGCTGAGGATGGTGGGCGCAGCAGGATTCGAACCTACGACTTCCACCGTGTGAAGGTGGTGGCAAACCCACCGGCTCAAGCAATTCAAGGAGTTAAGAGCCGGGCGAGGAGCAAGAAACCGGTTCTCCCGGCGCCATTTGCTACCAATTTGCTGCCAAAACAGCAGGTCTTTGACCAAGTGGGTCACGGGCTGAGCCGTGGGGGGATCGGCGCCCCTGCTTCCTGCAATTGCCACACCCGCCGCGAAGAGCAGACTGGAAATCATTGAAAGCACCCTGAAACCCCGAGAAATGCGGTAATGAGGTCCGGTGGCCAGGGGGGTGATATCGATCTCATCAGCCCCCCGTTTCCTCGTTTCAGCCCCTTACAGGCGCCACGGCTCCGCTGAGTGGCCGGGTTTGAAGGGCGAATCCGCAGCCAGTCAGATGAGCCCTGTGGCCAGGTCTCGCTATCGGGCCAAAACGTTTGAGTAAAGTAAGAATTTCATTGACAGGCGGCGGTGCGAGGGAGAATACTGTCTCGATTTCAAAGGACCACGTCATGCTGTCACGAACGTGGCAAGGGTATTGGCCTTGCACGTAAAGGTCCACGGCTGTGTTCGTGGGCTTCAAATGCAGGTCCTGGTCGCGATCCCAGAAGGGAAGCGAGCACAGAAAGAACAACAAGAAGTTCCAACTGCTTTCACGGGAGGTTCCATGACGTTAGCGTGGGCAAATAGAAAGATCGGGTCTCGGGCAAAAAACAGGATCTGGGCGATTTGCACAATCCTGATGCTGGCGACGATACCCGCCGCCATTCACGCACAAGCTTATTACGGATCGATCGTCGGCAACGTGACGGACGTTACCGGCGCCGTGATCGTCGGGGCGAAAGTTACAGTGGTCAGCAACGCGACCGACGTGTCGTTCAACACCGTCACATCTTCCATCGGGGCATATTCGCTGGCGCAGCTGCCAGTGGGAACCTATACGGTTACGATCACCGCGCCGAATTTCAAGGCATTCAAAGTCGACGGCGTGGAAGTTCACGTTTCGACGGACACCACAATCAACGGTTCCCTCTCGCCGGGCGCGACCACCCAGACGGTGACCGTTGAGGCGAACCAGATCCAGGTGGAAACCGCCTCCGCATCGGTCGGCGAAGTTGTGACGGGCGAGCAGACTCGGGAACTTCCGCTGAACGGTGAAAACTTCATTGGGTTGACTCAGCTTTCTCCCGGTGTCAGTCCCGCAGCCTCGTTTGACGGCGAGGACAAGGGCCTGGAGGGCGGCGTCAACTTCTCGGTGAACGGCAATCCTTACACCAATAACCTGTTTCTGGTGGACGGCGTCAACAACAACGACGTCGGGTCGAACCGGACAATCCTGGTCTATCCGTCCACGGAGGCGATCGCCGAGTTCAAGATGATCCGCAACTCGTTCGGGGCCGAATATGGACAGGCGTCGGGCGCGATCATCAGCATCACCACGAAGTCGGGATCGAACACGATCCACGGCGGCTTCTTCTACGCGGGCCGGAACAGCGCGCTCGACGCGAACAACTTCTTCAATAACAACCTGAACGTCGGCAAGGCCAAACTGCGCCGCAACGACTACGGCTACTACGGCGCCGGCCCGGTCTGGAAAGACCATGTCTTCGTGTGGTGGAACCAGGAGTGGAACAAGGAAATTCGCGGATCCGCCTTTGGCGCCTGCGTTCCGACATCCGCGGAATCCGCAGGCGACTTCAGCGGATATGGAACGGCGACCAGCGATCAGTGCGGCGCCGCTATTCCCGGCAGCGGGACGGGCACCAGCGCCAACCCGGGCTTCCCATCCTGGCTTGGCACTCCCAACAAGCTCACTACCGTCGACGCGGCGGGAGCGCTGCTGGCGCAGTTCTATCCGTTGCCGAATGTCGGGAGCAATGGGACTACGCTCAATTCGTCGGGCTTCAACTGGGCTGCGCCCATCAATAACCCGCTCAACTGGAGCGAGTGGAACATCAGGCCGGATTGGGATATCAACAAATCCAATCGCGTTACCTTCCGGTGGACGCAGGACTCGTGGACCAATCCGACTCCCAACGTGGGCGACTCTTTCTGGGGCGAGTCCGACTTCCCGACGGTGCAGTCCGCCTGGAGCCAGCCCTCCAAAAGCGTGATGGCAAAGTTGAGCTCGACCATCACGTCCAGCATGATCAATGACGTCGAGTTCGGTTATGGGAACAACGCCATCATCACCACGCTCGGCGGCTCCAAGGCCAGCATCGTTCCGGCGCTCCAAACAGCGTATCCGGCAACCTTCCCAGGTTCGCTCAAGGAGAAGGATGCCTTCTTCGGCAACTGGGGTGGGTTCAACCCGTACGGCTCCTATCAGGGCGAAGCGTCGTTCTGGAACATTGCCCCGTACAAGAACCACGAGGACCTCTATACCGTCCAGGACAACCTGTCCAAGGTTAGAGGCAACCACACGCTGAAGGCGGGTTTCTTCTACGGCAACAACATCAAAGTGGAGGACTCCGGCGACGGAGCGGATCGTCCGGGCTTCCCGGGCGGCGCGCCTTACTGCCTGGCGGGCCAGAAGACACCGACAGCCGCTCCGACGGCGGGTGTACCGGCGTGCGTGAACACCAACAACTCGCTGGCCAATGTTCTGGTTCCGGGTACCGGTACCTCGCCCCAGGTCTTCACCAGCATCGGCGAGGGCAGCACGGACATCACTGCTCAGGTCAAATGGTATGACTATGAGTGGTATCTCTCCGACAGCTGGAAGCTCAACAGGAAACTGACTGTCGAACTCGGCATGCGGTGGTCCTTCTACCGTGAGCCTTTTTCGGCCGACAATCAGTGGGCGAACTGGAGCCTGGCCAACTGGAGCGCTTCCGAGGCAACTACCAATCCTACCGATGCCTGCAACGGTCTGATCGTCCAGCCTGGCACCCAGCCATGCGCTGCCGCGAACAAGCTGATGGCGAGCCTCGGCGTTCCCTTTAACTTGTCGGCTGGGACGCAGGGCACCAGCAAGGCTCTGATTCCGAATAACAACCACGACATTGCTCCCCGTGTGGGCATTGCGTGGGATGTCTTCGGGAACGGGAAGACGGCAATCCGCGCAGGCGGCGGGCAGTTCTTCCAGAGAGAGCTGGTGGGCCAGGACGAAGGCATGGAAAAGGGTGCTCCCTTCTCCCTGGCTGCAAGCTCCAACCGTCCGGTGGATTCGGCAACCAGCTGGGTCTGCACGGCCACGGGCTGCACGTCGGCGCCGGGCTTTGCGGGTGGATCGGTTTCGCCGAACTTCGCCAGAGTCGCGCGTGCTGTGACTCCCAACAGCTGGCAGTACAACGTCACGATCGAGCAGGAACTCCACCGGAATACCTCCCTGCAAATCGGCTACGTGGGGAACACCGGTGTACACCTGACTTCGATGCAGCAGTTCAACGGGATCGGGCCGTCGAACTGGTCGAACGCAGTGTTCAGCGGAAGCGGTACCGGAACGAACCCGTGGCGTCCGGCACTCAACTTCGGGCCGATCAATGGGTTTGCGCGTGCGGGTCACGCAAGCTACAACTCGCTGCAGGCGTTGTTCCGCTCTCAACTCGGTCCCTCAACGTTCCAGGCTGCGTACACCTGGGGTCACTCCATCGGCGATGTGGAAGAAGACAATTCCTCCGGCAGCGCCAACCAGGAGATCCAGACGTACTCGGGCGATAGCTCTCTGGACAAAGGCAACACCAACATCAACCGTCCGGATATCTTCGTGGCAAACGAGGTTTACTATCTGCCGAAGTTTGCCGCCTCCAACAACTTCGTCAAGCAAACCGTGGGAGGCTGGGAGGTCAACGGGATCGTCGACGCGGTCCACGCCAGCTCTTTGACGGTCTTCTCGAACGGGGGCTACACCGACAGCTTTAACTCGGCGCCGATCAGTCAGCTCATCGGTACCGGCTACGCCGGCAACAACCGTCCTCTGGTGACCGGGCAGAAGTTCAACGCGGGTGAAAAAACCAACCACGTTGGGAACGCGGGCGCCTTCACCCTGGTCGGCTATGCCCTGGGAACCATTCCCAAAAACATCGAACACCGCGGCTTCGGCTACGGCGCTCCAACCGAGGACTGGGACTCGCAGTTAGCCAAGAACTGGATGGTTAAGGAGAAGTACAGGATCAAGTTCGCCATGGACTTCTTCGATTTCCTTAATCACCCGAACTTCAACAGCGGCGGCATGGAGGGTGAGGGATACGCGCCCAGCGTGATTGCCTGCGGCAGCGCTGCCTGCTCTCCGACCAACAACGTGATCACCAGTGCCGGAACCGCGGCCGGGTTGAACAACGGCGCGACCCTGGGACAGCCAACCAGCTTGCAGACTGCCAAGGGCAATCGCGAGCTGCAATACTCCCTGAACTTCTCGTTCTAAGGACGAAAACTTCAGGGCCTGATGGAAGAGCCAGAACGAAAACTGCGGAGCGCTCGTACAGGCTCCGCAGTTTTTTCTGGAGTAGAATCGACTCAAATCTCTCCATGCGGTCGAACCTCTCGCCCTCTGTACCTCGATTCCGACATTCTCCGGAGTGTTTGCGCTGGGCCGATTGGTTCGTGCTCCTGGTCGCGTTCGGGGCTGTGTCTTTCGGAGCGGCGCAGCAAACGCCTCATCGGCCTTCCGCGGTGCAAAAGGGGCAGTTGGCGCCCGAGGAGCTGGAAAGGCGTGTCGCAGCAGCCGAACAGGCGCGCAACTCCGGCGACCCCTCGACTGTGGCCGCGGCGAATCGCCTGGTGATCGGCTCGGCCCTGCGGGAGCTTGCCAGCCTCAAACTGGTGGAGTCCGACTACTCAGCGGCCATTGGGCTCTACCGCAGTTCCCTGGAATTCGAAGACCGTCCTGCCATTTACGAGCCGCTGGGCTATTCCGAACTGCAGGCGGGTCATCTGGACGAGGCCATTGAGCTTGGGGAAAAAGCGCACGCCGAGGATCCTCGGAATCTGGGTGCGGACAGGCTTCTGGCCAGTTCTCTGGACCAGAAAGGAGAGTACGTCAAAGCGGTCGAGCCCTTCACGCGGATTGCGACGGCTGAGCCTACGGTCGACAACCTGTATCCACTGGCCGAGTGCCTGCTGCAGACGAAGAAGCCGGAAGACAGACAGCGGGCGATCGAAGTTTTCGCGCAAATGAAGCGCATAGCGGGGGACAGCGGGTCGCTCCACGTGCTGATGGGCCGCGCGTTTCGCGATGGGGGTGACATGCAGGCCGCCATCCGCGAGTTTCAGCGCGCGATTGCGATTGATCCGCGCACGCCGCACGCTCACTATTTTCTCGGGCTGGCTCAGCTGTTTCTGAACGACTGGAAGCCCACGCCGGCGATCGAGGCGGAACTGCAGAAGGAAGCCGAGTACTATCCGGACGATTACCTGGCCAATTACATGCTGGGCCTGACTACTGCCGGAGAGCGGAAGTACGACGAATCTTACAAGTATCTGACTGCCGCTTCGCGCATCGATCCCACTTCGCCGGACCCGTTTCTTTATCTCGGCATGAACGCCTATGCCGGGGAAAAGATGGATCGAGCAGAGGCCATGATGCGCAAGGCGATCGAACTGACAGGAAGCGACGAGGAGCGCAACAATTATCAGATTCGCCGCGCCTATGTCGATCTGACCCGCATCACGGCTCAGAGCGGACGGATGCAGGAGAGCAATACTTTTGCGGCCAAAGCGCGCGAGCTGCAGAACAAGATCATGGCGCAAACCCAGCAGCAAGTGAGCCGGGAGCAGGCTGAGAGCGGTAAGGGCATGGGCGCGGCCGTGGTGCCGCTGACCCGCCAGGAGGAGGACCAGTCAGCACCTCCGGTGCACAACAGCGAGGACGCTCCCGGGAACCGCCGGCTGACGGCCGCACAGATGGCGGCAGCAAAGCAGCGGGAGCAGGCATTGAAGTCGGTTCTGGCCCTCGCATTCAACGACCTGGCGACTGCGAACGCCATTCAAAAGAACTATCCCGCGGCTCTCGGCTTCTACCAGCAGGCTGAGCACTGGGACAGCGGACTGTCGGGGCTCGAGAAGAACCTTGGCCTGTGCGCCTTCCGCAGCAAAGATTATGCGGAGGCGACCCGGGCGCTTGCGGCGGCTCAGCAGCAGGGCGACGACTCTTCCGCGGTTCGCGGGATGCTGGGTCTTTCCTGGTTCGCCACCGACAAGTTTGCGGATGCCGTGCGCACGTTTGAGCCTCTGGGGCCAGCCGGCATGACGGATAGCGAGACGGGCTACGCCTGGGCAGCTTCGCTGGCTCATACCGGCGACATGAAGAAAGCCACGGAAGTGCTGGCCGCTTATGAGTCGCAACCGCGCGCGCCCGAGACCTTACTCCTCGTGGGCCAGCTCTGGACCGAGATTGGGGATTATGCGCGCGCAGTCGCGACGCTCGAGCGCGCGCTCGATTCCGAGGCCACGCTGCCGAGGGCGCATTTCTACGAGGGGCTGGCCTACATTCGCTGGGAACACTGGGCGGACGCGGCGAAGGAATTTGAGGCTGAGCTGAACGCGGTGCCTGACGAACCCGATGCCCTGTACCACCTCGGGTTTGTGGATCAGGAGCAATCGAGGATCGACGAGGCGCTCGCGCTTTACCTGAAGGTGATTGCCGCGAACCCGGACTACGTGAATGCGCAGTACGAAGCGGGGAAAATTCTGATGGATCGCGGTGACTTCGCGAACGCGGCGGTCCATCTGCAGGCCGCGGCGAGCCTCAGCCCGGACAAGGATTACATACACTATCAATTGCAGGCGGCCTACCGAAAGCTGGGCCGCAACGCGGATGCGGACCGGGAACTGGAAATTTACAAGGGGCTCAAAGCCCAGTCGCGCGCGCGCGTTGCGGATGCCCTCCGGCAGCAGACCCACCAGGAAAGGATCCCATAGGTTTGTTCATTCGACTGTTGAGGTCCCTGCGACCTGTTGCCGTAACCTTCTGCGCCCTCAGCGTTGCCGCAGCGCAGATGGGCGAAGGGCATCCGACGCCGCCACCTCCGCCGCCCGGCGCCAGGGCGACGAAGTGCAGCGGCCGACCCATTCCCCAACTGGAAGACATCACGGCATCCGCAGGTATCGCTTTCACGCACGCGTCCGATCCCTCGAAGAAATACATCATGGAATCGATGAGCGGCGGAGTGATTCTCATCGACTATGACCGAGACGGCTGGCCGGATATTTACTTCACCAATCAGCCCACCGTCGACCAGGCGCTCAAAGGAGTGAACGCTCCGGGAGCGCTTTACCACAACAACCACGACGGCACTTTTACCGATGTCACAGCCAAATCCGGTTTGAATACTCCCTGTCTCGCTAACGGCGGCGCGGTCGGAGATTACAACAACGACGGCTGGCCCGACCTCTACATCACCTGTCTTGGAAACAACGTTCTGTATCGCAACAACGGCGATGGCACGTTTACCGACGTGACCGCACAAGCTCACGTTAACGACGATCGCTATTCCACCGGCGCCGCTTTCGGCGACTACGATCTGGACGGCTTTGTCGATCTGATGGTCGTCAACTACGTCGATTTTCATTTGGACGACATGCCGAAATTCGGAAGCGCATCGTTCTGCAAATACAGGGGGCTGGATGTGCAGTGCGGACCGCGAGGGCTGCGCGGCGCCGGCGACTCGCTCTTTCACAACAACGGCGACGGTACGTTTACCGACGTGTCGAAGGCGGCCGGCGTGAGCGATCCCGATGGATATTACGGGCTCGGTGTGGTGTGGGCGGATTTCAATAACACCGGGCGGCCGGACATCTACATCACTAATGATTCGACTCCTAAGTACCTGTACAAGAACCTGGGCAACGGCAAGTTCGAGGAGATTGGACTTCAATCAGGCACGGCAGTGAGTGAAGATGGCTCTGAACAGGCTTCTATGGGCATTGCGCTGGGAGACTACAACCACACCGGCCGCCCTTCGATTTTCGTTACGAATTTTACCGACGAGAACGACCTTCTTTACCGCAATCAGGGCAACTGGGACTTTGACGAAGTATCCTACGCCTCCGGCGTTGCGCTTCCGTCCCTGCCGTGGGTGAAGTGGGGAACGGCCTTCGTCGACCTCACGAACGACGGCTGGCTGGACCTCATCACCGTGACCGGCCATGTGTATCCGCAGGTCGATCAACTGCCTTCAGGGGGTGGTTATCGTCAGCCGAAGCTGCTGCAGATGAACCAGAAAGACGGGACCTTCTGTGACGCAAGCGACCAGGCCGGAGAGGCGCTGAAGGAGCGCCGCGTCTCGCGGGGACTGGCGGTCGGCGATCTGTTCAACGACGGCAACATGGACGTGGTGATCGAAGATCTGGATGGCAAGCCGATGATCCTCCGGAACCACGGCGTGCCCGGAAACCACTGGGTCAGCTTCGAGCTCGACGGCACAAAGACCAACCGCCTGGCGCTCAACGCGCGCATCAAAATTGTGGCCGGAGGGATGACGCAGACCAGCGAAATCCACAGCGGCGGCAGCTATCTTTCGCAGAGCGATCTTCGCGTTCACTTTGGGGTGGGGAGCGCCACGAAGATCGACAAGGTGGAGATTCACTGGCCCTCGGGGTTGGTAGAGAACCTTACCAACGTCGCTGCCGATCAGCACTACAACGTGCTCGAGGGCAAAGGCGTTGTCGACCCGAGCATCGCCAGGCCGGCTCCGGCAAAACATCCATGAGGGCAGGGAACTGCTATGGTTTGCTTCCAGCAGGGCTGGCGATTTGCGCCTTCGCGCTGTCCTGCTGATAGCGTTCGAGAAGTTTCCGCAGGTTCGTTGCCAGCTCGTCGTTGTGTCCCTGCCCAGCGAGATCGAGCGCCCTGCGTTCTGCCGCGACAGCCTGCGCGGATCGCCCGATTTTGTCATAGGCCCTGGCCAGCTTGGCCAGACAGTGCCAGTCCCGGCTTTCGCTCAGTTCCACGGCCTTCTCGAGCGGCGCAATCGCCCCGGAATAATCCCCGCGTGACTCGAGAATGTAGCCAAGATTAAAGCGATACTCCACCGAATCCGGGAGAAGCTCGATCGCCTTTTGTAGTTGCTCGACTGCGGCGTCCACTTGTCCCGACTCTGCCAGGGCCATGCCGTAATGATTGTGCCCATCAGGAAGGTTCGGGTCGAGGCTGACCGCTCGCTGCAGGTGCTCCATTCCCTCCTTCCTGTTCCCGCTGTCGAAGAGCACAGTTCCCAGATCGGTTTCCGTAGCCGCAGAATCCGGCTTCAGTGCGAGCGATTGCCGCCAAGTGGTAATGGCCTCCTCGGTATCGCCGTTGTTCGCGAGAGACACAGCGAGGTGGTCGAGCCAGGCTTCACTTTTGGGGTTCAGCGCGCAGGCCCTGCGGTACTCATCGAGAGCCTCCCGCTCCTGACCATTGGCCGAGAGTGCCGACGCCAGGCCATAGTGGGCGAGCGGATCGTCGGGATCGCGCTCGAGGGCCCCGCGCATCGCTTCAATGGCCTGCGGATACTGGCCGTTCTCCATGAATGCATAGGCGTCGTTGAAGAGGCGGTAGAACTCCGTTGCCTGGGGGTCGATCTTCTCCAGGCCGCCCTGCGGGATATTCAGGAACTCGGGAATGTTGACGGCGCGGTTGGCCGCGGTCGTGTTCTCGACCATGATGGCGGGAGAATCATGGCCCTGAGCATCGATGTGCGTCAGCATCAGCTGCGTGTAAGGCGAGCGGCCCTTGGATGAAAACGCGAGCCATCGCCCGTTCGGCGAGAAAGTGTGCCAGGAGTTCATCCTCGGCGTATTGCAGGTCATGATCCGGGCTTTGCCGCCCGCGAAAGGCACTATAAACAGGCGGCTGTCGGGGCGCATCAGCAAGCCGGTGCGGTTCTGCACCCAGACGATCCAGCGCCCGTCCGGTGAAACTTTGGGAAAATTGTTGCTCATGCCGTTGTTCGAGGCGCCGAGCACCGGCACGGCCTTCCCGCCTTTGCCATCATTAAACGGAATCCGGTACAGGTCGTACTGGACCAGCGGCTCCTTCGGATCGTTTGCGTACGTCGGCTTCGGAGCGCCCGGCGGATAGGGGTCGATCGCCCTGGCCCGACTGTAGATCAGCCATCTGCCGTCGGGCGACCAGAAGGCGCTGGTCTGGACCCAGGCCGGATCATCGGCTCCGGGCAGCGGTCGCAGCTTCCTGTCCGCTCTGTCGTACCACGCCAGAATGCCGCGGGTGGGAAAGAAGACCTGGGTGAAGGTGAGGTTCTGATAATTCATGCTGAAGAGGCGGTTGACCACACCGGCGGCAAATCCCGGGGCCTCGGCGCCGTGGATATCTTTGGTCCCGGGCGGGGCGATGGAGGTGATGACGTATTTGCCGTCGGGGGAGACCTGGGACATGAACCCGAACCTCTTGACGGTTGGGTCGGAGGTCAGGGGCCCGGCGTCTTCTTTGAAGGAGGCCCAGCGAAGCACGTCCCGGCTGGTGATGGTCATGTCTTTGGACGTCGAGACGAGGGCGTAGAGGCCCTTGTCGTTGCGCGGTCCATCCATGTCCAGGCCCATCGTTCTGCCGTCGCGCGAGAAGGAGTGGCAATTGGCGCAGGTGGGCAGATTCTCCATGACCGTGTGGCTGCGGGGCTGAGCGATGTCGCGCAGTTCCCACTTGATGAGGGGCAGGGCGCTGGGTGGCAATGGCTGAATGGCGCCTGGCCCGACGAGAGGCGCAATCATCAGAGGAACGTCGCGGTAGAAGATGGGGGCGCCGACCGGGTCCGGCGACGTGGAGATGGTTACGCCGCCCGTTGACAGTGGCTGAGCCGCATTGCCGTCGGCGTAACCAGTAATCCTGATCGTCGCAGGCGCCTGGACGGAGAGCTGCTTGATTCTCTCCCAGGTTTTGTCATCCGGCTTCCAGGTCCGTGTCGATTGTTGCTCAGCAGTCCATTCAAGCGTGGTGCCGGCGCGGGTATCGAGCTCCCCGGGTTGCAGATACTCGCCCGCGGCGTTCAAGCGAAGGGTCTCGCCATGGCGGCCAAAGGAAACTTCGATAGCCCAGTGGCTCGCCGCAGTCGAGTCATGCCACAGGAGCGTGGGCGGCGTGATTTCCGGCGGGAAGATGGAGCCGGGGAGCGGATAGTCGACGATGAGCTTCGCCACGCTGCCCGTCTGCTGCGACACGGCCTTCGCGTAGAACGGCCAAAATGCGATGCTCACGAGGAGAGCTGAACCACTGAGGAGTGCGCAGGCAAGCAAAACACGGCTGTGTCGTGTTCTCATACGCCTCCAGGCTGGAAGAGGGCCGCGGGGCGGCACCGAGATTCAGGCAGATTATAGGTGTCCAACGAAAACGGGGTCCGTGCTCCACGTCACATCGCAAAGCCACTCTTAGTGTGCCGGCAAGACGCGAACGCTCGCGCCGAAGCGGTGGTAGTTCGAGAAGGTCGCGTCGTTGAGGCACAGCATGGTTCTGGCGGGAGACACTTCAGTGGCTGGAAAGCGGACGAGCGAGATGGCCACGCTGCGAACCGGGCAGGTGTAGAGGCGCCCGCCAATCTCCACAGTGCCGAACTCGACGAAGAGATCGGCGCGGGCGAGGCGATCCTTTGGCGGCACGTCCGATTCAATGGCAATGCGCAGGACGGTTCCGGTGGCAGGATCGATGGAAATGGAACCGTGATAGGCAGGCGTGCCCTTGTAGCAGTTGAGCTGAGCGTCGGCCATATCGTTGATGTGCCGATAGGAGTTGAGGCGCGGCCCTTCGATCCAGCAGAAGTTCACCGGGTAATGGGAAGCATCCTGGGGAATCTGGAAGTGAAAGACAGCGGTCACGCCGGCGGAGGTTTGCTCCCAATGGCTAAAGGTCATCTGACCCTTTAGCGCATCGGTGATCACAGTGGCCAGGATCGGACCGAATTCGCCAGTGGTTGTCAGACCGTCCGGGGACGCCTGGGGCTTCGGTGCTGAGACCTCCCCGGGAGGCCCCTGGTCGGATACCTCGTGTCCGTCGCGATAGGTGATTTGCTGGGTGAAGGTGCCCGCCAAATGCAGATCCCTCTGGGCCGGAAACCAGCCGCCGAGCGAAATCAGCAAAGGCTGATCATCGAAGCTGCGCGTTGCCCGGGTAGCGAGGAAATCCGGCATAAGGTGCATGGTGATGGCCGCAAATTCGATGGCCTTGCGCATGATCTGGTCGCGGGCCGCGGCATCGGGGGGATCCCTGACGGTCAGCTCAGCGGGGGGAGGATCGAGAAAACCGGAGACGTCGGCCTGGAGCGCGAGAGCCTCAGTGGTCTTTGGGCCGAGCTGGAGGTCGGCCTCCATTTTGTCGAGGGTCGGCGGAGTCAACTGCTCGGTGAGCTCAACGGGTGCGACTTTGCCCGCTATTTCGCCATCGGATTTGTGCGCGGCCTTCTGCGCCGCGAGCAGGTCGCGCAACTGGTCCACGGTCATGTGCTGGGCCAACAAAGCGGGACTGAACAAAGCGGTGAGAATCGCAATCAGAATTGGCTTGCTCATGCTCGTTTTCCCCTTGCCGATCATCAGACCTCTTCCTCGTCTCCGGGTCGAGGAAGAGGTTCGCCGTTTCATGATCCCCTCAACACGGTGGGGGTCGCCCTGCTGACGAACTTAGCTGGCCGGCACGGTGATCGGCATCTCGATGGTGCCTACCCTGTGGTTGTTCTGATCGCTGACTCCCAGCAAAACACGATATGTTCCCGGCTTCAGCTCGAGCTGCTGGCGGAAGGCGATTCCGGCGGAGAGAATATATCGATACTTCTGCGGATCGAGGTCGATGCTGAGGGTGCCGGAGGTTTGGGGCACAGTTTTGGTCTGATGTTCCGCGTCGCTGAAGCCGACCAGCTGAACAAAGAGTTTGGCGCGGCGATGGCCGTTGGGCATGGTGGAGAAATCGACGTCCGCGGTATCGACGGTGGACTCGACGAGCAGACCGGGGTGCTGCGGATCGGGCGGCAGGATTCTGGAGCGGAGGCGCAAGCCGGTTTCTTCGGGAACGCCGGGCTGCATGGCGCGCGCGAAGTTCTCGCCGGAATCGGCTACGGAGCCATCGGGGGTGGCAAAGTAGCCGCGGCGGTAGATGAGGTTGAGGCCGCCGGGGGCGTTGACGCGGATGGAGCGGAACTGTCCGTTCCACTGATCGTCGGTGGGGGTATAGGCGAGGGTGTAATAGCTGGCGCTGTCGTCCATGGTGCGGCGCATGGCTCCGGCGATATCGTTGTTGCCGAAGATGGCTTCGCCGCCGGTGGCGCGGGCCAGGTCGTCCATTTCGGCTTTGAGGTTATCGAGGGTGAAGAAGCCGCCGCGCGGGTCGCCGGGATTCCCTGAAAACTCAGTTGACGCGGTAACGGCGGCGCTGGAGGCCTGGGTGGCCAGTCCGAAAACGCTGACGGGGTAGACGGCGATGCGGGCGCTGGCGAGTTGATTGAGCGTCCCTCGCATCTCGTCCTTCGAAGTCTGGCTGAAGTGTCCCTGCAGAGCGACGAGGCTGGAATAGAATTCGGACCCCATGCTTGAGGATGGGTCAGGACTCACCGGAGATCCGACGATTTCGATCGAGAGCGGGTAACTTTCCGAGAGCCAGTAGAGGCTTTTCCGCCCAGGATAAGCCGCCATGGCGTGCGCCAGTTGGCCGATCGCCGAGATGGTGCCTCGCGCGCGGACTTCGTATTCCTGGGCATCGGGTTTGGACCCCATATCGGCGGTCGCACTGTGCACTCCGTCGACAGGCTGAGTCGACAGGGTGCCGACGGACGAGGACGCCTGTCGGTTGAAGTTCGCCGAAACCTGATCGTCCTGCATGACCTCGGTCTTCGAGGTTTCGAGGCCGAGCTGGGCGGAGCGGAGCATTTTGGAGACGGATTCCAGCAGCGCGGGACTTCCGCTGAGCCCCTGGGTCATCTGCAGATCGTTGGACAGAGTGAAGACGGTGAGGCGATCGCCTGGCGGCAGGGCGCCGAGGAACTTGAGCATCTGCTGGCGGCCAGTCAACTGATCGTCGTTGGGGGTGTTGAGCAGATCGAATAGCAGGATGGTCCTGGGCTGTACGGCGCTGCCCGCATTGACGTTGGAGAACTCGGTTTTCGAGGCGGGCGGAACCGCTATGGAAGGCGGAGGAGTTTGAGGCTCCGCGTCGTGCGCGGCGAAATACCGGATGGTTTGCGGATGGCCGTCCTCGGCGATTTTGAAGTCCTGCCGGGTGAGGCCGGGCACCACCTGTCCGCTCTTGTTCCGCACCAGCACATCGACGTAGACCAGACGCGTGGTGACGCTCAGAGTGGGTGGGGGGGCGGAACCGGGACCGGCCTGCTGGGCCGGCAGGCCGGAACAGATCATTGTGGCGAGAATCGCAACCAGAATCGGTCTGTTCATGGACGGTGCTCCTTGCAGGTGGTCAGACCTCCCGTTGACTTAGCTGGCCGGGACGGTAATCGGCATCTCGATGGTGCCGACCTTATGGCTGTTTTGGTCGCTGACTCCCAACAGCACGCGGTACGCTCCCGGTTTGAGTTCCAGCTGCTGGCGGAAGGCGATGCCGGCGGACAGAATATATTGATACTTCTGCGGATCAAGGTCGACGTTGAGGGTGCCGGAGGTTTGGGGCACCGTTTTGGGCTGCTGCTCGGCGTCGCTGAACCCGACCATCTGGACGAACAGCTTTGCGCGGCGATGGCCGTCGGGCATGGTGGCGAAAGCGACGTCCGCGGTATTGATGGTGGACTCGACGAACAATCCCGGGTGTTGCGGATCCGCCGGCAGGATCCTGGACCGCACCCGCAGGCCCGTCTCTTCGGGAACGCCGGGCTGCATGGCGCGTTCAAAGTCCCCGCCGGAATCGGTCGCGGAGCCATCGGGTGTGGCAAAGTAGCCGCGCCGGTAGATCAGGTCCAAACCGCCGGTCGCATTCACGCGGATCGCGCGGAACTGGCCGTTCCATGTCTGGTTGGTCGGCGTGTAGGCGAGCGTATAGTAGCTGGCGCTGTCGTCCATGGTGCGCCGCATGGCTCCGGCGATATCGTTGGTCCCGAAGATCGCCTCGCCGCCAGTCGCGGCCGCCAGATCCCTCATCTCGACTTTGAGGTTATTCAGGGTGAAGAAGCCGCCGCGCGGGTCGCCGGGATTCTGCCCGCCGAACTCCACCGGCGAGGTGACCGCCGCGCTCGAGGCCTGGGAGGCGAGTCCGAAGATGCTGGTGGGGTACACCGCAATTCTGGCGCTGGCCAACTGGTTCAGCGTCTCCCGCATTTCGTCTTTCGACGTCTGGTTGAAGTGGCCCTGCAGGTTGATTTGGCTGGTATCGAACTGAGTCGCCGATCCAAAAGAGGGATCCGTATCGATCGGGGGTCCGACAATCTCGATGGAGAGCGGATAGCTTTCCGCCACCCAGTAGAGGCTTTTGCGCCCCGGGTAGTCCGCCATCGCTTTCGCCAGTTCGCCGAGGGCCGAAATCGTGCTGCGCGCGCGGGTCTCGTAGGATTGAGCATCCGGTTTGGACCCCATATTGTCGCTCGCACTGGCGCCGGGCAGCGCGCCGAGAGACGGGCTGGATTGCCTTTTGAGGTTGTCCGCGACCTGATCGTCCTGCATAGCCTCGGTTTTCGAGGTGTCGAGGCCGCGATTCGTTGGGACCAGCATCTTCGCAACCGCCTCAATCAGCGTGGGGCTGCCGCTCAACCCCTGGGTCATTTGCAGACGGTTGCCCAGCGTGAACACCACCATGCGCTCTCCGCCGGGCAGGGCGTTGAGGAACTTCAGCATCTGCTGGCGCCCGGATAGCTGATCGTCATAGGGCGTATTGAGAAGGTCGAACAGCACCATCGTCATCGGCCGCGCCGCGCTGCCGGCATTTACATTGGAAAATTCGGTCTTTGCCTCTTCCGGCGCGACTGGTGTTGGCGGACTGGCAGGCGCCGCATCGTGTGCCTCAAAAAACTGGACAGGCTGCGGCTTGCCGTCCTCCATGATCCTGAAATCCTGCTGGGTAAGACCGCGCACCACGTTTCCGCTTTTGTCGCGCACCAGCACATCGACGTACACCAGGCGAGTGGTGACCTTGAGAGTCGGTGGAGGCGCGGCGCCGGTGTCGGTTTGCTGGGCCAGCGCAACGATGGAAAACAACGAAACCGCAGTCAGCGAAATGGATCGGAACATGGGCAACATGCCCTCCAGCGGGCGAACGACCCTCGTCCCACCCTTCGCGCCTCGCCCGTGTTCCAGGCCGCACAGGAAATTCGAGGTGAGCGCATTGCGCGCATGCATTTTTCAAGGCGATTATACAGGCCCTGGCCAATGCCAGACCCGGCATGCCGCCCCACGGATTCGCGGACAAGCAACAGAGGCGCAGGAGGTCCGGCGGGTAAGCGCCGTCCGCGTGCTCCAGCGCGGAACCGAGGAGAAGCATCAGGTCCTGTCGTGCTGCGAAAAGAGACGTGCCATCGCGAAAATAGTTCCCTGCAAAAAACACTTCCCCGCAATTTGCCTGTTTCATCCGCGCGCCGCGCAACCCTGCTCCGCAACCCCGCTCAGGGATGCGCGGACTGGCTGGCTTTCTGCGCGTCGTTCAATCGGGAAAAGGTTTCCCGCTCGCGCTGGGCCTTGTCCGGCATCTTCGCCCTGGCATAGGCTCTGGCGAGATTGAAGTGAATCTCAGGGCTCTCGGGCGAGAGATTGCTGGCAATCTCCAGTTCCCGGATCGCGGTGTTCACGTCGCCCGCCTCCAGGCTCGCGCGCCCCAGCAGATAATGAGCGTCGACCGAGTCATGATTCAGATCGAGAGCGCATTGCGCCCACTTGACGGCTGGAGCGGGGTCACTCTGACGGAGCGCGATGGATGCCAGGCTGACGCAGGGCAGTTCGCTGCGCGGCGAGAGGGTCCGCTCCGCCTGCATCTGCGCGGCGGCCGGCTCGAACTCGGAAAGCGCAATCAATGCGGTTCCATAGGCGTAATGGAGAAACGGGGCGCTGGGGTAACGGTCCAGCAGGACTTTGAATTGCGGGAAGGCTTCGTCGTATTTGCTCTGCTCCAGAAGCACCGCAATGCGTCCCGCGGCGCTGACCAGCTCTGTCTCGGTGGCGTTGGTCTGGTCGGGAAACTCCGCTCGCCGCAGCAGCGCCAGGCCCAGGGCAAATTCGACTTTCTGCCTGAGTGGACCGGCCGGATGCCACGCGGTGGCCAGGATGGTATCGGCTTCGTCGAAACGGCCGGCGTGGACGAGCAGGATGCCGTAGGTGTATCGCGCCTGATCGATGGATTCCGAGCTGGCGTTCAAGCCGAGCTTCGCGCTCCGGTCCAGATGAATGAGCGCGTTGTCGTAGTCTTTCAGGGCAAATTCGCACAACCCAAGCAGAGCCCAGCCGGTACCGCTGGAAGGAGTCGAGGCCAGCCAGGCCTTCAAATCGGCGCTGGCCGCGGCGTAGTCGGCTGCTACATACTCCCGCAGCGCCTGCTTCCATCGCGCCTGAGCGGCTTCGTCGGCCTGTGCCTGGTCGCTCAGGTTCGCGTAGAGCTTCACGATGCGCTCTTCGGGATGAGCCTGGAGGGGTGGGAGCGTCGCCGCCACTTCCCGCTCTTTCTCCGCCTCGTCGGTATTTCCGGAAGCCTGCGCTGCCTGGGCGAGCATCTGGTGAGCCTCGATGGCGGAGGGAAACAAGCGGGCCGCCGTCCGGGCCGATTGGAGGGATTCGTCCAGCGCACCCTGTTGCAGCTCGATGCGGCTGATTTCGATCCAGGGAAGCGGGCTCTCCGGCGAGATCCGCGTTTCCCCATGGCACTCCTCCAATGCCTCGGGGGCTCTTCCGGCTTTGGCCAGGGAGCGGCAGTAGGCCAGGTGCAGCCAGGGAAGCTCGGGGTGCGCGCGCAGAATCGCCGAGAAACCCGGGTTATCGCCGATCGCCGCATCTCCGGCTGCCAGAACCAGCGCTTCCCGCGAAGGATCGATCCGCTGTGGCAGCAGCGGGACACGCAGCGTGGCCAGCCCAAGTGCAATCCTGACTTGTTCAGGCATGGCGCCGGATCCGAACTTTGCGGCCAGCAGCGTGGACGCGCGGTCGAACTGGCCTGCCCGATTCAGCAGGAGGCCCAGGTGATAGTCGGCGACCCGGGAAATTTCGTCGTCATCCTGCATCCCGAGCGCATCCGCTTTCTGCAAATGTCCCAGGGCCTGGTCGTAATCCCCTGTCTCATACTCCGATAATCCGAGGAGACCCCACGCGATCCCCAGATTGGGCGCAAACGCAGTGACTTTTTCGAAAGTTGCTTTGGAATCCTGGAACTGACTGCCGCTGTATTGCAGCATTCCAAGGTTCCACCACCCCTCTTTCCAGTCAGGCTGCAGCGCTAATGCCTGCTGGTAGTCGCGGACTGCTTCTGCGGTCTTGCCGGCTTCGCTTTCGCTCGCGGCCAGGTCTCGCAAACGGGCGAACTCGGCTGAATTCGCTGTCGCGGCCGGTGGAGACTGGCTTGCCGGAGTGGGTTGCGCCCAAGCCGGGACCACCCACGGTGAAAGAGCAAGTCCGAGGCAAATGGACCTGAGTGCCCGCTGGCGCATGGGGTATGTCCAATCGCCAATTATACTAAGGGGTTTCGTGCACTTTCGTTCACAATCCGGAGCCGTCCGGCCTTGCGGAGATTTTTCTCGCCGCAAGCTGCTCCGGAGTTTAGCTCTGGCCGCTGCAGGCTCCGCTCTGCGTCGGACCCCGCTGAGCCGGGCTGCTGTTCTGCCGGCACCCTATCCCTTCGAGGAGGTGCCTGCTGAAAAGAGCGGCATTCGATGGGTGCACGATGCGGGCAGATCCGCACAGAAATATCTTCCGGAGAGCAGCGGGGCGGGGTGCGCCCTCCTCGATTACGACAACGATGGGTGGATGGATATCTATTTCGTGAACAGCGGTAAATCGAGCTTCTACACCCCCGTTCACCCGCTACGCAATGCGTTGTATCGCAACAATCGGGACGGCACATTTACGGATGTTACAGAGAAAGCGCGGGTGCCGGGCGGAGGCTACGGACAGGGAGTTGCCGTTGGGGATTACAACGGCGACGGCTTCCCCGATTTGTACGTGACGCAATGCGGACGAAACATTCTGTATCGCAACAACGGGGATGGGACTTTCACCGATGTCACGGACGCGGCGGGAGTCGGCGCCGGCGGGTGGAGTACGAGCGCTGTCTGGTTCGACTACGACAACGATGGCAGGCTGGACCTGTTCGTATGCCAGTTTGCCCAATTCGAGCTTTCGCGCGGCTGCGCCACCGATGCTGCCGGAGTGCACCACTACTGCATTCCCACAACCTTCAATCCGGAGCCCAGTTGGCTGTTCCATAACAACGGCGACGGAACTTTCACGGATGTGAGTAAGTCGGCGGGAATTGCCGAGCACCTCGGGAAGGCATGGGGCGTAGTGGCTGCGGACGTGAACAACGATGGCTGGATGGACCTGTTTGTTTCCAACGACACGGTGCCGAACTGTCTGTACATGAACCGCGGCGGCAAGTTTGAAGACAAGGGTCTGGAGGCCGACGTCGCCTACAGCAGAGATGGACGCGCTCGCTCGGGGATGGGAGTCGACGCGGCTGACTTCAACCAGGATGGGTGGATGGATCTGTTCGTCGCGAATATCGACGAGGAGGTTTTTTCCCTCTATCAAAATAACGGCGACGGCAGTTTCGACGATGTTGCGACCCAGGTGGGCATCGGGATGCCGACCCGCTGGATGAGCGGCTGGGGCCTGAAGTTCCTTGACTACGATAATGACGGCGACCTTGACCTGATCGCGGCCAATGGGTTTCCCGACGAGCTGCTGCAGGAGGCCTCAGGGCGGATTCAGTGGAGGCAGCGGTTGCTTCTCTTTCATCATGAGGGGAAGATATTTCGGGATGTGAGCGCGGAGAGCGGGCCGGCGTTTTCCCGAACTTTCCCCGCGCGCGGCCTGGCCATCGGCGATTTCGACAATGACGGCGGCGTCGATGTGCTCATTGTCCCCAACGATGAGGCGCCCCTGCTGCTGCGTAATCAGGCCGGCCGGCGAAACAACTGGCTCGGCGTCCATCTGATCGGGCGCAAGTGCAACCCGGATGCGGTTGGAGCCCGCGTCAGTTATCAGGCCGGGGATCTGAAGCGCTCGCGCGTCAAGGTTGGGGGCGGCAGCTTCCTTTCGTCTCACGATCCCAGGATGGTCCTGGGTATTGGCCAGAGGCCCAAAATCGACAGCGTCGAGGTCAACTGGCCAATGCCCGGCGGCGCCACTGAGCGATTCTCCGACCTGCCTCTGAATCGCTACATCACCATCGTCGAGGGGACTGGCAAGTGGCTTTGATTCCATCGGTTTTCGATCCTGACGTAGCGGCGATGGCGCGTGTTCCGTGCCCTGGTGCGAGTGAGTATAATGTTTTGCGAATGTGAGAGTGCTCCATGAAGTTCCAGCTGCTGATCGCCGCAATTTTGAGCCTTTCCTGTGTTTCATGGACCGGGATGCAGGGGCAGGTAAGCCCCTCCACGGGGTCGAATGGCGGCGGCCCGGAAGAATCCAGCACCGTGGGCAAAGACGCCAATTTTGGCGAGCTTCTGAATAAGCAGACCGGGAGCCTGCAGTTCTTCGGCAAGGTGGCGATGGCCGCCGGCAAATTGCCCTGGGATCCCATTCCGGTGGTGGTGACCTGCGGCGGCACGGCGCGCTACAACACGGTGGCGGATGCCAAGGGAGGCTTTTACATCGTGGCTGCCGGCAGGAGCAGCGAGCTATCCCCGGAAAAGAAAGATCCGAACCATGCCGCACCGTCAGCGCTGGTGGGATGCAGCGTCAGCGCGCTCGTGGAAGGTTTTACATCCACACGGCTGACGATTGCCAATCGCACCCTTGAGGACGATCCCTCTCTTGGCACGATCACCCTGAGCCGGGATGAGCGCGCAGCCGGCTCAAGCTTCAGCTCGACAACGGAATCGGCGCCCCCGGACGCACTGAAGGAGTTCGATAAAGCGCACAACGATGACCTTGACAAGCACTTCGACAGCGCGCGCCACCACCTGCAGAAGGCCGTCAGTATCGATCCGAAATTTGCCGAGGCCTGGTACCATCTTGGCCAGCTCGACGAGAAGGACAACCCTCAGGATGCTTTGGCTGCCTATGAAAAGGCGGCGGCGGCCGATCCCAGTTACATCTCACCGTACGAGCCCATTGCTGAGCTTTCCGCCCTGCAAAAGAACTGGCAGGCCGTGACGGATGCCACCAACCAGGCATTGAAACTCAATCCGGCCGGTACCCCGCAGATTTGGTATTTCAACGCCGTGGGCAACTTGAACCTCGGCAACCGCTCTCAGGCCGAGACCAGCGCCGAGACCTCGCTGTCCATGGATCCCAGCCACCGTGCGCCGAACACCGAACAGCTTCTGGCTGTCATGCTCGCCGGAAGGGGCGAGTACGCGGGCGCTTTGGAACACCTGCGGCATTGCCTTACCTATATGCCGCCCGGACCCAACGTGGACGTGGTGAAGCAGCAGATCGCTCAGCTGGAGAAAGTGGCGCCCCCGACGGCAAAATAGAATTCCGGAGGACCCCCTATGAAGATCAAGCTGCTGATCGCGGGAATCCTGAGCGCGTGGTGGGTTTGCTGGGCCGCTCTGCAGGCGCAGCAACAAAGTCCCTCCTCCATGGTGAATAGCGGTGGCGCGGAAGCAACCAGCGCCGTGGGCAAGTACGCCAATATGGACCAGCTCATGAACAAGCAGACGGGGAGCATGCAGTTCTTCGGCAAGGTGGCGATGGCGGCTGGCAAACTGCCCTGGGATCCCATTCCGGTGGTCGTGACCTGCGACGGGAAGTCGCGCTACAACACGGTTGCCGATCCAAAGGGAGGCTTTTACATCCAGGCTCCCGCCAGGAGCAGCGAGGTCATCTCGCAAAAGAAAGATCCGAATCATGCACAGCCATCGGAGCTGGTGGGATGCAGTGTCAGCGCCCTTGTGGAAGGCTTCGCATCTACACGAGTGACCATTGCCAACCGCACACTGGAGGACGATCCATCGATCGGCACAATTATGCTCACTCCGGACGAGCGGGCAGCCGGCTCTAGCGTCAGCCTGACAACGGAATCAGCTTCGGCCGACGCTCTCAAGGAGTTTGATAAGGCGCACAACGACGACCTTGACAAGCACTTCGACAGCGCCCGTCACCACCTGCAGAAGGCAGTGAGTATCGATCCGAAGTTTGCCGAGGCCTGGTACCATCTTGGCCAGCTCGAAGAGAAGGACAACGCTCAGGATGCTTTGGCTGCCTATGAAAAGTCGGCGGCGGCCGATCCCAATTACATCCCGCCTTACGAGCCCATTGCTGAGCTTTCCGCCCTGCAAAAGAACTGGCAGGCTGTGAGGGACGCGACCAATCAGGCGTTGAAACTCAACCCGGCCGGTAGCCCGCAGATTTGGTATTTCAACGCCGTGGGTAACTTGAACCTTGGCAATCGCTCTCAGGCCGAGACCAGCGCCGAGACCTCGCTGTCCATGGACCCCAGCCACCGTGCGCCGAACACCGAACAGCTTCTGGCTGTCATTCTGGCCGGAAGGGGCGAGTACGCGGGCGCTTTGGAACACCTGCGGCATTGCCTTACCTATATGCCGCCCGGACCCAACGTGGACATGGTGAAGCAGCAGATCGCTCAGCTGGAGAAAGTAGTGCCCCCGACGGCAAAATAGCGCCGGGTTGCCTCGACAGGACGTCTGGGCGGGGATGGATCGCCCCGTAGCCCTTCGACTTTCGCTGCTGGTAGAGTGATAGTGCTTCCCCTGCCCATGCATTCTTCCGGCTGGAAACTGTCGCTGCTTCTTCTCATGAGCGGGGCCGTGATGGCAACCGCGCTTGCGCATGGGCCGGAGAATGCCGCACCCCCGGCGCCTTCCACCACCCGTGAGCATCTGAAGCAGGCGCAATGGTGGCCCACCCGGCAGGTCACGGATGAGTCAAAATTCGCGGGGGAGGCCGCCTGCGCTGGGTGTCACGCTGGCATTGCCCGCACCCAAATCACAACCCAGATGGCGCGCACCCTGATGCCTGCAGCAAGTTCGCAGGTCCTCGCCACGCACACCGGGCCCATCTTCACGTTCGGATCCTGGCGCTACAAAGTTGGCCGAGTGAACGGTTCATTCATTCTCTCTGTCAGCGATGGAACGCACGAGCATGCGGAGCTGTTGCAGTGGGCATTTGGATCCGGCGCCATCGCCCAAAGTTATCTCTGGTGGGAAAAGGGGCAGCTTTACGAAAGCCGGTTCAACTACTTTGCCGACCTCCACGGTTTCGACCGGACTCCCGGACGCCTGGCAGCTCCGCCCGTCTCCCTGGAAATGGCGGAGGGGCGCAAGCTTGCCGAGTTCGAAGCCCGCGAGTGCTACTCCTGTCATGCCACGGCACTCACCACCACCGAACCGCTGAGCGCTGCGCATTACCAGCCAGGCATCACATGCGAGGCCTGTCATGGTCCCGGCCGAGCTCATGTCGCAGCCATGGACGCGGGAGATGACGACGACCTGGAGATCGTGAACCCCGCCCATTATTCTCCCGCGGTCTCCGTCGATTTCTGTGGGGCCTGTCACTCGACTCCGAAAGACGCCGAGCTGATGGGGGTTGTCGGCCCGCTCACCGCGCGTTTTCCCGCCTACCGGCTGGAGAAAAGCCGCTGCTGGGGTCGAGCCGGCGATGCCCGGCTCACCTGCTTCGCCTGCCACAATCCCCATCAGCCACTGGAACGCGATGCCGCCGCTTACGATTCGGCGTGCCTCCGTTGTCATGCCAACGGCGCGGCCGGCAGCGCACGCGGATCTGCGCTTCAGGCTGCCTGCCCTGTGGCAAAGTCTCGCTGCACGTCCTGCCACATGGAAAAAATCAAGATGGCCGGCATTCATTACGACTTCACCGATCACGACATCCGTATTGTCGAGGCCGGAGTTCCTTTCCCGGATTGAGACGATGACCGAGTCCGCAACCCTCTTGTCCAGGCTTCACGGTGGCTGCGTTCCATTGCTCGTTCTTCTCCTCGTGTTCGGTGCGGCCGGACCGGCTCCGGCTCAGGCGACCCCCAGCCACGCCACAACCGATCCCGATCTCTTCGGCCCGGAGCTGAAACCGCTCATCCTCGCCGAGCAATACGCAGTCAGCTCCGGCGAGCCGGATGCGATCCTCGAATACAGCCGCGACCTTGCCGTGGCTTCTCTGCGTTTGCTTACCGCCGTGGACCCACAGGACCAGGAGAGCGGCAAAGCCCTTCAGGTGCTGCCATCCTCCGACCGGCTTGTCTCCGACCTGCCCACAGAGCTTCTGCTGTTACGCTCGGAGCTCACGTCGGGCGAAACCGCCGACGCAGCGGAACTCGAGAAACACATCCTGAGCACCAATCCGGACTCGGCCGATCTCCGCATCGCGCTTTCCAAGACCATGGAACAGTGCTCCGATCGCGACGATGCACTGCGCGAAGCAACCCGTGCCGTCGAACTTGACCCCAACTCGCGAGAAGCGCAGATTGCCCTCGGCATGGCTTCGTGGGAGATCAATGGCTTCCAGTACAACGAGCAGACGCTGCGGGCTTTCACCGCCGCGCAGCATCTCGATCCTGATGGATACGCCAGCAATCTGTCCCTCGGCTTAATCGAGTCGCAATACCATCAATACGAGCCAGCTGCGATCCACTTGCACGCGGCCCTCGCCGTCAATCCCTCCGCGCCTGAACCCTGGTACCAGCTAGGCATGAATGCCTGGGACCAGGATCGTCCGGCAGAGGCTGGCGACGGGCTGCGTCACTACCTCTCGCTGGAGGAAAGCAGCAAGCGTGGAAAGCCCGGCCAGGTGCGGCTCGCGCTGCTGATCCTGGATCGGATTGCTGACGAGCAGGGAACCGCCGTCGATCCAGCGAACACCGCGGCCGAGGACGCGCTGAAGCGGCAGATTGCGCCGCAAGCCGACTTTGGGGAGCGCAGTTCCGATGCCGGCGCCGGTCTTGCGGCCGCCGGCGCCCCCGGCAATCCCTCCCAGCTTCCAGGGATGGTAACTGTAAAGAAAGCCGGCGTCAGGGCCACACCCCGGCAACTGCGCGAAGTGGTGGCCAACAGCCTCAACGATATGGGCACGGCGCTGGCGCGCAAACACGACTACGCCGCCGCCGTCCTGCCGTTCCACTACGCCGCTGAAGACGATCCAGCGCTCGATCCCGTGATGCGGAATCTCGGGTTTGCGGCGTTCCTCAGTGGCTCATATGAAGAGAGCGAAAAAGCGCTGCGCCAGGAGATCGCGATTCACTCCGACGACGCCACCGCGCGCGCTTATCTGGGTATGGCGTTGTTCGAAACCGGAGAATACTCTGAGGCGTCGGCGACGTTCCAGTTCTTTGGTCCCGCTCTGTCATCCAAACCGCTGGTCGAAGCAACGGCGGCCGCGGCATTCGCACGTGCGGGCCAGAGGGCCCAGGCTGAAGACACATTGGCGGACCTCAGCACAATTGCCCCTGACCCGCAGGTGCAGGCTCGCGAGGCCGTCGCATGGCTCGATCTTGGCGATGTCGCACGCGCCGCCGATCTTGCCCAGGCCGCGCTGTCCGGGAATCCGCAAACTCCGGATGCGCTGCGCGTGGTGGGCGAAATTGCCCTGGAGCGCGGAGATGGCCCCGGCGCCGTTCGCGCATTCGACAGTGAGTTGAAAGTGAGCAGCCTGGGCGCGGACGATCTCCTCGAGGCCCGAGTCCTGCTGGTGGAGGCTCTGATCATGAGCGGTAACCGATCCCAGGGTGAGCCTATTTCCCGGGACCTGGCGCGCACGCATCCGGATCTCGCGAAGACCCTCCGCTCCCAGGGCGAAACGCTGCTGAAGAACGGGGACGCGCATGCAGCCTATGGAAAACTCGGGGCTGCATCTTTGCTTGTTCCTGGCGATGAGGGCCTCCGCAAAGACCTGGCCTCAGCGAAACGCCTCCTTCAGACTGCCTCAAAATAGAGCCGGCTAAAGTCACGCCGATATGAGCTTGTCTGATTGGTTGCCAGGACCGCAGTCAGTGCAGCGCCAGAGAAGTGCGCGATGACAAACTTCCCATTTCGAAATGTTTTGATACGGGTTCGCTCGGGTCCTGATTACCGAAGCGCGTGATTACTGAAGGGGCACACAAACCCCCGCTTTGTTAACATAAGCGACTTGGCCGCCGCCGCCAGGAATACATTGAAGAACGGGAACAAAAAGGCGGCATGATCCAGCGCAATGCGACGATGGCCGACGTGGCCCGTTTGGCCGGGGTCGGAAAAATGACCGTATCTCGCGTCCTGACGGGAAGCGCCGGCGTCTCGGCAACAACCGCGGAGCGGGTCTATCGGGCCATCAAAATTCTGCACTACCAGCCCAACGAAGTCGCTCGAAGTCTGCGCGCGGTCAATTCCAAAACTATCGGCGTGATCGTTCCTTATCTGTACGACCCGTTTTTCGCGACCTGCGCCCATGCAATTTCTACGGTGGCTAAGCAGCACGGCTACTCGGTTATCCTCACCACTTCCGATGAGAATCCGGACATTGAACAGAAGCAGACCAGCCTCATGCTCCGCCGCCAGGTCGATGGCCTTGTCATCATTCCGGTATCGGACAACGACCGCTATTACAGCGGCGAAGCGTTCTCCCGGGTGCACGTCGTCACCGTGGATCGCCCTGTGCGGGGCTCACGTTTCGACTCAGTTCTGGTCCCGAACCGCGCAGGCGCCAGGATTGCGGTGGAGCATCTCCTCGGTCACGGCCATCGCTCGATTGCGTTTCTGGGCCTCAGCAGGACGCTCTACACCATGAAGGCCCGCTACGCGGGATATCGCGAAGCCATGTCCGGCGCGGGTCACTCTCCTCAGCCTTACATCGAGTGCGGCTCGCCGGAGGAAACAGCCGCTCTTCTTCGTTCCATGCTGAACAGCCCCGAGCCGCCCACCGCTCTTTTCGCCGGCAACAATTTGTGCATGCGCTACGCCCTGCACGCGCTCAGCGCATCCGGGATCCACATCCCCCGGCAAATAGCAATGGCGGGTTTTGACGACTTCGAAATGGCGGATGTGCTGCAGCCGGCGCTCACCGTCGTTCGTCAGCCCATCTACCAACTCGGCGAGGTGGCGGCGAACCTGCTGTTCCAGCGCATCCTCGGCAGCGAGGGGCCCAAACCGGGCCACCGCGTGATCCTCCCCGTAGAGCTGGTCGTGCGCTGCTCCTGCGGATGTGAGCCGCGAACACACAAGAGTGCAAAAGAGGAACAGCCGGCGCCTGGCATAACCTCCGGCCAGGGTCGTCCGCCACTCGATTCCACCAGAGAGACGTTGGATCCACCCTTTGACAGCGGCCGGTAGGCGATCCCTCGTCCGACCGTGGTGGCATTCTGGGCGGGGTGGACGGTACTTTCGNNCAGTGGACAGTGAACAGTGAACCGCGGATCGTCGGCCGCGAACCTTGAACAGTGATCAGTGATCAGTGGTCAGCGGTCAGTGACGCAAAAAGGCCTCGCGAAAAGCGAGGCCTTTTTCTTTTTCCATCTAAGTTCAGAATAGCAGACTGGAAGAATAAAACTGCAGGTTTTGGCGGGGTTGGTGTTACTAATGCCCAAACCAATCAAAGGAGTTAGGACGCGCCGTTACGGACGTAAGGATTGACAGTTTTTGGGGAACGGGTAACGTTACGCGATCTTCGCTCGTGGGGATGGGGAAAAGCGACTGTAATGTCCGGATAACCGGTCACCCGGCCACGAAGCTTACTGAATTCGTGTCGAACGCTGACGATCCTCCGCCGCTCACCGTCACCAGGTCCGTCAGCGTGGCCCCGCTGCCGGTCGTCAGTCCCTGCAGCGTTGTGTTCGATGGAGTGGTCAGCGTCCCTCCGCTGCCCAGTGTGATGGTCGCGCCGCGGGGCGACGGGAAAGCCGAAGAGTTGAAGTCGAATCGTGATCGGAACCGCCGGAAAACTTTTGTTGAACCCCATCCGTCTCGATGATTTTTCATATCGCGGCGGACATTCTTCTTGACATTTTTTCTTTCGCCGCAATATGGTAACGCTTGTCATCAACCCCATCTGTTGAGTCTTCTTTTTTGCAGATGAAGCTCAAATGGGCATCGAGTGCCTGCATCGCCCGGTTCCACATCCCTGGCGGACAAATTTTACAATTCCATGCGGCGGCTAAAGCCGCATTTCGTATCAAATCGCCGCTGCTTCTTCCGAATGGAGCGGTGAGTTTCTCCCGAGGAGATCTCTCATGCGTGGTCCGTCTGCTTTGCGTTCCCTGGCAACTTGTCTGGTTCCTTCTACCGCATCCAAAGGCAGGACGAAGATAGCCGTCCTGAAGCTGGGCGTGCCGCTCGTGGCCGTGTTGCTGTTGGGCGGATCTGCGCCGGTGTACGCCCAAAATGCCGCGGTGCACGCCAAGCCGGTCCTGCACATCAGCGTCATGCAGCCGTCGAGTGCCCCGCCTGCCTCAAGCCAGGCGCGAGGGCCACTGTCGCGGACGATGGCGCAACCCAATGGCACGCCGGTGAACACTGGGACGGGAATCGTATATACGTGCGACGCGACGATAGCGACGGCCACGTGCAACTACCTGAACACGACAGTGGCCGGCTATTACAACGACACATTCACCAATATGAACGCCAACATTTACGTTCTGTTGGGCAGCACGGGTCTCGGGGAGAGCCAATACTACTTTAATTACGTTAGCTACAGCCAATATGCGACCGCCTACGGCAACATCGCGAACAAGAGCGCGATTCAAACCGCGGCCCACTCGGCGCTGTCAACCTACGATGCCACGCCCTACGGCAGCGACTACGTTTGGATCCAACCCGCCCTCGCCGGGGCACTCGGCATATCGGCAGAGGTTCAGGGCGGCGGTGTCGGCTCCGGCCTTGGTCCTCAAGGCATTACGCCGCCGGCCGATGGCCTTGCTAACTGCAACCTTGGCAGCGCTGGATGCTACAACGCTATCGTCACCGTTACCAACAGCCCGGATATAACGCTCTATTACGACAATCTCGGCGGATCCGAGCCGTCCGACGCGTACGACTTCTACGCGGTCGTGGAACACGAGACTGACGAAGTACTCGGGACCTCATCGTGCATAAGCACACAAGGTAGTCCGCTGAGCGATAGCTGCGACTCGGGCGCCGGGGCCCCCGCGGGAACGGGCACTCCCTCGACAGTCGACCTGTACCGTTATTCCGGTGCGGGAACTCTCGTCCTCGATAGCTCTCTGAGCAGCACTGCCGGCGCATATTTCTCGTACAACGGAGGTTCCACAGACGGGGCGGTCGGCACGGGGGCAACTGCGAAGTACTACAACACGCTGGACAATGGCGACGACTACGCCGACTACGTTGCGAGTTCTCCGAATTGCGCGACGGACCAGGCGATTCAGGATGCGACAGGCTGTCCAGGCGCGGATGGGGGCCTGACCATCCTGAATGACGGTGGTTCAGAGGTCAACATACTCACCGCAGTGGGATATGGAGTACCAGCGACCACCTGCACGACTTCGAACCCGAATCCGAATCCGAATCCGGAGTCGTTCGCCGCGGTGGACGATTTCAACGGCGACTGCAAGAGTGACATTCTGTGGCGGAACAACAGCACCGAGCAGGTCTACATCTGGCTGATGAACGGAACCACGTATCCGGGCAGCGGGAGTCCCGGCAGCCCCACCTCCGACTGGGTCATTCAGGGCGTTGGCGATTTCAACGGAGATGGCAAAGCCGACATTTTGTGGCGGAACAGCACCACCGGAGAGGTCTACATCTGGCTGATGAACGGAGCCACGTTTACAAGCAGCGGGAGCCTCGGTTACGTCTCTTCTGACTGGAGCATTGCGGGGGTTGGCGACTTCAATGGAGATGGCAAAGCCGACATCCTGTGGCGCAACAGCACCACCGGACAGGTCTACCTCTGGCTGATGAACGGGACCACGATGTCGGGCGGCGGAAGCGTCACCTACATCACCTCGGACTGGGTCATTCAGGGCATTGGCGATTTCAATGACGATGGCAAGGCCGACATCCTGTGGCGCAACAGCACTACAGGCCAGGTCTACATCTGGCTGATGAATGGGACCTCGTTGACCAGCAGCGTGAACCTCGGCTACGTCTCCTCCGCGTGGAGCATTCAGGGCGTTGGCGATTTCAATGGGGACGGCACGAGTGACATCCTGTGGCAGAACAGCACCACTGGACAGGTCTACGTCTGGTTCATCACCGGAGGCGCGATGTCGGGTGGCGGGAGCGTCAGCTACGTTTCTTCCGGCTGGAACATTCAGGGCGTGGGCGATTACGATGGGAGCGGTCGAGCCGGGATCCTGTGGCGGAACAGCTCCACAGAGCAGGTTTACATCTGGCTGATGAACGGGACAACGTTGACGAGCAGCGGGAGCCCTGGCGCACCCGCCGCTGCCTGGCAGATATCTACCTTAGCTCCATAGGGCTCTTTCGAACGAAGTTCTTTGCGGCATTCTCTCGGGCGACCAACAACGTCCGCGCCAACCGGCCCTTCGGACCGGCAAACTCAGCGCCGCCTGCCACGGCAGGCGGCCGCTCTTCCCGCTCATCCGGATGTGCGACGGGTGTTCGTCCCGACCGACTCTCCAAGCTGACCGCACTCACGTGCGGTTGGCAGAGGCTTAGGCGAGTTCTTGCCGAATGGTCGGCAATACTTCCCTTTCGAGCGCCAGCCGCTGGAGATGAACCCGGCGGGAGGCATTGGGCCGCGCAGAGGGAACGCTCGAGATTCTTATCGGTGGCTCCGCCACCGATTCCCTCCGCGCAGAGAGCTTTGATGACACGCGCACTCCGTTTCGCTACGGGGGTCCATTCGACTCCGCGCCGAGAGGCATTGTGCATCGCTGGAGGGATCTCGGCGGCGCTCCGCTCAGGATGACAAATCAAAAACAAAACAACCGCAAGGTCCTTCGCTTCGCTCAGGATGACATTCATTTTTGGGGTTGCCAGGCCTGGGTGGCGCAGCGGCGGTGGAAGGCCAAGCTCTTGATTTCCAAAGGATGGTGGGCGCAGCAGGATTCGAACCTACGACTTCCACCGTGTGAAGGTGGCACTCTACCGCTGAGTTATGCGCCCCTGGTGTGGCCCGGGAGGGGTGGCGGGACAGGTCCTAGCGTACCACGGGGGAAGCAGCCTGCAGCCTGCAGCCGGCAGGCTGCAGCCCGCAGCCCGCAGCCTGCAGCCGGCAGGCTGCAGCCCGCAGCCCGCAGCCTGCAGCCTGCCGGCTCTTCCCGAGAGCGAATCCGGGTAGGGGCAGGGCTTTCAACGGTAGAATGATCAGGCACATGGCCTTGCGTAACCCGTCGCCGATGCCGGACGACCCCCATGATCCGCTGGACCAGCCGGTGGATGAGGACGAGGAGGTTCTGGGTCCGGTTCCCGAAGTAACGGAGGGGTGGGAAGAGGCGGAAAACGAAGGGGTAAGCGAGGAAAACGGACCCGAAAACGAGGAACTTTCCGCGCAACCTGACGACCCGGATGGGGTTAGCAGGGATATGGCGACTGCGGCGCTAGACCGGGGTCTGTTGCAGGGCGGGGCGCAGCCGGCAGCCGGCAGCCGGCAGCCAGCGGGACCGGCGGGCTGGCGCGCGATGACCGACGCGGAGATCATGCTCCGGGTACGGGAAGGCGATGATGGAGGGTTCAACTTCCTGATCGAGAAGTACAGGAAGCCGATCGTCAACTTCATGTATCGCATGGTGCATAATCAGGCCGTGGCGGAGGAGCTGGCGCAGGAGGTTTTCCTGCGGGTTTACCGTTCGCGGCAGACGTATCGTGCCGAGGCGAAGTTCACGACGTGGCTGTACCGGATTGCGACCAATCTGGGCGTGAACCACGCGCGGGATACGAAGCAGGAGCGGGCGGCGCAGACGATCTACCTGGATCAGCCCGATCCGGAGACCGGGACCACGCCGGATGTGGCGGACATGCATCCGGGCGCCGAAGAAGAGATGGTGAAGGACGAGCGGATGCGGGCGATCCGCAAGCACGTGATGGCGCTGCCGGAGCGGCAGCGTACGGCCGTGCTGATGCACAAGTATCAGGGGCTGGACTACAAGGAAATTGGCCAGGTCCTGCGGTTGAGCGAATCGGCGACGAAGTCGCTGTTGTTCCGGGCGTATCAGACGCTGCGGGAACGGCTGAAGGAATTTGTCGATCAGGATTAGGAAGAATTGGGAATTGGGGGATTTTATGATCTGCCGTACAGTGAAAGCGAATTTGCCGGACCTGCTTCTTGCCCCGAAGTCGGTATCGGCTGAGGTGCGGGCGCATGTGGAGAGCTGCGCCGCGTGCGGGAAGGAACTGCAGTCGCTGGAGGCCACGATGGCGTTGCTGGATACGTGGACGGCTCCAGAGGTTTCGCCGTACTTTGATACGCGGATGGCGGGCCTGATGCGAGAAGAGCAACAGGCCGCGCCGGCGGGCTGGCTGGAGCGGATCCGGGCACGGATGCTGTTTGGGAATCACATGCACATGCGGCCGCTGGCTGCGGCAGCGCTGGCGCTGATTGTGGCGGTGGGCGGCGGAACGTATGCGGGGTTTGGCGGGTTCTCGCCGAAACCGGCGCCGGTACAGACGGCTTCGCCGGTGATTAAGGATCTGCAGTCGCTGGATGAGAATGCGCAGGTGTTCCAGCAGCTGAACTCGATGGATCAGCAGGAGACGGGGGATAACGGCGGGAACAGTCTGTGAGAAGCCGGCAGCCGGCAGGCTGCAGCGGGAAGTTGGAAGAAAGATGGGCGAAGGCTATGAGCAGAGAAGAAGAGCCGGCCCGAATCGATTTTGCGGCGTAATTTGCAGTTCTGCCATTGGGGAAGTAAGGCGATGACCTCGGGAATTCGGAACAAGACGCGGGGCAGTGCGGCGCCCGGACGCGGGATTGCGTCCGGCTTGGCGTCTGCGCTGGTTCTGTGTCTGCTGGTTCTGTGGCCGGCTTCATCGTTCGCAGGGCCAAGGGGATGGGGACGGCAGGGCGCGCAGGCGGCGCGGACCGCTCCGGTGCGGCCGGCTCCGGTACGACCGCAGGCGGGCAAGCCGGTGGGCCCTCAAAACGGGAATGGGAAAGGGAACGGCGCAGGACAGCCGGGCGGAAATCCCGCAGCCAGGCCGGCGTTCGGCGGGAACCCCGCGGCGATACGGCCTGGGGTGGGCGGCGGGCGGCCGGGGCAGCAGCATCTGCCGGAATGGCTGAATCAGCATCAGAATTTGTCGCCGCCGCAGCAGGAAGACTTGCTGCGCCGGGAGCCGGGATTCAATCGGCTGTCGCCGGATCAGCAGCAGCGGGTGCTGGGCCGACTGCGGTCTCTGGAGGCGCGTCCGCTGCAGCAGCAGCAGCGGATCCTGGGACGGAACGAGATGTTCGAGCGGCTGTCTCCGGAGCAGAAGGCCGACGTGCGGGGCTCGGCTGAAACCATGCGCACGATGCCGGGGGACCGGCAGGCTATGGTGCGGCGGGCATTCAACGACCTGNNCTGCGGCAAATTCCGCCCGACCAGCGTGCGCAGATCCTGAACTCGGCGCGATTCTCGCAGACCTTCACGCCCGACGAGCGGCATGTGCTGGGCAGCTTGTTGTCGATTGAGCCGTACGAGCCGCGGTGAAGCAACTGGTGGCTGGTCGCTGGTAGCCGGAGGAAACAGTTGCTCCGGCTGTGACTAAAGTGATCATGAGGGCCGATTCCTCGGGGCTTGAAGGGCGACGTTCCTTCTAACATACCGAACAAGCTCCATGGATGAAGAACAGGCGCGCGCAATCGCCCGGCGGATCTCTGAAGGCCATGCCTACAGAAAGCACGTAGTGCAGGGGGACGATTTTCCGGAGATCAAGAGCCCTGAGGAGTTCGCCGAGGTGATATTTGAAATACTGACCGATCCCGCTTCTTTGGATAGAGGACTCCGGGATGGGAGACAGGCATTCTGGAGTGACCGCCATCGGACGCTTGTTATTCTCGATCTGCTGAGCGAGGATTGCGGAACGGCTCTCCGGCCAGCGCCGGGCAAGGCTTATTTTCGAGGGCTAAGATAGGAATCGGCATGGAGATCGACGGGCAACAGTCCGACCGGCTGACTCTGCGGCTCGGGGATGACGAGATTGACCACTGGAACAATGCCCTGAATGAGGTATGCAACGGATTTGCGGTTGCGAATTTTCAGGCTGCCATTGGGATTTCCGAGCAATCGGCGACGGCTCTGCTCGAGAAGGTGCGCTCTATCACCCCCGGCCAACCGGAGGTCTTCCTCCTGGACGAAGTGCTTGCAGTCCGGAATGCTCTGACCATGGTTTTGGCGGAACTGGATCCCCGGGAGTTTCATACTCGCATGGGGTTCACGGTCGAGGAGTCGAAGCAAATGCGGAATGCGCTGGACTCCCTGGCCGGGCAGATTCGGGTTGTGAAGACGGCATAGCGCGCGCCGTCAGCGTTATTTGCGCAGCATGTTGCGGGCGATGAAGAGCACATTGGCGGGGCGTTCGGCGAGGCGGCGCATGAAGTAGGGGTACCACTCCTCGCCGAAGGGGACGTAGACGCGGACTTTGTATCCCTCCTGGACTAACGATCGCTGCAGATCGCGGCGGACTCCATAAAGCATTTGAAATTCGAAACTGGCCGGATCGATGTGCTGGCTGCTGGCGAAGTCCTTTGTAGCGGCGATCATGGCGGGGTCGTGGGTCGCGATGCCGTGGAAGACGCCGCTTTTCAACAGGGTCTCAGTGAGAGCGACGAAGCTGCGGTCGACGTCTTTCTTATCAGGGAAGGCGACATCCGGGGGCTCCTGATAGGCACCTTTGCACAGGCGGATGCGGATGCGGTCGCTGAGGAGGGTGGCGACGTCGTCTGCGCTGCGGCGCAGATAGCTCTGGATGACGATGCCGACGCGGCCGCGATTGGCGGGAACGGAGTGGAGTTTACGGACGAGGTCGATGGTGGCCTGGGTATAGGCGGAGCCTTCCATGTCGACGCGGACGAAGGAGTTGGCCTGGACGGCGTGGTCGACGAGGCCGGAAACGATTTCAAAGGCCAGATCGGGGCTGAGGTCCATGCCCATCTGGGTGAGCTTGAGGCTGATGTTGGCATCAAGTTTTGACTGCGGGATGGCGTCGAGCAACCAGTGATAGACCTGGGCCGACTGGCGGGCGTGGTCGGGAGTGGTGACGTTTTCGCCCAGGCTGTCGAGGGTGACGGCGAGGCCCTGGGAGCCGAGAGTCGCGGCGGCGGCCAGCGCATCTTCAATACGGAAGCCGGCGACGAAACGGGAAGACATGCGGCGGCCGAGACGGGAATTCTCGGCGAAGCGGCGCAGGCGGGAGTTGTGAGAGAGGCCGATGAATGTGGACCGCAGGAGAGACATTTCGCTCCGCAAAGGGCAAACGATCATTTTTGCACAAGGGTCGGGCGATGGCGTCGAATTCATACGAATTTTCGCGACTGTGGGGACGCGTTATGCCAAAATAGAACTGTTAACCGTCCGAAAACCACGCCATCGTGACGATGGTGATCCCCCGACGAACACACTGTGGAAAACTGGACACTGGTCTTCCCGCATCCTATTCCCAGGAATCAGACAGTCGCATCGTATTGCGGAACCGACCCGACGCTGGGTGGTTCCCGCGGGTCCTTTTCAGTGAGCAGCGCTCAGGATCGCCTCGGCAGAGAGCGGGGTCCGACGAATCAGGAAGCGCAGATGTGGAGATGGTTTCATGGTGAGTCATTGCGCGAATCCGAAATGCAGCAAGCCCCTGCACTATTTACGCGAGGGGCGAATATTTGTTTTCGATGTGACGGCAGGCGAAGCAGATGAGAACGGCAAACGCTCGCGACGGATGGAACACTACTGGCTCTGCGGAGTTTGTGCCCAGACGATGGCCATGGAGCAGTCAGCGGATGGGGTGCGCGTCGTGGCGCGGCGGCGAGGCCGAGTCCAGGAGATACCACTGATCCGGTCAGCGATCGCTTCGTAAGAATTTCGAAACCAACGGCCAACAGGAAGCCCGCGTACCAGCTCGATGCTGACGCGGGCTTTGATTTTTCCGGTTGCCTGGAGCCAGCCGGGGAACTGGTCGCGCGCGCGGGTCAGGAGCGCCGAAAGCGGCTTAAGCCGGATGCGGCTCCGGCGGCGGCGACGACCTTCAGGATATCGCCGGGCAGAAACGGCAGGACGGCCAGCGCGAGGACGGCTGCGGCGGACTGGTGGGTGAGGATTCCGAACCAGGCAGCTCCGCAGAGCAGGATGAACAGGCTGCCGGTGGCTGCGGCGAGCAGAGAGGGCGCGAATCCGCGGCTGGAAAAGCGGCTGCGCAGGAGGCCGGTGAGGGCGGCGGCGAAGGGCCAGGAAAGAAGGTAGCCGCCGGTGGGTCCGAGGAGATGGAGGAAGCCGGCCGGGGCGTACGGGCTGAAAACGGGGAGACCGATTGCGCCTTCGATGAGATAGAGAAGGAGGGCCGCGGCGGATAAGGACGGCGACAGGAACAGGCCGAGGAGGAGCACGGCAAAGGTTTGCAGAGTGACAGGCACGGGGGTGAACCACAGCGGAATGGAGATGTGCGCGCAAACAGCGACGAGAAGCGAGCCGAGGACAATGGCCAGGGGCCGGCGAATGAGTGCGGGTAGGGCGAGAGGAAGAGCGGGGGATGCGGCGGAAGCGGGATTCATCGCGGCTCCTGTGTATCGAATGCGGAATCAGAGAGGTTCGTCGTGCTGTTCAGCCTTGGTGCGGCCGGCTTCACGTTGATGGCGGATGTGCCGGACTACAGCGAGAGCGGCCCAGACGAGCGCCGCCGTCGACAATATGAGAACGCCGAACAGAAACCGCACAGGAGTGAGGATAACAAAACAGGGTACAGGGTACAGGGTACAGGGCACAGGGTACAGGGTACAGGGCACAGGGTACAGGGCGCAGGGCACAGAGCACAGGGTACAGGGCACAGGGCACAGAGCACAGGGTATAGGGCACAGAGCACGGGGTATAGGGCACAGAGCACAGGGCACAGGGCACAGAGCACAGGGCACAG
>PKVY01000123.1 GCA_003131625.1 Acidobacterium sp. | reverse complement strand
CCGGTCTCTATGCCTTCCGGCTCTATTTCACGGTCTTCCAGGGCGAGCCGCAGACCGCGCGCGGCTTCAGCGTCAAGGAGGCGGGCTACTCGATGCTGATCCCGGTGGTTATCCTCGGTGCGCTCTCGGTGATCGTTGCGTGGCCGCTGCAGTTCCCGCTCCCCAACACGCTGCACGTCTTCAGCGACTTCCTGAACCCGGTGTTCGCAGGCTCGCAGTCGCCGCTGACCCACGATCCGACGTTCGGGCTAGCGCTGGTCGCCCTGGTCATCGGCTCGGTCGCGAGCCTCATCGGTATCGGACTCGCCATGCGCCTCTGGTACGAGCACCGTCCGGATCCGCAGGTGGTGCTGTCGAGATTGCCCCGGTTCATCCCCCTGCTCTCGTACAACAAGTTCTACTTCGACGAGATCTACGACCGTGCGCTCGTGCAACCCGTGAAGGTGGTGGCGCGCACCGCGAGGCGGGTGGTGGAACCCGATGTCATGGACAGCTGGGTGCAGGGCATCGCCGACCTGCTGCGCGGCTTCAGCCTCGACCTGCGCGCCGTGCAGACCGGGCTCATCCGTGACTATGCGTCGATCTTCACGGTGTTCGCCGTGGTGTTCGTGGTCGTGTGGGTGTTCATCGCGCGATGAATCACATCCCCTGGCTCACCCTCCTGATCGTCATCCCCGCCGGGGCGGCGATCGCGCTCCAGGTCGTCCCTCGCCGGATGACCACCGCGATCAAGGGATTCACGATTTTCGCAACGCTGGTGGTCGCGGTCATCGTGACCCTGCTCCTACTCTGGATGCCCGGCAACAAGGCCACCAACGGCCCGCTGCCGCTGCACTTCGAGGAGACGCATGCGTGGCTGCCGGCCATAAACGCCACCTACCACCTCGGTATCGACGGGATCTCGGCGTGGCTGCTCGCTCTCAATGCCGGCGTCTTTCTGCTCGGGGCGCTCGCGATCTCGCGAAAGACGACCGACCGGCTGCGCTTCTACTGCACGCTGGTGCTGCTGACCGAGGCGGCCACCACCGGGGTGCTCCTGTCGATCGACCTGCTGCTCTTCTACATGTTCTGGGAAGGCATGCTGGTTCCTCTCTACGTCCTGCTCAGCAACTGGGGCGGGGACAAGCGGGGCCCCGCGACCATCAAGTTCATCGTGTACACGGTGGCCGGCAGCCTGCTGATGCTGGTGGCGATCATCTATCTGTACGTCCAGTCGCCGTCAGGGTCCTTCGACCTGGAGAACATCCTCGCGCAGCCGATCAGCTCGGGCAGCGCATTTGTGATCCCGATCATCCACCTCACGACGTTCACGCCCAAGGAACTGGCATTCATCTGCTTCGCGCTCGCCTTCGCGATCAAGATTCCGATCGTCCCGCTGCACACCTGGTTGCCCGACCTCTACGAGGCATGCCCGCCGGCTGTGCTGGTCTTCTTCGCAGGCATCGTCAGCAAGCTCGGCGCCTACGGATTCATCCGCTTCGCGCTGACGCTGTTCCCCGGCGAGGTGGAGAAGTACCGGTTCGTGCTGGCCGGGTTCGCGGTGCTCAGCATCATCTACGGCGCGTTGATGGCGCTGTCGGAACGCGATCTCAAGCGGATCGTGGCCTATGCAAGCATCAGCCACCTCGGCTTCATCGCGCTGGGCATCTTCTCGCTGACCAACAACGGGATCAACGGCGCGGTCATCCAGATGATCAACCACGGCATCATCATCGGCGCGCTCTTCCTGATCGTCGGCTTCGTCGAGGCCCGCACCGGCACACGCGACCTCCATGAGCTCTCCGGTCTGGAACGCCGAATGCCCTGGCTCTATTTCTTCTTCCTGGTGGCCACCCTCGCAAGCCTCGGCATGCCCGGCATGAACAGCTTCGTCGGTGAGTTCACCATCATGCTGGGCGCGTTCCAGCTGAACTGGGTCTACGCCGTGCTCGCCGGTGGCGGCGTGCTTCTCGCCGCCTGGTACATGCTCCGTCTCCACCAGGGGTTGATGCACGATCCACCCAAACCGCGAACCGAGGGCGTCCACGACCTTCGCTTCGGCGAAGGACTGCTGCTCGTGCCGCTGGTTGCATTGATGATCTTCATCGGCTTGTATCCCAAGCCCATCACCGACGTCTCCAAGGGGTCGGTGAGCACGACGGTGAGCCTGATCGAGCCTGCGGCATCGATCTCGGCAACGCAGTGATGCTGCTCGCCGTGTCGCCGGTTCCGCTGTCGTTCCCCGGCGGACGTGATCTCGTCGGGATCCTCCCCGAGCTCGTGCTCGGCGGCGCGTTCCTGCTGCTCATGCTGCTCGACCTGGTCGTCCCGCCGTCGAAGCGCACCTGGCTTGCCGGCTTCGCACTGCTCGGCATCGCGGCGACGTTCGGCGTCACCGTCTGGGCATGGTTCGATGCAAACCCCGGCCGCCTGGTGTACTCAGGCTCGTTCGCGTACGACCGGTTCGCCCTGTTTGTCGATGCCATCCTGCTGGTGAGCGCGGGGCTTGTCGTGATGATCAGCCCGAACTACCTCAACCGCCGGGGCATACACTACGGCGAGTATTACGCGCTCATCCTGGCGGCGACCATCGGGATGATGCTGCTCGCGGGCGCGACCAGCCTGATGGTCATCTTCCTGGCGATCGAGCTCCTGTCGCTCGCGCTGTATGTGCTGAGCGGTTTCTCGCGCCATGAGGAACGCTCGCAGGAGGCGGCGCTGAAGTACCTGCTCCTCGGCGGCTTCGCCTCGGGCTTCCTGCTCTTCGGCATGGCTCTCATCTATGGTGAGACCGGCCACACGCAGCTCGCCCAGATCGCCGCGGCCATCCAGAGCCAGACCACGATCACGGCGGACCCGCTGTTGCTCGCCGGAGTCCTGCTCCTCTTCATCGGCTTCGCCTTCAAGGTCTCGGCGGCGCCGTTTCACTCGTGGACGCCCGACGTGTACCAGGGCGCACCGACGTCGGTCACGACCTTCATGAGCGTCACCACCAAGGTGGCCGCGTTCGCCGCGCTTGTTCGGGTCTTCACCTACACCTTCGACGGCGGGGGGACACACTTCTACCAGCACTGGGAGCCGGTGGTCGCGCTGGTGGCGATCACGTCGATGGTCGTCGGCAACGTCGCCGCACTCACCCAGACCAGTGTCAAACGCATGCTCGCCTACTCGGGTATCGCCCAGGCCGGGTACATCCTCATCGGCGTGGCCGTCGGCCCGGTGCTGCTGCCGTCGGGACAGTCGAGCACGTTCGGAACCATCGGGGTCCTGTACTACCTGGCCGCATATGCGGTCACCAACATCGGGGCCTTTGCGGTCATCACCATCATGGCCGGGCGCGGAGAGGATCTCGACAGCTATGATGGGTTGCGCGGCCTCGCGCACCGGCGACCGTTCGTCGCGGCCAGCATGGCGCTCTTCCTGTTCTCGCTGGGCGGCTTTCCGCCCACCGCGGGCTTCTTCGGCAAATTCCTCGTCTTCACCGCGGCCATCGCCCTCGCCACCAGCATGCTCTTCTCGCTCGCCCCGGTCGTCGCGCTCCGCCGCCTCGACCTCACCCGCAACCTTAAAGACTCAGGCCGCCAGTCCGGGTGGCGTCGCCGTCACTTCTCGAGCGTCCTCGTCTCCGCCGAAGTCGCTCTCGCCTTCGTGCTCCTCCTCGCCACCGGCCTGCTCACCCGCACCTTCATCAACATCCTCCATCTCGATCCCGGCTTCCACGCCCCCAACGCCGTCACCTTCCGCATCTCCGTTCCCGGTTACGCCCCGCTCCACCAGCTCCAGCACAATCTCGCCGCGCTCCCCGGAGTCCAGTCCGTCGCCGCCATCTCTCATCTCCCTCTCGACGACGCCGGCAACTGGTACGACTACTACTGGAAAGAAGGCGCATCTGCCGAAGAGCAGAACACCGTCATGGCCGACCATCGCAGCATCCTGCCCGGCTTCTTCTCGACCATCGGCGCAACCCTCATCCAGGGCCGCGACTTCACCGAAGCGGACGATGCCGATCATCAGCACGTTGCTATCATTGACGACGTTCTCGCCCACCAGCTCTGGCCCAACGCCGATCCCATCGGCCAGAAACTCAACCTCTCCGACTCCCCCAAAGGCTTCTACCAGTTTCAGCGCGACTGGGCCGTCGTCATCGGAGTCGTCCGCCACGTCCAGTACCACTCCCTCACCGCCATCGTCCGCCCGCAGATTTACGTCCCCTATCCGCTCGCCCCGCGCCCCTCCATGTCTTTCATCCTCCGCACCGCCGCTGCCGACACCAACCTCGCCGCCACCATCCGCCAACAAGTCGCCAGCGTCAGTCGCGACATGCCCATCACCCGCCTCGAGCCTCTCTCCACCCTCGTCGATCGCGCCCACGCCGACAGCCGCTTCGCCTCCCTCCTCGCCACGCTGCTCTCCTCGCTCGCGCTCCTGCTCGCCTGCATCGGCATCTACGGAGTGCTCTCGTACTCGGTCGCCCAGCGCACCATGGAAATCGGCATCCGCCTGGGCCTGGGCGCGCAGCGCTCCCGCGTGATGAAAATGATTCTCAAAGATGGCCTCGCCTGGGTCCTCCCCGGCCTCGCCGCAGGATTCCTGCTCTCGCTCCTGGTCACCCCGCTCCTCGCGCGCCTCCTCTTCGGAGTAGAGCCCGGCAGTCCCGCCAACTACGCCCTCATCCTCGCCGTCGTGCTCTGCGTCAGCGTCCTCGCCGCCTGGCTTCCCGCCCGCCGCGCCATGAAGATCGACCCCCTCACCGCCTTGCGCTACGAATAACCCAGCCCTCGCCGGCCGGGTCGGATCGAGGAGCGCTCCACAAGCGTTGGCGAGCCAGGTCCGACTCTGCCCCTATGGAATCCCCTGGTCCGTACTCTCGCCCTTGGTCCCTCGACCGACAACATAAGGGGTTATGGCGGACAGGTCCAGGTTGCCACTCGCGGGGACATTGAATGCAAGTACGGATTGGGCGACAGAGGCTGCAGGCAAATCGGCGCCAGACGCCTTCGCAGCATCCATCACCAGGTCCATGTCTTTGCTCATCAGCCGCAGCGGAAACTCCGGAGAGTAGTCACCGTCCTTGATCTTCCGGAACTTCCCCGCCATCGCGGGAGCGACTACCGCGGTCTTCGACAGGACATCGAGCAATACGTTCCGATCGATCTGAAGGTGCTCTCCGAGCGAAACCGCTTCTGCGATCGCCTGCATGTCGAGGCCGAGCAGAAGATTGACGACCAGCTTCATCTGAACGCCGGAAGATCCGGAACCAATCAGGAACCACTGCCTGGCGATGGATTCGAAAATCGGGACACATTGCTCGAAGGTCTCTCTGTCACCGCCGGCAAACAGCGTGATCGTTCCGGCGTCGACCGCTGGCGTCGATCCAGAGATGGCCACATCCAGAAAGCTGACACCCCTGGTGCGGGCCTCCTGATGCACGGTGCGCGACAGTTCGGGCGAAATCGTGCTCATTTCGAGGATGACGGTTCCCGGCTTTGCCGCGGAAAAGACGCCTTCCTTGTCGAGGTAAACAGACCGAACGGCCGCATCATTGGCCAGGGAAGAAAGAATCACATTCGAATCCGTTACGAGCTCCGCAACCGATGGTGCATTGGCGATCCCTTCCTTGCTGATCTCAGCTGCCGGTTGTGGACTGCGATTCCACGCTCGAATATTCCACCCGGCTGTATGCAAGCGCCGAGCGAGCCGGCTTCCCATGAGTCCAAGGCCGAGGAATCCAACTTTTGCCGTGAGTTGATCGAGCTTTGATGCTGGCATGTGAATGACGTTATCTCCTCGTCGTCTGGCTGTCGTTTCACCCCTGTCGGAGATCGATACACGATTATCTATTGCAGGTACTCCATCGCACGTATCTGGCCATATCTGATGACCTCGGATCGATTCGGACTCAGCCAGATTGAGTTCCGGTTGTCTGTGCGCTCGCTGTCAAATCGTGGGATCGACTTCGGATCAGGCAGAAGCCCAACCTCGGCTGGCGAGAACAAGCCAAGGCGCTCACCGACCCGCGATCTTGCGCTTCTTCCGAACGTCCGGGCCAGGCGTCATCCCATAGCCCCACCGCTTGCCCCCGAACGCCGCAGCCTCTTCTGATCACTGATCACTGACCGCTGACAACTGACCCGACACGCCCTCAGGGCTGAATCGCCGGCCTGCCCCCTGCCCCCTGTACCCTGTAACCTGCCCTCTGTAACCTGTAACCTGTACCCTGTACCCTGTTCTCGTGATTCCCGCCCTCCGCCACGACTTCAACACCCGCTTCCGCCCCGAGACCTTTCGCACCCTGCTCCACTCGCTCGACGCGATCGCCCGCACCCACGTCGCCTTCCCCGTCGCGGAAACTCCCTGCTTCTTCCCCTCCTCCATGCTCGACGAGATGGCCCGTATCGGCATCGACCTCACCCTCCAGCTCCTCAACGATCCTGCCTACCTGGCCCGCTCTCTCGCCGCCATTCCCGAACCCTGGCGCGCCGCCGATCAGAACGCGCATCCTCACTTCCTCACCGCCGACTTCGGCCTCGTCCGCGAAGACAGCGGCCGCCTCGCCCCGCGCCTCGTCGAGATGCAGGCCTTCCCTTCCGTCTTCGGGTTTCAGTGGGCCGCCAGCGAAGCCTACCGCTCCGCCTTCGCTCTCGATCCGTCTCTCCGCTATCTGCTCGGCGGCATCGATGAGGCTCAGTTCTGGAAGCTCCTCGCCCGCACCATCGTCGCCGGCCACGACCCCGCAACCGTCGTCCTCATCGACGTCGATCCTGCCCACCAGAAAACCCTCCCCGACTTCCACATCACCGCCGATCGCCTCGGCATCCGCATTGTCGACATCGCCGCCCTCGAGATCCTCGACTCCGCCCCCGATTCACCCCACCATCTCCCGCGCCTCGGCTACCGCGCCAACGGCCGCCTCATTCCCATTCGCCGCATCTACAATCGCACCATCGTCGACGAGCTCGTCCGCCGGAGAATCCCCCTCCAGTTCGACTACCGCCAGCCCTTCGACGTCGAATGGGCCGGCCATCCCAACTGGTACTTCCACGTCAGCAAGTTCTCCATCCCCTTCTTCGACCATCCCGCCGTCCCGCCCGCCGTCTTCCTCGACGACTGGTTCCGGTCGAGCCCCGGCAGCCCAAAAGAAAGCCCCCGCGACCGTCTCCCCTCCACCCGCGACCGCCTGATCCTCAAGCCGCTCTACTCCTTCGCCGGCCAGGGCATCCTCTTCGCCCCTACCGACGATCAGCTCGCCGCCATCCCCCCGGCCCAGCGCCACCATTACCTCCTCCAGGAGCGCGTTACCTTTGAACCCGTCATTGACACCCCCTTCGGACCCACCCAGGCCGAAATCCGTATCCTTTATGTATGGCCAGACCAGGGTAATCTCACCCCCCTCATCTCCCTGGTCCGCCTCGGCCGGGGCCAAATGATGGGCGTCGACCATAACCGAGGTCAGTCCTGGGTGGGTGCCTCCGCTGCCTTCTCCCCCTCCTAAAGGGTTACTCCAAAGTAATTTACCCTCAAAAATCCACAGAAATCCCCGATTCCCACAGAGGAACCCCCATCCTTCCCCATTTTGGTCATTGCCACTCCCCACTTGGTCATTTACAAATGGGATCGAAGATGTAAACTTTGGTAATTGGCAAGCGCCATCGTTTGCGGGTACTGTAGGGATACTTCAAAGTAGAGCCACCATGGAATCTGCCCTATGCTCTTCTCCCGGAACCCGCGACGGACGCTCCCATAGAGGCGCAGTCCGCTATCCGCTGCAGTTGCGGGTAACCGTACTCGCCGAAGGTCAGGATAACGAAGCGCTCACCGAGGATTTCTCCGCCAGCGGCATTCTCTTGCGACTGCCGGAGCCTCTTCGGGAAGGGACGCAGATTGAGTTTCTTGTGGAGATTCCCGCGGGCACGCTGGAATTCTCTGTGACTGCGGCGGTGCACTGCTCTGGAAGAATTGTCCGTTCTTATTGGAACAATGGTCAGCCCTTCGCCGCCGTGGTAATCGACGAGTACAGGTTCCAGTAGTCGGATTTTCCCTTATGACGCACAGCAACGGCAGCAACGGCAACGGCAGTGGTGTAACTCCTCCGGCGGCGGCACAGCCCGCGGCTGAGGTTCGTGTCATTCTCGCTGACTCGCAGGCCATCTATCGCGTCGGCATGCGCAAGGTCTTCGGACCCGATTCCGGCGTCTCCGTGGCCGCTGAGGCCGATAACCTCCAGAGCCTCCAGGACACCGTCCAGCGCGTCCCCGCCGACGTCCTCCTTCTCGAAGGCGCGATGATCACCGGCACCGCCAACGCGGTTCCCGCCATCGTCCGCCTCGCCCCCGATCTCAAGATCATCGTGCAGGCTGCCTCCAGCGACGAGTCCCACACCGTCGACCTCTATCGTCGCGGCGTCCGCGGAATCATTCCCCGTTCCATCTCTCCCGATCTGCTCGTCAAGTGCGTTCGCAAAATCGCCGTCGGCGAAACCTGGATTGACAATCAGTCCGTCACCTGGGTCATCGAAGCCTATCGCTCCCAGGCCGGCAACCTCTCCAACTCGCGCAATCAGCCCCGCCTCAACCAGAAAGAGATGCTCATCATCGCCGGCATCACCCAGGGCAAGCGCAACAAGGAAATCGCCTACCAGCTCGGCACCACCGAGCAGGTCGTCAAAAATTATCTGCGCAAGATTTACGACAAGCTCGGCGTTTCCGATCGCCTCGAGCTCGCCCTCTACTGCCTCCACCACCAGCTGCACAAGAACGTTGCCGAAGGCGAATCGCGTCCCGTGGAGATTGCCGCCCAACCGTAAGGTAACTCTGACCAACCGGCTGTTTTGAAGGCACGCCTTCACAGCTTGCGGAAAAACCAGGTTTTGTATCAGGGCACGACCTTGGTCGTGCCGTAAAGCTCGCAAAATAGAAGTGGGCTTCAGCCCCTGCGGCTGCTTTGAGCCGGTACGGCTTCAGCCGTGCCGTATTCCCAATCAAGATCTTCGGGCCCCTGAGGGACGCTCCCCTTAGCTGCCCCATGTCTCGATTTTGAGACATGGGATTGCACTGCCCTCTACAAACTCACTCGCTCCCCCTGTGCGTCTTCCCTTCCGCCGTCCGGCCCTCGCTCGCCGGTTCGGGCTCGTGTTTCGGCGGATCCACTGAGAACGGCATCACCGTCGCAAATCCCATCATCTCTCCGTGCCGCCGCACCTGGTACCGCACATAGCCCGGCCGTCGCTCGATAATCGTCAGCGCCAGCTCCGGCCACGTCCACCGCTTCATCAGCGTGCTGAGCTGCGCTTCGAGGTTGCGCGCAGCCGCGATCGCCTCTACAAAGGTGAGGGTCGGTTCTCCCTCCTTGTCGAATGGGTAACGATAGAGTCCCGGATGTGTCATAGGTTGCCTTTATTCTTCGGGACGCAATCAAATCAGTCACTTCCCCATTCGTTCCTCCCGGGCACTTCTTGGTAACGCCGTAACGCCACCTGTAGAAACCCCTCCTGGGTACTGCCCGCGAAACCCCCTCACACCGCCACCAAATCCCCTCCGCCCCCAGCTTCTCCGCCCCCGCTCGTCGCCGCGCCCTCCTCGCCGCCGCGCGGCGCCACCTTCCTCTTCATCCGCAAAAACGGCTCCTCATACCACCGCCGCGACGCCCACGCAATCGCACACGCCACCGCTCCGCACACCGCCAACCGCACCAGCAGCCCGCGAAAATCCCCAAAGTACGTGCCCCCGTGGTACGTGCCAGGCCGCCCGACCCACCGGTCGTACTCCGCGAACACGATCATGTGTACGAGATACAGCCCGTAGCTGATGTCTCCCAGCCACCGCATCGGCGCAAACACCGGCCCCGCAAACACACTTCCATGTAGTGACAGCAACCCCAGCAACATTGCAGTAAAAATTAGCTCGAACGGCTCCGCCCCCAGCGCCGCCTCCGCCACATTGCTTCCCTGCAGCAGCCCTTGATGCCGCCCGCCCACCAAAATCACGACCCCCATCACCGCCAGCGCCGCGGCCAGCACCCGCGCGTTGCGCACCGTTCCATACCGCGACCGCACCAGCAGCGCCGCCAGCGCGCCCCACGCAAAGTTGTCTCCGATCAGAAAAGTTGCGCCATGCACCAGCACCGGATGCACTCCGAACCCATACCGGATCGCCCCCCGCAGCAGCGGCTCCAGCACGCACAGCGCGCCCGCCAGCCACCCCAGCGACCGCCGGCTCGACAGCAGCACCACCAGCGGCCACGCCAGATAGAACTGCTCCTCCACCGACAGCGACCAGAACGGCAAATATTTCTGCGCGCCCGCAAATAAATTCGTGTTCGCCAGAAACGTCACCGCCAGCGCCACGCCGCCGCGCGATACCATGTGCAGCAGCACCAGCGCCGCAACCGTCAGCAGATACGCCGGCAAAATCCGCAGCGCGCGCCGCATATAAAAATTCGAAAAATAACCCGGCCGCTCTTTCGCGTCGAGCAGGATCCCCGTAATCAGAAACCCCGACAGCACGAAGAACAGATTGACGCCCATCGCGCCCACCTGCGTCGCGCGCGTAATCTCGTTCGCCACGCGCCCCGGCTGATGCGTCTGGCTGTAGAAGATCCCGTGGTACACCACCACCATCGCGATCGCCAGCCCGCGCAGCACGTCGAGCTGCGGCATCCACCTCGCCAGCAGCGCCCGCTCGTCCTTCATTTCCCTCTCGCCGGCGATGCACCACCCCCACCGGCCATCCTGAAGCAGCCACTCCCAGCGGTTGTCACCCGCTTGTAAATTCCCCCGCTTCGCCTCCTGAACGCTGAGCGCTGAACGCCGAACGCTCGCCTCTGCTACCCTCCTGCCAGCCGCTCCCGAGGTCCGCCATGCGACTTCCGACTCTCGCCGCCGCTCTGCTCTTCGCCACCGCCCTCGCCGCGCCCGCCCGCTGCCTCGCGCAAACTCCGACCGACACTGACACCAGCCAGCTCACGCAGCTCGAACAAGTCTGGAACCAGGCTCACATCACCGGCGACGCCGATACCCTGGATCGCCTCTGGGCCGATGACCTCGAGGTCGCCGTCCCGCACATGGCCGTCATGACCAAACCCGAAGCTCTCGGCTTCGCCCGCTCCGGCCGCATGAAGTTCCTGCGGTACACAACCTCCGACCTGCACATTCGCGTCTACGGGGACGCGGCAGTAGTCAGCGGCCGACTCCAGCGCACGCGTTCCATGAACGGCAAAGAGCTCTCCGACGACTGGCAATTCACCAAGGTCTACATCCGTCAGGGACAGCAGTGGCGTGTCGTCTCCTTCCACGCCTCCGACTCTCCTCAGCCCTGATCTCTTGTACTGACAACACAAAGCCCCGCAAACGCCCCCAATTGTTGACCCCGAAGACACCGCCACCCCAGTACCCACACCCGAAGAAAATGGTAATGGTTCCTTGCGCTTGTACTGCGAAAATGCCAGGATCATCTCTCACCGCTCGCCTCGGCGATTTCGTCACGTAAGGCGAGGCGGCAAGAAGAAGATGTTCGCAACGGGCCCCGTTTGGATTGATTGGCTTTTTGTTTCAACTTCTGCTTTGGAGCTGGTTCATGACTTCGATCACCATCGTTGTGCGCCGGCGCGAGCCGGACGGCACCCGCACCCCCATCTCCGCCAAACAGTTCATGATCGTTGGCCCTACCGAGAACAGCGCGCGGTCGGTCCACAGTGCGGAGTATTCGGAAGACGAAAAAACGCTCGCCGAACGAGTCTTCCTGTTCCTCGACCAGCGCGGCGCAGCCTGACGAGGACTGGAACCGAGCGAAGCCCGCCGCACGCGGGATCGCTCCCGAAGTTCGCAGGCATCAGCAAAACCGCCGCCGTCAGGCGTCCAACATTAATTTGCTTTTGCGCGTCCCGCCGGCCCTCGTTCACCAGGCAGAATGCCATGTGCGGCGTGCTTCACCACCGTGATGGGGATGCGCTGCCCCGTCCCAATCATGGACTCTGAGCCAGGCCGCTGTCGCCCGTCCGCCGCGTCATGTCCCGGCAACAAGGCATCCCTTGAACCGATTTGCGATCGCAGATAAGGCAGAGGCGCGGGCTCCGGGAGAGAACGCAGATCGACGACGGCAATGCTGTTCCCGCTCTGCCCGGTAATCGCAATCAGGTCGTTGTCCGTTCCATCACTCACCAGTGCATCGAAGTTCTCAGAGAGCGCGACCGACAGAGAGATTCTTGTACGCAGCGTTCCCAGCCTGCCGTCGAACACGTCGATGCCATTCGTGCTCGGCTCAAAAAGCAGCGTGCCGTCGGGACTCAGCTTGTTTCCGTAAACGTACTCGACATTGAGCGCATCGCGATCGTTCAGCACCAGAGACGATTCTCCGTTCAGGGCTGGATCATAGAGATAGCTTGTTGCTTCCACAGTCGTTTGCCCAGCGGACAGCGCCAGATCGTAATCTCCATAGCAGCATCCCGGATCGTCAGCGGCCTGAGTAACCGTGTCCGTTGCCGTATCGACGCTGAACACTTCCCCGTCATTATTAAAAAATGCTCTGGAGCCGTCCGACGTGAGGGCTACCCGGTACAAATCCCCTCCGAAGGAATCGATGCGATAGTCCGTGATCGCTCCGGAGTTCGTATCCAGCTTGAAGAAGCCGTCAAACCCATCCCCGCCCACGATGAAGGCCGCGTAGTAAATCGCGCCGCCGTTGCTGATCGCCAGCCCTGCGGGATAGGTCGTCACGCCCTGAAGCGTAATTGGGAATCCAGAAGTATACGTGGGGACGGGAAAAGTCTGCGCCGTACCCAGCGAGCCAGGATTCATAACATAGATGACGTCGGCGCCAATATCCGAGACGGCCAGCTTCGTTCCATCGGGCGAGAGCGCGATGCCCAACAGGCGATGCGTCGTTCCCGTCGGAGCCGCGGGAACCGGTATGGGGCTGATCCATTGTCCCTGGCTCCGCGAAAACACACGAATTTGCGAAGCATCCGTGAAGTAGTACAAATCCCGCGTCGAATCGTAAATGCCTTGCGCTAATACTGCACCCGCGAGCGGGAACTGCTGCACCGCAGGCAGGTACTGCAAGGCGCCCGAAGCAGTGGCCGTCCCCGATGGGGTGGTAACCGTCACGTCGGACGCTGTGCCCGCCGCGCCCGGGGGAATCGTGTACGCAGCGGCCTGCAGATTAAACGGAGGACTTTCCAGGCCATACGCATTGGGAGCGTATCCCGTGACGGTCACCGCTTTGCCTCCCACCGTGATCTGCAGGTCCGTCGGGATCGGGCTGTTATCCATCGTCGAGCCGAACCCATATCCGTAAACAATCCCGGTTCCGCCTCCTTCAGCCGTTGCTGCGTTCGGCGTCACTTCCAGAATCGTCGGCCCATAGCTGAATGCTTCCGGGACAATCAGCATTCCGCCGTCCGCCATCACTGCATAAAGATCCGCTGGCCCCGCGGATCCGGCCGGCGTCGTCGCGTCGAACTCCCCGCTCCCCTGCGAAAGGGACGAAGCCGGATTCCCTCCCAAATACGCCGCGGTCATCTTTGCCGACGGCGCCACATCCTCAAATTCGATCGCGGTTCCCCCTGCCACCGGTCCCGTGGCCGGAACCAGGTAGTCATTCAGGAGTTCGCTGCCCACCATACCGGTCTGCAACTCGGTCGTGTCGAGAAAGCCCACCCCTTCTTCCATCGGACCCGCCAGCAGCCCCGTGCCGTCGAAAGCCTGGAGGTTGGCATTGCTCGAGGGGCCGACATTAAATCCCCCCGAAGTCGGCTCGACCGTCAGGTTCGGCATCCATCCCGTCTGCTTCCCGCTCGCGATGTTATAGGCATAGACCCTGCCTTGCCCGTCTCCCATGTATAACGTCTGCGAATCCGGGCTGACGATCATCGATGCGTCCGAAGAGGTGCTGCCCGCCACAGAAAAGGTCGCCGTTTTCGCAAGAGTCTGAGCGTTGTAGACGTCAATCGAGCCAAAGTCTGGCACCAGAAAAGATTTCCCATCTGGCGTCGGGGTCACGTGGTACAGAAACCCCTGACTGCCGACCACGGATGTCTGCTGCCCTGTCGCCGGATTCACTGTGCAAATGGTGCCATCGCTGTCGATGCTTCCCACCACAATCAGGGAGCGATCCCCGGTGAGTGTGAAAGCTCCGATATTCATCACGCAGAATGGCGATGATCCCCCGTAAACCGTGATCGCGTTGTTGGAGGGATTCCAGACTGCGACACTTCCGTAGCCATCCACGCTCGAAATCCCTCCCTGGCTTCCCAGCAGCGCCAGCTCTCCGTTGGCCAGTATGCGCGCCGAGTAAGCATGGAAACCATTGGGGCCGATCTCCGCGGCGAGATAGCGGTGCGTCACCTTCATCCCCACCGGGTCGATCGCATACACATCCCCCATCTGCGTTCCGGCATAGAGAACGGAGTGGTCCGGCGTTTCGTCGATCCCGTACGCCCCCGGAACAGGGATGGTTCCGATCTCGACTTCCCTGGCCGCGTCGAGAACCTCGATTCGATTCCCTCCGGGATCGCTGACTAAGAATCGATTCGTCACTGAGTCGTAAATCATCCAGCTTTCATTCAACTCAGTGAAGTACTCCGTCGCAGCATCGGTGCGCGTGTAGCGCGTACGGAACGTTGGCGGCGCTGCGGTCACCGTCAGATCCAGCGCCACGCTGTGCGCCACCGCCCCGGAAGTGCCGGTCACCGTCAGGTTCGCCGCGCCACCCGACGCAGTTGCGGCGGCTGTGAAGACGATCTGCAGCGGCGACCCAGGAGTCACCTGCGGGCTCGTCGGGGAATACGTGACGCCGCTGGGCAGGCCCGTTATCTGAAGACCGACCGTCGAGGCAAATCCGTTCGACCCCGTCACCGACGCCGTGACTGCGGCCGTTGCCCCTCCGGTGATGGCGAGGTTGGCCGAAGAGAGCGTCAGGGTGAAATCCGGCGAGGCTTGCTGTCCGCCCCCATTCCCGGTGAGAGTACCGGGACATCCTTTACGTTTTGGACCGGGGACATGGTTTACAAGCCCCTTGCGGTGAGAGTGGCTCTGATTGCGGGTTTTCGGCGGGCTTCGCCGGTCTTCAAATACATGATAGTCGTCGCCGTAGCCGTGGTAATGTGGGAATCCCCGCAGGGATTTCCAAGGGGTATGGAAAGGGTGGAAAGCCGGCTTTATGGCTTTCCATGCTTTCCATACCCCGGCATTTCCATGGCTTGTTTTGTTCGTGGCGATTTGGAAATCGCGAATCTGAACGTCCAAACTTGCTTGTCGTCTGAGTATTGTTGGGTCACTTGGTTTGAGCGGATTCGGAGGGCACCGAACATCCGGTCAGGATATTCTTGAGGCTCCAAATCATGACATCGGTGCTCCTGTGATTGGTACCGATCGCCAACCAGCGATCATCGGAACTGAGAGCTACGACATTGGTTCCCAAGTCGGGTTCGAGGCAGTATCGTTTTCCGCTGACGTCCCACACACCAAACCCGGTGTCCGGGTAATCAAATATCAGGGTGCCCGAGCGGTTGAAGCCCGCGAAATTTGTGTAGCCGGTTCCAACCTTTCCAATTTCCTCTCCTGAGCTTAGGCGCAGGAGCCTTGCAGTCTTTGGACCGCCAACCACTACAAAGTCTCTATCGACATCGGCAGCAATCGTCACTACGTATTCAGGGCCATTCGGAAGATCGGCCCGCTTAGTCCAGTCCTGGGTGCTCCAGGTGATCAGATGTTTAGCGTTGCCGCCAACAACCAGCGAGCCATCTCGTGAAAAACAACCTTGCTGGGTATTCTTCAGTTCGGCCAGGAGCCTTCCATCTGACACGCTGAAAATTCTGTCGTCATCTCCATTAGCACTAACGAGTAGCCATCTGCCTTTCGGATCAAACGATAGGTGGTTGACTGTGCCGCCGCCCCATGGAATCTTGACTTCACCTTTTCCTGTTGAGACATCTACTATCTCAATGCCATCGCCATCTTTTGCGAGCTTTTTCCCGTCGAAAGACAGAGCCACCTGGCTTCCGCCCTTGAGCGAGCGGACTATTTTCCGCTTCGTGATATCCCACACGTCAACTGTGTTCGGCAGACTACCTACTGCGAGCAAATTCCCGTCGCCACTGAAGGAAAGGCTCGACACCTGAACCATTTCTGTCCCACCGTACACAGCGATTGTGGTCCCACCTTTGTCGTCACTTCCTAGAACGGTTCGCGGTTTCTCAGTGCGAAACTTTGCATCGTGCAGAGTAAAGTCAGGTTGCGGAAACCCATCATGTGAACTCTGAGTTGCAGGCACCGATGTTTGGGCAAAGCCGAGCGCGGGCAGCGTTAGGCCAGCGATGAACAGCGCAGTCAGTTTCATGGTTGCATAAGAGTATATTCCCCTGGCGCTATGCCAAGACTCCATCCAGCCATGGGCTCCTCTCGCGGTGTGGCTTAAGCTCATATCGCCGGTCGAAACCTCATCTCTGAACTGTTGAACTCGCCCAGTTCGGTGTTGCAGAAGAAGACGCGGTGCACGTCTTCGTCCATCTGCTCAAGCCCAATCTCCTCGTTGCGGAACACCTCGCTGACAAAAACGCGTCCCTTGTGCCAGCTAATGTCCCCGCTGTTGTTCACTCGCCGCGTCTGGAATGATCGGGGATATTGAAAGCTCGCTATCCTGCTGGGAAGGAGCCTAGTACTGGGAACATAGATGCTCCCTGGCGTTTCGTTGGCCAACGCTTCGTGCGGACGTTCATGGTTGAACACTAAGCGGAAACGATCAAACTTCTTCTGTTGCGCGGTCACGGTGCGCGCTGGCGGCTTCGCGGTGTCCTCTTTAAGCGTGCGATGCATCCGTTCGTGCCTTCCGTTTTCCTGAGGTAGGCCTGGCTGGATGCGCTCATGAACAATACCGAGCTTCATCCATCCCAGCGACAATTTCGACAAACCCTGCAGGCCGACGCCCGCGAATGGTGCTCCGTTGTCTGTGCGGATACGCTCGGGCATTCCGAACTCTCGCATCGCTGCATCACAAACGGCACTAACCTGGGCGAGGTCCATGCGGGCGACTGCTTGGCAGCGAATTAGAAATCGGCTGTGTGCGTCGGTGATCGTGAACGGATCGCATCGATAGCCGTCGCCTGTCAGGAAGTACCCTTTGAAATCCATGCACCAAAGTTGGTTGGGTGCCGCGACCATCGAGAACGGTTGCGAGCTGGGCGTGGCGCGCCTTTTCTTCCTCTTTGGGTTGGTGAGTCCGGCCCGACTCAGGATCTGACCCACCGTACTTGCCGCGGGCCAGGTCACGTTCGGGTTCATGCGCTCCAGTCGCGCCTTAAGCTTCCTCGCTCCCCAGGAGGGGAACCGCTTCCGTAACGCAAGGACTTCGTTCTCGATCTCGGCTGACGTGGCGTATGGGGAACTGTGCGGCGTGCGCGTCAGATCGAGCAGGCCCTCAGGCCCAACTTCGTCATAACGCTTGATCCACTTGTAAGCGGTCGGGCGTGAGATGCCGTACTCATGGCAAAGATCGGTCACGGACATCTCTTCCTTCTGATAGCTCGATAGAAACTGCAGGCGTTGATCCACGGTTCGAGTCTCTTTCCAAGGCATAAACGCATCTTCATGCGCCAAGCCAAAGCTGGGAAAGCCAACTGTTCTCCGCCATGGTGTAAACCATGTCTCCGGTCTGTTTTGTAAAGCATGTCCCCAGTACACTCACCGGAGCCACCCCCTCCGCACCCGCTCATCGCGCTGACTGCGCTGGCAAGAACGAGGCACACCAACAAACGGGCGAGGAAGTTAGGAATGCGTCCGCACGGCATTTTCATGGGAGCATGGGTTGCCGGCGCCAATTGTAACGCGCTCGCCAGGTTGTTTCAGCCACTTCCTCCACAAACGCCTCCCCACGCCTCCCGACACTTCCCATGCCACCCCACACCTCCTCACTCCTCCCCATACCCCCACGCCTCCCGACACTCCCCATACCCCCCACGCCTCTCCCCAAACCCCGCACCGCCGCCGCAGCCCCGGCCAGGTTCACCCCACAGCAAGAAGCTTAACCCCACACCGTGTGCCGCCTCTATAACCCAATTCCGGAATCCAACCCTTTAGTACCGTTTCAAAACCAAAATGGAACGCCACTCATGCCGCGCCGCCCTCCCAGCCCCAAAACCTCAAATGTGGAAAACTTGTCAAGAGGCGAGCCCAAAAACCGAAGTAATGACCGCTGACTTACAAGGACTTACACCACAATACCCTCAAAGATATTTGGCCGGTTTACCCCTCCAGTATGATATTCTGAACTTATAGAGTAAAAACAGAAAAAGCCTCGCTTATCGGCGGGGCTTTTCTTTTTGGAGAGGAAAGGAGAAGCCGTGCGACCAGCCACCATCACGTTACCCGCCACCCTGTGGCGCAACGCGCCAATGCCTGGGTTCCTCCCCCCCATCCCCCCTTTTCCCCATCAACGCGGACGTCTTGGTTACACATGCGGCCGCGTATGTGACAAACACAGCCGTCTGTGTAACAAACACGGCCGAGTCGTATCTAACTTGTTCTCAGCCACTTCCCATGTTGTCGAGCTTGTCAACACAATCGAACGTCCTCAGAATCAATCATTGCCAAAAAACCACCCAGGGGGAGGGGGTGGGGTATAAGTCGCACCAAAATACCGTGCGCTAGGGATGCTCCTGGAGCCACTGCTCGATCCGCCGTGCCTCGGCATCGCTCAGCCGGAATGTCGCGGCCGGAATCACCCCGTCCACCTGGTCCGGTCTGCGCGCGCCCACAATCGCCGCCGTGATCGCCGGATTCCGCAGCGTCCACGCAATCGCCACCACGCCCGGTTCCACACCGTGCACGTTGCCGATCTCCCGCAGCAGCTCGGCCAACGCCAGGTTCCGCTCCAGCTTCGGCGGATTGAAATTCGGGCTACGCTTTCGCCAGTCGTCCTCCGGCAGATCCCGTACCCGCTCCGCCGTCATCTTGCCGGTCAGCAGCCCGGAAACCATCGGCGAGTAATTGATCACGCCAATGTGATTTTCCTGGCAGAAAGGAAGGATCTCCTTCTCAATGTCCCGTCGCAGCAGAGAATACGGCGGCTGCAGCGAAGTAATCGGCGCAATCTTCAGCGCCCGCTTCATCTGCGCCACATTAAAGTTCGAAACGCCGATGTATCGCACCTTGCCCTGGGACTGGAACTTCGCCAGCGTCTCCCAGCCTTCTTCGAGCTCGCCCTCGGGATTCGGCCAGTGGATCTGGTACAGGTCAATCGCATCCACGCCCAGCCGACGGAGCGAAGCCTCCACTTCCTCCTGCAACGACCTGGCGCTGAGACTGTGATAGATCTGACGATTCTCGTCCCACCGCATCGAGCACTTGGTGAACACCAGAGGCTTCTGCACTCGGCCCTTGAGAGCCTTGCCCACCACCTCTTCCGAGTGACCGAGCCCGTAAATCGCCGCCGTGTCGATCCAGTTGATGCCGCTGTCGAGCGCCCGCTCGATCGCCGCAATCGATTCGTTGTCGTCCTGTGCGCCCCAGGCAAATTCCCAGCTGCCGCCGCCGATGGCCCACGCACCGTAGCCGATCGGCGTCAGATGCAGGTTGGAGTCGCCCAGAACACGTGTCGCAAACTTAGCAGGAGAAGTCGTCGTCGCCATGGTTTTTCGATGCAACAGAAATGCCGAAGCTTCACGATCAGCTACGGTTCGATCAGAAATTTTCCTTCTCGCATAATCGGTTCGTCTTCGATCCAGATGTTGAATCGCAGCCCGACCACGTCAATATGCGTCGACGAGCGCCACGGCGCACCGGTATGTTCGCCATACGGATTCCCGAACGCAATGTGAATCCCCGGAAACTTCTCGTCCTGAAGGATGTTGCCAATCACCCGCTCCACGCCGATGTTCGTCCCGATCGCAAACTCGCCCACCCGGTCCGAATTTTCGTCCGTGTGGGTGTACGCCTCAAAGTCCTTCAGCAGTTCCCTGTTCTCCGAGCTGCACCCGACGATCCGATTGCCCCGAATCTCAATCGTCAAAGGAGCCGATTCCAGCAAACCATATTGCACACAAAGAAAATCGCCCACCACTCCATCGACAACAAAAAAACCATTCACTTCGCCCGGCGTCGTGAAAATCTCCCCGCCTGGCAAATTGCCCCACTTGTCCCGCGAAATAATCCCCGAAGTCTTCAGCCACCTATATTCGGGATTCATCTCCGCCCGAATATCCGTTCCCGCCGCCGTCGTCGCCCGAATAAACCGTGCCCGCTGCGCCTTCTCGATCACCTTCTGCGAAAGCCGATCGACCCGGTCGTAATCCGCCCGCATCCCTTCGCACATGATCTGCGGCGTGATGTTCACCATGTGTGCATGCCGCATTCGCCGCCGATTCACGACCTCGGTCATCTGCATCCGAGACCGGAGCTCGTTCCGTTGCACCTGCACCGCAAACAGGCTCACGTCCGACGTCTCCATATCGGCCAGAATCTCTGCCGGCATGTCGGTCAGCGGCCTCGCTGCCAGGTCTTCCAGCACGAATGCGTTCCACCGGCAACCATTCGCCGCCAGTTCCTGCGCCAGCGACGCCGCAATCGGCGCCGTCTCACGATCGCAGATCAGCGTCACCTTCTCCGAAGGTTCAACCCGCAGACAGGTTCGGATCGCCGCCCGCGCACCCGGCCCAAACTCCGCCGGAAACGGCAGCTCCAGCAGCATCGACCGTGCGGATGAGTCAGGAGAGGAAAGGACAGGAGGAGACGTACTCACCCTTTCAGGCTAAATGAAAATTTCACGGAGCAAAAACGCCGGCCCAACTTCACGCCACGCTCTTCGATGCTGCCGGCACCGTCTCGAACAACCCGGCTTTCGTCTCCTCGGCCATGTAATCCACCACGGCCTTCAGATCGCCGGTCTCTTCGAACTTCCGCAGCTGCCGATCCGCGCCCGTGCCCGTCTCCAGAATCGTCCGGATGTACTCGATCGCATCCCGGCTCTCCAACTCATCCACCACCGGATCGATCAGCGCCAGATATTCCTCGATCAGCTCGCGCTCCGGAACCTCCTGCTGCTTGCCGAAGTCGATCAGCATACCGTCCAGGCCGTACCGCACCGCACGAAATTTGTTTTCCATCAGCAACGGCCGGGCATACTGCCGGAAATCCTGGTTCGCCGCATGCAGCCGATACAGGGTCGCCGCCGTCGCCTGGATCAGCGCTGCAATCGCCACCGTTTCCTCAGCCCGCAGCGGAATGTCACAAGCCCGTACCTCAATCGTGTTGAAGAACGGATGCGGACGAATGTCCCACCAGATCTTCTTCGCGTTGTCGATGCAGTTCGTCTTCACCAGCAACGCAACGTAATTCTCAAATTCCGAGTAACTCGAAAACGCATCCGGAATCCCGGTCCTCGGAAAATTCTCAAACACCTTCGCCCGATAGCCCTTGTAGCCGGTGTTCAGCCCCAGCCAGAACGGCGAATTCGTCGCCAGCGCCATGATGTGCGGCAAAAAGTAGCGCATCGAATTCATGATGCGAATCGCCGCCTCCCGATCCTCGATGCCCACGTGCACGTGCAGTCCGAAGATCAGGTTCGACCGCGCCACCAGCTGCAGGTCCTTCACCACCTGGTGATAGCGCGGATCGGGATAAATCTCCTGCGTCCGCCAGTCCGCGAAAGGATGGGTCGCGCCCGCCACCAGCACCAGGTCGTGCTCTCTGGCCAGCTTGATCATCTCCCGCCGCAGCTCGTAAATCTCTTCCCGTGCCTCGCCGATCGTGCGGCAAACCCGTGTGCCCACTTCGACGACCGAAGTGTGCATCTCCGCCTTCACCCGCTCTTCCAGTCGCATCTTGCCCTGCGCCAGCATCTCCGTCGCAATGTGCGAACGCAGATCCCGCGTGACCGGGTCGACGGTCTGGTATTCCTCTTCGATGCCGAGTGTGAACGAAGGCCGCATGGTGCCTACCGTTGTATGACGGGACTGCCCGTCGAGGCAATAGCCTTCCCCGCTTTTTTTGCCTTCTTCGCAGCGGGTTTGGCGGCCGCCGGCTTCGCGACTTTCGCCGGTGTCTGCGATGCCGCCCCTAAATACGCGCTCCAGTGGAATTCCGGCACCTTAGCCTTGGCCGTCTTCGCCTTCTGCACCGCCAGATCGGCAACCGTCTCCACGATCCACTCGAAGTTTTCCTTGCCCACCGAATGCAGATCCGCATCCGGCGCGGGATTCATAAAGTCGATCGCGTACGGAATCCCATCCTCCACGGCGAACTCCACCGTGTTCAGGTCGTAGCCAAGGGCCCGGCACAGCTTCAGCGCGTCCTGTTCCACCTTCTCCAGCAGCTTCTTCGGCGCCGGCGTGGGATTCTGCACATACCGCTCCGCATGCGGCCTCCGCGGATCGTAGTACATGATGCGCACCTTCTCCTGTCCCACCACGTAGCACCGAAAATACTCCGTGAAGTTCACCGCCTTCTGCAGCATCATGCACAAATCACGGCTCTGGTCGTACGCCTGGAAAAACTCTTCTCGCGAATGCACGTGATACACGTCTCGCCAGCCGCCCCCATTCACCGGTTTCAGAAATGACGGAAACCCGATGTACGCAAACACCGCGTCCCAGTCCAGCGGGAACTGCAGGTTCCGCATCGACCGCTCCGTCGTCCCCGCGGGATAGTGCTTGTGCGGCAGAATCACCGTTGGCGGCGCGGCCACGCCCAGCTTCGCGGCCAGCGAATAATTGAAAAACTTATCGTCCGCCGACCACCAGAACGGATTGTTGATCACCGTCGTCCCGTGCAGCACCGCATGCTTCAGAAACGCGCGGTAAAACGGAATGTCATGCGAGATGCGGTCCACAATCACCGACCACGCCGGCGGCCGATCCAGCCGGATCGCCCCAATCTCCACAAACTCCGCCGCAATGCCGTCGAGATTTTTCCCGTTGATCTTTTCCACCAGCGCGCCCGGAAAAGTATTCTCCATGCCGAACAACACGCCGATCTTTTTCACGTTGGCCACCTCTCGTCAAGTTGTACAAAGAGGGTGCGCGCCCGTGCTCGCTCTGGTCGCGCCTCTGGGGATGGTTCCACATTAGCCGACCTCCGCTGCCCTTGCAAAAAGCCAGCGTGGAAAAGCCGCGGCTCTCCCCGTGCCCGGACTCATCGCCGCTTCAGCGCTTCCAGTTCATCCAGCGTGCGCGGCCAGTCCTGTTTCAATAATCGCGACAGTCCCCGATCCGCCAGCAGCTTTCCGCCCGTCTGGCACCGCGCGCAATAGTCGGTCTCGTTGTCGGCGTAGCGAATCCGCTGGATCTTCTCCCCGCACCGCGGACAATGCTGTCCAAATTTCCCATGCACAGCCATTTCCTTGCGAAATGCCGTCACCTTCTCCGGAAATCCATCGCCCATCTCCACACGCAACCGCTCAATCCACAGGTGCAGCGTCTCCTGCGTCGCCTCGAAAAGCCGCTTCCACTCCTCATCGCTCAGCCGATGCGTCAGCGTCACCGGAGAAAGCTGCGCCGCATGCAGAATCTCATCCGAATACGCGTTCCCGATCCCGCTCACCAACCGCGGATCGGTGAGCGCCCGCTTGAGCGTCCGATCCTCCGCCGTCAGCGCTGCACGAAACGCCGCCAGATCGCACGCCATCACATCGATCCCGCCCGGATCCACCGCCCGCAGCGCCTCCTCTCCCGCAAGAACGTACAGCGACGCCCGCCGCTTCGACCCCGCCTCCGTCAGCACCAGCGATCCCGAAGCAAAATCGAACGCCGCCAGCGCATTCCTTGCCCCCAGCTTCGCGCCCGCAGGCTTCCAATGCAGCCGCCCGGCAATCATCAGATGCAAAACCAACCAAAGATCCCCTTCAACCCCAATCGCAATCCTCTTGCCGATGCGCCGCAGCTCGCGCACCACGCGCCCGTTTACGCTTTCCAGCGGCGGCTGAGCGGTCCGCAAAAGCGTAAAGCTGGCCAGCCGAACCTGCTCCAGCTTCTGCCCCAGGATGCGCGCCTCCAGTGCACTCAGGTACGCTGTGATGTCGGGTAATTCAGGCATCTCCCGTATGGTATCCCGCGTCCCATCCGACTTCGGCATGCGAGGATCGGCACAAACCACTGCAACGGTTGGCATCTAAAGAAAAACAAATGATGGAATTCCACATCTCCCGTGAGGCCCGCGACCGTTACCAGGTCAGCGATGCGCTCTTCAATTTTGTCGGCAACGTCATCTTCGCCGACCTCGGCTCCTGCCGCGAGCTGGCCCTGCGCATGACCCAGATTCGCGCCGCCTCCGGCCTCGACCCCATCAACCCCGGCGCACTCTTCGCCATGGGGCTCATCGATGAGGTCAGCCATTTCCTCGTCGCCCAGTATCGTCGCAACCGCGACCCCCAGGTCACGCAGGCCGCTCTCGACTGGTTCGCTGCGCGCGTTGGCGAAGACAATGTCGACAAGCTGCTCCGCACCTTCGTTCAGGAATTCCCCAACGTCGCCGTCTACCGCGGCGAAACCACCATCGACGAATGGCTCCAGGGCTCATCCGATGGCCTCGCCCATCGCGAAGCCGTCCTCGAAGAGCTGATGCTCCTCTGGCTCGCCAATCAGAACCCTGCCTTCCGCAGTTTCCGCGAGCTCTACGACGATACGAAGCTCGCCGAAAGCACGGCCTACAAGCAGGTCACTGCGGAGCTCGGCAGTTATTTCGCCACCCGCCCCGACACCGGCATGGGTCGCGGCAATCTCCTCGACCTCCTCCGCGCACCCATGGAAGCCTCGCCCGACTCGCTCAGCGGCCAGCTCGCCTGGATTCGCGAAAACTGGTCGCAGTATCTCGGCGAAAACCTCCGCAAAGTTCTCCTCGCCGCCGACGTTCTCAAGGAGGAAGAACTCGCCATCTGGATGCGCTTCCATCCCGGCTCGCGTCACCGTCACCACGATCCCCTCAGCGACACGCACCACTCCGATGTCCCCGACTTCCGCCGTCACCCCGGCGACGTCGAATACGAGCGCTTCAGCCCCGACCAGGACTGGATGCCCAACGTCGTCATGATCGCCAAGAGCACCTACGTCTGGCTCGCGCAGCTCTCGCGCCAGTACGGCCGCGCCATCGAGCGCCTCGACCAGATCCCCGACGAAGCACTGGAAACCCTCGCTCACCGCGGCCTCAACGCGCTGTGGCTCATCGGCGTCTGGGAGCGCAGCCGCGCCTCCCAGGCCATCAAGCGCATGCGCGGCCAGCAGGACGCCGTCGCCTCCGCCTATTCCCTCTTCGAATACAACATCGCCGGCGACCTCGGCGGCGACTACGCCTACAACAATCTCCGCGAGCGCGCCGCCCGCTACGGCATTCGCCTCGCCAGCGACATGGTCCCCAACCACATGGGCATCGATTCCAGCTGGGTCATCGAGCACCCGGAGTGGTTCATNNCCCGCCACGATCGCCCCTGGCCCTCCTACAACTTCAACGGCCCCGACCTCTCCCACGATGGCCGCGTTTCCATCCGCATCGAAGACCACTATTACGATCAGTCCGACGCCGCCGTCGTCTTTCAACGCCGCGACAATTCATCCGGCCAGGTCGAGTACATCTACCACGGCAACGACGGCACCAGCT
>PKVY01000077.1 GCA_003131625.1 Acidobacterium sp. | reverse complement strand
CGGATCCGGTGGCTCCGGCGGTTCTGGCGGTTCGGGTGGTGGTTCCGGAGGCGGCTCGGGCGGTGGAGATGTTGTGCACGTGCCCGGCCCTGGACCTCAGGCTTCCGCAGGTTTCGACAACTCATCAACGTTAGCATCCGTCCACCCGATGCAGGGACTGGTCAGCGGTGGCCAATCTCGTGCGATCGTCGGGGCTCGCGTCTATGTGCTGGAAACCGATGCGTCCACCACGGGCAAGTCATCCACGTCTCTATTGACCTCGGCCACGGGTCATCCAGCCGATTCCATCGGCTACTTTGCTCTCACCGGCGAATACGGCGGGTTTTCGATTGCCGGCGACTACAACTGCTCTCCCGGCCGATCCGTCTACGTCTATGCACGCGGAGGCAGTAGTGGCGGTACCGGCTCCAACTCTGCGATTGGGCTAATGGCGATGCTTGGCCCTTGCCCATCCAGCGGCACGTTTGACTCGACGACGCCATTCATCTTTGTCAACGCCGTCACCACGGTGGCAGCAGCCTACGCCACAGAGGAAACCACGGTTGATGCAACCCACCTCGCCCTTCGAAAGGTCCCGACTGCGAATTCCGATGCCGGATTTCCAAACCGCCTGCCCGATATAACTACCGGCTTCGCCACTCTCAAAGGAAACACCGAACCCTCGCGCAGGATGATTCACACCATTGCCAACATCCTGTCCGCCTGCATCAACTCAGGCAGCCCGGCATCGCAGGCCTGCACAACCTTGCTGGGAAACGCGAGGAGTGACGGCGTTTCCGGAGAATTGCCCCCTGAAACGGCCACGGCCGCGATGAATATCGCGCACCATCCGCATGCCAACGTGGCTGCTCTTTATCAACTGCAGCCGATTGCGTCTCCGCCCTATCTGCCGGCTTTCGATTCCCCGCCCGCGGATTTCACACTCCCGGTTGCTCCTCAAGGGACGATCGCATTCATCGATGTTCCTTTGAAAGAAGCGGAACCATGAGCGGCGCACCGCAACCCATCTCCCCGTCCGTCGTTTCGGCCAGCTACGGCCTCGGTTGTGACAGGCATGGCGCGCCGATCGGTTCCACGCGCAGCACTTCAGAGGCTGATTGGCCATCAGCCTCTGCTGGGTTCATCCCGAACGGAAAGGAACGGCTAGCGGGGAGCACCGACGCTCGCCTGGAATCCGGCAGGCACGGCGAAGAGAGAAGGATCAGGCTCGCCACGTACAAGATCGGTGACCGAGAGCGTTACCTGACCGAGTTGCGGATTGGTGCGAACTACGGAGAGATCGATTTGCAGATCGGGAGAGTACCACAGTTCCGTATGACTGATGATCACCCGGTCTTCTCCGTTCGATCCTGCGACGTTGGTGCGCATCTCGCGCGTTCCTGTCACTGGCAGGCCGTCCATCGTCTGGCTGCCAAGGTTCTCGTCGGTACTCTTGCCGGATCGGATCGTCATCGTGCTGCCTGTGTCGGGCTGCAGCGGCAGCCGCGGATAGTAGCTGCCGGTTGCGCACAGCATCGTCGCCTGCCTGCACAGGGTGCGAGTCCCCGCTACTGGATCGAGAATCGTGATGCTCCGCAGGGGCGGCTGCGCATTCGAAGCAGCCGGCACAAAGCCGCGGTTTTCACGGTGGATCCGCCCACGCGAGTCGCGGGCGATCAGGGTGTAGTACTTGCGCGACACGCTGCCCCCGCCGATCAGTGCCTGATCCCAGGTCACGATCTCTCTTGCGGTGAAAGGAGCGTTCGCAATGGCCGGGATGTCGATGCCCTGGATGTAGGTGTGAACGCTGCCATCCGTTGCGTTGGTCTGAGGCACAACCTGGGCCCCGGCGCAGGTACAACCGATGAGGAAGCTGAGCAGGAGAGACGCGCGCATGTGTAAGCTCCGTCGGACTGCGTTAGCGAGTATGTCACAGGAAAGCGAGACGCCACAAACCTTTCCATATGATCAGACACTTCGGCCGGTGCTTTGTTGCAGTCGGGCACTGATTTTTCTGCGGATTACGACAACTCCGGAAACAGCATATCGGCGGGCGCGAACCCGAGCTCAAATATCCGGGTGCGCGCGGGGCATTCTGTTTTGGCTTTTTGTGGGAGTGATCTCGCCCGCCGCCCTGTCCGCACAGACCCATGCGGAGCAGGGTGCTCAACGCTTTATGGAGTATTGCGCCGGTTGTCACGGCACCGACGGCAAGGGCGGTGACAAGGCCGCCTCCCTGGCAATGACCTTGAGTGTTATGACTCGATCCGATTCAGAGTTGGAACAGATCGTTCGCGAAGGCACCATGGAGGGCATGCCGCCTTTTAGCCAAATCGGAGACGCCAACATCCATGCCATCGTGGGGTATCTGCACGCCATGGAGGGTAGCTCCGCTTCCGCGAGTGCGGGAGCGGTAGTCGTAACCGGGGACGTACATGCAGGGCGAAGTCTGTATTTTGGCAAAGCGCGATGCGCCGCCTGTCACAGGATCAACGGGGACGGCGGATTCATCGCCTCTGATCTGACCGCCTTTAGCCAAACCCATACCGCCGATGGAATCCTGCAGGCCATCACAAAACCGGATAATCCGGTCGCCGGCACATCCCGTGTCGCGACCCTCACGACCATCCATGGAACCAGGCTCACGGGCGTCCTTCGCTACGAAGACGACTTTAGCCTGGCTCTTCAGACGGAGGATGGCCGGTATCATTTGCTCTCGAAAAATGAACTAACGGCTGTCGCGTACTCCGGCCATTCTCTGATGCCACGGGACTATGCAGACCAGCTTTCCTCGCGAGAGCTGAATGACCTTGTCAGCTTTCTGATCGTCGCCGGCAGAAGTTCCGGCATAGACAGCACGCCCCCTCACTGACAAATGAAGACTCGACCCGGAACTTCGCCTTGCCAGGCGCTCGCGTCCTTCTCAGTCCTGCTCGCAGCTCTTGCCTTCATGCCTGACGCTGCGCCGCAGTCCGCTCCGTCGCCGGCTGGCCCACTGGAAAGCCCCGGTCTCATCGACGTAAAACAGGGCGACTTACTCCAAAGCCCTGTGAGCGATAACTGGGTCTCCTACAATGGCGACTACACTGGGCGGCGTTACAGCGCCCTGGCGCAGATCACGCCCCAGAACGTCGGGCGCCTCAGCGCTCGGTGGGTCTTTCACCCCAGAACCGTCAGCCCGCTGGAAGTCACGCCCGTCGTCGTCGCAGGCGTAATGTTCGTGACCAGCGCCAACGATGCCTACGCAATCGATGCGAGCACCGGCAAACTGCTATGGCATCATGCGCGCCCTCTGACACACGGGCTGGTGGACGATGCCGCTGTGCATCACAACCGTGGAATCGCGGTCCTGGGCACCCGCGTTTACATGGAAACCGACAATGCACACCTGTTGTGCCTGGATGCTCGATCCGGCGGCCTCATCTGGGATGTGCCTTACGCACACGGCAACAGAAATTATGGCGCTACCAGCGCGCCCCTCATCGTCAAAGACACAGTGCTGGTCGGCACTTCCGGCGGAGACGACGGGGTCCGCGGCTTTCTTGCCGCTTACGACGCGCAGACGGGCAGAGAGAAGTGGAGGTTCTGGACGATTCCTGCTCCCGGCGAAAAGGGCAGCGATAGCTGGCCGATGGACATGTACCTGCACGGTGGCGGCACCACCTGGATGCCGGGCACCTACGACCCGAGTCTCAACACGCTCTATTGGGGCACAGGCAACCCCTCGCCGGATTACGACGGCAGCATGCGCCCCGGCGACGATCTCTATACAAGCTGCCTGCTGGCGCTGGATCCCGACACCGGCACGCTCAAGTGGTACTTTCAGTTCACGCCGCACAATCTCTACGACTACGACGCCGTAGAAACCCCGGTGCTGGTCGATGCCAACTTCCGGGGTAAGGTTCGCAAGCTGATCGTGACAGCCAATCGCAACGGCTTCCTCTATGTCCTCGATCGCGTTACCGGGCAGTTCCTCGTCGCCAAACAATTCGCACAGCAGCAAACGTGGGCAAAGAGCATCGATGCCAACGGTCGTCCGGTTCCCTCAGGGCTGGTCCCTGACGAAAAGGGGGTTGAGATCTGCCCGGCGGAAGGCGGAGCCACCAACTGGTATTCACCCAGTTATGATCCGAGGACCCACCGGTTCTACTTTCGATCGCTGGATGCCTGTGCTGTCTTCCAGTCGAAAACCGAGCCCTTTCAGGAAGGCCGAAACTGGTACGCTACAGGGGCTCGCGCCACCGGCGAAGGCGGCCAAGGTTACATTAACGCCTTCGATCTGGACACGCTCACCTTTGCCTGGCGCAATGCTCAGATCGGCCCATACAAAGGCTGGGGCGGCTTGATGTCCACCGCCACGGGTCTGGTCGCCTACGGAGACGATGCTGAGAACTTCGTGATCCTCGACGGGCACACCGGCAAGCCGTTGTGGCACTTCGGCGTCGGACAAATGATCCACGCCTCACCGATGAGCTACGCAATCGGCGGAAAGCAGTACTTCGCCATTGCCGCCGGAAGCGACATCTTCGCGTTCGCGCTTCCGTAGAAATATCCAGGCGCTTCCAGCGTTGGTGAGCCCGGAGCGGCGTGGTGCGCCGCTCCGGGTTGAGAGCAGGTGACGAACAGCGCTCTGTCACGCCAGCTGCCGCTGGGGCGCATGCCTCCAGCAACAGAACGTTATCGCGCCGCAGAGCGGAGCAGGCGCGATCGTTCGCGCTTCAGTTATGAGTCGTGATTCAGAAGGCCGGAGTTGGCGGGGGCCGGAAGGAAAAGTAACTCAGACAAGAAACACGGAAACCGACGAACAGCCGTGGGGAGGCCAGTGTCGCTGACCAGCGTCCGGCGCGGTCAATGCGACCCTGCGCAGTCAGGAACAGCCAAAGCGCACTCCATGCAACCAGCGAGAGTGGCGCGCTCAGCAGGCTCTCTGTTGGATTTGCAAGCGGACGCTCTTTTTCCGAAAGCAGCTTCGCGACCGCTACTCGCCGCTGCTGCTCAGGATGCAGGCGGTAGAGCGAGCACTTGTACTCCACACCCCAAAGCAACACGGCAGCTGCCAGGACAGCCATCGCCGCCATGGAGATCGCCAGGGCCAGTTTCCTTGTGAGCACTCGGTTCATCGGCAAATGGTTGGGGCCGAAACATGATCCGGAAGGGGTCGGGGTAGCAACGGATTGATTATGCTGGCCGGCTCACGGCCCCGCGATGAAAATCCCGTTAACGCCATGAACAGACGGTTAAAAACTCGCGGTACCGAGCGAACTCTTGCATCTCCGTCATGCTTGCCTCATCTGCGCGAGTCCTTCGCGAACGCAGCGATAGAATGAACATATCTCCATGAAGATTGGCTGAATCGTGCGTTCCGAACTGAAAGAGGCTGTTGCGCTGCTGCGCCGGGGTGATGAGCCTGCTGTCCACCATGCGCTCGAGTTGTTGCAGCGAACCGTGCTTTCCTTCGGAATCAAAGTCTGCGGGCATCGCGAGGACGCGGAAGACACCGCACAGGAAGTCCTGTTCAGGGCGCTGCCGCATTTGGCAAAGCTCGAGGATCCGCAGGCGCTGTCGGCATGGCTGTACACCGCAGCGAAGAATCGGTGCTGGCAGACGCGCCGGACGATGACCTATCAGAAAACGGTCGCACTCGATCAGTTGTTACCGGACGAAACCGAGCTGGCCGCTCTGCTGCTGGCCGACCCGGCAGCCAGCCCGGAAGATGAGGCACTCCGCGGGCAGGGTCATCGCATGCTGCACAACGCTGTGCTGGCTCTGCCGCCGCAGTACCGAATCGTTCTGGTGCTCCACGACATGGAAGAGCTTGATACGGATCTGGTGGCGAAGATTCTTTCGATCCGTCCTGGCACCGTACGGGTGCGGCTGCATCGGGCTCGACTGCTCGTGCGCCAGGAGATGGCGAAGCTGCTTGAGCGGACCACAGCGAAGCCTCGGCGCAGAAAGGCAGTGAAGCCTCCCACGCAATGCCGCGAGATCTTCGCTGACCTTTCCGAGTACCTGGACGGCAAGCTGAACCCGGAAAGCTGCGAGCGAATGCGGGAGCACATCGAGGCCTGCCCGGCGTGCGTGGCGTTCATCCAGGATCTGAAGAGGGCGATTGATCGTTGTCGCGCGCTCGAAGTCTGCCCGGACGATGAAGCGCGGCCCATTTTGCGACGCCTTCTCACCAAAGAGTACCTCCGCCTGAAAAACTCCTCTGTAAACCTGTAACGCCTGGCTCTCTCCCCTCGTTTAGGGAAGTGAAGGCCTCCGAAACGGACGCTGCAGAAACACGCCGGCGTCGCGTGCGGGCCGCGTGGTCCCGTGCGCACCGGAAGCCGGCGAGGTTGAGCAGGAATGAGCAGATTTCGCTGGAAACATTGGGCCGCGGCATGGTTGATGGCGCTGGCGCCAGTCGGCGTTCGAGCGCAAACGCCGACTCTCACGCTGCGGCAGGCGATCGACCGGGCACTGAACGGGAATCCGGAGACAGCCGCCGCGCGAACGGATGTACAGGCAGCCAGCGCAGGCGCGGCGATGGCGAAGACAGCGCTGTGGCCCAGGCTGAATTTTACCGAGGACCTCTCGCGCGGGAACGACCCGGTATATGTATTCGGAACGAAACTGCGCCAGCAGCGCTTCACGCAGAGCGATTTCTCCCTGAATTCGCTGAATCGGCCGGCACCGGTGGGCAACTTCGCAACGCGCGTCAGCGGGCAGTGGCTGGTCTTCAACTGGTTCGAGACCCAGCAACAGATTCGCGGCGCACAGTTGGGGTCCGAAAGTGCAGTGTCGATGGCCAGGGCCGTCGATCAGGGCGTTGTCTTTCAGGTAGTGCAGGCCTACCAGGCCGTGCTGTACGCGCAGCGGCAGCTGGACGTCGCCCGCCACGAACAGCAGACTGCGGAAGCGCTGGTCCACAATGCGCAGACCCGGGTGAAGGCCGGGCTGGCGATCGACTCGGATCTGCTGTCGGCGCAAGTGAATCTGGCGACGCGACAACAGGACTGTATTTCAGCCGAAGGTGCGATCGAGACGTCCTGGGCAGAGTTGCAGGCTGCGATGGGCGGCGCGGTTAGCCCCCGTCCGGAGCTGCAACCGATCGAAGCGAAATCGTTTCCGGATGGCGCGCTGGACGGGGACATCGAGCAGGCGCTGAAGGCCCGTCCGGACCTTAAAGCGCTGCTGCAGCAAATGGCCGCTCAACAACAGACGGCGAAGGCGGCCTGGTCGGACTTCTTCCCGCAGGTGAGCGCGTATGGAAACTGGGAGACGGACCGGCAAACCTTCGCCGGCAACGGCGGCGATAATTGGGTCGCCGGTGCGCAGCTGAACCTCGATATTCTCCCGCTGAGCAAGCGCGCGCATCTGGAACAGGCGCGAGCCGCGCAGGCAAGAGCCGCTGCCCAGGAGCGGGGACAGGATCAGCAGATCCGCCTGGCCGTGAGCCGTGCTTTTATCCAACATCAGACCGCCGAGCGCATCGTGGCGACCGCGCGCGCCTCCATGGAGCAGTCGGCGGAGGGGTTGCGTATCCTGCGCAACCGGTATGACGCCGGACTGGCCACGATGACCGATCTGCTGCAGACAGAAGATGCGCAACGGCAAAGCCAGAACAACTATTGGCGCGCTGCTTACGGAAACACCGTTGCATACGCCGCTCTCTTGTACACCACAGGACAACTGACCCCCGACACCGTGGAGAATCTGCAATGAAGCACACGCACTTCTTGATTCCTGTCAGTGCATTGGTTCTGCTGGCCGGTTGCTCCCATCAGAATCCCGCGCCGGCAACACCACCGACCACCCGGGCAGAGCTGGTACGCAGCGTTGCGGAGCAGACGCCGCAGACGATTCCGACCACGGGAACGATCCATGCAAAGGAGACGGCCGTCGTCTCCGCCCAGGTGCCCGCGAATATTCGCCAGGTACTGGTGCAGGCCGGCGACCGCGTGCGCGCCGGGCAGCTGCTGGTCACCCTCGACGATGCTGCAATGCAGTCGGCGGTTCACCAGGCGACCGCCGCACAGACAGCGGTAGAGAAACAGCAGGCAGCGGCGCAGGCAAATGCACAGCTGGCAGCGGGAACCCTCGCGCGTTTCCAGATTCTTAAGGACGAAAAGAGCGTCAGTCCGCAGGAATTCGACGAGGTACAGCAGCGCTCGCAGGCAGCAGCACTGCAGCTTCAGGCTCTGCAGGCACAGAGCGCGGAGGCCAGGGCGGCGGTGGACGGAGCGCGCGCCCAGCTGGAATACACCGTGCTGCGTGCGCCGTTCTCCGGCGTGATAACAGCGCGCATGGCCGATCCGGGAACACTGGCCGCCCCCGGTGTGCCGTTGCTCCAGGTCGATCGCGACGGACCGCTGCAGCTGTATACAACAGTCGATGAGTCTCTGATCGGCGCCGTGCACCTGGGGATGAAGGTGCCGGCGAACATTGAGGGCATCGATGCAGCCGGGCTCAGTGGAACGGTGGCGGAGATTGTGCCGGCCGCCGATCCGGCGAGCCACAGCTTCCTGGTTAAGCTCGATCTGCCCGAGGTGAAGTATTTGCGCGCGGGAATGTACGCGAAGGCCGGCTTCCCCGGCGCGGCGAAGCAGATGATCCTCGCCCCGCAGTCCGCGCTCGCGATGCGGGGTTCGCTCACCTGCGTCTACGCCCTCGATCAGGCTGGCGTGGCGCAGCTTCGCTACGTGACCGTCGGCACCCGTTATGGCGATCAGGCAGAGATCCTCTCCGGCGTAGCTGCCGGCGAGACGCTGGTCAACGAGCCTGGTGATCGCGATCTGGCCGGACAGCTCATCGAGGCTCAGCCATGAAACACGGAACGCACGGGATAGCCGGGCAGCTGGCCCGCGCCTTCATCAATTCAAAGCTCACGCCTCTCACCATCGCCGCTGCGCTGGCGCTGGGCTTGTTTGCCGTGGCGATGATCCCGCGTGAGGAGGAGCCGCAGATCCTGGTGCCGATGCTGGACGTGATGACAGCCATGCCCGGCGCGTCTCCCCAGGAGGTCGAGCAGCGCGTCACAAACCCGATCGAAAACCTGATGCATGAAATTCCTGGAGTCGAGTATGTCTACTCCATTTCCAGCCCGGGCCAGAGCCTCGTCATCGTGCGCTTCCTGGTCGGAACCTCGCAGGAAGATGCCCTGGTCAAGGTCTACAGCAAGCTCTACTCCAACTCTGACCGCATGCCACAGGGGGCATCGCAGCCGCTCATCAAGGCCCGGTCGATCGACGATGTGCCCATTCTCGCACTGACCCTGTGGGGTGAGCATTACAACGGCTATCAGCTCCGGCAGCTAGCCGATGAAGTACAGCACTCGATCCGCCAGATTCCCGATGTTTCCGAGACCGCGGTGATCGGGGGCCAGCCACGCGCCATGCGCGTAATGCTGGACAGCACGAAGCTGGCGGCCTTCGGCCTCTCGGCGGGTGACGTCGTAGCGCGGCTGCAGGCAGCCAATGCTCGCACCCAGGCGGGCGAATTCGCCGAGGGCAACCAGGAGATTCGCATCGACGCCGGCAATCTCTTCCGCGATTCCCAGGATCTGGAAGGCGTCGTTCTGGGCACGGACAGCGGACACCCGGTGTATCTGCGCAATGTGGCCAGCCGGATTGTTGATGGCCCCGCGGAGGCGCAGGATTATGTGCTCTTCGGGACAACACAGGCGCATGCAGCAGGCATGCCGGCAAAAGAGTATCCGGCCGTCACGATCACCGTCGCCAAGCGCAAAGGCACCAACGCAACCGACATCGCCAACGCCGCGCTGGCGCGTGTGCGGGAGATGAAAGGCGTCACGCTTCCCTCCGACCTGAACATCACAACGACACGGAACTACGGCGCAACGGCGAAGAACAAGTCGGACACGCTGCTGAAACACCTGCTTCTGGCGACGATCTCCGTGACCATCCTGATCGCGCTGTTCCTCGGGTGGCGCGAATCGGGCGTCGTGCTGCTGGCGATTCCGGTGACCCTCGGGCTCACGCTGGCCGTGTTTTATTTGATGGGCTACACGCTGAACCGCGTGACGTTGTTCGCGCTCATTTTCAGCATCGGCATTCTGGTCGACGACGCGATCGTCGTNNTGCCCATGGCCTTCGTGCGCGGACTGATGGGCCCCTACATGCGGCCGATTCCCGTCGGCGCCTCGGTAGCGATGCTCTTCTCCCTCGTTGTAGCGTTCGTCGTTTCGCCGTGGGCCGCGCTGCGCCTGCTGGGACGCAGGCACCTGGCCGGCGCCCACGCCTTCACGCCGGAAAAGGAAGGTTGGCTGGTGCGCTTCTACCGGC
>PKVY01000007.1 GCA_003131625.1 Acidobacterium sp. | reverse complement strand
AGATACAGCACTAAGACTTCTGAGGACTAATCCGCGCACCTGGTGAGTGACTCGGCGAATTTGGCGCTCGTTGAGAAGCGGGCTGCTTCTGCTATTTCTCCATAGTCCAGAATTATTTCCTCACCGCCGTGCTGCGCCCGCGCCCTTCGACAGGTCGTCCAGCGCGAGGTTGAGTTCCAGGACGTTGAGTCTGGGCTCTCCGAGAATTCCGAACTGGCGGCCCTGGATGTGTGACTGAACCAGCGCGCGTACCGTCTCTTCCGGAATATGGCGCGCGGCGGCAACCTCCGAGACCTGATACAAGGCTGCAGCGGGAGTAATGTCGGGATCGAGCCCCGATCCAGACGTGGTGACGAGATCGATCGGAACGGGTTTGCCCGGATTCTGCTTTTCGTCAGTAGCAGCGTCCGTGTTGATGCGGTCGATCAGCTTCTGATTTGTCGGGCCGAGGTTGGAGCCTCCGGAGCTCGTCGCGTCATAGCCATTTCCTGCAGCGGAGGGACGTTCGTGGAAATAGCGATCGCTGGTGAAACTCTGAGCAATCAGCTTTGACCCGACTACGTGTCCGTCTCGCATAAGGAGCTGGCCGTCGGCTTTGTCGCGCATGGTCAGTTGCGCCAGTCCGGTAACGACGAGCGGATACAGGATTCCGAGAAGAATCGTCGTCACGATCGTGAAGCGTACAGCAATGTTGAGCGTGCCGGGAGCGGGTTTGTAGCTGTCGCTCTCAACGAGAGAGGCGTCGACGCGCCGCGAAGGATAGGGTTCTTTTTCGTCCGCGGCAACGGATTGTGTCGGGACTGGATAGAAATCCGGAGGATACATAGGCATAGTTGCGAGTTCCTTTCTCAGGCCAGGTGAAGGCCCATCAGAGCCAGGTCGATGAGCTTGATCCCGATGAACGGCACGATAATGCCTCCAATTCCGTACAGGATGAGGTTCCGCCGCAACAGCGCCTGTGCGGACATCGGCTCATACTTCACGCCTTTCAGAGCCAGCGGAATCAGAGCGACGATGATCAACGCATTGAAAATGACGGCGGACAGAATGGCCGAGTGGGGTGTGGCCAGGTGCATGATATTGAGTGCATTGAGAACCGGGAATACGCCGGCAAACATCGCGGGAATAATGGCGAAATACTTCGCGACATCGTTGGCGATTGAAAAAGTGGTCAGTGCCCCGCGGGTCATCAGCAACTGCTTACCGATTTCGACGATCTCGATAAGCTTGGTCGGGTTTGAATCAAGATCGACCATGTTCCCCGCTTCCTTGGCGGCCTGGGTTCCGGTGTTCATAGCGACGCCGACGTCGGCCTGAGCGAGGGCGGGGGCGTCGTTGGTGCCGTCNNCCGTCGCCGGTCATGGCGACGAGCTTGCCTTTGCCCTGTTCACGCTTGATGAGGTCCATTTTGTCTTTGGGCTTGGCTTCGGCAAGGAAATCATCGACTCCTGCCTCGCGCGCAATCACGGCCGCAGTGAGCGGATTGTCGCCGGTGATCATGATGCTGCGGATGCCCATCGCACGCAGACGGGCGAGACGATCCTTCAATCCGCCCTTGACGATGTCCTTGAGATAAATGACACCCAAGGCAGCGTCATTCTCTGCGACGACGAGCGGAGTACCGCCCAGACGGGCGATCTCATCGACTCGTTCCTGAACGGCGCGCGGCAGACTGGATCCCTGTTGTTTCAGGAAATCCGCGATCGCATCTGCGGAGCCCTTGCGGATCTTCATTCCAGGCATATCCACGCCAGACATGCGGGTCTGGGCACTGAAGGGGACAAATTCGCAATGCATGCCCGAGACATCGCGCCCGCGCAGGTTGTACTTCTCTTTTGCCAGAACAACGATGGACCGTCCTTCGGCTGTCTCGTCGGAGAGGGAGGCCAGCTGGGCAGCATCAACAAGCTGTTCGGGTCTGATGTTCGGCGCGGGGAAGAACTCCGTGGCCTGCCGATTGCCGAGGGTGATGGTGCCGGTCTTGTCGAGCAGCAGCGTATTCACGTCACCGGCTGCTTCGACAGCCCGTCCGGACATTGCGAGAACGTTGTATTGCACAAGCCGGTCCATTCCTGCGATCCCGATCGCCGACAAGAGCGCGCCGATGGTCGTTGGAATGAGACATACCAGCAGCGATACGAGCACAAAAATGGTCTGCGGTGCATGCGAATAGATCGCGTAGGGCTGCAGCGTGGCGACCGCCAGCAGGAAGATGACCGTGAGGCCGGCAAGCAGGATACTGAGAGCAATCTCATTCGGCGTCTTCTGACGTTCGGCGCCCTCCACCAGAGCGATCATGCGATCCAGGAATGTTTCGCCGGGATTGGAGGTGATGCGGATTTTGATCCAGTCGGACAGGACGCGCGTGCCGCCGGTGACGGCAGAGCGATCGCCGCCGGCTTCACGGATTACGGGTGCAGACTCGCCGGTGATGGCGGACTCGTCGACCGAGGCGATCCCTTCGATGACTTCGCCGTCGCCCGCGATCGTCTGGCCCGCCTTTACTGTAATGATGTCTCCGGAACGAAGCTGGGAACTCGAAACAGTCTCGACAGAGCCATCCGAGCTGAAACGATACGCGATGGTTTCACCTTTGGCTTTGCGAAGGGAATCCGCCTGGGCTTTGCCGCGACCCTCGGCGATTGCCTCGGCGAAGTTCGCAAAAAGAACGGTGAACCACAGCCATAATGTGATCTGCAGATCGAACCCGATGGGCTGATGACGTATGCCTTCCTCAATCAGAAGGGCAGAAGTGACCACACTTCCGATCTCGACTACGAACATCACCGGGTTCTTCATCATCACCCGCGGATCGAGCTTCCGGAACGAGTCAAGAATTGCCTGGCGAAGGATGTCGGGATTCCAGAGACTAATCTTTTGTGCCATTTTTTCTTTCTCCTCGCCTCACGAAAAGAGCGTACCGTGCTGCAGCAGCAGGTGTTCAAGAATGGGGCCAAGGGTGAGCGCGGGGAAGAAGGTCAGCGCGCCGACGATCAGAATGACGCTGGTGAGAAGCACCGTGAACAGGGGTGTGTTCACAGGAAACGTGCCGGGCGAAGGCGGAACGCTCTTCTTGCGCGCCAGATTGCCGGCCAGCGCCAGCATCGGGATCATCATGAGGAACCGGCCTACCAGCATGTTGAAGCCGGTGGTGATGTTGTACCAATGCGTATTGGCGTTGAGTCCGGCAAAGGCTGAGCCATTGTTGGCGGCCGTGGAGACGAAGGCATACAGGATCTCAGTGAAGCCGTGCGGACCGTTGTTGTTCAGACTGCTGAGAGCTCCTTTTGAGAGGACCGATATGGCCGTAAGAGTAAGAATGACCAGCGGGAAAATCAGCACATAGAGCATCGTCATCTTTACGTCGTAGGATTCTATCTTCTTGCCCAGATACTCGGGTGTTCGCCCTACCATCAGACCTGCGATGAAGACCGACAGGACTACATAGATAAGCATGCCGTACAAGCCCGACCCAACGCCGCCGAAGATGATCTCCCCAAGCATCATGTTGATGAGCGGTATCATGCCGCCCAACGGCATAAAAGAGTCATGCATGGCGTCGACGGCTCCGCAGCTGGCGTCGGTGGTTACAGTCGCGAATATCGAGGTTTGGGCAATACCAAGTCGGACCTCTTTCCCCTCCATGTTGCCGCCTGCCTGAAGAGCGCTGGCACGCTGATCCACTCCGTGCAGAACAGGATTGGGTTGTGCTTCCGCCCAGTAACACACCACAAAGCCCGCCGCGAACAGAACGGCCATGCAGGCAAAGACGGCCCAGCCGTGGCCAGGCGATCCCGTCATTCGTCCCAGCGTGACGGTGAGAGCTCCGCCGATGAGAAAAATCAGGAACATCTCAAGGAAATTGGTGAATGCCGTGGGATTCTCGAAGGGATGGGCGCTGTTGGCGCTGAAGAATCCACCGCCATTCGTTCCCAGTTCCTTGATTGCTTCTTGGGAAGCGACAGGCCCCTGAGCGATCGTCTGCGTTTGGTGTTCCAGTGTCTGCGCAACGGTGTAGGAATGCAGATTCTGAATGACACCCTGACCGACAAGAACGAGCGAGAACACGATGCAAAGGGGAAGCAGCACGTAGAGGCAGGAGCGCGTAGCATCGACCCAGAAGTTGCCGATGGTCTTCGACTCGCGGCGGGCGATGCCGCGCACCAGAGCAATGGCCACAGAAATGCCAATCGCCGCGCTAAGGAAGTTGTGGTAGGCGAGAGCAGCCATTTGCGTGAAATAGCTCATGGTCACGTCGTTCGTATACGCCTGCCAATTTGTATTGGTCGTGAACGATGCCGCCGTGTTCCAGGCGAGGAACGCTTCTACCCCCGGCAGATGCTGCGGGTTGAAGGGCAGGAAATGCTGCAGCCGCTCGATAACGTAGGTGAGCACCAGTGAGACGAAACTGAACAGAAGCATCGCGCCAGCGTACTTCTTCCAGCTCATTTCTTCGTCGGCATGTATGCCGCAGCTCCTGTAAATAATGTTTTCAAACGGGCGCAGGAAGCTGAGTTTCCCTTCGAACACCTTAGCCATGTAGATGCCCAGGGGACGTATGCACACCAGGAGCACTACAAAGAAAATGAGAAATTGTAACCATCCATTAAGGGTCATGTCAGAATTTCTCCGGAAACAGAAGGGCTACCACCAGATAGCCGAACAGGAACAACGTAATCAGCAGGATCACAACAGTCGTTGGGTTCATAGTGTTACCTCAGCTTTTCGCAGGCATTCGCGTACAGCAGAGCGATGCCGAAGAATGCGATGCTACAGCCCACCATCAGTGCGTCAGCCATGTATGTGCTCCTTTTACCAGGACCCCTGCTTGCCGCCATACCACCAGACGAAGCCCATCGTGGCGGTGTCCTGGTGGTTCGTCGACGATGCGGGGTTATTCGTGACGAAGTAGGGGATGTTCGTCCAGTCGTGACGGAATTCAAGAAATGCATCGAATCCATCGGCGAAGTTGTACTTGTACGTGGCCGTAACCTCCTTCAACGCCTGCGATTCATTGCTGAAGAGCCCGTTTCGATCTGAAAGATACTCAGTACGGGCGGCGATTGCGGCACGCGGCGTCAACTGGTACTGTGCATACGCTGCACCACCGTCCACATGCTGCGGCGCTGACGATTCACCAGGAGCGGTGGTCGCCCACTCACGCTGGATGACATAGTCGCCTTCACCGGCAAGCGTGAGCTTCGAAGTGGCGCTCCAGGTCGCATAGGAGTCGAAAATGTGAAGCTTCCCATTTGGCGCCGGGTTGATGGGCGTCTCGCACAATTCCGGCTGAACGGGAACGGTGCAGTTGCTCGCGAGAACGGTGTTCGGATGCTCCTGGCCGTTGTAGTAATTGATGGTCCAGCTAAGCGATTTTGCCGGCTGGATGGAAAGGCCAAACAGTTCGTCTTTGTACCCGTTTGTCGGCTCCGACTGATTGGCGCCATTGACGAGCCAGTAGTTGACTGCAACCTTGTCATTCAGCTTGTAGTTCGTACGCAGTCCCTCGTGATAGAACGGCAGGAAATAGAAGTACCAGGAACGGGTGTAGTTCATCTGGTCTTTGGCGTAGTTGCCCTCGATCCCAAGAGAGCTAGCCCACTTGCCCATATCGACCTGGAGGCCATGGCCAACCGGTAGGACATACGAGCCGTATGCCTGGAAGATGTTGCGATAGATATCCGGTCGCGGTTCATTCGCGGGATTTCCCTGCAGTGTCTCGGTGGCCTGACCGAACTGCAGATCCACCCGGAAGCCATAACGGCGCCGCGCGGCCACATCCGGATCGAGATCGAAAATGAAATCTGCCTGATTCAGACTGAATGTGTTGCTCAGCACGTCGTAGGCACGGAGATCGTTGACTCTCCCGACCGGATTGTTGAAGTTGTACTCGTAATACCCGTCAAGGAAGTAGTTCAGCGTCGCCCCTCCGGGGAGCGTTCCAGGCAGCAATGCGGCACTCGCGTTGGCAGGTGCTGGATTGACAGCCGCTGCCTGCTGCGGCGGTGCAGAGTCTGCCGAACGCAGCGACGCGGTTGCGGAAGCCAGAGCCGCTGCCGTCTGGGGCCCTGTGCTGCCAGAGGGAGTGGATCCGACCTGCAGTTGACGGTTTTGCTGCTCGAGGACAACCACGCGCGATTGGAGATTCATCACGAGTTCCCGCAGTTGTTGCACTTCGTCACTGTTGTTTTGGGTCTGTGCCGTCAGCGATGGCGGCACGAACGCGCAGAGACAGAACAGAGCGATCACCCGCAGAGCCGGCCCCATCGTGCCCGGTTGTGCTCCGCTGGATAGACAGAATAGCGGGCAAGTCGTACGGAAATGCGAAGTGGACCGCTTTGTTGGCATAGACTCCTTTGCTTTGCACGTAAAGCAGTGCCGCACCCGTCAGGGATCTGTAGAAACGCTTGAACCCGTTTTTAGCGCGCACTCTTCAGAGGGTGCGGTAACGCCGGCGATGATCTGTGTGGAAGTCAGCCGGCTCTTCCGGACAGCCTTCCCCACCATCACCTCGAATGTCTCGGCTGGACGCGGGGAGGTCTCCTGTTTTCCGCTGCTTCACGGCGTAAACAGACGAGTGCATAGAGCAGAAACAGGACGCCCATCGCGCAGACGACGCCGAGTGCGATTAGACCGATCAACGTGCACCTTCCTTCCCGAGGTCGCATCTGCCCCCGGTAAGGAAACGGTAAGCGTTGAGTTCTAACGAAGTCCTGAGAGGTGTCTAAATAATTCCTAATCGACGAGATCGTCCGCTCATGAAGGGACAGCGAGCGTCGTCAGCGTCCTGTGCCAGGTAGCTGAAACCGGTAGCCGAACCAGGGCTCCGTAAGGATGTACCGAGGTTGGGAAGGGTCGGGCTCAATCTTCTTCCGCAGCTGGTTGATCACGACATGCAGATATTCGACCTCATCCCCATAGTCGGGCCCCCAGATAGCCTGCAGAATCCTGGCGTGGGGGATGGACACATTCGGATTCGTAACCAGGTAATGCAGAACTTCAGACTGTTTCGGAGTGAGGCGCACATCCTGGCCAATGACCGAAATGTGGTGACTGCTTAAATCGACGACGATTCCGTCGAATGAGAGCGCTGAGGGTCCCTGACGAGGGGCGAGGGGCACGCGTCGCAGATTGGCGCGTATCCGTGCGAGCAGTTCGGGCATACTGAAGGGCTTCGTTACGTAATCATCTGCCCCTGCGTCGAGGGCTTCGATCCTGTCTTGTTCGGCTTTACGGACGGTCAGCATGATGATCCCAATATCCGAGTGCTGACGAATCGCGCGGCAGGTCTCAACGCCTCCAATTCCCGGCATGTTGCGGTCAAGGATCACCAGATCGTAGCGGTCTTTGCGGAGCATTTCGAGGGCCGAATCACCGTCCCTCGCATCCGCGACGATGTAACCCTGTTTCGTCAATGCGCCTCGCATCACGCGCCGAAGCTGTGGCTCATCGTCAACGACAAGAATTTTCGCAGTGGTCATGATCTGTGGTCCTCGCGAGAAGCCGGCAAGGTGAACGAAAACTCAGCGCCGCCCTCTTTCGCATTGTCCACCCAGAGTCTTCCATGGTGTGCTCTGATGATTTCGCGAGCGATGCTCAGTCCCATTCCCGTCCCCGCCACGGTTTCCCGCGTTTGTTTCCCACGATAATAGCGTTCGAAAATCGACTCCATCTCATCGCGCGGAATGCCCGGGCCCTGATCCCGCACCGCCGCCCTGACAGCATCACCGTCCTGCCAGGCTGCAATCGAAATCGTGCTCTCGGGAGGCGAGAATTTGATCGCATTGCCAAGCAACTGCCTCAGTGCAAGGCCCAGCATTTCCGGATCCGCGTTGACCGCAGCGATGCCCTGCGCGACTTTCACTTCCAGCGGGCGATGTTTCAAGATCGTTCTCACGTGATCGACCGACGATCGAACGACGTCCTCGATTCGCGATTCACGGAGCCGTATACGCAACCTGCCCGGTTCGATCCGAGCCATATCCGTGATGTCATTGATCATTTCACTCAATCGGTCGGCTTCCTCTTCGACGACCGCAAGGAAATCCTCCTCCTCCGCTTCATGTCTGTATTCCGACCGAACCGCCGTGACGGCGCTTTTGATTGACGTGAGTGGAGTCAGAAAGTCGTGAGCCACCGCATCCAGGAGAATGCTTCGCAGCTGCTCGTTTTGTCGTGCCACCTCCAATCGCCCCAGAGCGATCTGTTGATGGGCGTGCTCCAGCGTTACGGCGGCAAGATTTCCAATCGCCTGAACAGCCGATTCAGAGAGCGGCGGTCCGATCGCTCCCAGGCTCCCCAGGATACGTCCACCCAGTGCTATTGGCGCCACGACAACTTCCAGGGTCGTCCGCTCCAATTGCTTCCGCGAAACAAACCATGAAGAGTCGGTTGTAGCCACAGCCCGCAACACCTCCTTTTCGAACCTGGGGTCTTCGGTCCCCGCAAAGTGAATCACTCCTGTTGCAGCGTCGCAGAATGCGATGGTATCAAAGCCAAAGTGCTTTTTGATGGCTGCAGCAAGTTGCGGCCCCAGTTCCCTCGTTGTGTCGAGCAGCATGAGCGAGAGGCTCAATTGGTAGAGTTGATCCACCTCAACTCTGCGGGCCTGAGCTTCGGCCGCGCGATGCCGGACGCTCGCCGACAGTTTGCTGGCGGTGGCTGATGTGACGAAAAAGGCGAAGAGGGCGACCCAGTTCTGGGGGTCCGCGATGGTGAGTGACAGGATCGGCGGCAGAAAAAAATAGTTCAGGCAAAGCATTGCTGCTACGGAGGTGACAAGGGATTCCGTCAGACCCCATCGCGCCGCAACGATCAGTACCGCCAGAACGTAGGCGAAGCCCACGATGAGAGGGTTCGCGTGCAGGACCGAGAAGGCGGCCCAGGTGATGACCGCGACGAGGGCTACCCCGCCAACGGACCGGAGGAGGATACGAAGGCCGAGCCGCAAGATCCTTCTGGAGGTTGCATGCATGTCCCCAGGTGCTCCGAAACGATTCTAGCCCTCGCAACTTGGAACCTCTTCCGCCTCCCCATTCCGGCGCCCCTAAAAGGAATGTAAAGTCCGGCACTGACTTACGCGGTCGTTACGCGGAAGGTGTTTCAATTCGTGCTGTCGGCACCCGACCACGGCGAGCATCTTGAGGACCACTTCCGGATGCTCCAGGCAGAAGCTGCGAAAATCCTGGCGTGAAATGAAGAGGACCTCGGAATCCTCGACGGCGCTGACGGAAGCCGGATAGGGGCCGCCGTCGAAGACCGGGAGCTCCGCAACCGACCCGCCGGGTCCTTCGACAGCGAGCACCTGCTCCCGTCCGCTCGCCGAGCTTTTAAAGATGCGCAGCTTTCCGGTGGCGATGATGTGCAGGCCCCGGCACGGGTCGCCTTCGGAAAAGAGCAGCTCTCCCTGAGCGAAGCGTTTGCGCACAAAGCGGGCGGCCAGCAAGCGCAGCTCCTCGGGGGAAAGCCCGGAAAACAGGACTACATTGCCCAGAGACGCGGCCATATTCGTTGCTTCGGTCATGGAGCATTCTAGCGGACAGCGGCGTCGTAGTGACTTAAGTCGCAGCGGAGTCCCAAATTGCCGACTACCGTTGGCTGCAGGAGAACTTCAAAATGGCAACCGCAGAAACGA
>PKVY01000058.1 GCA_003131625.1 Acidobacterium sp. | reverse complement strand
ACCACTCCTGCGATCCCAACTGCGAAACGGAGGAGCAGGCCGGACGGGTGTGGATCGTGGCCATCCGCAACATCGCCGCAGGCGAGGAGCTGACCTACGACTACTACCTCTACGACGGCGACGACGACGAGGCGCGGTGTAACTGCGGGTCGGCGCATTGCCGGAAGAGCATGTATTCGCCGGAGGAGATTCGGCGGCGGGCGAGAGCCGCGAAGAAGAAGGCGGATACCGGCAAACGCCGGAGCGGCACCGGGAAACGCAGACGGACGACAAGATGACGTTGGGCTGAAGCCTGCGACTGGAGCGCCGCAGCGGTCAAATCTGCTTCGTCATTTTCACGATGGGGAGCACCTCGCCGTTGGCCAGGGGCAGATCGATGCGCTCGCCTTCAACGTAGCCGTGGCGGCGGTAAAGCGGGATGCCGGTCAAAGTGGCGCCCATTTCGAAACGCGTGAAGCCTTCGGCTCGCGCGGCCTGCTCGCATAGCTCGAGGATGCGGGTGCCGATGCCGCGCCGCGCCCANNGCGGCGGGACCAGCCGCCGCAAGCCACGAGGCCGCCACAGGTATCTGGGCCGTCAGGGTTATCGGGCGCTTCGACCGCGAAGTAGGTCCCGTCGGCGATCAGTTGCGTGTCGAGGCCCAGCCAGGTCCCAAGCGCCTGATCCATCTGCGAGGGCGAGTAGTCCGGCGCCTGGAGCCCGCGGACGGAGGCCTCAATGAGCGGCCCAAGGAGGGGAATGTCCGGAGGGACGGCAAGGCGAAAGCGGAGGCTGATTGCATCATTGTTCATAAGCGATGACTTATCCACAATTTGACATCGATTTACAATTGGAGCATCATAGCCTCATCATGCGCACGACGCTGTCGATTGATGACGATGTGTTGGAGCAGGTAAAGGAGTACGCAGAGAATCGGGGAGTTCCTCTGGGACGGGCTGCTTCGGACCTGCTTCGCCGGGGCATTACGCGGCCGGCCCCGACTCACGTTGAGAACGGTCTGCGAGTATTCAGCCGTTCCGCGGCTGCTCCGACCATAACTCCGGAACTGGTTCGCACGCTGGATGGCGAACAGGATCTGCGCAAGATTCGCTGATGCCGGTATCGTTACTCGATGTGAATGTGCTGGTGGCGCTGCTCACGGAGGATTCTGTCTATCACTCCGCCGCGCAGCAGTGGTTCCAGATGAACGCCCGCAAGGGATGGGCCACCTGTCCTTTCACGCAGGCAGGATTTGTGCGTATTGTCTGCAATCCATCGGCGTCGAGAAACGTGATCCGGCCGGCGCAGGCCGTTGAGGTGCTGGAAGAGAGTCTGAGACATGCCGGTCATGAATTTTGGCGCGATGATTTGAGTGTTGCGGAAGCCACTGCTCCCTTTCAAAGCCATTTGAGCGGACACCAGCAAATTACCGACGCCTACCTGTTGGGGCTGACTTACAGGAAGAAAGGCCGGCTCGTCACGTCAGACAAAGCCATAGCAAGTCTCGCTGCGGCCGCCGGGCTTGGAAATCTGGTGACGACCATCGCGCGATAAGAAATCTAGCCGGCCTTTTGGATGTCGGCGCGCTGCCGGGGCCTGAAGACCACTACGGTCGGGCGGCCACTGGTTTCGTAGCGCCGCTTCTCGACGACGTCGAATTCGTCCTCGATAATGCGCAGCATCGCCGTGGGGCGGTGCTTCATCTGAGCGGTTTCCTTGTTGGCGGCGAACACTCTGACGATAAAAACTCCGCCATCCTTCAGGTAGTCCGAATAGCGATCGAGGAGAACTTTCACTTTGCTCAGGGGGACGTGATACATCGATTCGCGGAAGAGGATGACATCGAATTGTCCACTGGGCGGCTGCCACTCGAGGAAGTCGGCGCGGGCAAAGCGATTTTTTTCTTCGCGGCCGCACTCTTTCGTCCGCGTCGAGGCTTTCTCCAGAGCGGCCTGGGAAATGTCGACGCCGAGGTACGAGTCGTAGGCAGATTCAGAGAGCTCGGTGGCGGTGTTGCCTGAGCCGCAGCCCAGATCGAGGATGCTGCCCTGCCGGGTATGGCTTTCGAGGTGCGGGTAGACGCAGTCCCCAGGCGTGTGATCGCGAAACTGCCACATGTTCTTGCGGTATTCCCGATCCCAAACACGTTGCTTGATCTCCTGGGGGCCGAAGCTCAGGAGAAATCCACGCACAAATCGGATCGCGCGGTCGACTAGATACAAGATCCAACTCCCAGGCAGTTTTCAGCGTCAGCGCTCGTACAAAAAGCAAGTAAGAGGTCTACGGTCGGTATTGGTCTGAAGAGAACCTTACCACCGGTAAATGTGAGAAGGCTTAACCAAATTGTCACCGCCTGGTAATTTCCGGCGATGCTTTTCGATTTTCATCTTAAACCGAATTTCCATGCCCTGCGCAAGAGGTTCGCGAACCTGTACCGTTTTTCCACAAGTGCGGGCTGGCGACCGGTCTGAAACGTACAGAAACGCCGTTCATCAGGAAAGTGAAGCCCAGGGTCTGCGCGTTACAATCAGCATTCGATGGCCTATCAGGTACTCGCCCGGAAGTATCGCCCGCAACGCTTTGCCGATGTGGCCGGGCAGGAACACGTAACGCGGACTCTGCTAAACGCGCTGGAGCAGGGGCGGATCGCTCACGGGTACATCTTCTCCGGGCATCGCGGGATCGGGAAGACGACGATTGCGCGCATCCTGGCGATGGCGCTGAACTGCCGGACGGCGGTGGGGACCCCGGGGCGGCCGGACCAGGAGCCCTGCGGGGTGTGCGATTCCTGTACAGAGATTCGCGCCGGGAACTCCGTTGATGTGCTGGAGATCGATGCGGCGACTAACCGCGGCATCGATGAAGTGCGGGAACTGCGCGAGGCGGCGCGGTACCGGCCGGCGCGGGATCGATACAAAATATGGATTCTCGACGAAGCGCACCAGATCACCGATGCCGCCTTCAATGCGCTGCTGAAGACTCTGGAGGAGCCTCCGGATCACGTGATTTTCATGATGGCGACCACGCAGCCGGAGGACATCCCGCAGACGATCCGGTCGCGCTGCCAGCATTTCAGCTTTCATGCGGTGAAGTTCGACGACATCCTGGCGCAGCTTCGCTCGATTGCGGAGCAGGAGCAGATCGACGCGGAGGACGCGGCGCTCCCGCTGCTGGCCGAGGCGGGCGATGGGTCGATGCGCGATGCGCTGTCGATCATGGACCAGGCCATCGCTTCGGCTCCGCTGGTGGGGGGCAAGCCGCGCCTCGAGGCGGAACAGATTCGCGAGCTGATGGGCTCGGTGCCGAACACCGTTTTCGAGCGGCTGATGGAGCAGATCAGCGCGGGGCAGACGGCGGCCGTCATTGAGGAATTGAACGGGCTGCTGAACGCGGGCAACAGCCCGTCGGCGCTGGCGCGGCAGTTTGTGCGGTATCTGCGGAATGCGCTGATGGCGCGGATCGGCGGCGAGAATACCGATCTGCTGCAGATTTCGACGGATGAGCGGGCCCGGGCGGCGCGGTCGGCCATGCTGTTTTCAGAAGAGGACCTGACGCGCTTTCTGCAGGTGATGCTGCGGACCTTCGACGACCTGAACTACCGCCAGGAGCAGCGCTTTCATTTGGAGCTGGGATTGGTGAAGCTGGTGCACCTGCAGCGACTGCTGCCGGTGGAGGAACTGCTGAGCCAGGTGCAGGGACAGGGCACCGGGCACAGGGAACCGGGCACGCCGCAGGGCACAGGGTACAGGGTGCAGGGTACAGGAAGTGCGGGGCAGGCTTCGACAGTGACAGCTCCGGCTGCGCGTGCAAGTGCTCCGGTTGCGGCACGGCCGTCACCGTTCGAGGCGGATCGGGAGCGCAAGGTTTCAGGCGAGACTCGAAACGCGGAGCCGGCGGCAAGGGCGCTGTCTCCGGCGGAGAGTGTCGGCCGGGCAGCGGCGGAGGCCAAGCCTCCGGCAGCGGTGGGATTGGCGGAGCCCCTCTCCGAGGCGACCGACGGGGCGCTGGCACTGGCCCCGGATGCGCCGCCGGATCTGGATCGGATTCGCGAGGCGGTGTGCGCAGCGCTGGGTCGCGAAGGGCACGAAACGGCAGCCAACCTGATCCACCAGGGCGGCTGGGCGCAACAGGGCGCAGCGATTCAGGTGCAGCTGGCGGTGGGAAAGACGATGCTGGCGCTCACCGTGAATGCCGAAGCCGAGGCGATCTGCCGCAAGACGATGCGGGCGATGGGGGCAACGCAGAAGATCGCGTTCGTGCCGAGTGAGAACGGTGCGAAGGCCGCTATGAAGGACGCCCCGCCACCGATGGCCGGCAGCGCGCGGTCGGCAGCGATGGAAAATCCGCTGGTGCAGAAGACCAAAGAGCTGTTCAAGGCGGATATTCGCAGCGTACTGGACCTCCGGGACCCGAACTGAATCACACAGAATGGCGGAAAAGATTGAAGGACCGATGCTGAATCCTTTGAAACTGCAGGAAATGCTGGGACAGGCGAAGCAGATGCAGGAGCAGATCCAGCAAAAGCTGGCCGCGACGGTGGTGGAAGCCTCGTCGGGAGGGGGCGCGGTCACGGTGAAGATGAACGGCAAGAAAGAAATATTGAAGGTGAGCATCGATCCGGCGGCGGTGAGCAGCCTCACCGGACCGAACGCCGACGTGGAGATGCTGGAGGATCTGATCGCGGCGGCGGTGAACGAAGCCGGGCGGCGGGCCGACGAGATTGTCAAATCCAACGTGCAGGGCATGCTGGGCGGGTTAAACTTGCCGCCGGGATTGCTTTAGTCGTCCGATGCGTTATGGTTCTTTTGTCGAAAGCCGTTTATGAAGACGCGGCGTGATTTTCTGATCGGATCGGGCATGACGACGGCGGCCGCCTGGCTGACGCGCGGAAGTCTGCTGGCGCAAGCCGCCTCCGCTCAGAGCGCGAGCGCGGCGCAAGCTCCCGCGAGCACGAACCCCGCGGTGCAGCCGAATCCCACCTTGCCCCAGCAGCTGCGCACGGCGGCGGCGAACGAGACAATCAAAACGACGAAACTCACCGACACGATCTTTCTGCTGCAGGGCGTGGGGGGGAACATCGTTTTTCAAACCGGGCCGGATGGCGGCCTGCTTGTCGATTCAGGCATCTCGACGGGGACGCATCATCTGCTGGATGCGCTAAGCAAGCTGGAAGCGAATCGACCGAAGATGCTCATCAACACGCACTGGCATTTCGATCACACCGACGGAAATGCGGAGCTGCACAGCGAGGGCGCGTTCATCGTCGCGCAGGACAATACGCGCGTGCGGCTTTCGAAGCCGCAGTACATGGCTGCCTACGACGTGCACTTCCCCGCCGCACCGGACGCGGCGCTGCCCCAGGCGACCTTCACGGACACGGAGACGCTGTGGGTGAACAACGACCGGGCGGACCTCGTCCACACGCCCGACGCGCACACGGACTCGGATATCTTCATCCATTTCAATCGCGGCAACGTGATCCACACCGGGGATCTGTGGTTCAACGGGATGTACCCGCTGATCGATCTGTCGAGCGGCGGCACGATCAACGGGATGATACGCGGCGTGGATCAGGTGCTGGTGCTGGCCGATGAGCGAACGAAGATTGTCCCTGGGCACGGGGCTCTGGGAGACAAAGCGGCGCTCGCGCGGTATCGCGAGATGCTCGGGACGGTGGCGGATCGCGTGGTGAAACTGAAGTCGTCGGGCGAGGGCGTCGATCAGGCTGTGGCTGCGAAGCCGACGGCGGATCTGGACGCGGTGTGGGCGAAAGGCGCGATGAAGCCGAGCACGTTCGTGGCGCTGGTCTACGACTCGCTATAGACTGGTCGGCGAGTCTTTCTGGAGACGATTCATGGTCAGGAGCTTGCCTTTGCGGCGGGCGCTCGTCCTTACCGCTGCGTTGCTCGCTCTCTCTTCTGCCTTCGCTCAGCAGAAGCCCGCGCCGGCGTCCGCGATCACTTTCTCTCTCGAGAACGCAGCATACAGCCGGAACTGGCCGGTCAGCGTCGTCAGCGTCACGATCAATGGCCGGCCTATTCGCCTCGACCAGCCAGCGCGCGTTCAGGGAAACTGGATCAAAACTGTCATCGTCACGCTGCGGAACGTATCGCCCAAACCGATCGTGCGCGCGGGCATGCTTCTGAGCTTCCCCGAATCCGGGAACGGCACGCAGGGAAATCCCTACCTGGGATCGTGGTCCACGCAGGGCCGGGAACCAAAGATCATCTGGTATGCGGCGGACGGCTCCTACCATCCGCCGCCCGTCGCGCCGCCGCCACTTGCGCCCCTCCGCGTTCCGCCAGGCGGCTTGTTGCGGCTGTCCTTTGACAAAGACGGCGACACTGTTCAGGCGGAGCTGGCCGCCAAGAACGCTACCATCACGAAAGCGACGCTCAAGTTCCAGAGTTTCTACTTTGCCGATGACTCGCGCTGGTCGGGAGATACGTATGCTCTGCCGCCGACTGGCGTGCCTCGCCGCTGGACGATGGTCACGAAAGAGGAGTTCTTCCGCGGCGCAAAGGCCGCCCGGTGACGATCGCGACTTTGACTCGCACCACGGTGAATGCCCGTGGGCGAAAGGCGCGATGAAACCGGACACGTTTGTAGCGCTGGTGTACGACTCGCTCTGAAAATCGGGGTATCATCGTCGATATGGCGACGATTCACATCCCGGAATCTGAAGCGGCCCGCGACTTGCCTGGGTTGCTGGCACGCGTGCGGGCTGGCGAAGAGATCGTCATCGAGAAAGACGCCGCGCCGTCCGTCGTGCTGCGTGCTCTCGAGCCACGCGGGCGGTTGCTGTCGGAATCGATTGCGCTGGCCGGGAAGCACGCGGAGGAGTTGGGCTACGAGCCACGGATGGACCCGGAATTCGCCGCCGATCTTGAAGAGATTATCCGCAACCGAAAGCCGCGCGATGCCTCGGAATGGGACTGATCCTCGACTCCAGCATCCTGATTGCGGGCGAGCGGCGCGGCGAAACTGTCAGGCAAATGATGCAGCGCATCGTTGGTACGGGCGGAGATGCGGAATGCGCCTTGTCTGCTATCAGCATGATCGAACTGACGCACGGCATCTACCGAGCCAAAACGGACGCAGACCGTTCACGGCGCCGAGCGTTCGCTGACGAGTTGGCTCGCGACATGATTGTCCATCCGGATTCACTCGCGATCGCACAGGTTGCAGGCCGAATCGAGGGCGAACAAGCGGCCAAAGGCGTCTCTATCGCCGTGGAAGACCTGATCATTGGGGCGACAGCCCTGCATCTCGGCTTCGACGTCGCGACGCTCAATGTGCGCGACTTCCAGCGGATTCCGGGGCTCAACCTGGTCACGATGTAAAGCGAATCCGGAGCGGGGGATTATCGTGGCTCTGCTGCGCGACTCGCTATAGCTAGTGCGACCTGAGCATCCGAAAAAGCAATTGCGCCAGCACGCAAGGAGCGAGCAATATCCAGATTACGTACGTTGTTTTTCTGCGGCCTTCGCTTGTGCCTGGTAGTGACGACTTCCTCTTAAAGCCCCAAAAAAAGAGCGCGTTGAAAAACAAGAATGCCACGCCACAGATGATCAGGAAAGTCCGCAATGGGGTGCTTCCAGGAACCATGAATAAGGCGAGCACGAACCCCAGCAACATCGAAATCTCAACGATGACGATGACAGTGCTTTTCTTAAGGGGCTTATCCCATCCCACTTAACGCTATTCCTCTTCGCCGGCTGCTGCGCCCGCTTCCGGCGCGCCTTTGACGCGCACCACGGTGATCTTCGAGAAGCCTTCCTTGAAGTCCGGTGGACGGAGGCGCTCGGCCATCTTTTTCATCACGTCGTCGCCGACGGTGCGTTCGCGGCGCTTGTTGCGCTCCATGCAGACTTCGAGCGGCACGTCGAAGAAGACGGCCTGCACATCGTAGCCGAAGCTCTTCGCCATCTTGATCCACTGGCGGCGTTCGTGCGGCGAGAGGTTGGTCGCATCGACGTAGTTCCACGGCATCTTGGCGATCAGTCGTGCCCGCAACAATGATCGCAGCGTGGAGAAGACCAGACCCTGCCAGCGCTGCTCGGTGATGTCGTCGAAGAGCAGGCTGCGGAGCAGGTCACTCGATAGCGGGGTGACGCCGCGGCGTTTGAACCAGGTCGTCTTGCCGGAGCCGGGAAGGCCGATGGTGAGGACCACGAATCCGCGCGCGCCTTTAGCGGCGCCAGGGCCCGGCTCGGGCGGGGGAGTCGACAGCGATTCGGGCTGGGTTTCGAGGACGACTTTGCCGGTGGGCTCAGCGGCAGCGGCGGCGAGCTTACCGAGGGGCTCGACCGCAACTTCGGCCGCCGGACGCGGCGCCCGGGAAACGCTCTCGGATTCCGGCGCGTCGTCCCGGTCCGCAGGCACCGGGGCTTTGCCGCCATGATAGGAGGGCTGCAGAGGAGCCAGCTGGTTCTGGGGCAGTTCCTGGCCGATCTTTCCGGTGGACTCCGAGGTGTTGGGCCCACGCTTCGAGCGTCGTCTCATGCGATCGCGCAACCACAGGCGCATACCCAGGATGTAACACACTCGCAGTCGCGGGGCAAACGCACAGCGGTGTTATGTACCTGTTCAAGCACACCTTTGTGTGAAAACAATGTGACGTTCGTACGCAAAAAAGTGGGCGGCGCGAGGGCAAATCCACTTTTCCCTTGACTGCGGTGCTAGCATCGGTAATTGGGTGGTTCCGGGCGTTTTGGACCGTTAAGAATCAGAGTGATCCGGATCACACCAGGCTCAGCACGGACCTGCAAAAATTGAGGTAAGGAGACGAATCTTTATGGCCGTCAAGGTTGGAATTAACGGGTTTGGGCGCATCGGCCGCAACGTACTGCGGGCCTCGCTCGGGAACCCGAACATCGATTTTGTTGCCGTCAACGACCTCACCAGCCCCGCAACCCTCGCTCACCTTCTGAAATACGATTCCATCCTTGGCAATCTGAAGAACGAGATCGTGGCCGGCGAGGATTTCATTTCTGTCGACGGGAAGAAGATCAAGGTGTTCGCACAGAAGGATCCGGCCCTGCTGCCGTGGGATTCAGTAGGCGCACAGATCGTGATCGAATCCACCGGGCACTTTACCGATGGCACGAAGGCCAAAGCGCACCTGCGCGGGCCGGTGAAGAAGGTGATCATCTCGGCTCCGGCGACCAACGAGGACCTGACCGTCGTGCTCGGCGTGAATGAGAAGAAATACGATCCGGCGAAGCACAACATCATCTCGAACGCCTCATGCACGACGAATTGCCTGGCCCCGGTGGTCAAAGTCCTGGTCGAGAAATTCGGCATCGTGTCGGGCATTATGACCACGATCCACAGCTACACGAACGACCAGGTCATCCTCGATTTTCCGCACAAGGACCTGCGGCGTGCGCGCGCGGCGGCGTTGTCGATGATTCCTACGTCGACGGGCGCGGCCAAGGCACTGAAGCTGGTCATCCCCGAAGTCGAAGGCAAGCTGGACGGCTTCGCGATTCGCGTCCCTACCCCGAATGTCTCGGTTGTCGACCTGACCTTCCTGGCGGAGAAGCCGATCACGAAGGACGCCATCAACGGCGCGTTCCAGGCTGCGGCCGACGGTGAGCTGAAGGGCATCCTCGGGGTTGACTCGAACGAGCTGGTTTCGAGCGACTTCAAGGGCAATCCCCTTTCGTCCATCGTGGACGCTCCGCTGACCAAAGTCGTGGGCAATATGGCGAAGGTCATCAGCTGGTACGACAATGAGTGGGGCTACTCGTGCCGGGTGCGCGACCTGATCCTCTTCCTCGAGAAGAAGGGCCTGTAGCTCATCTCTGCAACCGAAACGGGGGCCCGGCGTGGCCCCCTTGCGCGGAGAATCCCATGCGAATGAATATTCCAGGCACGTCACCGTACGAACCGGTGATCGGCTTTTCGCGCGCGGTGCGCGCAGGCCAGACGGTTTATGTTTCCGGAACGGGGCCGGTAGGCGCGGACCTCGCTGACGCCGCCACCCAGACGCGCCACATTTTGGAGATCATTCGCGGGACGCTGGAGAAGGCTGGAGCGCGCCTCGAAGATGTGGTGCGCACCCGCATGTATCTGACCCACGTCGATGACTGGGAGGATGTGGGCAGAGCGCACGGCGAGTTTTTCGGCACGATCCGGCCCGCGGCGACCATGGTGGTGGTCGCGGGGCTGCTGCAACCCACCTGGCGCGTGGAGATTGAGGCGGACGCGGTCGTTCATTCGGCACCGCACGACTGAGGAGGGACAAGAAGTGATGAGCGCAGTGCAGATTGAAGGAGGGACAATGACCAAGCTGTCGATTCGGGACCTGGATCTGGCGCACAAGCACGTTTTCATGCGGGTGGATTTCAACGTGCCTCTCAGCGAAGACGGCTCGGAGATCACCGACGACACACGCATCAGGGAAACGCTGCCGACCATCGAATACGCGGTGCGCCACAAGGCCAAGCTGATCCTCGCCTCGCACCTGGGGCGGCCCAAGGGCAAGGTGAACCTGAAGTACAGCCTGCGCCCGGTGGTCGACCGCCTGCGCACGCTGCTCGATCATCGCCTGGGCGAGACGACCAACGTGGCCTTTGCGCCGGACTGCGTGGGCGACATCGCGAAGGAGCTGGCGCGCCAGCTCGAGTCCGGACAAGTGCTGCTGCTCGAGAATCTGCGCTTTCACGCTGAGGAAGAGAAGAACGATCCCGAATTCGCTAAGCAGCTAGCCTCGCTGTGCGAGGTGTACGTCAACGACGCCTTCGGCTCGGCGCACCGGGCGCATGCTTCGACGGAGGGGATCACGCATTTCGTGAAGCAGTCCGCGGCCGGCCTGCTGATGGAGAAGGAACTGACCTACCTGGGCAAGGCGCTGGAAGATCCTGCCAAGCCGTTTGTGGCGATCCTGGGCGGCGCCAAGGTCTCGGACAAGATTGAGGTGATCGACAACCTGCTGGGCAAGGTTGACGCGCTGCTGATCGGCGGCGGCATGGCCTATACATTCCTCAAGGCGAAGGGGCAGGAGGTCGGAAAGTCGCTGCTCGAAGCCGACAAGATCGATGTGGCGAAAGAAGCGCTGGCGAAGGCGAAAGCCAGGGGCGTGCGTTTTCTGTTGCCGGTCGATCATGTTCTGGCGGACAAATTTGCCGCTGACGCGCAGACGAAGATCTTCGAGGGCGACGGGCCTTTCCCGGGGGATTGGATGGCGCTGGACATCGGGCCAAAGACCGTTGCGCTCTTCGAAAAGGAAGTCGACGGCGCGGCCACCATCGTGTGGAACGGGCCGATGGGGGTCTTCGAAATGCCGGCGTTTGCGAAGGGCACAACCGCCATCGCCAAAGCGGTTGCGGCCAACAAGAGCGCGATCTCGATTATCGGCGGCGGCGATTCGGTGGCCGCGGTCAAGCAGGCCGGTGTGGCGGATCAGATCAAGCACATCTCGACGGGCGGCGGCGCGAGCCTGGAGTTTCTGGAAGGCAAGAAACTGCCGGGCGTGGAGGCGCTGACAGAGAAATAGGAGCTTCGGAGCAGGACCCTCCGTACGGCTGAGCCGCACAGTTCCGCTATTCCTATTCAGCCAGGAACAGTGTCGGCGTCAGAATCGGAATGCCCCGCCAGGGATGCAGGGTGAGCAGGTCATTATCGCTGCTGATGATGGCATCGGCGTCGGCGATAAGCGCCAGAGCCAGGAATTTGTTATCCCGCGGATCGCGACAGGGCGGAGAGGCATCGACAGGATCCATCACGAACATCCTGCAATCTCGCCGGATCTGTTCGGCCGCCGCGCGGCGCGTCGGGCGGTCCAAATACCGATCAAACTTCGACCGCTCCAGGACCTCTTCCATTTCAGCCAGCGTCTTGGCACTGGCACAGACCTCGCCGCTGAGAAAAGCCCGCCGCAAGGCCTGCCAGGGGATCGAGTCCGGACGGATAACCGCGCTGACCAGAGTGCTGGTGTCGAAGACGACTCGTTCGATCACCGCAGTTCATGCACCATGCGATTGACCTCTTCATCGGTCAACCTGGCGGCCGCCGGCGTGGCGCGTTCCTTCGCTTTCTTGCTCCAGGCATCAAAATCCGCTACCGCCTTGCTGCGACGCCGGCGGATATCGAGAAGCTCCTCCATATCCTGTGGCGAAACCACGAACGCTGCCGTCCGCCCATGGCGCGTGATGGCAACCGGCTCCCTTTGCGCCGTGTCGATCAGTTGCCCGAAGCGGTTCTGCGCTTCGGCGGATGTCATTTTGACCATAAGCCACCTTTGCTGGCATAGTAGCCGATTCATCCATTATAGCTAATTTAGCTACAATAGCTATTCGTAGGCCAGGGCGTCGATGGGGTCTTTGCGGGCGGCCTTCCAGGCAGGATAGAGCGCGCCGAGGATCGATCCCACGAGCGCGATCCCTGCCCCGTAGACGCGCCAGTGGGTCGTCACCAGAAACGGCAGGGTCGGGAACTTCGCAGCCATGCCGAACCGGAGTCCTTCGGTGAAGAGGATGCCCACAATGATCCCCGCAATCGCCACCAGAGTGGCCTCGCGCAGGAACAGGTTCACGATGTAGAGTTTCGACGCGCCCAGCGACTTCAGGATGCCGATCTCGCGGGTGCGTTCCATAACCGCGGTGTACATGGACTGGAAGATGACGAGGAACCCGACGATGACGGCGATCCCGATCACGACCCGGAGCGCGATATTGAAGCCCGGGAAATGTTCCGGAGTCATCATCGACATATACTCCTGCATGGTCTGCACCTGATACTGCTGCAGGCCGGGGGCGGAGCGAATCTCCTGATCAATCAGATCCTGGTTGGCGGGGGAATCGCTGCGGATGTAGAAGAGCGAGGCGTTGTCCGGGGTTCCGAGGAGCGTACCCAGGGTCCCAATGGGAACGAAGATGCGGCCGCCCTTGCCATGCTCCACGATGCCGCAGACGCGGAAGTCGTGGTTCAGGAGACGGAGGGTTCCCCCGACCTCGCTGTGGTTGCTGCGGGCGTACAGATCGTCGACCAGAACGTCATCGGGACCCTGAAACGGGCTTCCGCCGACGAAGGCGAAAGGGCGAAGCGCGTTGTAGCTGGCGTAGTCGATGCCCCACACTGTCTGCAGAGCGTTTCCCATATTGAAATTGGCGATGACCGGCGAGGCGACGGCGACATGGGGCAATTTGGCGAGGACCTGGGCCACTTTCGCGGGCACCGGAGCGCCTCCGACCGCACTGAGGAAGCTGGCATTGGGCGGGCGTACGATGATGTCCGCGCCAACCCCTCCCGTCTGGTTGGCGGCGCCCTGCACCTGGCCGATCATGATGGCCACAATGGAGAGGATCATGATGACCTCGATGGCCACCGCAAGCACGCTGATGGCGGAACGCATAGGACGATACAGGATGTTGCCGACCACGAGTTTGTTCATCTGGATGGGTGGATGAAAGGGGCCTTTCGCGATGGAAATAACAGGGTAACAAACGGAGGTGAGGCGGAAACAAAGCTGTCGGCAAGTTGAGTGACCGGATAATGCCTGCTGCGCTATGACCCAATGTGATGCCCCCCTATAACCCAAGGGTGGGATTCCCGAGAAGGGTTACCTTGGTACTATCATTTTCGAGACACAAAAAAGTAACCTACTCGCCAATTTTCTTTGACGTTTGAACGTTCTCGGCCTTATCTTGTAGTGGCAAATCCCCCCGAAAGGAAGCCTCACCGTGGGTCAGTTTGGCGACGAATTGCGGCGGGAACGCGAGTCCAGGGGTGTCGCGCTGGAGACCATCAGCGAGAAGACGAAGGTAATCACGCGTTACCTTACCGCTCTGGAAAACGAGAAGTTCGAAGCGCTGCCTGGTGGCATTCTGAGCAAGGGCATCGTGCGCGGATACGCGCGCACCGTCGGTCTCGATGAGGCGGTTTGGGTGGAGCGCTTCGTGACTGCCAGCCGGGAACATGGCGAAAACGACGGCGAGTGGACGGCGTTCGTCCAAAACGTTGGGAAAACACGGGATCGGTCGCGCGCTCACCAAAACAAGAAGCGACGCTGGACCGGTCTGGCGGTACTGGTCGTGCTGCTTGGGTTTGGGTGGGCGGCTTGGCGGTACACAAGCCCGCGCGTGATGGCCGATGCGGCGCAGCAGCATGCCGTGAGTTCAACCGCTGCAGCTGCTCCGAGCGCTCGCACGGCCCAGTAAAAAGGTACTTCTGTGACCTGTCACAGGCGCGAATTCCCTCCTAGCCTGCAGGTATGACTCCTGGAAAATCCGGTTGGCTGATGGCGGTGGCGCTGGTTTTGCCAGCGATGGCGTGGGGCGCGCCAGCGACGCATGTGGTGGCCCTGGGCGCGGCGCGGCGTGAGCCCTATTCGGCGAAGAGCGATCCTGCGGGCGCCGGGAAAGACGAGACGGAGCTGAAGGTTCGCCCGCTGACGGTGGATGGCAAGGTGAAAGAGTGGACCACTGGGGAGGCCCATGACGTCACCGATCGCAGCTTCGCGGTGCGGCGCGCGGTGCGGCTGAACGACGCTCTACCCACCGATCACGGAGAGCGCTGGGTGTGGCAGCGTGGTCCGTGGCTGCTGGTCGATCGGGTAAGCGGCAAGGTGGCGGCGCTGCACCTGCCGGACTTCGACCCGGCGGTTTCAGAGGCGGTGTGGTTCCGCGACTATGCCGCGTATTGCGGAGTGAATGCCAGCGGGAAGCAGCTGTTAGCGGTGGTGGCGCAGGTGGAGGCGCGGCGTCCGCTGCTGGCGAAGAAGCTGGGCGCGTGGGATGCGGCGGATCATCCGAGTCCAGCCTGCGCGCCGACGGTGTGGCAGCGAGAGCCGCTGCGGGTGAGCTTCCAGCCGAAGGGCGCGGCCGAGGTCAGCTTCGACCTGATCGGCACGTCGGCGATTTTGGTGGAAGACGACGACAGCGACGACTGACCGGTGAGCCGCAATCTGATTTCGCTGCATTCCCGACAAGAGGAATAGCATGGCTGCATGGAAGCTCTGGATGAGTTGCTGCGCCAGGCGGAGATTGCGCATGGACATCTGTGCGCCGGGCAGGTACTGGGCGTGCGCATGGCCATGCTGGGATGCCGGCGCCTGGGGATCACGGAACCGCGCGGCAGCGATCGCAAGCGGCTGGTGACGTATATCGAGATCGACCGCTGCGCGACGGACGCGATTGGGGTGGTGACGGGCTGCCGGCTGGGCAAGCGGGCGCTGAAGTTCCGCGACTGGGGCAAGATGGCGGCGACGTTCGTCGATCTCGGCACCGGGCGGGCGGTTCGCATTGTGGCGCTGGAGTCGTCGAAGCAGCGGGCGCGGGAGCTGTATCCAAACATCGCTGACAAGAACCAGCAGCAGATGAAGGCGTACCGCGAGATGGACGACGCGGAGTTGTTTGGCGAGCAGTGGGTCGAGGTTGCTGTGGGCACGAAGGAGATGCCGGGCTACAAGGGCGAGCGGGTCACATGCGACATGTGCGGCGAAGGGATCAACTACGATCGCTTCGAGGAGCGCGATGGAAAGATATTGTGCGTTGCATGCGCTCATCCCGAGCAGCGCTACTATCAGCCGGCGAGCGGCGACAAGGCGAGCGATCAGAGAGCCGCCGAATCACGATGCGAGTGCGCGTGAGGGACGGGCACCCCAGCCATCTCTGCACATTTACAATTGCAAAGCCGGTTGTGACCTGGTCCGCCGGAACCTGACTTCCGAGGAGTCGAACGACCGATGCTCAATTTGGAAGGCCGCGTGGCGGCTGTTTTTGGACTGGCGAACAAGCGCAGCATCGCCTGGGGCATTGCGCAAAAGCTGCATGAGGCGGGCGCGAAGCTGGCCATCAGCTATCAGAATGAGCGCATGAAGGCCGAGGCCGAGGGGCTGATCCTGGACCTGCCGGGCGCGGAGCCGTTCCAGTGCGACGTTTCGAACGACGCGGAGATCGAGCAGGTCTTCGCGCAGATGAAGGAGAGATACGGGAAGCTGGACGTGCTGGTGCACTGCATCGCGTACGCTCCCGCAGAAGATCTGAAGAACGATTTCCTGCAGACCACGCGGGAAGGTTTCCGGATCGCGCACGATGTGAGCGTGTATTCGCTGATCGCGCTGAGCCGCGGCGCCGCGCCGCTGATGACGGAAGGCGGATCGATCCTGACGTTGACCTACTATGGCGCCGAGAAGGTAGTGCCGCACTATAAGGTGATGGGCGTGGCGAAAGCGTCGCTGGAGGCGACGGTGCGGTATCTGGCCTGGGATCTGGGCAAGCAAAACGTGCGCGTGAACGCGATTTCGGCGGGACCGATCAGGACGCTGGCCGCGCGCGGGATCGGATCGCTGGGCGACATGCTGAAGTATCACGCTGACCGCGCCCCTCTGCACCGGAACACGGAGCAGGAAGAAGTGGGCAAGACGGCGGTATATCTGGCTTCGGACCTCGCCAGCGGGGTAACCGGCGAGGTCATCTACGTGGACAGCGGTTACAACATTATGGGATTCTGACACTGCTCCCAAACCACCGCGAGCCGGCCCCATGAAAGTTACATGGCGACCAGCAAGTGTGCTTGGCATGGGTTCGGCGCTGGTATGTAGTGGAGATCAACGGTGTGGTGAAGGAGTTCACCCTTAACTGCTGTTCGATAAAGCCGGACAGATGATGACTCCTGACAGGGAATCCTGTTGCGGAGACGTGTCCCGGCGCGATCCCTGAAAACTAACTGCGGAGCAGGTCCATGACAAACGCGTGGATTCTCGCGGCTTTGTGGGTAGGGTTGGCGCTGGTGGCCACGTTGCCGACAACGCTGATTTTGCACCTGGAAGACGAAATCGCCGTTCTAAGAAACTGGGGAACGGAAGAACAGAACCCGATAACACAGAGAGCATAAAAGGAGGAGGATTGCAGAAATACCTGCTCATCGCGCTGGGCGGCGCACTGGGCTCGATTGCCCGATACTGGGTCGGCGCCACGGTGACGAATCGACTGGGAACGAGGTTCCCCTATGGAACGCTGGTGATCAATCTCACCGCGTGTGTGATCATCGGATTTGCGCTGACGTTTCTGGGCAAGCGGGCTGGGATGAGTTCCGCATGGCGCTACCTGGTTCCGGTGGGATTCGTGGGAGCCTACAGTACGTTCTCCACCTATGAGTGGGAGA
>PKVY01000137.1:105517-130238 GCA_003131625.1 Acidobacterium sp. | reverse complement strand
CTGGCGGGGACAGCGGGGCTTTTTCTCGCAAGGTGCGAAGAGGCTGCTGCCCCCGAGTGAGTGGTTACTCCTCGCGAGGAGGACCAGGGGATCGACGGAGAGGGCGCGCTGGGCGGGGATCCGGGTGGGGACCAGACCGAGGAGGGCCATGGCGAGGACCACGCCGGCGAGGACGCGGGTGGCCAGAATGCCGAGCGCGAGGCCGGTTGCCGATTCAATGGCCAGTAGCTTCACGGCTCGACCCAGGGCAGCCTGCAACGCGTGCAGGCGGCTCCGGAATTGCTCGGCATTCACACCAACATGCCTGGCATCTTTCCAGGCGACCTTTACAAGGAGGCTTTTTCCGGGGCGCGCCGGCGCAAGCTTGAGATCTTCGGAACCAAAGCCGGCGATCGGGGCAAATCTGGTCAGCCATTCGCCATCGCCTGGTGCATCTGGAGTGTGGGAGCGAGCGTGAGCGCTAATCAGGTCCGCGCGTGGCAGCTTTGCTTCTGCTATGCAGGAGCCGGGGGGTGAGGAGGATGGTGACCGCGTAAAGGAAGATGGATGCCGCGGTAAATCCCAGGTGACCGTGGCGGAGATCCTCAAAGAGGAGCTTGAAGGCGATGAGCGCCAGAGCGGTCCAGGCAAGCCAGACGAGCTCCCGGCGGCGCCAGCGGGAACCGCACCAGGCGAGGGCCAGTACGGCGGCGCAGGAGACGAGGGTGCGGAGGACGGCGAGGTACTCGGCTGCGGGAGCGGCTCCGGGCGCGGTGAGGCGAACGAAGGTCCAGACCAGGAGCGCGGCTGTGGATGCGACGGCGAGAGCCGCGAAGAGCAGGCGGAGCACACGAGCGGGTCTCGTCTCTTCGCCGCGGCGCGCGACGGCGGCATAGCAGACGACGGCGCAGGCAGCGGTGAGGGAGACGATCCAGGCAGGAGAGGGCGGAAAGGCTCCGGCCACCGCGCGCAATACGAAGACCAGGAGGCCGGAGGAGAAAGCAGCGGCGGCCAGCAGAGCGAGGGCGTGGAACTGTAATGTGCGGCGCGAGGCGTACGTGCCGAGGAGGATGGAGAGGACGGCGGCGAATCCGAGGCAGAGGGGAAGCCAGTTGGGCGGCAGGCTGAGGAAGCTGCCCGCCAGGAGGAGCGCGAGGCTTCCGGTAGCGTACACGTGGTAGTTGCGCTGCGCGTGAAGGCGGTCGAACCAGGCGAAGGCGACGGCGTAGCCGGCGGCCGATGCCATGAGACAGAGGACGCCCAGGAGCAGCGGGTCATGGCCGGGCCAGAAGACGAGGATGGTCCAGACGGTGAGGAGAGCGGCGATGAGGGTCTGGGCGATTTCGAAGACGGAGATACGACGGCGCAGGAGGAGGGTCTGCGCGGCGGCGCTGGCCGCATAAATGAGGAGCAGAGCGGGGGCGGAGACCAGCAGCAGAGCGATGGCGACGGAGGGATAGTCGGCGCGGGAGGATGCGGGGCCGGAGTAGATCCAGACAAGGGCGAAGAGGGCGAGGTCGGCGGCGGCCGCGACCAGAGGCCGGAGGCGGAGGGTGCGATGACGGGCGGCGGCGACTTCACCGGCGATGGCGATGAGGAGCAGGGCGAAGAGGAAGGGGACGAGATCGCGCGTGGCGATGGCGAGAACCAGAGCAGCGAGGCTGGCGGCGGCATGGGCCACCCAGGCGACCTCGGTGAAGTGGCGCTTCCAGGCGAGCGCGGAAGCGGCAATCACAAAGGCGCCGAGAATGGCGGCGGTGACGGCGCTGGGCAGGATGCGGAAGCGGAGGGTCAGCTCCCAGAGCATGGGAAAAAGGATGAGAGCCGAGGTGGCGCTCCACGCCACACTGGCGAACCAGGCCTTCGCGGGCACGCGGATGGCCGGCACAAGCCACAGGAAAGCGTAAGCGATGGAGAGGGCGATGACGGGGAGGCGAGGCAGGGTGGTTGATTCCGCCAGCGCGCGGAGCAGGTAGGCGCCGGCGATGCCGAGCATGGCTTTACCGAGGACGGAGAAGATTCCGCTCTCGTGCACAGTCGATATTGATGCGGCGGGCAGAACGGGCGTGAGAGGCGCGGGCTGGACGGGTAACGGCGGTGTAGCGGGCCGGGAGGTTTCGAGCGCGGAAATGCGGCGCTGCAAATCCGCTACGGTTTGGGTGAGCTGCTCGACAGCATCGGAAAGATCGTTCAAGGTCTTCACCGCCTTTGTGAAGACTCGCCGAAGCGCGCCGCGCCAGGGCGCCTAGACAGCTTCGCGAATCGATGCGTGCTCGGCATCCGGCCATGGAGGGAGGATTTTGACCAGTACGGCCAGAATCAGCAACGGCAGCAGGGTGAGGGCGATGGCAACCAGCAGTCCCTCGCGCGTGGCCAGAGCCATCTTGTAGGTCGTGTAGCCGAGGAAACTTTTCGAGAACAGCTGGCCGCCGATAACCACGTTCCAGCGCATGGCGAAAATGCCGATGAGAGCCAGCGATCCGGCGACCGCATAGATGCGCTTGCGGACAACTTCGTGCAGTTTCATGACCTGGGTGAGAAACAGCAGCACCAGAGGAGTCAGGGTGCCGATGAAGATCTGGAGAACGATCTGGGAGAAGTAGAGCCGGGTGTGGACCATGAAATCGAGGCTGCGAAACGATTCGTCGGCCTCGTAGATGCGGTGGATGAGGTCGAGCATCTCCAGGCTGAAATCGATGATGAAGATGTAGAAGAGATACATCGCAATGGTGTCCACGCAGCGCATATCGATCAGCTTGCGCCGCAGACGGGTCGTCGCCATGTAGAGCAGCATCACGGCTGCGATTCCCGAGACCATGGCCGAGAAGATGAAGACCACCGGCATGAGTGGCGAGGACCACCAGGGATTGGCTTTGATGGAGCCGAAGATGAATCCGACATAGCCATGCAGGAGAAACGCTGAGGGAACACCGATCAGAGTAACCAGCCAGCCGACGCGCTCGTCGATGGCGAGTGCGCGGGGGCTCACGTTGGCGGAGCCGAGGGTCATGGCGAGGTACATCCAGCGCCTCCAGCCGGTGGTGGACTGTGAGAGGGCCACGATGTCGGCGCGGAAGTCGAGCCAGATCTCAACCACCAGCACGGCCATCAGATACCAGAGGTAGACAAATCCGAACATGGCCATGGCGGAGGAGCGGTGCGGGGTCAGATACATTTCGTAGGAGCGCTCCGGGTGGCCCAGATGGAGCTGCAGCGGCAGCGGCGCAACTATCAGAAACGCCAGCGCGGTGAGCAGCGCCAGGCGGTAGGTCGGCTTGACCGCCTCAACGCGGAAGATGCGCGCCAGCGACGCCAGAATGAAGGCGCCGGCCACCAGTCCGGTAATAAAGGGATACAGAACGATGAGCACGCTCCAGTAGAGCGACACTTCGTTGGGATACATGAAGCCTTCCACGCCGGGCATACTGTTCTCCGTCTCCCTTCCGCCTTATCGCACCGAGCCGTCCAGCGCGTTGTAGAAAACCTTCGCGCCGGTGGCCATCTGCGGCTTGAGCACCTGCACGCTGTGCGTTTTCAGGAACGCGTGAATCGGATCATTTGGATTCTTCAGGTCGGCCAGCTGGCGCGCTCCGGTTGGACAAGCTTCGCAGCACGCCGTGGTCAGCCCCTTTGTGATCCGGTGATAGCAGAGGGTGCACTTATCCGCGACTTTCTTTTCCGGATGGATGTAGCGGCAGCCGTACGGGCAGGCCTGTACGCAGTAGGCGCAGCCCAGGCAGTATTTCTGGTCGACCAGCACCACGCCGTCCGGCGCAATGAAGGTCGCTCCCACCGGACACACCTGCGTGCACGGTGAATCCGCGCACTGGTTGCACAGCTTGGGCACGAAGAAGTATTTGCCTTCGTCTTCCTTCGCAACCGGAAATCCCTCTTTGCCGCCGTCGGGCGAAATGACCTGAGGATTGGCAAGATGCCAGTCATCGACGTGGTAGCGCTCGACCCAGGTGCGGAAGAAACCGTCGGGCACATCGTTCTCCGCCTGGCAGGCGCGGACGCAGTTGCCGCAGCCGATGCACTTGGGGATATCGATGAGCATGCTCCACCAGTGTTCCGTCATCGTGTAGTTGGGCGAAGCTTCGGGTGTCCCGGCCAGCAACGACTCCCATGCCACAGCCGCGGCCGGCAGAAGGATGAGCAGTTGGCGTCGCGTAAGGGTCATTTCGCTCCTCCAGCGGCAATGGCCGGATTGTGTGGCTGGTGACAGGTCTGGCACGGCAGGCCGTTGGAATGCTGATCGGCGTCGACCTGCGGAAACCCCTTCGGCTTGGCGGCGCTGGCGGCATGGCAGCGAACGCAGAGCACCGCCGTGTCCGGCTTGCCGGGATCGATCGAGGGATCGTCGGCGTGTTTGGCCAATGGACCGTGACAGGCTTCGCAGTTCACCTGCGCGTGTTTGCCCGAGTTTTTGGTCTGGGCCACGTCGGTGTGGCATGTTTCGCAGGTCTGGTGTCCGGCAAAGCGGATGGGATGAGCAGCGATCTCGCTGATGGCGGCGCCGCGGTAGTGTCCGTACTCGCCGAAGCTGCGCGGCACGAGAAAAGCTCGAATAATAAAAAAAGACAGGGTCCCGACAGCAAACAGGCCCGCAAGGCGGAAGAGATGTCCTGCATCTCGAAAAACGCGCATGACGCCATTCCTCTGAACGCGGTCGCGGCCGAAAAGAAGCGCCCCAAACCACTAAGGACTATTCAGAAGAAGGAGCACAACGGCTGTATGTGCGCGCGGTCACACTTGTGGATGATCGACCAGAGCAGGGACGGAAGCCTGCGCCCGCGCGATCCAGGGCATGGGTGCCGGGAAATGTACTCGGATTACTCCTCGCGGAGGAGGACCAGGGGATCGACGGAGAGGGCGCGCTGGGCTGGAATCCAGGTGGCGACCAGGCCGAGCACCGCCATAGCCAGAACCACTCCGGCGAGGACGAGCGGATCGCGGGGCGTGGCTGAATAGACGACGGCGGCCAGGACGCGGGTGGCCAAAAGGCCGAGGGCGAGACCGGCGGCCGATCCAATGGCGAGGAGTTTCACGGCGCGACCCAGCTCCCCGACCCTGCAGTTCGCAGTCGGCCCGGTGGCCTCCAAACGCATGGATCGTTTGGGTAAATCTTTGAGCAATCCGGTAGTTAAGAAGAAATGATTCCGGCTTCCGGCTGGCGGACGCTCCGCTCCGCACTAACTGCCGGCTTCACCTCTGACCAGGTCCACGCCTGCCAGATGATGACCGAGGTGCATACCGTTTCGATCGTCGCGAAGAACAAGTACTCAGGAAGAGCGGGCGGCCTGCCCCATCCGGCCAGAGGCGGAACGAAGGTCAGGAACGCGTTTATAGAGGTCTCCAGTGCACCCGCGATGATATTCGCCAGCCGGTTTGCTCTAAACGGAAGTAGCCGACAAGCCACAATCATGGCGATGGGTATTTCCATCAAGACCGCTGAACCCGCGAGAACCCATTGCGGGAGATGTGGGGGGGCGGCTACAGACCACAGGGCAAGCACGTCCGCATAGAGGTAGTTCAAAAGCGCGAAGATCCAAAATAGAGACAACCGCTCCTTTGTGTCATGCATATCAACCTCCTTCGGAATGGGTTACGGTCCCGCGGCAGAGCCCGTTGTGAAGATCCTGACAGCCCGATTACTCTTCCCGCAGCAGAACCAGGGGATCGACGGAGAGGGCGCGCTGGGCGGGGATCCAGGTGGCGACGAGACCGAGGAGGGCCATGGCGAGGACTACTCCGGCGAGGACAAGGGGATCGCGGGGCGTTGCCTGATAGACGACGGCGGCGAGGACGCGGGTGGCCAAAATGCCGAGGGCGAGGCCGGCGGCCGATCCAATGGCCAGGAGTTTCACGGCGCGACCCAGGGCGGCCTGCAAGATTTCTTTGTGCTGTGCGCCGAGGGCGATGCGAATGCCCAGTTCGCGGAGACGCCTGCTGACAGAGTAGGCGGCCATGCCGAAGATGCCGGTGATGGAGAGCATGGCGCCCATGAGGCCGAGGATGCCGAGGGCCACGGTGGCCACGCGAGAAGGAAAGAGGGCGATGTCGAGCCCCTCGTTCCACGTCTGAATGGTGAAGGGCAGGCCGGAATCGAGGCCGCGGAGCGTACTCCTGATTTCTGCTGCCAGTTGCTGGGGATCTCGATCGGAGCGTACCACCAGGGCTGCGAGGTGGGTGGGGTTCTGCGGGAAGGGGAGAAACTCCGCGGGGCGCGGATTTTCGGTGAGCTGATAATACTTGCCGTCTTCGACGACACCCACGACCTGAACCCGGGTTCCATTCTCGCGCTTGTAGTAGTTGCCGATGGCGTTGCTGACTGAACCGAAGATGCGGCGCGCAAACACCGCGTTGACGACCGCCACGGGCGGCGCATCTTTGCTGTTCTGCCAGGAGAAGATGCTGCCGGTGATGAGAGCGGTGCCAGCGGCGCGGAAGTAGTCAGGAGAAATGCTGAACACCGCGACGCTGTTGGCAGCGGCTTTGGATGGGGTCAGGTCCGTCGCCTGGCTGGTAAAGACATCTTCGGTCGAGCTACCGCCGCTGAGAGGAACCTGACTGATGAAGCCAACAGACTTTACGCCGGGAATCGGCTGCAGCGCTTCGATCATGCGCTTTTGCATGGCGGGACGCTGGTCGCCGCTGTAACCGGACATGCTGAGATCGGTGTCGGCGAGCATGACGTTGCGGGGATCGAAGCCGAAGCTGCTGTGGACGGAGCGCTCGAGACCGCGCAGGGCGACGAGAGAGGAAGTGACCAGCACGGCGCAGATGGCAATCTGCACGGCGAGCAGGACGTCGCGGAAGGTGATGCGGCGGCTGGTGTGGCCGGCGATGATGCCGGCCGAACCGGCCTTGACCACCTCGTAGGGATTGGTGCGGAGTATCTGGCGAACCGGGACTGCGCCAAAGAGAAAGCCACTGGCGAGGGCGAGGAACAAGGCGACGAGGTAGACTTTCGCGTCCGGGTAGACGGGCACGTGCATGGGGTATTGGGGAATCGGGTGCCAGACGCTGAGCCGCTGCAGGAGCGCGACGCTGCCCAGGAGCCCAGCCACGCCACCGGTGAGGGAAATCAGGACCGCTTCAGTGAACAGAGCGCGGACAATGCGGCGGCGGGTGGATCCGAGGGCGAGGCGCAGAGCGACTTCACGGGAGCGATCGGCGGCACGCGCGGAAAAGAGGCTGCCGAGGTTGGCGCATGCGGCGAGCAGAATTAAACCGGCAAGCAGCATCATTCCGGTCATGAACCCCGTGACGCCGGGACCGAGCAGGTCGCCGGCGAGAGATGGGCGCGCGAGAGAGTAGGTCATCCAGGCATCTTCTTTGGGGTAGGTCTTTTCGAGATACGAGCCGATAGAGTTCAGGTCGGCGATGGCCTGGGCCTGCGTCACTCCGGGCTTGATGTGCCCAAGCACCATGAAGATGTTGCGCTGCCCGCGATTGTTCAGGACATCGATCCCCTGAATTTGTTCCTGCTGAACCATGGGCGCCCAGAAGTCGGGATAGAAGAAGATCAGGGTTCCGCTGAAATCGGGCGGGGCGACGCCGAGGATGGTGAAGGGGTGCTTGTTGACCTGAACGACGCGGCCGACGACGCCGCGATCGTCCTGAAAATGGGTGTGCCAATACGACCAGGAGAGGACCAGATAAGGAGCACTGTTGGGGCCATGCTCATCGGCGACGCTGAAGAAGCGGCCGAGGAAGGGCTGAACGTCCATGGCCTGGAAGTAGTTTCCGGCAACCTCGTAACCCCAGGCCTGGGATGGATTTTTTCCGGTATCGAAACCGACGGGAACGAGGATGTATGCGGTGAGAGCTTCGAAGGTGCGGTTGCGATCGCGCAGATCGAGATAGTCGGGATACGAGGTTGCCTGGTCTTTATAGCCGCCGCGTTCGATGGTGAAGAGGCTTTGCGGGCGAGGCACATTCAGCGGTTTCAGAACGAGAGCATTCAATACGCCGAAGACCACAGAGTTGGCGCCTATGGCGAGGGCGAGGGTGAGAACGGCGGCGATGGTGAATCCGGGAGAGCGGCGGAGTTGGCGCACGGCGAGCCGCGCGTCGGCAGCGATGGACTCGAGGGTGGGCCACTGCCACACTGCGCGGCTGCGCTCTTCGACCACCGCGAGATTGCCGAAAGCGATGCGCGCCTGGCGTTCGGCCTCCTGCGGGCTGAGGCCTTCGCGCGTGAGCTGTTCCACACGCTCTTCAAGATGCAGGCGCATTTCCTCGGAGAGATCGTCGAAGAGGGTGCGGCGGCGGAAGATGCGCGGGATCCAGTTCATGGGAGGGTTCTCCTAGCTGGCGGGGGATTTGCCTGGGTTAAGGACGAGGGCGATGCCCTCGAACATGCGTTCGAAACTGGAAATCTGCTGCTCGAGGCGGCGCAGGCCCGCAGGCGTGATCTGGTAGGTGCGGACGCGGCGATTGGTGGAGGAGAGGCCCCACTCGGCTTTGACCAGCTTTGCTTTGAGGAGGCGCTGGAGGGCTGGGTAGAGGGAGCCTTCTTCAACCTGAAGCAGGTTCTTTGAGCGCAGCTGGATGTGCTGGACGAGGGCGTAACCGTGGGCGGGCTGGCGGCGGAGGGACTCGAGGATCATCATTTCGAGGGCGCCGGGGAACAGGTCGCGGGAGGTGTCAGTCATAGGCATGGTTGGTACAGGCCTAGAGTAAACAGGGATGGGGAGGGTCTTGTCAAGAGGGAATTTGCGGGAACAGAAGAGGGGTATGGGTAAACGCAGATCCGCTTATTGGGGAATGGGGAGGATGAGGTGGGAGGCGGCGTAGATGTGCTGTTCGGCGGGTTGGTAGTCGGAGGGCTGGGCGGTCATGATGCTGGGGACGAAGGTTTGGGGGTTGCGGTCATAGAGAGGGAACCAGGTGCTCTGGACCTGGACCATGATGCGGTGTCCTTTGAGGAAGACGTGGTCGGCGGCGTGGAGCGAGAACTTGTATTCCTCGGGGGTGTTGGCGGGGATGGCTTCGGGCTGGGAGAAGCTGGTGCGATAGCGGCCGCGGAAGATTTCGTCGGCGATCATGAGCTCGTAGCCGGCGGGTTGGGCGTTGGGGCCGGGGTCGATGGTGAGGGCACTGCGTGCAGCAGACTTTTCCTGGTCATCAGGGAACACATCAATCAGTTTGACGACCCAGTCGCTGTCGGTGCCGGAGGTGGAGGCGATGAGGTCGGCAACGACCTCGCCGGTGATGGTGAGGTCGTGATCGAGGGGCGGGGTGGAGAAAGTGGCGACGTCTTTGCGGCCGGTGGGCAGGCTCGAGTCGTACGGGCGCTGATCCTGGACAAGCCAGGTGTACCAGTGGGAGCCGGGGCCGTAGGTGGATTCGATGGGGCGGCGGCGGTAGGGGACAGGATTAGCGGGATCGGATGTATACGACCTGAAAGCATTGGGGTCGGCGGGCTTCTCAAAGCTGAGGGAGCCGTCGGGATCCAAATATAGATCACGCGTTGTTACGTTTTGTGGCGGCCACTGGGAGTAGTACATCCAGCGATCGGTGCCTGTTTGATATGAAGCGGTGTTGACGAGGCTGAAGCCGGGCTGGTCTTTGAGGTAGTACGCGAAGAAGGGGGCTTCGATGTTCTGGCGGAATTCGTCGCCGACGGCCTCGCCGAAGTTGAGCGCGCCGAGGTGGCGGGTGGTCTGCCCCCAGCCGCCGTGACGCCAGGGACCGAGGACCATGAAGACGCGATGCGCGGGATCGGAAAGCTGGTTGTGGGGTTCGAGGGCGGCGTACTCGGCCTGGGGTCCCCAGAGGTCTTCCTGATCCCACCAGCCGCCGACTTCGAGAGTGGGAACGGCGACGGAGGTGAGGTGGTACTGGACGGCGCGGAAGCGCCAGAAGTCGTCGTAGGCGGGGTGGTCAAGGAAGGACTGCCAGGTGGGGAGGAGTTCGGATCCGGGTTGAGGCTCCGCGGATTTGGTGGAGGCCGGGTCGAGGGAGTTGCCGGACATCGCATTGGGCGCTTTGACGGCGGCGGCGAAGGAGCCGTATTTGAGGAGAGTGGTGTACTCGTCGGGATCGCCGAGGGTGGAGTCTTTGCCAGCCTCCACGCCGAGAACGTAGTCGTATCCGTAGGTTTGGCGGAAGGCGCCGTTGTGGAAGAAGTCGTCGCCGAGCCAGACGTCGGTCATGGGGGCCTGGGGAGAGATGGCGCGGATGGCGGGATGGGGATCGATGCCGGCCTCAGCGGTGAGGAAGCCGGGGTAGGAAACCCCGACGACGCCGACGCGGCCGTTGTTGCGGGGGATGTGTTTGAGGAGCCAGGAGACGGTGTCGTAGGTGTCGGTGGATTCGTCGATGGCGCTGGGGTCGTGGTGGTCGGCGAGGGGGCGCATCATGACAAACGTGCCCTGGGATTTGTAACGGCCACGGATACTTTCATAGACGAAGATGTAGCCGCTGCGGGCGAGCTCGGGATGGGCGGCGACCAGGTCGGCGGGGCTGTCCCATTCGATGCCGTAGGGGCTGCGATCGAGGAGGAAGGGGAGGGGTTCGCGGGTATCGGTGGGGCGGAAGACGATCGCGTGGAGCTTGACGCCGTCGCGCATGGGGATCATGACGTCCTGACGGGCGTAAGGGCGGAAGTGGTTGGGCTCGGGCTGGGAGGAGATCTTGTCGAACAGGTCGTCTTCGGGGCCGGTGAAGTGGAAGCCGGTGATGCGGCCGGCGGAATCAGTAAGAAAGATGTAGTGGGCGTCGAAGTTGGGCTTGAAGCTGGTGGTGGATTCCGCGGTGAGGTCCATGCGCGGGGTGCGGGGGCCCTCGATATAGAGGCGGTCGTTATCACGGAAGACGGAGAGGACGTCGTCGGGCTCCTTTTGGTCGCGATACTGGCCGGCGTAGGTGTCGAGGGTCGCGGTTGGGACGTGGACGGCAGGCGGGGGAGATGGCTGGGCGCGGAGGAGCGGCGCGGGTGCGGCGCAGAGGAGGGCGATGGCGAGGAGAGTGATTCGGCGCAGGGACATCGGGATTCATAGTAACGCGGGCAGGTTGAGGAAAGTGCGATTCATCCTTTTCGTGGATGGGTTCGAGCGGAGAGAATGGTTGCACATGAAGAATCAGGCAGGATGGGGAAGGTTGCGCGCCGGGAAAGCCTCGCTGGTCGCGTGGGGGGTAGTCGCAGCGGGGGTCGCAGCCGTTTGTGGATTCGCGGGCGTGGGAATGGTGCGGGCGCAGGAGGCGCCGGGCGCGCAGCATGTTGGGATGGCCAGCGGCGAACAGCATCAGGCACAGTACGACGCGCAGCATCGCATCATCACGGCGGGCGGGTTTGTGAAGACGGGGCCGGTGGTGTTCCAGGATATTGCGAAGGCGGCGGGGCTGACGAGCTGGCATCACACGTCCGGCACGCCGGATAAGCCTTACATCGTGGAGGCGAAGGGGCCGGGGGTGTGCCTGATCGACTACGACAACGATGGATGGCTGGACATTTATTTCGTGAATGGGTCGACGCTCGATGCGATGAACGGGAAGGCGGCGGCCCCGCACGCGGCGCTGTTCCACAACAACCACGACGGAACGTTTACGGATGTGACGGAGAAGGCGGGCGTGGCCAACCAGCGCTGGGGGTATGGGTGCGCAGTGGCGGATTACGACAACGATGGCTGGCCGGATTTGTACGTGACGAATTACGGGAAGAATCGGCTGTACCGGAATAATCACGACGGAACATTCACGGATGTGGCGGAGAAGGCGGGGGTGGCGCTGGGGACGTGGTCGACGGGTGCGACGTTTGGCGACTATGACGGCGATGGGCGGCTGGATTTATTTGTGGCGGGATACATCGCGTTCGACTTTGTGCATCCGCCGGTGTCGGGGTCGCGGACGGTGAACTACGCGAACTGCGCGTATCGCGGGGTGGAGACGATGTGCGGGCCGCGGGGATTGCCGGGGGAGCGGGATCATTTATTCCACCAAAACAGCGACGGGACGTTCACGGACGTGAGCGAGAAGCTGGGGGTCGACAACAAGGCCGGGTATTACGGGCTGGGCGCGCTGTTTGTGGATGTGAACAACGATGGGAAGCCGGATCTGATTGTGGCGGATGATTCGACGCCGAATTATCTGTACATCAACAAGGGGAACGGGACGTTTGAGGACGACAGCTATCTGAGCGGGTTCGCGCTGAACGCGGATGGGCGCGAGGCGGCAAACATGGGGCTGGCTGCGGGCGATTACGAGAACAATGGGCACGAGGACATCGTGAGCACGACGTTCGCGGACGATTATTGCATCGTCTTCAACAACGACGGCAAGGGCAATTTTACGGATGTGAGTTATCCGTCGGGGGTGGCGGCGGCGACGATTCCATTTGTGAGCTTTGCGGATGGGTTTCTGGATTATGACAACGATGGGTGGAAGGATCTGTTCATCACGAATGGGCACGTGTACCCGATCGTGGACAGCCATCCGGAGTGGGGGACGACCTATGCGCAGCGGCCGCTGCTGTTCCACAACGAGAAGAACGGGAAGTTTGCGCTGGTCCCGGCGGTGGAAGGAACGGGGCTCGCGGTGGTGGTGGTGGGACGCGGGGCGGCGTTCGGGGACTTGTTCAACGACGGGAAGATCGACGTCGTCATGAACAATATGGATGGGGTTCCGGTGCTGGAACGGAATGTGAACCCCGATCATCATCACTGGGTGGATCTGAAGCTGGTGGGCGGGCCGAAGAGTCCGCGAGATGCGGTAGGCGCGACGGTGTATCTGACGGCGGGCGGGATGCGGCAGCGGGGCGATGTGCTGAGCGGGGGGAGTTATTTGTCGTCGAACGACCCGCGGGTGCATTTTGGTTTGGGGGATGCGGCGAAGGTGGATGGGGTGGAGATTCACTGGCCGGATGGAGCGGTGGAGAAGGTGCAGCTGCCGGGGGTGGATCAGATCTTCACGGTGGAAGAGGGGAAAGGCGTGACGGGGACGGTGAGTGGGGAGAAATAACGTTGCGCCGCGGTTCGCACGAGCTCCCACGTTCCAACACCAGGGATGTAGGGCACCCGGGTCAGGAGACCTGCGCCTTTGCTGTGAAGAGGGGTGCGAAGTAGCTGCGGTAGGCGTAGAGCAGGAAGATCTCGAGGAGAGCCACGACAATACCCGAGCCGATGGCTGCGTGGGCAAAGAGAAATCCGAAGAGCAGGATATTGACGCAGATGGGGCCGAGGAACACCAGGCCGAGGGGCACGAATCTGCCCGAGAGCAGGAAGAGGCCGCCGACGGATTCGAAGATTCCAATGACGGTCATCCAGTGGTGGTTGATCATGAGCAGGGACCACGCGCCTGCATCGCCAGGCGGCATGGATGCGTGCATAAACGGGTAGAGCTTATTCAGTCCTAAGACGAGGAACACCAGTCCGAGAAGCAGACGGCAGATGAGGGCGGCAACTTTCATGGACTCTCCTAAGACTTCTTAGCCGGCAATGCCTTTGGACCCGCGCATTTCCTTCCTCAGCTCACGGGAAAACTCGGGCCGGGCTTGCCGCGGGGATGGCTGGCGGCCATCCGGCGCTGGATTGGGCCACGTCATTCCGTGGCGAGGCGTGCCGCAGACGGAACACGCTTCCGCTTTGAGGGTAATTTCTGCTCCGCAGCACAAACAATAGGCGGCCATTTCTGCATCCTCCATCGCTTTACTTTCGATGAAGGCGGGTTGGGGAAAGATTCCGGTTTTAGGTTGGGTGGGGCCGCGCCTGGACTCTCATTCCGGTGATACCGGGACTATTCGGCACGAGCGAGTTAGAAACGGCGCTGTTCCAAATTGGGTCGGAGATGTTGATCGGCGGTACTTTCGGAACGAAGCACGGGATCAAGGCCATGGACGGCTGGAGGGAAAAGGCTTTTGCTACTTGCTATGGGGTGAACCTGGCCGGGTGCAGCGGAAATTTTGCTTCGGCAAGGTGTAAAGCGTTTCTATCACTGCATCGCAGTGGATTTTGCTGGGCCGTTGGTGGCGGAGGTGAGGGCGCGGATCAAATCGACTTCGCGCTGGCGGTAGGGCTTGCCGTCGGGGGTGAAGAGGTCGTGGTGCCATACGGCGGGCTGCTCGAGGGTGTAGGGGCGGGTCCAGGAATCCCATGGATACCAGGTTTGAGTTTTGCCCTGAACGAAGCCCCAGTTGATGGCGGCAACGCGATACTTGAGCGCGAGGGGCAGGATGGTGTCGAAGGTACTGCCGTTGCCGCGCGCCATGTATTCGGTGCAGAGGATGGGGCGGTGGTACTGCTCGAGGAGGAGGACGTGGGCTTCGAAGTCCTCGGGCCAGCCGTAATTGTGGAAGGAGAGGACGTCGGAGTCCTCAACCTGCGTGCGCTGGATGGCGGTGAGGGTTTTGAGGGAGGACCAGTCGCCCTGCCAGAGACCGCTGGTGAGGGGTTGCGAGGGGTGTGCGGAGCGAGCCCATGCGAAGACCTCGGGGAGGAGTTTTTTGACTAGAGCCTGTTTGTTGGTGAGTTCGCCGGCGACGTAGGAGGGATCGTTGCCGTTGTCGGGCTCGTTCCAAAGGTCCCAGGCGAGAACGCGCGGGTCGCTCGAGAAGGCGCCGATGACGCCCGTGACATACGCCTCGAGGCGCGGGTACTGCGCGGGATCGGCGAGGGCGGCGCGGCCGGGGCTCTGCACCCAGCCGGAATTGTGGACGCCGGGAATGGGCGGATGCTGCGGGCCGAGCTTTGGGTCGGGATCCCAGACGGAGTCGAAGAGAACGAAGATGGGGCGGATGTGGTGTTTTGCGCAGAGGGCGAGGAAGGTCTCAATGCGGTCGCGGAAGCCGTCGGGGTCCTGCTTCCAGAGGAGGTCGTGGAGAAAGACGCGCATGGTGTTCATGCCGAGCGACTCGGCCCAGCCGAGTTCGGTGTCGATGCGCCGGGGGTTGAAAGTATCGGCCTGCCACATTTCGAGCTGGTTAATGGCGTAGGAGGGGATGTAGTCGCTGCCGACGAGCCAGGGCTGATGAGCGTACCAGTCGTTGGCCTGGGCTTCGGTCCAGCGCTCGGGCGCCTGGGCGAACGCGGAGAGCGCGACAAATATGAAAAATGGGAAGGCGAGTCGCGTGAAGTGCCGCGTTTTCATCGCGGCCATCGTATCTGAAATATGCGAGGGAAGAAAATGCAGGATGCGAAGCATGACCCGTGACGGTTTGTGACGGTCAGGATGCGCCCTGACCTTTCCTCGCGTGGGCAATTCGAATATAACGGGTTGCAGCGCCTATGAACATCAGAGAAGTCGCACGCCTGGCGAAGGTTTCGACGGCAACCGTGTCGCGGACGATCAACGGGTCGGACAAGGTGACGCCGGAGACCAAGGAGCGCGTGCAGCGGGCCATCGAGGAGCTGAAATTCTATCCGAACACCTGGGCGCGGGCGCTGGGATCGGGACGCAGCAGCCTGTATGGGCTGATCATTTCTGACATCACGAATCCGTTTTTTCCGGAGCTGGTGAAGAGCTTCGAGGACATCGCCGTGCAGTACGGCCAGGATGTGCTGGTGGCGAACACGAATTACGATCCGGCGCGGATCGAGCTGTGCGTGACGCGCATGCTGCAGCGCAAGGTCGACGGCGTGGCAATTATGACGTCGGAGATGGACGCGCGGCTGATTACGGAGTTGCAAAGCCGCGAGATTCCGCTGGTGTTTCTGGACACGGGGAAGGCGGAGGCGCTGACCAGCAACATCGTGGTGGATTATGCCGCGGGTGTGGATGCGGCGGTGGAGCACATTGTGAGTCTGGGGCACACGAAGATCGCGTTTATTTCCGGTCCAATGAACCTGCGTTCGGCGCGGGTGCGGCGGGAGGCTTTTGCCGGGTGCCTCGAGCGCAGGGGAATTGGCGCGGGACTGACGGAGGAAGGCAACCACCAGGTGGACGGCGGTCACCAGGCGATGGCGCGAATGCTGGAGCGGAAAGAGCGGCCGACGGCGGTGCTGGCGTCGAACGACATGACTGCGATTGGGGCGCTGGGGGCGATCCACGAGCGGGGATTGCGGGTGCCTGAGGATATTTCGATTGTGGGATTCGACGATATTCAGATCAGCGCGTTCACGCAGCCGGCGCTGACGACGGTGCGGCTGTCGCGGGACGAGATTGCGCGGGTGGCGTTCCGCGCGCTGTACAGCATTCGCCAGGATGGCGGGAAGGGCGCGGAGTATGCGGTACGGCCGACGCTGGTGGTGCGGAAGTCGACGGGACCTGCGCCGAGGCAGAGGGCTAACGGAAAGCGCGCGGACGCTGAGGTGGTCAGGGTCTGAATCCGGCTGGCCGTGATTTACTACGTGTATCGGCCCGAGGGGCAGAGAGGCACTTCGCGGATGAAACCCAAACTTTCATACCCTGCAATTCGCGGGATCGCGCGAGGCTGCGCGTTCCTTCTGGCTCTCACTTTGATGACAAGCGCTCTGCCGGTTGCGGAGGCGCAGCAAACGCCGGTGGATGGGATCTGGCTGGGAACGCTCGCGGCTGGAGGCCAGACCCTGCGCGTGCAGCTGATCGTCAAGTCCGATGCCGGGGGCAAGGAGTCCTGCGCTTTGGATTCGCTCGACCAGGGCGCGATGGGGCTGGAGTGCGCCAATGTGGTTTTCACAGCGACGGATCTTTCGTTCGATGTTCCTGTCGTCAAAGGCCATTGGGAGGGCAAGCTCTCGGCGGATGGAAAGGTTCTGGACGGCACATGGACTCAGGGGGCTCCGTTGCCCTTGCGCTTCACGCGCCAGGCGTCCGCTTTGTCGGCTGCGGCGGTGCCACCGCCTGTTTACGATGAGGCCCTTGCTCCGGTTTCGGCGGTGGACCTGCAATCGGTGCTCGCGAAGGATCTGGTGGAGGCGCTGCAGTCCGGTGAGCTTTCGCCACCCACGGGCGCGGGTGTTTCGATCGGAGTGGTGGAGCACGGGGTGCGCCGCGTGTTTAGTTTTGGAACGGCGAAGACGGACTCCATTTTTGAAATCGGATCGATCACCAAGACGTTCACCGGCCTGATCCTGGCGCAAATGGTGCAACAGGGGAAGGTGCATTTCGACGATCCGGTGCGCGCACTGCTGCCGCCTGGAACGGTGGAGAAACCTGGAGGCGCGGAGATCACGCTGCTCGATCTGGCGACGCAGCACTCGGGTCTGCCGAGGATGCCGGACAATTTTCAACCTGGGGATCCTGCGAATCCCTATGCGGATTACAAGGCTGCCAATCTGTATGCATTTATCGCGAAACACGGCGTCGCGAAGCCGGCAGACGCCGGTTTTCTTTACTCGAATCTGGGATTCGGGTTGCTGGGCCAGGCGCTGGCCGTGCACGCAGGGCTGACGTATCCGGCGCTTTTGAAGGAGGAGGTGACGGGACCGCTGGGTCTGAAGGATACGGTTGTGCAGCTGAGTGCCGAGCAGCAGTCGCGATTCATTCAGGGTCACAGTGCCAATCATCAGCCTGCGCACGCATGGGACCTCGATGCGTTCGCGGGAGCTGGGGCAATCCGCTCCACGGCAGCGGACATGCTGACGTATCTGGAGGCGCAGCTGCACCCGGAGTCGATCCGGCCTGAGGGCGGATCGGCGGCTGGCGCGACACTGGCGGCGGCCATCCGGAATCAGCATGAGCTGCGCGCCGACGCGGGGCCGCAGATGAAGATCGCGCTGGCGTGGCTCTGCGACACAGACACGGGCAACTACTGGCACAACGGCGGCACCGGGGGCTTCAGCTCCTATGCGTTTTTCAGTCCGCAGGGGGATTATGCCGCTGTGGTTCTGCTGAATACCACGATCGGGGGTCCGGGCGGCAGCTTTGCGGATCGTTTGGGGGCGCACATCAGCGAGCGGCTGGCGGGGAAGAAGGCGATCGCGCTGGCGAAGTGAGGGCGTCGGTTACTGGACTTCGCCGCTGGGGCGGAGGCGCTTGAGCTCGAGGGCGCAGGCGAGGGCGTTGAGCACGGCGAAGCGGAGATTGTCGAGGCCTGCCCAGATCCAGAAGCGGGTGGTTTCCAGCTCTTTGTTGTTGTGCGGGCGCACGCGGACGAGGATGTTGGCCTGGCCGGCGACGGTGAGATTGGTGGGGGGGTCGGAGTCCGCGGTGACGATCTCGACATGCTCACCGGCCAGAGCGGCTTCCATCTGGTCGAGAGAAACGGGGGCGCCGAGCTCGACGGCGAGTGAGATGCCGTAGCCGTGAAACACGGGGGCGTGCAGGAGCTGCACGCCAACTTCGGGCAGGCGGCCAGCGGAGAGCAGGGCGAAGTGGCGGCGGATGCGGGATTCGCTGGCGGCGAGGGAGAACTTCGCCGAGTCGCCAAAGGCGGGCGTGGCGTTGAAGGCGACCTGGGTGTCGTAGACCTGGCGCGGCAGTTCCGTAAAGCTGAGCAACTTGACGGTTTGCTGGTGGAGCTCATCCATGGCGGCGCGGCCGTATTCAGAAGCGGGCTCGAGGATGGTGGCCGACGCGGTGCGGATCGAGGTGCTCTGCGCGACGCGGCCCAGCAGCAGCGCCAGCGCGGTTGCGGCGGGATGCGCGGGGACGATGGCGGGGGTTTCAAGGCCGGGGGTGTCAGAACCGGGTTGGGCGGGGATGGGCTGCAGTTCGCCATCGACCCAGGGGGCGCGGACGAGCACGCCAGGCTGACCTTCGAGAGCATAGGTGAGGTCGACGATGCTGGCTCCGGCGCGGGCGGCGCTCTGCCAGTGCCTGAGGGTGAGTTGCTCGTCGCCGGCAAAGAAGGCGAAGTCCACGCGATCGAAGGAGTGGGGATCGATGCGCTGGATGAAGCTGACCTCATCGCCGACGGCTTCAAGGCTGCCCAGCTCGGCTTCGTCATCCATGAGCTGGAAATCGGAGTCGGCAAAGGGAGAATCGGCAAGCGCGTCGCTGAGTTCCTTGCCGCGGAGCGATCCGGCGCCGACGATGGCGATTTTTGGCTGGTCGGTCATGCGATGGGACCCTGAGAAGAAGGCAGCGGGTTGCGGGCCGGTGGATGGTGCCGGCGCCACGAATACGCGAGGCGCGCGATTACGCCGGAAAACATATAGACGAAGGCGAGCACCAACAGGACGACGCGCGAGAAGAAGACGAGGAGGTAGATGCTGACGCCGAGCAGGACGATCCAGCGGAAGGGCTGGCGGCCAGTAAGGTTGATCTCCTTGCCGCTCCAGAAGCGCCAGGAGCTGATCATGAGGAAGCCAATGAAGCCGACGAGCAAGCCCCAGATAACGGCCAGCCACCAGGCAAAAATGGGCAGGCCGATGAAGCCATGGACGACGGCGGCGACGATGCCGGCGGCGGCGGGGATGGGCATCCCGACGAAATACTTGCGGCCGGGGCGGCCCGGATTTTTGGGGATGGGGTTGACGCTGATGTTGAAGCGAGCGAGGCGGCTGGCTCCGCAGAGCAGGAAGAGGAAGCAGACAAACGCGCCGAACTGCACCAGCTTGAGCCGCATGTCGTGGTGCATGGCGAAGGGAAGCGAGCGGAAGCCCCAGGCGAAGGCGAGGATGCTGGGAGCGACGCCGAAGGTGATGACGTCGGCGAGGGAATCGAGTTCGCGGCCGAATTCGCTTTCAGTGTTGGTGAGGCGGGCGATGCGGCCATCGAGGGAGTCGAAGGGAATAGCGAGGGCGATGGCGAGGGCGGCGTAGTCAAAATGGTGCGGCTGCAGGGCGGAGCCTTCGAGGCTCTGGGTGATCGCGAAGAAGCCGGCAGCGATGTTGACGGCGGTGAAGAGCGAGGGCAGGATGAACATGCCGCGGGGACGACGCCGGGGCAGCGGCGCATGGCCGCGGTACCCGGCAGAGGGGCGAAGGAAACGCTGCGGGTCGGCGGTCACACCAGCATCTCCGCGCCGATAGCGGCGAGCATGGAATCGGGGTCGCGGGCGGCGATGCGGGCGACGACGCTGGCTCCGCCGCGGACGCGATCGCCGGGCTTGACGAGCGGCTCGGCGTGGCCGGGCAGGAGAATGTCGGTGCGGGAGCCGAATTTGATGAGGCCGACACGCTCGCCGCGCTCGAGGTAGTCGCCAGGGCGCTTGGTGAAGACGATGCGGCGGGCGAGGAGTCCGGCGATCTGAATGAAGGAAACCTGGTAGCCCTCGATGCAGTCGACCACGGCGAGGTTCTGCTCGTTGCGTTCGGCGGAGGCGGGGTTCATGGCGTTGAGGAATTCACCTTTGCGGTAGCGGACCTCGCGCAGGATGCCCTCGACGGGCGAGCGGTTGACGTGGACATCGAAGACGCTGAGAAAGATGCTGAGGCGGAGGCGTTCGCCGTCGAGGGTGGTGACGCGGGCGACCTGCGTGACTTTGCCGTCAGCCGGGGAGACGATGAGGCCCCGCTCCGGGGGAATGGCACGCCGGGGATCGCGAAAGAACCAGAGGAAGAAGGCGGCGAAAAGCAACGGCGGAATGGCCCAGCCCCAGCGGCCGGTCCAAAGCCAGAGAACGGCGGCCACCGCAGCCAGCGCCAGCCCGTAAAAGTATCCGTCACGCACCATGAGAGAGAAGGGACAACGTAGACCGTCGGACGATTGAGCCGGAATGCGGTTGAGCCTTGAGCCGGGCAGAAACCCTCAAAAAATGAGAAAGACGGAAAACCGGCCGTGGGACCGAACTGGATGTTCGTCCGAAAGTCCTCTTCATTTTATGGCCGCAGGCTTGAAACAGAAAGAGCTTTGAGGGCGCAGAGCGTACTAACAGCTGGATATGTGCAAAGCGCGTACACGAACCACGGAGCGATGGCGATGCGTCGCACAGAGGGATGAGATGTGGGAGTACGGACTGCGTCAGGCGGCGCTGAAGGCGCGGATCTGACTCCTGACCAGGGTTAGCTGGTCCTTGATATGCAATTTGAGCTTTTTCAGGCGAACTTCCTCGAGTTGCTCATCTTCAGAAAGCCAGGGTTTTTGGAGCAGGGCTTCGAGCTTCTCCGAATAGTGACGATGCTCTTCTTCCAGACGACGTATTGCTTCACTATCCGGCTGACCGTTCGCATCCACGTCCATAGACGACACCTCCGTTGCGGGATCCTTCCCCGGCGGAGCCGCGGCTATTCGTGGTTTCGCCGGGCGAGTTCTCTCACATCAGTGAGACGTACCACGCTAGCACCGCAGAAGCCTGACGTTCAATGACTTTTATGGTGGAAAACGGACGTGAGGTGGACCGGAAGTAATCGGCATGCCCAGAAGCAGGGCATCTTCTTCAGGATCAGTGTAGTAGCGGGGGCGGCGGCCTTCGGGGCGGAGGCCGCATCGCTGGTAAAGGGCGAGGGCGGGGGCGTTGCCGGCGCGAACTTCGAGGGCGAGATGGCGTGCATTGTGGTCGGCTGACCAGACAAGGATGGCGCGAAGGAGGGCAGAGCCCAGGCCATGGCGGCGGGCGTTGGGATGGACGGCCATGGAGTCGAGTTGGCAGAAATTTTGCTGGCCGTCGAGAAGGAGGGTGGCGGCGGCGAAGGCTCGGACTTTTTCTTCGGCGGGGCCGGCGCTTGCCTGGAAGTCGATGGCGACGAGGGCGGTGCGGAGGAGGTGGGTCTGTGGGTCGGGGACGAAGTAGGGGGTGTAGCCGGAGGGTTGCCAGCGCGGGGCTTCGGGGGATTGCTCGGCGATGGCGAGGACCTGGTCGAGGTCAGTGGGCTGCATGGGACGGAGGGTGAAGTTCATGGTGCGGGTGTGGAGGCCGCTTTGGGTTTGGAGAAGATTTCGGCGTCGGAGCGGCGGAGGTAGTTGCCGTCGAGGGTGATGGGGTTGTCGAAGTCGCGGGCGTGGAGGCGGGGCAGGGCGAAATGGAGAGCGTCGGCGGCGGTGGGCGGAGCGACGAGGGTTGCGAGTGGAGTGAGGGCGTGGACGGAAGGCTCGCAGACGGCGAGGGAGTGGGCGAGAGTAAACGCTTGTTGCTGAAAGTGGTCGCGGGTGAGGAGTTGCTCGTTGCGAGTTGCGGAGGAATCGCAGAAGTAGAATTCGCCGCGGCTGGCGTCGAGAGCAGCGGCGGTGGCGCCGGCTTTGTGGGCGAGGACGGCGAGGCGGGAGACGGCGAGGATGGGGGTGGCGTGGGCTTCGGCCAGGCCCTTGGCGGTGGAGAGGCCGATGCGGATGCCGGTGAAGCTGCCCGGTCCATTTGTCACAACGATGGTTGCAATTTCGGCGATGGTCGCGTTGTGGGTGGCGAGGAGTTCGCGGATGGCGGGGAGGAGTTGGGCGGAGTATGTTTTGCCGGGAAGCTGAACCTCCATTATTGTCGAGAGCTCAGAACTCTGGACACTGCCCAGTGCGACTGTTCCAGTGGGCCCACAGGTATCGATGCCGAGGAGTAGTTGTGTTTCAGACATCGGAGATTGGGTCTTCGCAGATTTCAAGGAGGACGCCGCCGGCGCTGGAGGGGTGGACGAAGAAGTAGAGGTGGCCTCCGGCGCCGATCTGAATGTCTTCGGAGATGAGGCGAGCACCCTGGGCTTTGAGCGTTTCGAGGGCGGCGGAGATGCTCTCGACACTGAGGGCAATGTGGTGGAGGCCTTCGCCGCGTTTCAAGAGGAAGCGGCCAACCGGCGAGTCGGCGGTGGTGGGCTCGAGGAGCTCGATGCGGGCGTCGCCGGCTGGGATCATGGCGGTGCGGACGTGCTCCTGCTCGATGGTTTCCTCGTGGACGACCTCGAGGCCGAGGGACTCATAGAGCTTGCGTGCCTGGGCGATGCTCTTGACGGCGATGCCGATGTGGTCGATTTCGGGCATGGGGCTCAGAGTTTAGGGTTTAGAGTTTGGGGTTTAGCGACCAGCGTTGGATTGCCGATCAGGTGGAGTTGCCTGGAGCAAAGACCTTTTCGGTGAGCTGGGCGACGAGCTGCCAGGGGTCTTGCTGGCCGGTGGCGATGCGGGTGGCGTGGAACTGGAGGACTGTTGTGTCGAAACCGTTGTTGCGGGCGCGGCGCATGAGTTCGGTGCGGAGCATGGCGTCGAGGCGGCGCTGCCAGTGCTGGGTGCGGCGGCCTTCGAGGCGTTTTTCTTCGAGCAGCCACGTTTCCATTTCGTCAATGGCGGCGGCGAGAGCGGGGAGGCCTTCGCCGGTGGTGGCGATGGTGCGGATGACGGGGGGCGTTCGCTCAGGGTGACTGGAGACGAGCGATTGCAGGCCGCGGATTTCCTGCTCGACGCGGTCAGCGCCTTCGCGGTCGGATTTGTTGACGACAAAAATGTCGGCGATTTCCATGACGCCGGCTTTGAGGCTCTGCACGTCGTCACCCATGCCGGGAACGAGGACGACGAGAGTGATGTCGGCGAGGCGGGCGATTTCGACTTCATCCTGGCCGACACCGACGGTTTCGATGAGGAGAACGTCTTTGCCGCTGGCTTCAAGGACGAGGGCGACGTCGGCGGTAGTCTGCGCGAGGCCGCCGAGCGTGCCGCGTGTGGCCATGGAGCGGGCGTAGAAGCCGGGGTCGTTTTGGCGATCCTGGAAGCGGATGCGATCGCCGAGGATGGCGCCACCGGTGAAGGGGCTGGTGGGGTCGACGGCGATTACGCCGACGGATTTACTTGTGTCACGAAAAGAGCGGGCGAGGCGGTCGACGAGGGTGCTCTTGCCGGCTCCGGGGGAGCCGGTGATGCCGATGCGGAGAGCGCGGCCGGTATGCGGGAAGCAGGCGGAGAGCAGGGCGGCGGTTTCGGGCGCATCGTTTTCGACGAGGGAGATGACGCGGGCGAGAGCACGAGTGTCGCCGGAGCGGAGGCGGGCGACGAGCTCGGGTACTTTTGGATTGGGGGTACCCCCCCTCCCCCCCATCTCCGGGGGTGCGTCGATGTACGCATCTGATTCCATTGGTCCTGACTTTTTCGGCTGCACGTTATTTATTTCATTCTTCAATGGATGTGGGTTTCTATTTTGCTTTGTTATTGATACGCGCGGGGGAGCCGGTGGGTCCCGCGCAACTATATGAATTGAAAATACAACTTGTCGATCCATTTCATTGCAAAATACTTCCGGGAGCCGGGAGCCGGGAGCCGGGAGCCGGGAGCCGGGAGCCTGGAGCCGCGAACCGCGAGCAAACGACGAGTGAAAGACGAGCTCGAGTGAAAGACGAGCTAGAGATGAGCCAACGACAGCACTTCGTTCCGACGCAGAAAAGCCTGCCGGTTGGCAGGCTGTTTTCCTTTTTTCCATCTAAGTTCAGAATACCAGATCGGAGGGGTAAACCGGCCAAAAAAGATTGGGTAATTATTACAATTCGCGTGGCAGGGACAGGGGTTACAAGCCAAGTTACGTTCGTAAGGATTGACAGTTTTTCCACATTTGGCGCGAGGGCCAAAACTGCCAGCAATTAGCCGCTAGCTCCCGGCTTTCTGCCGTCGGTTTGCCAAAGCGAGGTGGGGTGCGCGTGGGGTGCCGTTTTGGTCCAGATACAGTACCAAGGATTTGAAGGCAGGCACTCAGTTGTACGGGGGCGCGTGGAACAGGCCTAAGCTTCTTGCTGTGGGGTGAACCTGGCGGGGTGCAGCGGGAAGGGCCGTGGGATGCTGGTGTGGTTCCGTTTTGGTCCAGATACAGTACTAAGGAGTTGAAGGCCGGCAATCAGTTGTATGGGCGGCACACGGTGCAGGCCCAAGCTTCTTGCTGTGGGGTGAACCTGGCCGGGTGCAGCGGCGGGAGGTGGGATGCTGGTGCCGTTCCGTTTTGGTCTCGGCGACAGTACTAAGGAGTTGCAGCTGGGGATTCGGTTGTACGGGCAGGAACTTGTATGAGGTTAAGCTTCTTGCTGTGGGGTGAACCTGG
>PKVY01000137.1:0-105480 GCA_003131625.1 Acidobacterium sp. | reverse complement strand
GGGCAGGCTCGCTTTGCGGGCGGCTACGAGCAGGGATAGGCGGCCGGCGGCGCTGGGAGGGTCGGGTTCGAAGCCAGCGGCGGTGAGTTCGGCGGCGACTTGCGCGGGGGAGAGGCGGAGTTTGGGGTAGCTGTNNGGGCAGGCTCGCTTTGCGGGCGGCTACGAGCAGGGAGAGGCGGCCTGCGATGGCGGGAGGGTCCGGTTCGAGGCCGGCGGCGGTGAGTTCGGCGGCGACTTGCGCGGGGGAGAGGCGGAGCTTGGGATAGCTGCTTTTTTCTAAAGTCCAGCCGGTAGAGTTGCGGGTGTAGACGAGGTCGTGGACCTGGACGGTGGTGGGGCTCGTGTATTCGAGGAAGCAGGTCATGATGCGCTGGTCGTCGGCGCGGACGGGGATGAAGCGGTCAGCGCCGGTGAGCTCGGGGGTGAGGTCGCGCCAGGTGAGGATGAAGAGGCCGCCGGGGGCGAGGGCGGCGGCTACGGCGGAGAAGAGGCGGCGGACGGCGTCGGGCGAGGAGAGGTGGGTGAGGGTGTCTCCCATGCAGACGATGGCGGCGGCCTGGTCCGGCTGGACGTAATCGCTGAGCGAGAGGATGTCGCCGCGGTGGGTCTGGATATCGCTGGTTGCGCTGTGCGCGCTCAGTTCGGCGAGGAGTTCGGCGCTGGTGTCGAGGGCGAGGATGGGAGAGAAGCCCAGCTGGGCGAGGGCGATGGACTGGAATCCGGGACCGCAGCCGAGGTCGACTGCGAGGCCGCGGTACGCGTTTTCCAGGAGAGGCTCGAGGAGGGTGCGTTGTTCGGTTACTTTTTCGTCGAAGGAGAGGCCGAACATCCAGGAGTAGTGGCGGGCGAGGAGGTTGGTGTAGTGGGCGGAGACTGGGTCGGACATTTGGGGAGATTGTAGTGCGAGGGAGGAGCTGTCCGGTTCGGGGGAAGCGGTTGGTGGGGGCGAGAAAAGGAGCCGCTGCGGCGCTGCGCGCGTCCGCAGGACGAGGCGACGGGAGGCCCCGAAGACGGCCTGCGGCAGCAAGGAAGGCGCTCCGCGCAGGTCTTTATTTCCACGGGCTAAAGCCCGTGGCTTTCCCCGTCGTCCTGCTTCGCAGACGAGGCGGCGCTCTAATCCTCCAAGGTCAAGGGAATTACCAATGGGGGAATGTACATGCGTGCAGTGAGGTCTGAAATCAGCGCTCTAAAGTAGGGCCAGAGGATGATTTTCGCTTCCGACTGCGCGAATTTCTTCGCTGCCTCTAGGCCGCAGCCGACTTCGGCATGGAAATGTGCGGAGTATTGGCAGTCGATCGCCAGAATCCTTGATTTGTCGGCCTTCTTGGTTATCCTCACTTCAATTCGGGCTATGACATCGAAGTGATCCCCTTCGACGTCTGAAGCTTCGTACGATGCGCGAATCTCGCGCACCGATCCCTTGTCTTTGCTACTTTCCCAGTAGAGGTCCCGATCGATCTCAGCGGCCGTCTTGTCGAGGGCCACTGCGAAGAGCTTGACACTCTTTAGAAAAGAGTCGTAATCGACGGTGGCGCTACTTCGATGCGAGGTTCTTTTCTTTGGCACGGCGATAGTCCTCAGTTGCGAAAACACGTTTTTGATGGCTGCCGAGCTGCCCGGCGAAATGATGAAGATAGGTCATCAGGCTTTGATCAAAGAAAACCGAATGTTCATCCTCAGATTTTGTGGGGGCAATCGACCATCCTTTTTCGAAAGCCGGGAGCAGCTTGTGCCACGGTGCGTCGTAGGGGTCTTGATACGAACCTCTCGAGGGAGCGCAATACGTGTAGTAGCTCGTCAGCTCCGGTTGTTGCCGCTTGTCGGTTCCGCAGTAGCCAAGAGCTCCCGAGAGCAAGTTGCCGATTAAGGAGTTGAGACTCACACCTTCGCGGCGAGCCCTGTAATCGGCCAATCGATGCAGTCCCTTCGGAATTCTGAGAACAAACTTGCCGCTATAGCGGTTGTCGTCGGCTGGCTCAGGTATCTCGTTTCCGCTTGAGATCTCGCCTTCAATCCACAGGCTCCTGACGTTAGAGAGGTTCTCGACTGCGGAATTCGGGTCCGGCCCGAAGCTAGAGCAGCCCGGGAGGTCCGGGTTAGACGCGACCCACTCGTCCCCATCGCGCACCAGCTCAACCGGGTAGTCGAGAGCCATGTACTCGTCCAGGGGTCGCCCACTCGTTTGAGGTGGCTCCGCCTTATCGTGGCTCGCCTTAGGCTGTGTCGTCATCGTCGTGGTCGTCGGCATTTGGGTCGTCCTCGATATTCATCTCAATGTGGTTCGCAATTTGCTCAAGGCCATCCAATATCAATCGTGCGTATTTGGTCGGAACAAATTCTCGGTTGCCGTGAGGCTTTTCTAGGCTCAGCGGCGGGATACCAGCTTTGTTGAAGTGGTGCACGGTGCGGGATCCGTCTTTCGAGCATTTGTAGTCGGGGAAGAGGTAGCGAAATCTGTTCAGGCACCGCTGAATGATCCTGTCCAGGTCCTTGAATTCGACGTGCTTCTGGCCCCGAACCTCCTCGATCCATGCCCTGATCTTCTTCACCCGAGCTCCAGTGTGTCTTCAATGGATGCCAGTAGTACTACATGTAGTATCAGATGGTCAAAGGCAGACTACTGGTGCAGAGATACGAACGTCGATACGACTAAGGTTCCATGTGCGGAACGCCCTGCGTTCGGGAGGGGACGTAAGTCATTGTTGCTAATGCGGTTACTGGAGTGAATCGTCTGGGCGACCTGGATACCCCCTAGCCGCGGGAGGGGTGGACTTTTAATATTTCGCGGCCGATGACCATGCGCTGGATTTCGCTGGTGCCTTCGCCGATGGTGCAGAGNNTCCTTGATGAAGCCGTAGCCGCCGTGGAGCTGGACGGCTTCGTTGCAGATTTTGACGGCGACTTCGGACGCGTAGAGCTTGGCCATGGCGGATTCCTGAGTGACGCGCTTGCCTGCGTCTTTCAGAACCGCCGCGCGAAGGGTGAGGAGTCGTGCGGCGTCGAGCTCGGTAGCCATATCGGCGAGTTTCCACTGAATGCCCTGGAATTCGGCGATGGCTTTGCCGAATTGCTTGCGCTGCTTGACGTATTTGACGGAGGCGTCGAGAGCGCCCCTTCCAATTCCCAGGGACAGGGCGGCGATGGAGATCCTGCCGCCGTCGAGGGTGCGCATGGCGTCGACGAAACCCTCGCCCTCTTTGCCCAGAAGATTTTCAGCGGGAATGGCGCAGTCTTCGAAGATGAGCTCGGAGGTGTCGGAGGCGCGGAGGCCGAGTTTGTTTTCTTTTTTGCCGGGACGGAAGCCGGGGGTACCTTTTTCGACGATGAAGGCGGAGAGGCCGTGGGTGCCTTCTTCCTTATTTGTAACAGCGATGATGACAGATACGTCGGCGTAGTGGCCGTTGGTGATGAAGGTCTTGTTTCCGTTCAGCACCCACTGATCGCCGCGGCGGACGGCGGTGGTGCGGGCGGCGGAGGCGTCGGAACCGGAGCCGGGTTCGGTGAGTGCCCAGGCGCCGAGGTGTTCGCCGGTGGCGAGTTTCGAGACGTACTTTTTCTTTTGCGCTTCAGAACCAGCCAGGAAGATGTGGTTGGTGCAGAGCGAATTGTGCGCGGCGACGATGATGCCAATGCTGCCGTCGACGGCGGAGAGTTCTTCGATGGCGAGCATGTAGTCGGTGTAGCCGAGGCCGGCGCCGCCGTATTCAGGGGGGAAGATGATGCCGAGGAGGCCCATTTGGCCGAGCTGGCGGACGACGTCGTGGGGGAACTCGGAGGCCTCGTCCCAGCGGAGAACGTTGGGGGCGATTTCGCGGGCGGCGAAGTCGCGGATTTCGCGGCGGAGGGCTTCCTGGTCTTCGGTGAGGGTGAAGGGGAAGGTGGGGTGGTCGAGGGCGGGGGCGGTTTGGGCGGTGGTGGTCATTTGGGCTCGCGGTGGGAGATGCGAAACTCGTTAGGGTAGCACGGGACTCGCAGTCCAGGCGACTGTCGACGACGATCACCACAGAGGACACAGAGAACACAGAGAAACAAAGGGTGGACGGGATTGGCAAAGATTGCCAACTGCGGGTACGATGAGCGCATGCCGACTCGCAATGTCAACCTGACGCCAGAGCTTGACCGCTTTGTTCATTCACGGATTAAGAGCGGGCGTTATGAGAACGCCAGCGAGGTGATCCGTGCGGGTCTGCGGACGCTGGAGAGGGAAGAGAAGGAATACGAGGCGAAGCTGGCGGCGTTGCGCAAGGCAATTGAGGAAGGTCTGGCCAGCGGTATTGCGACGGGCGACGTCTTCGGCAGAATTCGCAAAAAGCTCAACCTTCCGACAGTGGAAGAATGAGCGGGCGCAAGCTCCGCATCTCCCGGCAGGCTGAAGCGGACATGCTCGACATCGCGGAATACTCACTCCGCCAATGGGGTGAGGCGCAAGCCGCCCGGTATCTTGCGCAATCAGCGGGGTGCTGCAGGCGGGTTGCCGATTCTCCTCTGATCGGGCGCGCGTGCCCTTGGATTCTGCCAGGGCTGCGCAGAATCGAGCAGGGCAGTCACGTGGTTTTCTTTCTGGTTGGAGAAAGCGACGTCCTGATCGCGCGTGTACTTCACAAGAGCATGCAACCCGAGCGCTGGATTGATGGCGAGGAGGAGTAGCTCCTCCTCGCGCGATGTTCAACGCAGGCTGGCGGGGGGTGGGGTGACGGCGCTGAGTTGTTTGAAGGTGGCGTCGGGGAGTTTGAGGTTGGCGGCGGCTACGTTTTCTTCGAGATGCCTGGGCGACGAGGTGCCGGGGATGGGCAGTGTGACCGGGGAGCGGCGGAGCAGCCAGGCGAGGGCGACCTGGAGGGGCGAGGCGTCGAGGTCTTTGGCGACTTTGTCGAGGAGGTCGTGGGCTTCGCGATTCTGGCCGAGGGGCGCCCAGGGGATGAAGGCGATGCCGTTCTGCTCGCAGTGGTCGAGGAGGAAGTCCCACTCGCGGTCGGCGAAACTGTAGCGGTTCTGGACTGAAACGATGGGGGTGATTTTGCGGGCGCGCTCGACGTGTTCGAGGGTGACGTTGGAGAGCGCGATGTGGCGAATCTTGCCCTGCTGGCGGAGTTTTTCCAGCGTCTGCATGGAGGCGTCGAAGGAGACAGTGGGGTCGGGGATGTGGAGCTGGTAAACGTCGATGCGGTCGAGCTTGAGGCGGCGAAGGCTGCCGGCGACGGCTTCTTCGAGGTGTTTGGGGCTGGCGTTGTGGACCCACTGGCCGGGGCCGACGCGCTCCCATCCACCCTTGGTGGCGATGACGAGGCCTTTGGGGTAGGGGTGGAGGGCTTCGGCGATGAGCTCTTCAGAGACGTTGGGGCCGTAGGAGTCGGCGGTGTCGATGAAGTCGACTCCTAATTCCACCGCACGGCGGAGGGTTTTGATCGAGGCGTCGTGATCTTTGGGTGGACCCCAGATGCCTGGGCCGGTGATGCGCATGGCTCCGAAGCCGAGGCGGTTGACGGTGAGGTCGCCGAGGTTGATTTGGCCGGCAGCGGCGGCGTTGGGGGTTTCGGTGGTGTTGGTGGGCATGGATTTTCCTCTCCGTGCATTGGATTCAGGGAACAGGGTACAGGGTGCAGGGGAAAGCGGTCTGGGCGGACGCGCTTCGCGCGTACCCACATCTGCCAAAACCGGGCAGATATGGGGCACCCGGCTGTGCTCAGGATGACAGACAAAAGCAACCGCAAGGTCCTTCGCTGCGCTCAGGATGACAACTCTGTGTCGATGGGTTTGTCGGGTTGGGAGTTGTAGATTTCTTCGACGCGGCGGAGGGTGTCGATTTCAGCGACGGGCTTATCTTGTCTGATTCTTAGAATGCGGGGGAAGCGGAGGGCGAAGCCGCTGGCGTGGCGGGTGGAGCGCATGACGTTGTTGAAGGCGACTTCGAGGACGATGAGGGGCTCGACGGTGCGGAAATGGCCGTTGTCGGCGAGGGTGTGGGCTTTGAAGAAGGCGGTCATGTCGGCGATTTCCTGATCGGTGAGGCCGGAGTAGGCTTTGCCAATGTTTTTCAGGGTCTGTTCTGGATCGTCGGGATCGCGAATGGCGAAGGTGTAGTCGCTGAGGACGTGGGCGCGGCGGCCGTTGCCGTATTCGACGCCGGTGACGACTACATCTAAGGTTGCGAGTTCGCGCTTGAGCTTGAGCCAGGCGAGTCCGCGGCGGCCGGGCTGGTAGGTGGAGGCGAGGGATTTGATCATGACGCCTTCGTTGCCGCGGGCGCGGGCGGCGAGGTAGGCCTGATCGAGCTGAGCGGACGCTGAAAGGCGGGGTGAGTCGAGGCGCGTGGCGTTGGCGAGGATGAGGCGGGAGAAGGTGGGCTCGCGATGCGCGTCGAAGAGGTGGGACTGGCTACGGGACTGGGTGGAGGTGGTAGTGGGGGACCAGCGTTTGGCGAAGTCTTCCAGCTGGCGACGGCGTTCGGAGAGGGGTTCGTTGAGGAGGAGCGAGTCGCCACGGTAGAGCAGGTCGAAAACGACGAGGACGGCGGGGATATCGCGGAGCATTTCGGGTGGGACGCGTTTGCGGCCGAGTCGCTGGGCGAGCGTGGAGAAGGAGAGCGCTCGCTGGGTAGCGGGGTTCCAGGCGAGGATTTCGCCGTCGAGGATGGCGGGTTCAGCGATGGTGGAGAAGGCTGTGACGAGGTCGGGGAAGGATTGGCTGAGGTCGTCGCGATTGCGGGAGTAGAGGGCGACGCGATTGCTGTCGATGTGGAGTTGGGCGCGGATGCCGTCGAATTTGTCTTCTAATTGCGCGGCAACGAGAGCGGAAGCATTTTGCGGTTCTTCAGTCGGCGAATTATCGAGTGGCGACGGGGTTTCTTCGGGGCCAGGGGAACGGTACTCAGGGGCTAAAGCCCTCTTCTTTTCTGGGCGCTTTACGGCACGACTGAAGTCATGCCCTGACACAAAGCCGACCGGCGAGGACTGTGCATTCCCAGATCTGCCAGAACCGGGCAGATCTGGGGCACCCATTGAGTCGTGCCCTGATACAGAGGTGGCCGGCGCTGCGGCTTGCTCGGATTTGATTTCTTCGGTGAAGCGGGCTATGGCTTCTTCAGTGGACTGGACGGGGCTGGCGAGCATGAAGCCGATGGGGTGGAAGAGCTTCATGCGGGCGTGGTCGAGGCGGCCGGCGGCGGCGAGGGCGACGACTTCGGGGAGGGAGCCGAGGAGCATGCTGGCGCGTCGGACGGACTCGAGAACCTCTTGCCTGGGGACGGACGGTCCCACCTGATCGGCTGGGACCGGGTACGCTTCGGCGATGGCTTCTTCGACGAGCGACTGCTTGACGCCGGTGCGCATGTCGCCGGTGGCGAGTTTGATGAGGTACTTCGCCTCGTCGGGAGTGGCGCGGGCGAGGAGATCGAGGAGGAGGCGGAGTTTGGGCGCGGGGCCGCGGGCTTCGGCGATGGAAGCAAGGGCGGATTCGACATCGACGAGCGTGATGGTGGCGGTGGTGGGGGCGTGGCCGTAGAGGAGGTCGGCGGCGGCGGATCCGAAGTCGCCGTGGCGGCGGTAGGCGGCGGAGAGGTCGGCTTGGCTCGCGCCGGAGAGTTCGGCGACGGCTTTGCTGAGGAGGCTGCCGCCGATGTTGAGGACTCGGGCCTCCGTTTCGGGGAAGGGCGTGCCGGAGAGCCAGAGGGCGGCGCGGGCTGCATCGGGAACGGGTAGGGTGCGGAGGTAGTCGGCGATGAAGGCGCGTTTTTCGAGCTTTTTAGTGGTGGCGGCGAGGGCGTCGCAGAGCTCGGCGAGGTGGAGGAAGAGGGACATGGGAGCAGCGTTCAGCGATCAGCGTACCGCGTTCAGATGGTAGCCGGGAGCTGGGAGCCGGGAGCCGGGTTATCGTTTTGGGCGGTCGAGGGGGAGGACGCGAAACCTGCGTCTGCCTGCTATGCGGTAGGTGGCGAAATCGGCGTGGTCGACGGTGAAGACGGTGGAGATGGATTCGCGTTCGGCCAGGTAGACGAGGGTTGCGTCGGCAAAATCCATGGGATGGTCAGAGTAGCGGGACATGAGTTCGTGGAGACGAGGCAGTTCCTCTTCGGCGATGGTGGCGAGGGTGATGGCTCCGGAGCGGACGAAGGTCCAGGCGGATTCCGTGTCGCTGCGAAAGCGACCGATCAGGTGAAACAGCTCGGTGAGGACAGCTTCGGATGTGAGGAGTGGGAGGCGAAGCTGGCGAAGTGTCTCGAGACAGAGGTTGTGCCATGGGTCTCGCTCATTCAGGATGGCAAGAGCGGCACCGGTGTCGAGCAGGGTGGAGGGCCGGACGTCAGCGGCCATAGCGTTTATTCACGCGACGGCGGATGGTTTCGCGGAGAATCTCAGGGGAATAGGGGATGTCCCTCGAGATGCTGCCGATGAGCGGAGCGATAGCGGCGTGGAGACGCTTTTGCTCTTCATCATCAGTGATGCTGGCGCGGCTTTTCCGAAGCCACTCGCGGGCGGCGGCGTCGAGGATGGAGGAGACGGAGGCTTTGCGTTTGCGCGCTTCGCGCTCGAGCTCCTGCTTGAGCTCGGAGGAGACGCGCCAGCTATAGACTTCGGTCTTCATGCACTACAGTGTAGTGCATTGGGTTATGGCCCCGCAAGCGTAGCGCTTCTGGTACGGGCGGCAGCAGGGGTCGCGCCTTTTCGGGCTGGTGGAACATCGAATGGAAGTAAAATATTGAAGTGATGCAGCGGCTCTTTCCCATCGGCGTTCTTCTCTAGCGGCTCCTGCCGCCTGCGCCTGAGCCGCGCCCTTCTTCCGAAAATTCAGAACAACCGCAGGGGCTAAAGCCCATTTTCATTGAATCGCTTTACGGCACGACTGAAGTCGTGCCCTGATACAAAACCTGGCTTTACGGCAGATCGTCAGGGTGTACCTGGCTTTACGGCAGATCGTCAGGTTGTGAACGAGAAGAAAATCGTTGGATGCCGGGAGGATTTTATGTTTGAACGACTAGAACAGATTGAAGCTCGTTATGAGGGACTGGGGCGGCAGCTGGCCGATCCCGCCGTGCTGGGCGATCACGCTCAGTATCAGAAGCTGGCGAAGCAGCATCGGGATCTGGAGCCGGTGGTGGAGAAGTTTCGCGAGTACAGACAAGTCAAAACAGGGATTGCCGATGCGCGGGGGATGCTGACGGAGAGCGACGCGGAGATTCGCGCGATGGCGCAGGAAGAGCTGACGGCGCTGGAGGCGCGGGCGCCGCAGATTGAAGAGGACCTGAAGCTGTTACTTCTTCCGAAAGATCCGAATGATGAGAAGAACGTGGTGCTGGAGATTCGCGCGGGGACGGGGGGCGATGAGGCTTCGTTATTTGCCGCGGAGGTGTTCAGGATGTACTCGCGATTTGCGGAGCAGCATCGGTGGAAGGTGGAGGTGCTGTCGTCGTCGGAGTCGTCGGTGGGCGGATTGAAGGAAGTGATCGCGATTATCGAGGGGAATCGGGTGTATTCGCAGATGAAGTACGAGAGCGGGGTGCATCGGGTGCAGCGGGTTCCGGCGACGGAGACGCAGGGGCGGGTGCACACGTCGGCGATTACGGTGGCGGTGCTGCCGGAAGTGGAGGACGTGGACGTAAAGATTGAGGCGAAGGATCTGCGCATCGACACGTTTTGTTCGTCGGGTCCAGGCGGGCAGAGTGTGAACACGACGTATTCTGCGGTGCGGATTACGCATCTGCCGTCGAATACGGTGGTGAGCTGCCAGGACGAGAAGTCGCAGATCAAAAACCGCGAAAAAGGGATGCGGGTTCTGCGCGCGCGGCTGTACGAAATGGAGATGGAGAAGCAGCAGGCGGCGCTGGCGAAGGAGCGCAAGCAGCAGGTGGGGTCGGGGGATCGGAGCGAGAAGATTCGGACGTACAACTTTCCGCAGAACCGGCTGACGGACCATCGGATTGGGCTGACGATCCATCAGCTGTCGGAAATGATGGAAGGCAAGCTGCAGCCGGTGATCGATGCGCTGATTGCGCACTTTAATGCGGAGCGGATGAAGGCTGAGGCCGCGTAAGGCAGGTTACAGGTTACGGGTTACAGGTTACAGAGCGCGGGTGCAGATGCTATGACGATTCGAGAGGCGAGGCCGGGGGATGCGCGGGCGATTGCCGAGGTGCATCTGGCGAGCTGGAAGACGACGTATCGGGGGATCATTGCGCAGGAATACATCGATGGGTTGCGGGTGGAGGAGGGAATGGCGCGCTGGGAGACGCGGCTGACGGAGGGGAAGCCGACGGTTTTTGTGGCGGAGGATGAGGCGGGGATTTTTGGGTTTGCGGCCGGAGGGGCGATCATGCATCCGGTGGATGGCTACCAGGGCGAGCTGGGCGCGATTTATTTGCTGGCTTCGCATCAGGGGAAGGGCGCGGGTGCGGCGCTGGTGCGGCGGATGGCGGGGGAACTGCGGCGCCAGGGGTTCGCGAACATAGTGGTGTGGGTGCTGCGGGAGAATCCGGCGTGCGGATTTTACGCGCGCATGGGTGGAGTGAAAGTGGCCGAGCAGGGGATTGAGATTGGCGGGACGACGCTGCCGGAGATTGCGTTTGGGTGGGCGGATCTTGGGGTGCTGTGCGGGGAGTGAGATCTTGCGAAGGGGACGATAGTAATGTGCGGGGTTTGGATTTGAGTTGTGGCCCGAGTTAAAGCAGACCTACGCTTTTTAGGTGAAGATCACGTATGATCCCGCGAAAAACGAGCGGAATATTCGGGAGCGCGGGTTATGCTTTGAGCGGGCGAGGGAATTTGATTTCGACTCGGCGTCCATCGGTTCAGAATTCCGTAACGGCGAGATGCGGAATTTGGGAGTGGGCTACCTCGATCGCCGGTTGCACATTCTTTGTTATCGGTTAATACCGGATGGCATCCGAGTGATCAGTTTTCGTAAGGCTAACGATAGAGAGGCGAGGAAATATGGCAAACCGAAAACCCTGGACGGACGATGAAGGCGAGGTTCGGGAGCTGACGGACGAGTTCTTCGCCGAGGCGAAGAAATTCTCGGAATTGCCCGCGGAACACCAACGCATTCTCAGGGGGATTATGGAAGAGAACGCGGCGAAGAAGAAGGTACCGGTGCCGCTGCCGAAGGACATTGTGGAGAAGATGCAGTCGACGGGCGAGGGCTGGGAGCTGCGCGTGGAAGAGGCGGTGCGGCAGTGGCTGGCGAGGCAGGGCAAGCGGCGCAAGGTCGCTTCGTAAGCTCCAAAGTGAAATCCACCGAGACGGTTCGCGAGGCACTTCTCTCCGCGACGGCGAAACTGCATTCGCTGGCCACGGCACGGCGGGATGCGGAATTGTTGCTGATGCGCGTGGTGGGGCGGGATCGCGCGTGGATGATGACGCATGCGGATGCGGAACTGACGACGGAGCAAATCTCACGATTTGAGAAGTGGGTTGCGCGGCGGGCGCGGCAGGAGCCGGTGCAGTACATCGTGGGCGAGACGGAGTTCTACGGGCTGACGCTGCGGGTGACGTCGGCGGTGCTGATTCCGCGGCCGGAGACGGAGCATTTGGTGGAAGCTGTGCTTGCGCGGGTGGGGCGCGGTGCGGCAGTGCGGATTTGCGATGTGGGGACGGGGTCGGGGGCGATTGCTGTGGCTTTGGCGCATGCGCTGCCGCTGGCGCGGGTGATGGCGGTGGATCTTTCTGCTGCGGCGCTGGATGTTGCGAGGGAAAATGCGGAACGGCATGGGGTTGCGGAGAGGGTTCGGTTAGTCGAGTCGGATTTGCTGCATGCGGTGCGGGGGGAACGGTTCGATGTGGTGGTGTCGAATCCGCCGTATGTGGCGGAGGGCGAGGTGCTGGAGGCGCAGGTGCGGGAGTATGAGCCGCGGGAGGCGCTGTTTGCGGGGCCAACGGGGATGGAGATTTATCCGAGGCTGATTCCGGAGGCCTGGGAAGTGTTGGCTCCGGGAGGATGGTTGCTGATGGAGATTGGGCATGGGCAGCGGGAGGCGCTGGCAGAACTGCTCATGGGCTGGGATGGGGTGGAATTCGTGGCGGATTTGCAGGGGATTCCACGCGTTGCCATTGCACAGCGTCGGGCCTGACAATGGAAGGCATGAGCACAAGTGCGGTTGCGGAAACTCCGACCACGACGAAGGATTTCGAAACAAAACTCGACCGGCTTGCTGAGGTCGCGATCAAGTCCGGACTGGATTTGGCGCCGGGGCAACAGCTGGTGATGACGGCTTCAGTGGAAGCGCTCGCGCTGGTGCGGCGGATCACGGAACACGCGTACCGGGCAGGCGCGTCGCTGGTTACCACCTTATTCACGGACGATGAGTCGACGCTGTTGCGCTATCGGTATGGACACGATGCGACGTTCGATACAGCGGCGGCGTGGCTGTACGAGGGGATGGCGGCGGCGTACAAGAGCGGGGCGGCGCGGCTGGCGATCACGAGCGCGAATCCGTCACTGCTGTCGAAAGAGGATCCGGAGAAGGTGAGCCGGGCGAATCGGTCGATGTCGAAGGCATACCGGCCGGCGCTGGAACTGATCACGCGGCACGATATCAACTGGACGATCATTTCGTCGGCGACGCCCGTGTGGGCGGCGGCGGTGTTTCCGGAATTGCCAGCGGATGCGGCGCTGAAGAAGCTGTGGGATGCGATTTTTGCGGCGAGCCGGGCGGACCAGGAGGATCCGGTGGCGGCGTGGAAGAAGCATGACGCGGGATTGCATGCGAGCGCGGATCGTCTGAACAAGAAGCGATTTGCGGCGCTCCACTTCAAGGGTCCGGGAACGGATTTGAAGGTGGGACTGGCGGATGGGCATCTGTGGCTGGGCGGGGGAACGCGGGCGGGCAACGGGCGGTACTGCATTCCGAACATGCCGACGGAGGAGGTATTCACGACGCCGCATAAGGATCGCGTGGAGGGAACGGTGACCAGCACGAAGCCGCTGTCGCACCAGGGGACCTTAATTGAGGGAATACGGGTGCGATTTGAGGGCGGGAAGGTTGTGGAGGCGCACGCCGTGCAGGGCGAGGTTGTGCTGCAGCGGATGATCGAGACGGATGAGGGGGCGCGGCGGCTGGGTGAAGTGTCACTGGTGCCGAACTCGTCGCCGATTGCGGCGAGCGGGATGTTGTTTCTGAACACGCTGTTCGACGAGAATGCCGCGTGCCACATCGCGCTGGGGCAGGCTTACAGCAGCTGCCTGGAAGGCGGCGACAAGCTGACGCCGGAGGAACTGGCGGCGCGCGGCGCGAATGACAGCCTGATCCACGTGGACTGGATGATTGGGTCGGGGAAGGTGGATGTGGATGGGATCACGGCGAGCGGCGGGTCGGAGCCGGTGATGCGGCAGGGGGAATGGGTTTAACTTCAGCCAGCAGCCAGNNGCAGCCAGCAGCCAGCAGCCAGTAGCTCGTCGCTGGTGCGCCACTTTTTTCTGAAACTTGCGTCTGAGGGGATATGATCTGCCGCCGGATTGTTGTGTTTGCCGCCGCCTTTCTGATATCAACTCAACTGGTTTGCGCGCAGGAGGCGCCGCTGGCGCCGCAGGGGCTGGATGCGCTGGGGGCGCGAGCGACTCTGCACAGCGATCTGACGTTTGACGAGTCGATGCTGCATGCGGCGTCCCAGATCATGCCGGATGAGGATCGGCCGATCATCGCGAAGCTGCGGAGCATCACCGTACACAACTTCAAGTACTCCGCAGTGGGCTACGATCCTGCGGCGCTGGAGGCGGTGCGGGCGCAGTATGGGGGGCACGGCTGGAATCATCTGGTGACGAAGCAGACGCATCCACCGGCGCAGCCGGACGCGAGCACGACGGCGGCGGTTGGGCCAGCTGCACCGATGGCAGCACCGCCGAAGCCGTTCGACCCGACGCGGACCGATGTGTGGGTGCGGATGGACCGTGGGAATTTTGACGGGATGGTCGTGCTGGTGGCGAATTCGCGGAACGTCAATGTGGTGGTAATTGACGGAATGATCAGCCCGCTGGATTTGTTGCATCTGCGCGGAGTTTTTGGGATTCCGAAGTTCGGCGGGGATTTTACGAACGCCAGGGATTAGGGATTAGAGTTTAGGGATTAGAAGAGCAGACTCGGCCGGGTTAGAAGGACCGTGGATGAGTAAACCGGTCATGGCTGCTGCGCCGATGCGCTTGTAGAATGCGGCGATGGCGAGTGCGACTGGCAGCGTGATGCGGATTGGGTTGATCGCGGGGACGCTGGACATCACAGAAAATCTGGTCTTCAATGCCTTCCGGCACATCACGCCGGTGCAAATCTTCCAGTACATCGCGAGCGGGCTGACGGGGGCGTGGGCGTTCCGCGCGGGGATGGAGTCGGTGGCGCTGGGCGTGGCGATCCATTACACGATTGCGTTGTTCTGGACTGCGGTCTTTTACGCGGCGAGCCGGCGGTTGGGGGTTTTGATTCGGCGACCGGTGGCGTCTGGGCTGGTCTACGGGGCGATGGTCTACGTGATCATGAACTTCGTGGTGCTGCCGCTGACGCGGGTTCCGCACGCGCGGGCGGCTGTGACCCTGGCGTCGCGGGTGAGCGGGGTGCTGGCTCTGCTGTTTTGCATCGGAGCGACGATTGCGGTTCTGACTCGGCGGGACAGGATGCGCGAAATTGCCTCTTGAGACGAGGGAGCGGATGAGGCCGGTTCCAATTTGGGTCTCCGCGGTACTTTGGGGTGGAAACATGCAGTCGAGGCTATTGACGGCGGGGCGCCAAGGGCGTTTGCTACTTGCTGTGGGGTGAACCTGGCCGCAGGGCAGTGGGGGGTCGGCTGGCTTCAAGTGCTGGCCTGTACGGTCGCGCCCTGGTAAACAGGAAGATGCGCAATGGAGGCGAAGCCTCTAGCTAAATGTGGCAGCTAAGGGCGCCGCGTTTTTCGAGGTATCGCTGGTGGTATTCCTCGGCGCGCCAGAAGGTCTCGGCGGGGACGACCTGGGTGGCAATCGGCTTCGAAAAGCGCTTCTCGGCGGTGAGGCGGGCGATGGTCTGTTTCGCGGCGGCTTCCTGTTCGGGGGAGTGGAAGAATACGACGCTGCGGTATTGGGTGCCGTGGTCGGGACCCTGGCGGTTCAGCTGGGTGGAGTCGTGGAGCTGGAAGAACTCTTCGAGAAGCTGCTCGTAGGTGATCTTCGCGGGATCGTAGTCGATCTCGACGGCTTCGGCGTGGCCGGTGCGATCGGTACAGACATCGTGGTAGGTGGGGTTGTCGAGCTTGCCGCCTTCGTAGCCGACGGCGGTTGAGAGAACGCCGGGAAGCTGCTGGAAACGGGCTTCGACACCCCAGAAACAACCGGCGGCAAATGTGGCTTTCATGGAAACCTCTCTGCATATTAGATACAGCAAAGGCGAACTGGACGCTTGCTGGATGGGTCGACAAAGCGATAATATTTAGTCCTACGGAGTAATATCCATGCGGACCACCAAAGTGCTGTCGATTACGCTGCCGGCGCCGATGCTGAAGGAGGCTCGGGAGCTGGCGAAGCAGGAGAACCGTACGATGAGCGAGCTGGTGCGGGAGGCGCTGCGACGGTATCAGAGAGAGAAGTACTGGGAAGAAGTGAACACGCTGGGGCGAGCGAGTGCCGCGGCGGCCGGGGTGCACAACGAAGACGATGTAGTGCGAGTGATCCACGAGTATCGGCAGGAACAGCGGGCGAAGCGCAGGTCAGGGGCGGCGGCGAATCTGGTCGGCTGACCGATCGCCATGCCGGAACGTGCCCGGGTGGTCATCGACACCAACATTTTCGTCTCTGCATTTCTCTTTAGGGGAAAGCCGGGGCTGGTCCTCGACCTTGTCGAAGATGGGACAGTGATCCTGATCCATTCGCGTGATCTGCGCAGCGAGGCTGGCAGAATTCTCGCCGACAAGTTTCATTGGTCGCAGGACGAAATGCGCCTCGCGTGTGACGTTTACTGGAACACTGGCGTGCCGGTCACCCCTCAAGCTGTCATTCAAGCCTGCCGGGATCCCGATGATAATAGTGTGCTGGAGTGCGCCGTCGAGGGCCACGCGTAATACATCGTTACTGGCGACAGGGATCTGTTGAAGATGGAGAAATTTCGTGGATGCGAGATTCTCAGCCCCGCGGATTTTCTTCTGAGAAAGGGCGTCTGAGCCGGGTTATCGCCCCCGCCTGAGAGGGGAGCGAAGGCGCTTCGAAGCGGCTCGTCGCGGCGAGTTCGGGGTGTCGTTCTGGCGCGAGGGAGGGGTGGCGCGAGTACGGCTGGGTCGGGGTGCATTGCGGGCGGGCTTTTCGGGTCTGGAGGATTTGACGGATTTGCCTTCGGCGGCGCGGCGGAGCTGGGCGACCTCTTCGGGGTTGAGCTCGCGATGGCGGCCGGGTTCGACGTCGAGGACCAAAGGGCCGTAGCCGACGCGGCGAATTTTTTCGACGTGGTGGCCGATTTCCTCGAACATCTTACGGATTTCGCGATTGCGGCCTTCGATGAGGATCAATTCGTACCAGGGATTGTCGGCGTCTCGCAGGAGCCGGATGCGGGCGGGGGCGGTCATGACGCGGCCCTCATTGCGGCGGGCGGGCGTCGAACCGGGCTTTCGGATTTGGGTACCGCGATCGATCATGACGCCGTGGCGGAGCTGGTTGATCGCCGAGTCAGAGGGCTTGCCGCTGACTTTGACGAGGTAGGTTTTCTCGACGCGGGCGGCGGCGCGGGTGAGGGCGTTGGCGAGGTCGCCGTCGTTGGTCATGAGGAGGAGGCCTTCGCTCGAGTAGTCGAGGCGGCCGACGGGGAATACGCGCTCGCCTCCTTTGAAGAAGTCGGTGACGGTGGGGCGATGTTCGGGGTCGCTGGCGGTAGTGACGTAGCCCTTCGGCTTGTTGAGAACGTAGTAGCGGGGGCGCTCGGGGCCATGGAGGAGCTTGCCGTCGACGCGAATGTGGTCGCGGGCGGGGTCCGCTTTGGCGCCGAGTTCGGTGACGGTTTGGCCGTTGACCTGGACGCGTCCGGAGACGATGAGCTCTTCGGCCTTGCGGCGCGAGGCGATGCCGGCGGCGGCGATGATTTTTTGCAGACGCTGAGGAGAAGATGCTTCGGGTTCGGGATCGTTCGCGATGGGTTTATCCCTCAGGGGCTAACGCCCCAAATCGAATTTGGTCGTTTTCGGCACCCATTCGACTACGCGCCTTCTCCACCCCATCGTGCCAAAACCGGGCACGCTGCCACCCCGTCACACCAACTACGGGTGTGTCGGGGGCCCCGGTTGCGGCGCTGCGCTCAGAGCAGGCTAAATCAAGTCGTGCGCTGGCGCCTGGGGCTAGTTTGCCAAAGCGGAGCGGGGCACGGGCGGCGTCCCGTTTTGGTTCAGAGACAGTACTGAGGAGTTGAGGTCCGGAATTCAGTTGTACGACAGCACGGGGTGTGAGGTTAAGCTTCTTGCTGTGGGGTGAACCTTGCCGGGTGGGGCGGGGGCTTTTTTCCGCAAGCTGCAGCACTGTTTGGTCGTTTTCGGCCCGACTCGAAGTCGAGCCCTGGAGCCTGAAGCCAGTTTGCCAGGGCGGAGCGGGGCACGGGTGGGGTCCCGTTTTGGTTTCAGAGACAGTACTGAGGAGTTGAGGCCCGGAATTCAGTTCTACGACAGCACACGGTTTGAGGCTAAGCTTCTTGCTGTGGGGTGAACCTGGCGGGGTGGAGCGGGGGCTTTTTTCCGTAAGCTGTAACGTTGTCTGGTCGTTTTCGGCCCGACTCGAAGTCGAGCCCTGGAGCCGGGGGCCAGTTTGCCAAGGGGGAGCGGGGCACCGGTGGCGTCCCGTTTTGGTTTCAGAGACGGTACTGAGGAGTTGAGGTCCGGAATTCAGTTCTACGAAAGCACACAGTTTGAGGTTAAGCTTCTTGCTGTGGGGTGAACCTTGCCGGGGGGCGGTGGATCTTTGCCGGAAGCTCTGCAGGTCGTGCCCTGACACGCAGGAAAAAGCGGCGCGCTGCGCGCGATTCCCACGTCCCCAACACCAGGGACGCGGGGCACCCGCTTTTCTCCCGCACCCTGTGAAGTCGTGTGCTGACACAAAACGATTCACTTTGGCTGCTCGGCGATGTCGTGCTCGGAGGTGGGTGCGGGGTCGGCGTCTAAGTCATCTTCGGACGATTCGGTGTCTTCCATTTCGGCGATCTCGTTTTGCGCGAAGGGGAGTTCTTCTTCGGTTGCGAGGGCGCCCGCTTCCTCGGGTTCGGCGAGGTCAGAGTCGGCGAGGTCGGCGGCCATCTTCTCGAATTCTTCGATGGAGGGGAGCTCGCTGACGTCTTTGAGGCCGAAGCGGAGGAGAAATTCTTTGGTGGTTTTGTAGAGGATGGGGCGGCCGACGACCTGCTTGCGTCCGGCGGTGGTGATGAGCTTGCGGGCGATGAGGGAGCCGAGGACGCCGGAGGTATCGACGCCGCGGATCTCGCCGATTTCGGGGGCGGTGACGGGCTGCTTGTAGGCGATGACGGCGAGGGTTTCGAGCGCCTGAAGGGAGAGTTTGAGGGGCGGCTTAAGGGTTTTGACGAAGGCGCGGACGGCGTCGTGGTTTTCGGGGCGAGTTCCGATGCGGAAGCCGCCGGCCACTTCGCGAATTTCGAGACCGCTATCGGGGGTGTTGTAGTCGGCGATGAGTTCGTCGACGAGGGCGCGGATTTCGTCGCGGATCGCGCGATCCAGCTGGCGTGCAGCTTTCTTCTCGTCGTCGGGGGGCAGGTCCGCGGCGGGTTCGGACAATTCCTCTACGAGCGCGGGTCCGGGGGTTTCGGCGGGACGGTCGGGATCGGCCGGAGGGCGGCTGGCCAGGGCTTCTTCGCGGAAGAGGGAGGCGAGTTGAGCCAGAGTTACCGGCTCTTCGGCGGCGTAAATGACGGCTTCAATGCGGGCTTTAAGACTCATCGAGGGATAGGGTCGCAGGCGCCGTGCAAAAGGAAAACGGCGCTTTCTCGATAGTACAGAAAACGCCGCTGTCGATGCGATGAGGCTGGTTCTACATGAAGTGGCGCAGGAGGACGAAGATACCGGCGGAGAGCAGGGCCGCAACGGGCAGGGTGAAGATCCAGGCGAGGGCGATGTTGCGGATCGTGGAGAGCTGGAGTCCACTGCCGTTGGCCATCATGGTGCCGGCCACGCCGGAAGAGAGGACGTGGGTAGTGGAAACGGGCATGTGGAGATGATCCGCGCCGAGGATGGTGAGGGCGGCAGTGATTTCGGCGGCCGCTCCCTGAGCGTAGGTGAGGTGCTCCTTGCCGATCTTCTCGCCGACGGTGACGACGATGCGTTTCCAGCCGACCATGGTGCCGAGGCCGAGGGCGATGGCGACGGCGACCTTAACCCATGTGGGGATAAACTTCGTCGCGTTGTCGAGCTGCTTTTTGTAGGCGGCGAGGGATTTGTTCTCAGCGGCGGTGAAGGTGGGAGCGCCGTTTTTGCCGGGATATTTCGCGATCAGGCGCAGCGCTTCGCTGACGACGTACATGTCGTTACGGACGTTTGTCTGCTGATTGGCGGGGACGCCGTTGAGGGATTTGTAGAGGACGACTTCGTTGTCGATCTCCTCGACCATCTGGCGGGCGGCCAGCATGGTGTTCTGGTCGAACTGTTTGGTGCGGATGTAATCGGTGAGATTGGTGCGGGCGTCGCCGATGACGGCGTTGGGCGAGACGTAGTGATTGAAGACCTGTTCGGCCTGCTGGGAGACAACGGCGAAGTTCTGGACCTGGCTAAAACCGACGGCGTGGTTGAGGGCGTAGGCGGTGGGGACGGTGCCGATGAGGATGAGCATGATGAGGCCCATGCCCTTCTGGCCGTCGTTGGAACCGTGACCGAAGCTGACGCTGGTACAGGTGAGGATGAGGAGCGCGCGAATCCAGAGAGGCGGCGGCTCGGTGCCTTTCGGCGACTCGTACAGAGCCTTGTTTTTGACGAAGAGTTTGAGGATGAGCAGGAGGATCGCGGCGCAGCCGAATCCAACCAGCGGAGAAATCAGCAGAACTTTGAAGACGCCGCCGGCCTGCTCCCAGTCGACGCCGCTGGTACCGGTATGGGGGTTCATGAGCTGGTTGGCGATGCCGACGCCGATGATGGAGCCGATGAGGGTGTGGGAACTGGATGCGGGCAGGCCGAACCACCAGGTGCTGAGGTTCCAGATGATGGCGGCGATGAGGAGGGAGAAGACCATAGCGAAGCCAGCGCCCTTGCCGACCTGGAGGATGAGCTCGACGGGCAGCAGCGAGAGGATGGTGAAGGCGACCGCGCCGGAGGAAGTGAGGACGCCGATGAGGTTCCACAAGCCGGACCAGACGACGGCGACGTGGGGCTCAAGCGAATGCGTGTAGATGACGGTAGCGACGGCGTTGGCGGTGTCGTGGAAGCCGTTGACGAATTCGAAACCGAGAGCGATGAGCAAGGCGAGGCCCAGCAGAGCATAAGGCCAGGCGGAGAGGAGGTGGGTTCCGGAAAGATCGCACGCCAGCTGCTGGCCTGCATAGGCGAGGCCGCCGGTGAGGGCGATTCCGAAAACGATCATCCCGATGGCGCCGGGAGACTTGCTCATCTTCTCGTGAAGGAGGGCGGCTGGGTGTTCCGGGATGGCGGGAATTTCAACTACTTCTTCGAGTGGAATTCTGGCTCCTGCGGACATGCGAAAAGCGGCTCCATTGTAGGGTGGGGGGCGGGTTGAGCCAAATTACCCGGGTGGATTACGGGTAATCATGAAAGCCGAATGAAGAGACGGTGAATCTATAGTCGTGAATCCGTAAGCCCAAGGGGGGACGCGAGTTGCGGGATCGCGCGGCGTTACGCAAGTAACAAATCGCCGGGGTCTTATTCAGAGATTACTGAGAGGGGAGGATCAGGACCAATCATCCTTGATGCTGAGGCGGTCGTTGATGGCCTGCTCGAACTGCTCGTTTTTCTTGATGTAGATCTCGCTGAAGCCGCGGTCCTGGCGGAGGAGAATGGCCTGGAGCCGGACGAGTTCGAGCAGCGCGAGGAACATGGCGATGATGGCGTTGACGGACCGGGTATTGGAGAGGAGTTTGGAGAGGGCGACGGGGCGGTCTTCCATCATGAGGCGGCGGCGGATGAAGTCGATCATCTGACGGACGGTGACGGCGTCTTCTTCGACGTCGAGGACGGGGCGGCTTTTGGCGCGCTCGATGACTTCGCGGAAGACGCGGACGAGGTCGAGAGTGTCGGCGGCAATTTCCTGATCGTCTTCGCCGGCCTGAAGGAATTCGCGGATGCCGGGGTTGGTCCAGGTGGCTTCTTCGAGCTGGCGTTTCTGCTGGAGCATCTGGGCGGCGTTGCGGAAGCGCTCGTGTTCGAGGAGGCGCTCGACGAGCTCGCGGCGGGGATCGTCGGCATCGCCCTGGGATTCGAGGGGCGAGCGGGGGAGAAGCATCTTGCTCTTGATGTGGATGAGCAGGGCCGACATGTAGATGAACTCGCCGGCGGTGTCGACGTCGGAGGCCTTGAGGTGCTCGACGTAAGCCAGGAACTGGGCGGTGATTTTGGCGATGGGGATGTCGTAGATGTCGATGTTCTGGCGGCGGACGAGGTCGAGGAGAAGGTCGTAGGGGCCTTCGTAGACCTGGCCGACGGAAACGGAGAAGGGGAAGGCGGATTCTTCTTCTTTGCGGAGGTCGGCGGTGGTTTTTTCGTAGGGGGCGTGAGGGACTTCGCGTCCAGCGGGAGGCGCTTCGCGCTTCGCTTCTTCGGTCGTGGGCCTGGAGGCGTCGGTGGGATTGCGGGTCTCGTCGGTCACTGGGCGGTTGCTCCGGCGAGACCCATGGCGGCGCGGACTTCGTGCATCGTTTGCTCGGCACGGGCTGTGGCGCGGCGGGCGCCGTCGTTGAAGATGTCGGCGACGAGCGCGGGATGCTGTTCGAAGTGCAAGCGGCGTTCCTGGATGGGAGCGAGGGCGGAGACGATGGCGTCGGCGGCCCAGCTTTTGCATTCGATGCAGCCGATGCCGGCGGTTGTGCAGCCTTCGTAGACTTTGGCGAGGGTTTGCTGGGACGAGAAGATTTTGTGCAGGTCGCCGACGGGGCATTTGTCGGGGTTGCCGGGGTCGGTGCGGCGGATGCGGGCGGTGTCGGTGACCATGGTCTTGAGCTTGGCGCGAATTTCGGGCTCGGGGTCGCTGAGGAGGATGGTGTTGCCGTAGCTCTTGGACATTTTGCGACCGTCGGTGCCGGGCAGTTTGGGTGAGGGGGTGAGGAGGACCTGGGGTTCGGGGAGGATTTCGCTGCGGTCGGGGCATTTGTAGAACTGGTTGAAGCGGCGGGCGACTTCGCGGGTGAGTTCGACGTGGGCGGCCTGATCCTGGCCGACGGGGACGAAGTCCGGCTGGTAGATGAGGATGTCGGCGGCCTGGAGGAGCGGGTAGCCAAGGAAGCCGTAGGTGGAGAGGTCTTTGCCCTTGAGGTTCTCCTGCTGCTCTTTGTAGCTGGGGACGCGCTCGAGCCAGCCGAGGGGAGTGATCATCGACAGGAGCAGGTGAAATTCGGCGTGCTGGGGGATGTGGCTCTGGACGAAGAGGACGGAACCGGCGGGATCGAGGCCGGCGGCGAGGTAGTCGATGGCGACGTCGAGGGTGTTCTGCTTAATTTGCGAAGTGTCGGCGTAGTCGGTGGTGAGGGCATGCCAGTCGGCGATGAAGAAGTAGCACTCGTACTGAGGGTCGTTCTGGAGGCGGACCCAGTTGTGCAGGGCGCCCATGTAGTTGCCGAGGTGGGGTTTGCCGGTGGGGCGCATGCCGCTGAGGACGCGCTTGCGGGCAGGAGTGGGGTTGGACACGGAATCCTTCGCGGTGAGATGGCTTTGGATATTGTACGGGAGGGTGGGGAAGAGTTCAGCGAAGCGGGCGTATCTCCAGATCGAGCGGCAGTTTCTTCCACAAACGATCGGCGGTGTAAACCGGAGCTCCGAGCAGTAAGGCGAGTGCGAGGCAGGCCCGATCGCCGAAGGAGAGACCGAAGGGTTGTGTGGTCGCGATCATTGCTCCAGCCAGGCGGGCCTGGCGGCTGTCGAAAGCGACAATTTCATTGCAAAAGGTCAGCGCGGATTCCCATGCGTCATCGGGCGGGAAGCCACGCCTGACGAGTTTGGCCTGAGCCTCGGAGAGGTTGACGGTGCTGACGGTCGAATTGCGGATCTGTTTCAAGACCGTATCGCCTCCCGGCTCCCCAATGACAGCTGCCAGTATGGCGGAGGCGTCAAAAACAACTTTACTCACCAGCGGCTTCCCGGCGGCGCTCCGCAATCAATTCGTCGGCCAGGCTGACGCCTTCGGGCACGTATTTGCGAGCGAGCTGTCGTGCACGCTGGACACGGTTAGCCAGCGTCGATATACGGACCTCGCCCTTTTCGGCCCAGAGGATGACTTCCTGACCCCGTTTGAGTCCGACGGCCTCCCTGATGGAGGCGGGGATGACGATGCGGCCATTTTCATTGAGGCGCATGCGGATGGCTTGAGGCTTTGCGGCGGTTGTCATATGCACATCGATTATGGCAGAAAACCGCCCGGCGAGACAAAAGGTAGTCCGCGAAACGGCGGCTGAGCCTTCGTGCGGAAAAGTGAGTGTCAATTGAGACTGCGGCAGATACGATATGGGTGATCCGCCATGACAACAGGGCCAGAGTCGAGACCGGAGCCGACCAGGGAAGCAAACAGCGACGCGCCGTCGCGTGAGCGGCTGGATGTGGATGCGCGGGCAATGTCGGCGCTGGATCGTCTGCACGGCCTGATGCGGGAAGACTTCGCAGAATACGGCGGTGGCGAGGCGTTTCTGAAGTGGTTGAGGACGGACCCCGAGGATGCCGGGCCGAGGAAGTGGGGGACAACGATGGAAATTCGTTACACGCTAACGATTCCGGAGTTCAAAGAAGGCTACGGCATGATGTGGAGACAGGCGAGCTTTCGGCACCGGATCAACTACTGGTACTTCACTTGGCTGGGACTTGTGATGGGACTGTGGATTCTTCTTATGGCGCTCGTGCTTTTTGGCACCCCACATCCTAACCAGCCCTTTGTGTTGCTCCTGGTCGTATTCGGGTTGGCTGCGGTTTCCACGCCGTGGCGCTACCGCGGGTTGATCCGAAGAAACTACAGATTGCAAAACCTCAATACGGAGCTGTCTGTTTCGGCGAATTCCGAAGGAATTACGGTGAAGAGAGCCAACAAGGACGCGGTGTCTCATTACGGATGGACCGCAATCGAGCGCTTTGTGCAATCGAAGAACCTGTTCATCCTGTTTCCCGGGCGGCTGCAGTTCATTCCCGTTCCCAAGCGCGCCATGCCGCCCGAACAGCAACAGGAGTTTCGCGCACTCCTGGAGGCCCATATCCCGGCCGCCGGTCCCAGAAACCGGGCGGCCTCCGCGGCGGTAAGCTAGAGCCAGGAAATCCTGTGAAGACGGCGATCAGCGTATCGAAAGAAGACTATCTGAAGGCGATTCTCGAAGCTGAGAGCGAGGGGCGGACCGTTATTTCGGCGACGCTGGCGCACTGGCTGGAGGTGTCGCCACCGGCGGTTTCGATGGCGCTGCGGCGGCTGAAGCGCGACGGATTTGTGGAAGTGCGGCCGGACGGCGTGGTGCGGCTGACGCCGAAGGGGCATGAGGCGGCGTACCGGACGGCGCTGCGGCATCATCTGATCGAGCGCATGCTCTCGGAGATGTTCGGGATGCCGTGGTACGAGGTGCATGACGAGGCGGAGCGGCTGGAGCATGCGGTTTCGCCGGCGTTCGAGGCGCTGCTGATGAAGAAACTCGGCGAGAAGGGGACGTGCCCGCACGGGAACGCGGTACTGCCGGAGAGCGAGGAGAAGCGGAAGCGGCTCGGGGTGCGGCCGCTGGCCGAGGTTGCGGAGGGCACGGACTGCACGGTGACCAGCCTGTACGAGCGGGACGAGAAGCTGCTGCGGTTCCTGAACCAGGCGGGGATTGAGCCGGGGGGCTCGGTGCGGGTGGTGCAGCGCAATTACGATCAGACGGTTGGGATTGAGACGGCGGCGGGGCGGTTCACCATCGGGCCGGCGGCTGCGGAGAAGGTGCGGGTGAAGCGGTCGCGCGGCGCTGTGCGGGCGAGCGGAGCCGGGCAGGGATCCGGCAACGGGCACGGCCGCTGAACGGCGCACGTTTGTGGTTGGGGACGGAGCGGAGAGCCGAGCCGGTAGATAGAATTTCTGAAGAAACTGCTGCCATGGTCAAGCTCCGTGCTGCCGGTGTGCTTTGCGCTGCGTTCATAGCGCTGGGGGCGGCTCCGGCGAGGGCTCTCGATCCGCATTCGGCGCTCGCGCAATACGGGTATCAGTCGTGGCAGACGGACTCGGGGCTGCCGCAAAACACGGTCCACGCGATTGTGCAGGGGCGCGATGGGTATCTGTGGATCGCCACGGAAGGCGGGATGGTGCGCTTCGACGGCGTGGACTTTCGGGCGTACACGCGGGCGAATGCGCCGGGATTGCCCAGCGATCTGATCGACGACCTGATGGAGGACCGCGACGGTACGCTGTGGATCAGCACGTCGGGCGGGCTGGCGCGCATGCGCGGCGGGGTTGTCGGGGCATTTGGGGCTGCGCGGGGGATTCCGGCGACGCAGGTTTGGCGGACGTTTCAGGATGGGCACGGCGCGGTGTGGGCGCTGACGGCGGCGGGGCTGTTTCGCATTGACGGTGAGCGGGCAGCGCGGATCGATGTAAATGCGGGGCTGACGGAGAACAGCAGGATGGCCACAGGCCCCGATGGAGCGCTGTGGTTGGGGACGGCAGATGGATTGATGCGCGCAGGTGCGGATGATGTGTTTCACGCGGTGGGGTCAGCTGGGGAGGTTCTGGCGCTGGCTGTGGATCGCAACGAGACGGCGTGGGCGGGCATGCGGTCGGGGTTGGAGGCGTGTTCATCAACGCGATGCCGGAGTGTGGCAGTGCCGGGCGAAGGCGCGGTGAACGCGCTGGCAGTGGATCGAGCGGGGCGGGCGTGGATCGGAACTGAGGCGGGGCTGTTTGTCGGGGATGGCGATCGGGTTCAGGCCTTCGGACAAAAGACGGGACGCGTGGATTTTCTGTATGGCGATCGGGGTGGGATGCTGTGGGTGGGGACGGCGCAGGGGTTGGTGCGGATTGATCCGGAGAAGGGCACGGCGGAGTTGCTGCGCAGCGGCGATGTTTTTCTGAGCGCGACGGAAGATCGCGAAGGCGATCTGTGGCTGGGCACGGAATCGGGCGGGCTGACGGTGTTGCGCGACCGGAAATTCTCCAGCCTGACGGCAGAAGACGGGCTGACGGACGAGTATGTGCTGGCGCTGGCGCAGGCTCCCAACGGTCACGTTGCGGCAGGGACGAAGGGGGGCGGGCTCAATGTATTTCGGGATGGGAAATTCCGCGCGCTAACGACGGCTCAGGGCTTGTTGAGCAATGTGGTGCTGACGATGGCGGCGGCTGCGAATGGCGATGTGTGGGTGGGCACGCCTGATGGGCTGAACCTGCTCCACGAGGGCGATGTCGCGCGGGCGTTCACGACGGCGGATGGCCTGGCGGATGACTTTGTGCGGTCGCTCTATGTGGGGCGCGGCGGAGAGTTGTGGATTGGGACGCGGCGGGGGTTATCGCGGTATGAGAATGGGCGGTTCACGACGTGGACGGCGCTCGACGGGCTGGGCAGCGATCTGATCGGCGCGATGACACAGGATCATGACGGTTCGTTGTGGATTGGGACGCTGGGAGGGCTGAGCCGCTTTCGCGACGGGCAGATCAGGAATTTCACCACGAAGGATGGGCTCTCCAGCAACGTGGTCACAGCGCTCTATGAGGATCACGATGGCACGTTGTGGATTGGAACCAACGACGGCGGATTGAATCGTTGGCACGCGGGGAAGATTGTGAGGATTGCATCGAGGCAGCTGCCGCAACGGGTGATCGGGATTCTGGAAGACGGCAGCGGGTACCTATGGATCAGTTCCAATACTGGTATTTACCGCGTGAGCCGCGATGCGCTGGATCGGATGGCGGATGGAGGGGCGGAGGCGGAGGTGATGCGCTTCGGGGTGGCGGATGGGATGCGCATCAGCGAGTGCTCGAGCGGCGGACATCCCGCGGCAGTGAAGCTGAAGGATGGGTCATTGTGGTTTGCGACGCTGAAGGGGATCGCGCGCGTCGATCCCGAACACATGCCGGTGAATCGCGTGGCGCCGCAGGTCGTAGTGGAGCGGGTGAGCGTGGACGATACGCAGCAGGCGTCGATTGCGGATCTGACGGTGGCGCCGGGGCACAGCCATTATGAATTCGACTACGCGGGGCTGAGCTTTGTGGCGCCGCAAAAAGTGGAGTACCGGTATCAGCTGGAAGGGTTCGATCGCGGGTGGGTGGATGCGGGGACGCGGCGTGCGGCGTACTACACGAATCTGCCGCATGGGCACTACACGTTTCGGGTGATCGCGCGCAACAACGATGGGGTTTGGAGCGGGACGGCGGCGACGGCGGAGCTGACGATCGAGCCGCATTTTTATCAGACGGTGTGGTTCCGGCTGCTGATTTTGCTGGCGATTGCGGCTTTGGGCTACGCTGCCTGGCGCCGGCGGCTGATGCGGGCAGAGCGTGAATTTCAGGCGGTATTGGGGGAGCGGGCGCGCATTGCGCGGGAGATTCACGATACGCTGGCGCAGGGGTTCGTTGCGGTTTCGGTACATCTGGAGCTGGTGGCGCAACTGATGCGGAATTCCGCGGATGCCGCTCGAGAGCAGCTGGCGCGGGCACAGGCTCTGGTGAGAAGCAGCCTCGACGATGCGAGGACGTCGATCTGGGAGCTGCGGTCGCAGGGGGCCGAGCGCGAGGATCTGGCGGTGCGGGTTCTGAAGATGGCGGAGGAAACGACCTCGAGAGCCGGGGCGCGGGCGCGCGTGCAGATGCAGGTGACGGGGACGAATCATCCGCTGGATGAGGATGTGGAACGGGAATTGATGCGGATTGCGCGCGAGGCAGTGACGAACGCGGTGCGTCACGGGGATGCGGAGAACATTGTGCTGCGGCTGGAATTCGAGGGGAGTATGTTCGGGATGGAGATTCGCGACGATGGGCGGGGATTTGCGGGGACGCCACCGGATGGCTCGAGCGGACACTTCGGATTGACCGGCATGCGGGAACGAGCGGAAGCCATTGGCGCTACGCTGACGGTGGAGAGCAACCCGGGCGAGGGCACCACGGTGCGGGTGGGACTAAATATTTCCCAGGCCGGGGAGACGGGGACGAAAACGTAACTATGGCAGATACGATTAACATCCTGATCGTCGACGATCATCACATCGTGCGCCAGGGGCTGGCGGCTTTGCTGAAGACCGTGCCCGGGTTCGCGGTGGTGGCGGAGGCCTCCGACGGCGAGCAGGCGGTGGATCTGTTCAGGAAGCACCGGCCGGACGTGACGCTGATGGACCTGCGGTTGCCGAAGATGAACGGCGTGGAGGCCATCGGGAAGATTCGCGGAGAATTTCCGGCGGCCCGGATTATTGTGCTGACGACTTTCGATGGCGATGAGGATATCTATCGTGCGATGCAGGCGGGCGCGAAGGGATATCTGCTGAAGGGGATGGATCTGACGGAGCTGACGGATGCGGTGCGGGTCGTGCATGCAGGGAAATCGCGGATTCCATCACGTGTGGCGGAGAAGCTGGCGGAGCGGATGGGCGGCGCGTCGCTGACGGCGCGCGAGCTGGAGGTGCTGCATCTGATTGTGGCGGGCAAGAGCAATAAGGATATTGGGAACGCGCTTTTTATCTCGGAAGCGACGGTCAAGACGCACGTGAACAGCCTGTTGAGCAAGATGGGTGTGGAAGACCGCACGCAGGCGGCGACCACGGCGCTGCAGCGGGGGATTGTGCATCTGGACTAAAACCAGGGTTTAGGGGATAGGGGTTAGGGTTTAGAGATGACGTTGTCAGGCGGGGTGAAGATGCGGCGCGCAATCGTGGCTGCGGGCGTGGCGGCGGTGGTGGTGTGTGGATGGGCGCAGGAAGCGCGGCTGGCGGAGTGGCACCAGGCCAGCGATACGGAGCTGCGGTCAGTGATTCCGGCGCGCGCGCCTGTGGTGCAGGAGCGGATCGAGACAGAGATGCGCTCGGCGTCCGGCATCACGAATGGACACGGGAAATACATTGCGGGCGTGGTGCTGATCACGGCGGGGTATTCGGCGGAGGGAAAGTACTCGCACTTTTTTCTGACGCAGGTTCCGCTGAAGGTGGGCAACGATCTGCGGCTGGCGCCTGGGGACTATCTGCTGGGCTACACGCACGGTGAGAACGGGCTGCTGATCCATCTCTACGAGGCGGCGACGGGAAAGCTGGTCGGGACGGTGACGGCGACGCTGATTCCCGGGATCACGCGGGTGGAGGAGATTCGCATCTGGCCACCGGGAGACCGGCACATGATTCAGATTGGGCGCTTCGGGTTCGGCTATCAGATTGGGAGCCAGGGGACATGACGCAAACTTCGTCGCAAAAAGAACAGAAAGTGCTGGAAGCGCTGCGCGAGAACTGGCAGGCGGAGATGCGCGGCTTCCACACCTACAACACGCTGGCGGAGCGTGACGACGATGCTGTCCGCAGCAAGACGCTGCGACATATTGCGGAGGCGGAGGCACAGCACGCGGCGATGTGGGCGAAGCGCATTCGCGAGCTGGGCGCAGAGTTGCCGAAGTACGACGGCAAGCCGACGGGGGATGCGGACACGCTGGTGAACCGACTGGGCGGACCGCAGATGGCGCTGCGGCGGCTGGAGATCGACGAGAGCCGCGATATTGCGCGGTATGGGCAGCAGCTGAAAGAACTGGGCGATGAGCCGAGCGTCGCCATTCTGAACCAGGTGATCGCGGACGAGCAGGAGCACTATCGCGAACTGAGCGAGCTGATCCGGCATCGTTATCCAAAGATGCCGGTGAGCTCGGAGATGGCGCGCAAGGAGCTGGACGAACTGCTGACGCGGCGCAATCGCTCGGGGAGACAGACGGCGGGGTGGATTGGCGACGCGATCTACGGTGTGAATGACGGGTTGGGCGCGATTTTCGGGATCGTGTCGGGAGTGTCGGGCGCGACGCTGGGCAACAGCCACTGGGTGTTGCTGTCGGGGATTGCGGGGATGGTTGCGAGCGCGTTGTCGATGGGATCGGGCGCGTATCTGGCGGCGAAGAGCGAGCGGGAGATTTATGAAGCGGAACTGGCGCGGGAGCGTGAGGCCATCGAGATGAACGGGCCGGAGGCGCAGGAGCTGCTTTCGCTGTACTACCAGGTGAAGGGGATTCCGCGCGACGATGCGGACCATGTGGTGGCGCATCTGGCCGAGTCACCGGCTCAATTCACGCGCGCGCTGGCGGCCGAGCGGCTGAAGATGACGGAGGAGGGGCTGAGCAAGCCTTTCGTCTCGGCGTGGTCGGGAGCGCTGTCGACGGCGGTGGGGGCGTTCATCCCGATCATGCCATTTTTCTTCATGAGCGGATATCCGGCGGTGATCTTGTCGGCGATTGTCTCGCTGATTGCGCATTTTGCGGTGGGCGCGGCGAAGTCGCTGATCACGGTGCGGTCGTGGTGGGCCAGCGGACTGGAGATGACCCTGGTGGGCGCGGCGGAAGGTGTAGCGACGTATGTGATCGGGATTGGGCTGGGAAGACTGGGAGCTTAGACGGGGTACAGGGTGCAGGGTACAGGCACCCGCATCTGCCAATTACGGGCAGGCGTTGGGCACCCGGCGGTGGAAGTTGGATCAGGGCTGCTGTTCCTGCTTGTGCGTGTAGTAGTCCTGGAGGGTAAAGAAGGCCTTCTTCTTTTCTCCTTTGTCAGAGACCAGGCCTTTGCGGTTGTAGCCGTCCTGGATGCCGGGGAGCTGGCGCATGGGGCTGCGGAAATCCATCAGGACCCAGGGAGTCATACCGCGCAGGAAGGGCATTTTGCCGAGCATAAGGAATTGCTGGCGGAAGACGTAGTCCTGATATTCCTCGGTGAACATTTCAGAGGCGGGGCCGTGCAGGCCGGCTTCGGCGTCGGCGCCAAATTCGCTGATGATCACTGGCTTGCCCATGGGATTTTGCCAGGTGTAATCGGGGATGGTGGCCGCGTTGCCCATGTACCAGCCGATGTACTCGTTGTAGCCGAGGACGTCGAGGTCCTTGCCGAGCGGATCGTCGAGCGTGGCAGTGGTCCCTTTGAAATGCGTGACGATGGCGGAGGTGATGAGGCGAGTGGGGTCTTCGCTGCGTGCTTCGACGGCGAGCTGATGAATGAAGGCGTCGCGCTCGGGGCTCTCGGGGGTTTCGTTGGACATGGACCACATAATCACCGAGGCGTGGTTGTGGTCGCGGCGGATCATTTCCGAGAGCTGCTGTTTGGCGCTGGCGAGGGTGGGCGGGTTGGTCCAGTCGATGCCCCAGTAGACGGGGATTTCAGACCAGACCATGAGCCCGAGCTTGTCGGCGAGGCGATATTCATTTTCGGTGTGGGGGTAGTGGGCCATGCGGACGAAGTTGCAGTGGAGCTCGTGCGCCCAGCCCAGGAGGGTTTCAGCGTCTTTGTCGGACCAGGAGCGGCCGGAGCGGAAGGGGGCTTCGTCGTGAAAGGCGATGCCGCGCAGGAAGACGGGCTTGCCGTTGAGAAGGATCTGATCGCCCTGGGCCTCGATGGTGCGGAAGCCGATTTCATCCTTTAGATCGTCAGGGTTGGCGTGGAGCGAGATGGAGTAAAGGCGGGGATGGTCGGGGGACCAGAGCTCGAGGCCGGGAACTGCGAAGCTGAATGCGGCGCGGCCATTTGTATCTGTGACGGCATCTTTTTCGATGTGCAGGTCGGGGATGCGCAGGGTGACGCGAGTGCCTGAGTCAACTCCGGTGACGTGGACGTAGCCTTCGATCTGGTTAGAGCTGCCGCGTTTGAGCTGGAGAGAGTAGTCGTCGATGTAGGTGTCGGGGAGCTCGACGAGGGATACGGGGTGGGTGATGCCGCCGTAATTCCACCAATCGGTGCGGAGCGTGGGAACGCGGTCTACGGTGCGCTGGTTATCGACGGCGGCGACGACGAAGTTGTCGCCATCTTTCACGATGCCGGTGATCTCGCAGTCAAAGGGAATGAAGCCGCCTTCGTGATCGCAGACGTGCTGGCCGTTGACGAAGATGTGGGCGGCGTAATTGACCGCGCCGAAGTGGATGAAGAGGTGCGTGTGCGGCTTCGGATGGTACGTGAAGTCGCGCTGGTACCAGAGCAGGCCTTCGTAGTAGAAGAGAGAATCTTTCTGGGAGTTCCAGTCGCCGGGGACGTCGAGCGTGGGCGATCGGGCGAAGTCGTACTGGAGGAGGGGGCCGCCCGGGACGTAGTGCGCGTTCTTCGCGTAGCCGTTGAGGCTGGCGTGGTCGGGGTTCGATCCCCAACCTTCGCGATAGGGATCGGCGATATAGTGCCAGGGGCCGTCGAGCGAGACCTGCGGGCGATGGTCGAGGTCGACGAGCAACGTGGTTTGCTGCGGGTACGCGGCGGTGGTGAGGAGTGCAAGCGCGGATGAGATAGCAAGGCGGAGCGCAGAACGGCGGCACATGCGGACCATCTTAATCCGCCTGTCGGGCGATGGGCGACTCGCGCTGCAGGGGGTTCCCGCAATGCGGCACGCAAAAGAAATGGCCGGAGGGATGGCTCCGGCCCGTGGGTTTCGAGAATACTTTCGCTTCAGTGAACGCCGAGGCTGTCGTGCTCGTGGTAATTCGGGTAAGGCGGCTTGGGCCAGGTGGGCAGGGGATGTTCTTTGAGCTGCTCCATGACGTACTGCACGGCGCGATCGAGTTGCGGATCATGACCGGCGGCGACAGATTTGGGATCGTATTCGACCTCGATGTCAGGCGGGATGCCGTGGTTCTCGACCTCAAACTGCCCTTTCAGGCCGTAGATCGCAGTGCGAGGAGCGGTGATCGAGCCGCCATCGAGGAGGACAGGATAGCCGCCGATGCCGACGAGTCCTCCCCAGGTGCGCACGCCGATGAGCGGGCCGAGGCCGGCCTTGCGGAAGTACCAGGGCATGAGGTCGCCGCCGGAGCCAGCGGACTGGTTAATGAGCATCGCCTTGGGACCGAAGATGGCGCCGGCGGGATCGGTGACGTCCTCGCCTTCGCGGGTTTCGTAGCGGGACATGGGGACGCGGCGCAGCGTGTCGATGACGTAGTCGGCGATCTGGCCGCCTTCGTTGTAACGCTCGTCGATGATGACACCTTTCTTCTGCACCTGGGCGAAGAAGTAGCGGTTGAAGTTGGTGAAGCCGGCGCCCGCGGTGTTCGGGATGTAAACGTACGCGACCTGACCGCCGGTCATCTCGTCGACTTTGCGACGGGTGCCTTCAATGAAGGCGAGGTTGCGCAGGCCATGTTCCGACTCGATGGCGACGACGGTGACATCGCGCGCGCCAGCGCCGTCTGGATTTGGACCGACGTGCAGCACGACCTGGTGGCCGGCGGTTCCTTCGAAGAAGCTGTAGATGTTGTCGGAGGCGTGCAGATCGCGGCCGTTGACGGCGAGCAGATACTCGCCTTCCTTCACATTGACGCCGGGCTGGGTGAGCGGGGCGTGCAGAGCGGGATTCCAGTTTTCGCCGTTGTAGATGTGGGCGAAACGGTAACGGTCGTGGTCGACGGAGTAGTCGGCGCCGAGGAGGCCGGTGTGCGGCGAGTGATCGGGTTCGCCGGGACCGCGAATGAACATGTGGCCGACGGTGATTTCGCCGAGCATTTCTTCGAAGAGGTAATTCAGCTCGTCGCGCGAGCCGATGCCGTCAAGGTACGGCTCGTAGCGCTTCTCGACTTTCGCGATGTCGAGGCCGTGGTGGTTGGGGTCGTAGAAGAAATCGCGCTCGATGCGCCAGGTTTCGCGATACATCTGGCGATACTCGGCACGGGGATCGACGTCGGCCTGGAGACTGCCGAGGTTGAGCGGCTTACCGGGCTTTTCCTTCACGTCGTCCGCGGTGGCGATGAGCCATGAATCGCCTTTCTTGTAGAGCATCTTTTCGCCGTTGGCGGAGATCGAGTAGCCGTCGATGCCGGAGAGAACTTCGGTGGTCTCGCGTTTTTCGAGAGAGAAGCGCCAGAGGGCGTGAATGCCGGACCCGTTGCGCTGGGATGGGTTGGCGACCGCGCTGCCTTCGGCGATGTAGAGCACGCCTTCTTTGCCTGCCTGGAGATCGACGTAGTTGCGGGCGGGGATGGGCAGCGCCAGGATGCGCTGGTCGATGCCGTCGAAGTCGACCTTGACGACGGGCAGTTTCTTTTCGTCCTTCTTTTCCTTGCTCGCGGTTTCGTCTTTTTTGTCCTTCGCAGCCTGGTCGTCGGTCTTCTTTGCCTCATCGGCAGCGGGCTTGGTGTCGTCCTTTGATTTTTCGTCCCTGGCCTTTTCGTCATCGCTTTCGGGAGGGAGAGGCGAGGGCAGATCTTTGGAAAGCACGACGACGTAGACGTTGCTCGAGACGGCGCGGTCGAGGCTGGACAGATCGAAACCGGCGACCGAGGGTCCGACGTTGGTGGAGGCGGTGAAGTAGAGATACTTGCCGTTGCGATCGAAGGCGATGCTGCCGACGTCGCTCATGCCATCGGTGACCTGCATGGTTTTTTGGGTGTCGAGGGAATAGAGGAAGACGGCATGCATGAAGTTATGCAGGGTCTTGAGGTAGGCGATCCATTTGCCGTCGGGGGACCAGGTAGCGCTGCCCGCGAATTCGAAGCCTTCGTAATTTTCGGTATCGACCAGGACGGGATGAGGGTTGTCGACGTCGAGATACCAGAGATGCAGCTTCTTGTCGGAGTAAAGGATGCGCTTCGAATCGGGCGACCAGCGCGGTGAGTAGAAGTAGGACGGTTCGGGACCGAGGTCGATGACCTTCGGCGGCGCAATGCCGTTTTGATCGCGGATGTAGAGCTGATATTCGCCGGAGGCGTCGCTGAAATACGCGATGGATTTGCCGTCGGTGGACCAGGCCGGATCGCGCTCGGCGGCGTTGGAGGTGTTGGTGAGGTTGCGCGCATCGCCCTTCTCGGCGGGAACGGTGAAGATGTCGCCATGGGCTTCAAACGCGGCGCGCGCGCCGGTGGGCGAGATATAGGCGTTGAGGATCAGGTGCGGATCGATGACGGCGAGGCTGGGTTCGAGCGCGGGCAGATCGCCGTGGAGAGTGATGTCGACGGGGTGCTGGGCACCAGCGACGGTGTCGTAGAGATGGATGCTGCCGAACTGCTCATAGACGATGCCGCCGGGACCGGCGCTGGCGGACTTTAGATCGAAGCTCTTGTTTTCGACGACCTGCTCGACCTGCTTCGATTTGGTGTCGTAGCTGAAGAGCGTGACGGGACCGTTGCGATCGGAGAGGAAGTAGACTTTGTCGCCGATCCAGAGGGGGTTGGAGTCGTTGGAGTTGTCGCGGGGGACTTTGGTGAGGTCGAGTGTGGCGAGGTCGACGATCCAGACGGGCTCGGTTTGGCCGCCGCGGTAGCGCTTCCAGGCACGCTGCCACTGGTTGAAGGGGGTGTAGGCAATCTGTTTGCCGTCGGGCGAGAGAGAGGCGCTGTCGGCGGAGGGCAGCGGAAGCTCGACGGGAAGCCCGGAGCCGTCGGCGTGGATGCGGAAGAGCTGGGCGAAGTCGTTCCACGCGGTGCGGCCGCTGAGGAAGAGGATGTCTTTGCCGTCGGGAGACCATCCGACGACGCTGTCATCGCCGGGGTGCCAGGTGAGGCGGCGTGGGACACCGCCGTTCACGGACACGGTGTAGACATCGACATTGCCGTGAACGCGGGAGGAGTATGCGAGGGTCTGGCCGTCGGGCGAGAAGAATGGGCCGGCGACGACCGAAGCCGTGGAGGTGAGGCGAATCGCATCGCCGCCGGTGCGCGCGACGACCCAGATGTCATCGGCGTGGCGAAAGGCGATTTGATCTTTGCTGAGCGTGGGATGGAGGAGGAGCAGCGGTGAGGCGTAGGCAACAAGGGGAAGGACGAACAGGGCGAGGAACACCAGACGCAGATGGCGCGGCACAGACCCTCCGACTATGAAAAATTTGCGAATGGCAAGTGTACCTGTGTTGTTACAAGTTGGCCATCGCAGGCCATTTCAGCTGCGGAGCGTTTTGTACAGGAGCCGGCCAAGCTCAGGGTTTCTGTGAATCGCGGAGGCGGAAGCGGTTGGCACGGTCGAATTCGTCGCGGAGTTCGGGGGTTTTGAGATTTTCGCGGATGTGGGCGAGGCGCTGTTCGAGGGCGTGGAGGGTTTGGGCGATGGCTTCGGAGTTGGTGTGGGCGATATCGCGCCACATGGAAAAGGGGCTTTCCCCGAGACGGGTCATCTCGCGCAGGGCGCGGCCGCCGATGGGGAGCAGGTCGGCGTTGGCGGCGAATTCGTCTTCGAGCAGCGCGCACATGGCAGTGGAGACGAATTGCGGCAGATGGCTGATCCAGGCGCAGAGAACGTCATGGCGGTCGGGGTCGATGTCGAGGACGCGGGAGCCGAAGCGGCCGACCCAGGCCCGCCATTCGTTGGCGAGGACGTGAGCGGCGGGATTCATGTTGCTGTCGGAGCATTCCGCGAAGAGCCAGACTGCGCCGTCGAAGAGCGCACTGTCGGCATGGTCGGCGCCGCTGACTTCTTTGCCCGCCATGGGATGGCCAGGGAGGAAGCCAGGCTGGCCTGGCGCGTTGTATTTGTCACGGGCACGGGCACAAATCGCGCCTTTGACGCTGCCCACGTCGGTGACGAGCTGGTCTTCGCGCAGGAGCGGGGCGAGTCGGTCGAGCCATTCCAGGACGGTGAAGACGGGACCGCCGAGGAGGATGACGTTTGCTTCCGCAGCAGCGGTGAGTGGATCGTCGGCTGAGACGGTGATGGCTTCGCGACGGAGAGCGGCGTGGAGTTGCTGGGGGTTGGGGTCCCAGCCGGCGATGGATCCGGAGAAACCGTGGGAGCGCAAGGCGAGGCCAACGGATGCGCCGATGAGGCCGGTGCCGAGGATCGCGATGCGGGACTGGCCGTCCAGGCGATGGGCGCTTCGCGCCAGGACTTCACTGTGGGGCTTCAAATCGTGCGCTCCACAGCGGAGGCGATCACGCGCAGCGAGCCCATGAGCTCGGCGAACTGCTCGGGGAAAAGCGACTGCGCGCCGTCGGAAAGCGCTTTGTCGGGGTTGGGGTGGACTTCGATGAGGAGGCCGTCGCCGCCTGCGGCGACGGTGGCGCGCGCCATGGCGGGAACCTTGTCGCGACGGCCGGTGCCATGGGAGGGATCGCCGACGATGGGCAGGTGCGAGAGCGTTTTCACGACGGGGATGGCGGAGATATCCATGGTGTTGCGGGTGTAGGTTTCGAAGGTGCGAATGCCGCGCTCGCAGAGGATGACGTCGTAGTTGCCGCCGGCGAGGAGGTATTCGGCGGAGAGCAGCAACTCTTCGATGGTGGCGGCGATGCCGCGCTTGAGCAGGACAGGGCGGCGGACTGCGCCGAGCTCGCGGAGGAGGTTGAAGTTCTGCATGTTGCGCGCGCCGACCTGGAAGAGGTCGACGTACGGCATCATCGGTTCGATCTGGGAGATCTCCATGACCTCGCTGACGACGAGCAAGCCGTGGGCGTCGCCGGCTTCGCGGAGGAGCTTGAGCGCATCGAGGCCGAGGCCCTGGAAGGAGTAGGGCGAGCTGCGGGGTTTGAAGGCGCCGCCGCGCAGAAATTTCGCGCCCGCATCTTTGACGATTTTGGCGCTGGAGAAAATCTGCTCGCGGCTTTCGACGGAGCAGGGTCCGGCCATGACGACGACTTCGTCGCCGCCGATGCTGACGCCGTTGGGAAAGCGGACGATGGTGCCCTCGGGGCGGAAGCTGCGTCCGGCGAGTTTATAGGGCGACGAGATGCGGATGACTTCCGCGACTCCGGCGAGGACCTCGAATTCCTGGTGCTCGAAAACGCCGGGGGTGCCGACGCCGGCGAGGATGGTCTGGACGGTCCCAGTGGTGCGGTGGACATTGAAGCCGATTTCCATCATGCGCTCGACAACGGCCTGGATCTCTTCTTCGGTCGCGCGATCCTGCATAGCAACAATCATTTTTCTTTTCCTGTCTGGATCTGCGCGCCGGATGCGGGCGGGTTCGGGCGAGAGGCGAGCTCGTTGCGCTGCAGGGCTCGCATCACGTCGACGATGCGCTCGTAGATATGAACGAGCTCGATGTCGGGCAGCGGGCCAGGATTGTGACTGCGCACGTTGTCGAAGATGACGCGCTCGCGATTGGGCTCGTAGACGGGCAAGTCGGTCTCGCGTTTCAGACGGCCGATTTCCTGGGCGGCAGCGGCGCGTTCGCTGATAAGGGCGACGATGCGCCGATCGAGTTCGTCGATTTTGCGCCGGAAGGTTTCTAAGTCCATGGTCTTCCCTATCCACCCGGGCGATGGAGCGCCGGGGCATGGAGAAATCCGCAACTACAACCGTATACGAAGAGGAGAATTCTTCAGCGGGCAGGCACGGCAGGCTCACGGATTCCGCCGCGCAAGCCCGAAATAAATCGGGCGATGGAACTGGGCGCGTCTTTGGGTCCGGCCTGCTCGATGGTGGCGACCAGCGCGCTGCCGATGGCGGCGGCGTCGGCAAATTCACCAACCGCGGCGAACTGTTCGGGATTCGAGATGCCGAAGCCGACGGCGATGGGAAGTTTGGTAAAGCGGCGCAGGCGGCGGACGAGCTGTTCGGCATCGGATTCGAGCGAGGCGCGCGTGCCGGTGATGCCTAAGCGCGAGATGGCGTAGACGAATCCTTGCGACGCGGCGCAGATGCGTTCGAGGCGGTCGTCGGGACTGGTGGGTGCGGCGAGAAAGATGGGCGCGAGACGATGGCGATGGAGAGCTGCGAGGTAGTCGCCGGCTTCTTCGACGATCATGTCGGTGACGAGGACGCCGTCGACGCCGGCTTGCTCCGCGGCGGCGCAGAAGTTTTCGAGCCCGAACCGGAGAACGGGATTGTAGTAGGTGAAGATGATGAGGCCGGTCTGGGGGCGCTCGAGGCGCAGAGCGGCGGCGAGGGCGAGGACGTCGTGGAGGCGGGTGCCGTTCTTCACGGCGCGCTCGCTGGCGCGCTGGATGACGGGGCCGTCGGCGAGTGGATCGCTGAAGGGGACGCCGAGTTCGAGGACGTCCGCGCCCGCGTCAATTGCGGCGATCGCGATGTTGTGAGTGGTCGCGAGGTCGGGGTCGCCGACGGTGATGTAGGCGACGAGGCCGGGTTTGCTGGCGAAACGGATCGGCATCGCTGGCTAGGCTCCCGATAGATGGAGTTCGCGGGCGAGGATGCCCATGTCCTTGTCGCCGCGGCCGGAGATGTTGACGAGCAGGATGTCGCGCGGGGTGAGGCTCGGCGCGAGGCGGAGGCATTCGGCGACGGCGTGGGCGCTTTCGAGCGCGGGGATGATGCCCTCAGTGCGCGCGAGGCGCAGGGTGGCGTCGAGAGCTTCGGTGTCGGTGGCGGAGGTATATTCGGCGCGGCCGGAGTCGTGGAGCGCGGCGTGTTCGGGGCCGATGGAGGCGTAGTCGAGACCGGCGGAGACGGAGTGGGTGAGGGCGATCTGGCCGTTGTCATCCTGGAGGACGTACGAATAGGTGCCCTGAAGGACGCCTGGAGATCCTCCGCTAAAACGCGCCGCATGCTCGCCAAGCGCGGAGCCACGGCCTCCGGCTTCCACACCGATGAGGCGGACGTCTTTGTCGGGGATGAATTCGTAGAACGCGCCGATTGCGTTGGAGCCGCCGCCGACGCAGGCGATGATGGCAGTGGGCAGGCGATTTTCTTTCTCGAGGATCTGGACTCGGGCTTCGCGGCCGATGACGCGATGAAAATCCCGGACCATGGTGGGGTACGGGTGCGCGCCGAGGACGCTGCCGAGGAGGTAGTGGGTGGTGCGGACGTTGGTGACCCAGTCGCGCATGGCTTCGTTGATGGCGTCTTTGAGGGTGCGCGAGCCGGAGGAGACGCCGCGGACCTCCGCGCCGAGCATGCGCATGCGGTAGACGTTGAGCTCCTGGCGGCGCATGTCTTCTTCGCCCATGTAGACGACGCAGTCGAGGCCGAAGAGCGCGCAGACGGTGGCGGTGGCGACGCCGTGCTGGCCCGCGCCGGTTTCCGCGATGATGCGTTTTTTGCCCATGCGCACAGCAAGGAGCGCCTGACCGAGGCAGTTATTGATTTTGTGTGCGCCGGTGTGGAGGAGGTCTTCGCGCTTGAGATAGATTTTTGCGCCGCCGAGCGATTCTGTGAGGCGGGGGGCGAAATAAAGAGGGGTGGGGCGGCCGGCGTAGTCGCGCAACAGCGAGTCGAGTTTCAGGTGGAAATCGGGATCGGTCTGGGCCTCGGCGTACGCGTGCTCCAGCTCGTCGAGCGCGGCGACGAGGGTCTCCGGAACGTAGCGGCCGCCGTAGGGGCCGAAGCGCCCTGCGACGCGACTGGTCACGGTAGCTGCCATGATTCCACCTTACACCGGACCCACAGCAGTGGGGAGCATGGGGGGCGGCTCGATTTCGAGGAAGGCGAGGCGGGCCGCGCGGACGAAGTCGTGGAGAAATTCAGGATGCTTTTTGCCAGGTGAGGATTCGACGCCGCTGGAGACGTCGACACCCCAGGGGCGGAGGGTGAGGATGGCTTCGCGGATATTGCCCGGATACAGGCCGCCAGCGAGAATGATGCGCAGTTTTCCGGCTTCAGCGGAGAGAACGTCTTTGGCGCGCGCCCAGTCCAGGGTTCTGCCCGTTCCGCCGGATGCGGTTGACGTTCTGGTATCCAGCAGGACCGCATCGATGTCACGATGCCGGGCGATGGCGCGGAGCTCGTTGCGGAGCCGCTCCTCGGCGCGGGCGGGATCGCTGTTCAGGTCCCAATGCAGGGTTTGGATGAGAAAGAAGCCGGGATCGAACTGGTTGCGCAGTTTTTCCGCGAGCGAAAAATCGAGTTCTCCGTGAAGCTGAACCCCGTGCAGTCCCGCAGACCGGAGAGCGAGTGCAATCTCATCGAAATTCTGAGTGTCAAAGACGCCGATTTTTGTTAGATCGGCAGGCAGATCGGGCATTATGGCTGCGATGTGACCCGCGGTGACACGGCGCGGACTGGAAGCGAAGACGAAGCCGACGGCGTCCGCACCAGCATCGGCGGCCATCCGCACATCATCGAGATTGGTGTTGCCGCAGATTTTGATCCACATGGTTTTTAGGTGTGCTGTGCGGTTGGCTCGGGTGCTGCGTTGGCGGCCTTGAGCAAGTCTTCGAGTGCTGCTCCGGGGCTCGGGTGGCGCATGAGCGATTCGCCGATGAGGAAGGCGTCGAAGCCTGCGCTGCGCAGGGTTTGGATATCGGCGGCTGTGTGAATGCCGCTCTCGGCGACGCGTACGGCGTTGGGCGGAAGCTTCTCGGCGAGTTCCAGGGAAGTGTCGAGGCGAACCTCGAAGGTTTGCAGGTCGCGGTTGTTGACGCCATAAGCGTCGCAGCCAATGTCCTCGACCAGCTTTGCCTCTTCGGTGGTGTGGACTTCGCAGAGAACATCGAGCCCGTATTTATGGGCGATGACGGTGAAGTAGTAAAGGAAGCCGTAGCCGAGCGCGCCCGCGATAAGGAGGATGGCGTCAGCGCGATGGGCGCGGGCTTCGGCGATCTGGTACTCGTCGACGATGAAGTCTTTGCGAAGGCAGGGGATTTTGGTGGCGGCGGAGGCGATTTCGAGGTTCTGGAGGCTGCCCTGGAAAAAGGGCTCGTCGGTAAGGACGGAGAGCGCGGCGGCACCGGCGCGATCGAGATCGACTGCGAGGGATTGGGGATCGAAGTCGGGACGGATGACGCCTTTCGAGGGCGAGGCCTTCTTCAACTCGGCGATGATCGCGGGGCCTTTTGCGGCGGCTTCGCGGAGGGCGCGGGCGAATCCGCGAGGCGTGTGTTGCTCGGCCAGCTTCTCGAGTTCGCGCAGGGGGACGCGCTCGCGGCGGCGGGCCACTTCGGCGCGCGTTTCCGCGAGAATCGGGTCAAGACGCTGGCCAAAAGGATGCAGGCGTGTGGTCCTCTGGTTCAAGTATAGAGGCGGGGGGGCTTCTCTCGAAGCCAGGAATGCCTCCGCGACGCGCGGCGCCGGCTGACATTTGTCATGCTCGATTGCTGACGAAGGGCACTGCCGGGAAGGGGAGCCTTCGGGCGATGCTGGTTTTGTCAGGAGGCTTTATGAACAACACATTCCCCAACGCGGCCCTCGCCCCCAACACCGTCCCCCCAAATCAGGCGCAGGCGGCGATCGAAAAGGAGTGCGATTCGGATTCCCATCTCCTGTTTGCTCTCGGCGTGGTCCTGCTGGTTTGCGGCGGCGCGATCACCGGCCATCACGAGGTGACGATGATCGGGCTCGGGCTCATCATCTTCAGCAGCCTGTTTCACTGATAGCGGCGCGGCAATGCACCGGGGCCCTCTCAGGCAGCGGCCAGGCGCGCGACTTTCTTACGTTTCGTTATCGACGCCTGCCACAGGTCGTACTGGATTTGCAGGTTCAGCCAGAGTTCCAGCGTGGTTTCCAGAGCTTCGGAGAGCTTCAGGGCCATTTCCGCTGACACTCCCGAGGTTCCGTTCAGCAGGCGCGACAGGGTTACACGGGAGACACCGAGATGATCGGCAAATTTCGTTACGGGCATGGTCCCGATGTGCTCCCGCAGGATTTCACCAGGATGGGCTGGGTTGTTGATTCGCACGGTTGCTATCCCAGAATCCCCAACGGTTTCGCGGTTTTCCCAAGGATTTCGAGGGCCTGATCGAGCTGCTCGCGGGTGTGCTCGCTGGTCATGATGGTGCGGATGCGGGCTTTGCCTTCGGGGACCGTCGGGAAGGCGATGCCGGTGCCGAGGACGCCCGCTTCGAAGAGGGCGCGCGAGAAATCCATGGTCTGGCGGCCGTCGCCGATGATGATGGGCGTGATCGGGGTTTCGCTCGCCGGGGTATTGACGCCGCCGATGTTGAAGCCCAGACGGCCGAGTTCGGACTTGAAGTAGCGGGTATTTTCCCAAAGGCGATCGATGCGCTCGGGTTCGGATTCCAGCAGATCAAAGGCGGCGATGCAGGTGGCCGTGACCGAGGGCGGATGCGAGGTGGAGAAGAGGATGGGGCGGGCGCGGTGGTAGAGGAAGTCGATGAGGTCTTTGGAGCCGCAGACGTAACCGCCGATAGCGCCGATGGCTTTGGAGAGCGTGCCAACCTGGATATCGACGCGGCCGTGGCAGTGGAAGTGGTCGACAGTGCCGCGGCCGTTGCGGCCCAGCACGCCTGAGGCGTGGGCGTCGTCGACCATCATGATGGCGCCGTATTTCTCGGCTAGATCGGCGAGCTTGTCGACGGGGCCGATGTCGCCATCCATGGAGAAGACGCCGTCAGTGATGAGCAGTTTGCGGCCGGGCTCGTTCTGAATTTCGCGGAGCAGCTCTTCGGCATGGGTGACGTCTTTGTGGCGAAAGACCTTGATCTTCGCGCGGGAGAGGCGGGCACCGTCGATGATGGAGGCGTGGTTGAGCTCGTCGGAGACGATGAAGTCTTCTTTGCCGAGGATGGCGGAGACGGTGCCGGCGTTGGCGGTGAATCCACTTTGGAAGACAACGCAGGCTTCAACATTCTTGAAGCTGGCGATTTTTTCTTCCAGTTCCATGTGGATTTTCATAGTGCCGGCGATGGTGCGGACGGCGCCGGAGCCGACGCCGTAGTCGCGGATGGCCTGAATGGCGGCCTCGCGCAGCTTTGGGTGATTGCACAGGCCGAGGTAGTTGTTGGAGGCGAGATTGATGACGCGGCGGCCGTCGTAGGTGCAGACCGGGGCCTGCACGTCGTCGAGGACGCGCAGGCGGAAGTGCGTGCCCTTCTGCTTCAGCTCGTCGAGCTGGGCGGTGAGGTACTGGAGCTGGGGGCGCGCGGAGAGCGAAGTGGTCATGAGGACCTCGGGAAATTGCGAATGGGCAACTAAAGATCGTAACTCCAGATGGCAGGGAGCGCGGCGGGAATGCCGGGGCTGCTCACGTGCCGGGGGCGCTGCCGGTCAGATACAATGAGTTTTCCAGCGCAGAGCCAGGATTCCTTTCGGCAGGCAGGACGGGCCGAGGCGGAACGATGGTGGCGCAGACGTTTGATGTCAGAGAGTTCCTCACGAATGATTTCGCTGTTCTGGAAGCACATAGCCCCTCGGCTGACCCTCTGTTGCGGACTGCTGACCTGCCTTTCCATTCTTAGCGCCGTCGCTCAAGGACAAGCGCAGGTGACTACGCGCACCCAGGTCTCGGTGCAGAAGAGTGACGGCGCGCTGTCATTCACGGCGAAGGTGGCAGACGCCGGTGGAGCACCGGTTTCCGAAGGATCGGTGAGCTTCGAGACGGCGAAGGGGTCGCTGGGCTCGGTCTTCGTCAAAGATGGCTCAGCGACGCTGAACGTGAACAATGCGCCGCAGTGGGCGAAGACGGTAACGGCTGTTTATCACGGCGATGCTGCGTTCGCCGGGTCGGCGGCCAGCGCCGGTGTCTCCGCGGATAGCAGCGGGCTGCCGGGATTTACGGTCACGGCCGCTCCGTCGTCGTTGTCGCTGACACCGGGCCAATTCGGAACCGTGAACCTAACGGTGACTTCGCAAAACGGTTTTTCGGAGCAGGTGAACCTATCGTGCTCGGGTGTGCCCCTCGCCTCGAGCTGCAATTTCAACCCGGTTGTGGTCACGCCGCCAGCGAGCGGATCGAGCATCAGCGCGATGCAGATCACGACGACGGCGGAGTCGGGTGTAGGCGGGAATGAGGCTCGGCTGGGACGATCGGGCGCGGTGTATGGGGTGGTGATTCCGGGCATTCTGGCGCTGATTGGAGTGGGAGCGATCCGGCGGAGGAACCTCGGAGCGCTTCGGGCACTGGGCCTGGTAATGCTGCTGGCCGCCGGCACGCTGGGATTGAGCGCCTGTAGCGCGCGGTTCAGATATCTGAATTACCAGCCGTCGCCGAACTTTGGAACCGCTGCGGGAACCTACACGGTGGTCATCTCCGCGTATTCCACGGATGGCACGGCGATCACGTACGCGACTTCGTCCGATACAAGCTGCTCGGGAGCGGTGTGTCTGGCGCTGACGGTGCAGTGAGAACTGCAGGGATTAGGGATTAGAGTTTAGGGATTAGAAAACAGGGATTTGAGTTTAGGGAATCGCCTGACCCGCGTCTGGGTTCTCATCACAATAGTCAGTGCTCCATGTTGCAGACCTGGAGGACGCGGTTGCGCCAGGGGCAGGGGAATTCTGTGTTCGCGTTGGGCGGGAGCAGGAGCCAGGTTGCGCCGAGCGGAGCGAGCGTGGCGATGCGCTCGGAATCTATCATGCGATCGATATTGAGTTCCGCGTTGCGCTGAAGCGCCCAGCGGTCCGCGAGCCGCGGGATCACGGCGACAATGCCGGCATCCTTATCGTCGGCGAGATGGTCGCGTTCGGCGATCGCGCGGAAGCCCTGCTCGTCTTCTTCAGGCACGTAGACCAGCCGCGGATTGAATGCGAAAACGGCGTTGCGCGGAGTGTGATCGCGAATCCAGAGGAAGGCTTGTTGGTAAGGGATGGCAGGGCCTGCGACTGGCCACTCGATGTGGCTGCTGCCGGTCCAGGAGAGGCGCTGCGCGGCGAACGTGCCGGCAAAAAGCACGACAACCACGCAGATTGCGGCGATGCGGGAGCGAGACCACAGGGCAGTAAGGACGCCGCCGCAGAGCACGATGCCAAGCGCGTAGATCAGATGGAAGCTGCGCAGGATCTGCAGAGGGACGAAAAGGTAAGGGCCGGCGGGCGGGACAAACGCGGCGGCAATCACGATGCTCGTTGTTCCGAGAAGCAGGCACGTCAGGCAGATTGCGCCGTTGCGGCTGGCTGACACGGGATGGCGCAGGCCGAGCGCAAAGAGCGGCAGAGGCAGAACGAGGCCGAGGATTTCATACCAGTGCCAGCGTGCGAGAAAAAGAAACGTACGCGCCGGAAGCGAAACGGCCTGGCGATACGCCGGAGAGGCCGGGGTTCCGTGGGCAAGGCCGAATGCTACGCCGCAGGCGGCGACCAGAGCGAGGCTGAGGGTGAGCGCCTCGCGGGTCCGTCCTGAGGCGATCAGAGTGTGGAGAACGACGAAGCCGACGGTGTAGGCGGCCATCAGAGGATGGATCAGAGCGGTGAGCGCCAGCAGAAGGATGGTGCGGAGCCACGCGCGATCGATGCAGGCGGCAACCGCCATCAGGCTCAGGGGCGTGGAAAAGGAGCGCGCCGTGACGTAAGGGTCCATGACAAAGAGCGCGGTTCCTGCGACGGGAAGGGTGAAGCAGCCGACTGCGAGCAACAGGCAGGACCAGCGAGCTGACTCGTTGTTGAAAAGGCGCCCGGCGAGCTGGTGGCAGGCGATGAGAAAGAGAAGGATCGAGAGCAGGTGTGCTGCCAGCAGCACCGACGACAACGGCGCATGCGAAAGGCGAACGAGGGTGGCTATGGTCCACGGGAAAATGGAGAGCCTGGTGAAGGCAGTTACGAAAACGGCGTTGAGCGGGTACAGCGAGGGATCGAGAATGTGGCGGACGCCGGCGACATAGATGCCCGCGTCTCCGGCATAGGGATGATAGCCATGCACGAGAAGGACGATGGGAGTGAGCAGGAGTGGGGCCAGGGATGAAGGGATGGATCGCGTCCGATGGTGGTTCGGGGATTGCTCGTCGATGACGAGCGCGGCACGTTTGGACGACGAGGTCTTGAGAGCAGAGGCGGTCGGCATTCGATTACAGACTCTGTTGTACAAGCTCGCTGGCCTGGGCAGCGAGGGCGGGGTCGTCGCCAAAGCCCTCGAGCCAGCGGACGTCCGGTTCCCGGCGAAACCAGGTGAGCTGACGCTTGGCGTAGTTGCGGTGTGCCTGACCGGTTGCGGCGATGGCTTCGGATTCGGTGAGTTCGCCGCGCAGGACGGCGCGGGCCTGGCGGTAGCCGAGGGAATCGAAGGCGGGGGGCGAGTCGCCATATTTGCGGAGGAGTCCGCGGGTTTCTTCCACGAGACCGTCGGCGAACATCTTCGCGGCGCGCGCATCGATGCGGGCGTAGAGATCCGGGCGGGGCGGATTGAGTCCGATGCGGAGGATGCGATAGCCGGTGAGCGGGTCGCGTCCCGTTTTCCAGGCCTCGGTGAGAGGCTGGCGGGCAGCGAGGCAGACTTCGATCGCGCGGATGAGCTTGGGTTGGTCGTTGGAGTGGATGCGCCGTGCGGCGGCGGGATCGAGGCGATGCAGGACACGATGGAGCCATGCGGGGCCGTGCAGCTTTGCGCTGTGCGTGAGCCGGGCGCGGATTTTTTCCGAGCGCTGGGGGCCGGCAAAGAGGCCTTCGAGGAGGGCGCGCAGATAGAGGCCGGTGCCGCCGGTCACGACGGGTAGATGCTGACGGGAGACGATGGCGGTCAGCGCCTGTCGTGCGAGACGCGCGTAGTCGCCGGCGGTACAGAACTGGTCCGGGGTAAGGACGTCGATGAGGTGATGCGGGATTTCGCGGCGCTCCGAGGGTGACGGCTTGGCTGTGCCCACTTCCATGTCGCGGTAGACGGCGACGGAGTCGCAGCTGACGATTTCCGAAGGAAAGCGGCGGGCGTGAGTGAGGGAGAGCGCCGTTTTGCCGCTGCCGGTTGGACCGAGCAGCACAACCAGAAGAGGCTCCATAGAGATCCATCGCCCCGGCGAACGAACGGCGTGCTTGCGGGGACCCCGACGAGCCAGAGTAGCAAAGCAGATGCTACGCGCAGCGGTTAGATCAGGAAGGGCTGCGGGTATGCAGGGACCAGGCTCAGTCGTCGCCAGCGAGACCGGGACGCGTTGCGGAGAAGGAACTCAGCGGTTGGCCATGCCGCGCGCGTTGTGCATGGGCAGAGTTGGCCCGTCGCAGGTGACGAGCGGGTGGTCTGCCGGGACAATTTTCCGCATGGCACGGGGGCGGGCAACTGGCGTGACGGGATTCACCTTGATGGCGGTAGTGGGACGAAGAGGAAGAGAAGGAGCCTCGGGCCCTGGGTTGTATTCTTTTCGGCCACCGATTGCGGCGACCATGGCGGGAGTGGCGACCATTGCAACGAAGGCTACGGCAAAAATCAGGTCATGCATTACAGCACTTCCTCGGAGAAAAGGAGCAACTTTGCCTCTGGCGTCATCCAGTATGACGTTCGGGCAACCCCCTGGGTATAACACTTCCATGGAGGGTCGAGCAGTGCTGAAGTACCCATTCGAGCGTTACTTATGACCGATGTACCGAAACTTTTGTACCGGATGGGGAGAATCGCCCAGGAACCGGTGCGGCCGGATGATCGTGACCGGCTGAACAGGCGGTGGAGGGCCGCTTACTCCACTTGTTCCTTCGCCTTATAGCCGTCGCGAGCGATGACGTCGTATTTGACAGGCTTGTGTTTTTCGTCCTGCATGCGCAGGGGGTGGCCTTCCTGATCGACGAGTTCGATGCGGATGCGCCGATAGGTGCCATCCATCTTGATGTTCGATGGCTTATAAGTAATCTGATATTGGTTACGGATGGATTCGTTGATCGCGGAGAAGTCGTCGGGGAGTTCCGCGTCGAACCGAGGTTCAAAGTACATGCCGCCGGTCATACGGGCGAAGCTCTGCAGCTGGTTTTGGGCCTGCAGCATGGTGATGGTATTCATGCGCCCGCTGGCGAAACCGCCGCCCCCCATGATGCCGGCACCGCCCGTAGCGATGGAGAAGATGGTGACATTGGGCGTGGCCTTGATCTTCTGCAGGCACTTGTCGAGGGTGATTTTGGAGAAGGTATCGCGGCCCGACGAAACCAGGATGACGTACTTGCGCCCGTCGATGCGGGAGAGCCGATCCAGCGTCTCGTAAAGCGCGTCGAACAGGTTGGTTTCGTCCCAGGTGGGCATCTGCAGGGACTGGACCGCCTGCTGGATCATCATTTTGTTCTGGGTGAAGTCGGTGAGGATGGTGGTGTGCATGTCGTAGGTGACCACCGCGACGTAGTCATCGGGGCGCAGCTGCTGGGTAAATTCGAAGGCCGAATTCCACATGTCGAAAATGAAGTTGTAGCTGTTGGCGGCGAACTCGACGAGCAAAACAGCGGTGATGGGCGCCTTCACCTGATGGAAGCTAACGATGTCCTGGGGGACGCCGTCCTCGAAGACACGGAAGTTGTCCTGCTTCAGGTTCGGAATGAACTGATGGGTCTTTTCGGCCAGAACACCGACATCCACATTGACGACGGGTACGTCGACGCGGAGCGAATAGTTGTTCAGGCCGGGAGGGTTCTTCACAGTCGGCTCAGGCGGGGGAGGCGCTGGGGGCGCGGCTTTCTTCGGAATGGCAATGGGCCCGTTGTCATTGCCGGGACCCCCGGCTTCCGGAGCGGTCTGATCGGGCTGCTGAGCAGGCGTGGTTTGCTGCGGCTGCGCAGGCGGATTCTGGGTTTGCTGATTGCTGGGGGGCGCTTGCGGCTGCTGGGCCCATGACCAGCGAGCAGGCAAGAGCGTCTGTAAGAGCAGCAGGGCGGCGGCGATCAACGATAGACGCAGGTGGGATACCCTCATGAAAAGACCTCTGCAACAATCTTCGTGCCGCACGTGCCCTGGCGGCAAGCGTGGGAGAAGCTTAGTCTATGGACGTGTATAAGCGCCTGAAAGATATCCGCAAGGGGATGGCGGTCGCGGCGTTTGCGGGGTTCTCCCTCGCAAGCCAGGCCCAGTCTGTGCAGCCGGTCAGCGCGCCGGCGCTGCCCGCTAACCCGCCGGCAACGACGAAGTTCTTCCCACTGAGCGAGATCCACAGGGGCCTGCAGGGGGTGGCATACACCGTCTTCGAGGGAACGAAGCCAGAGCCGATGGGCGTGGAGATTCTTGGCGTGCTGCATAACGCGCTCGGCCCGCGGCAGGACATGATTCTTGCGCGCCTTGAGGGCGCGAAGCCTGAATACACCGGCGTGGTGGCGGGGATGAGCGGCAGCCCGGTTTATATCGATGGGCGGCTGGTGGGCGCCCTGGCATACCGCATCGGCCAGTTCAGCAAAGAGCCCATCTGCGGGATTACGCCCATCGGATCGATGATGGGCGTGGAGGAGCAACACCGGATCCCCGCAACGGAACTGGCCGGCTCGGACGATACGGCTCCCAGCGAACCTGGCGCGGGGGCAGTCAGCAGCGGGGATGCCTCGGGTCCGCTCATTCAACCGATGGATACGCCGCTGGTGTTCAGCGGCTTTAGCCCAGCGGCGCTGCAACTCTGGAAAGAGCATGCACCCCTGGGACTGGTCCCGGTGGAGGGAGTCGGTGGTTCGGAGAGCAGCGAGAAGCAGCCGGATCCGCTGGTCCCCGGCTCGGCGGTGAGCGCGGTGCTGGTGCGCGGAGACCTGGATATTGCGGCCACCTGTACGGTGACCTACATCGATCCGAAGAAGATGCTGGCGTGCGGGCACCCGATCACGCAGTTTGGGCCGGTTTCGATGCCGATGACCAAGGCGGACGTGGTGGCAACGCTGCCCTCGCCGCTGGAAGCTTTCAAGATCATCAACACGACGGAGACGGTGGGCTCGATCACGGAAGATCGCGAGTCGGCCATCATGGGCGAGTTCGGAAAACCGGCGCACATGATTCCCGTCACGCTGCGGGTGACGCGCGAAGGAGCGGGACCCGAGCAGGGCAAGGAGCTTGAGGCGCTGCATTTTGAGGTGATCGATCAGCCGCAGATCACGCCGATGGCGGTAATGGTGGCGGTCTACCAGGGACTGATGCAGGAGAATACCTATTCCGCGCAGACGACCTACCACGTGCAGGGATCGGTAAAGCTGAGCGGATATCCTTCGGTGAAACTGAACAGTCTGGTGGCGCCGACAGATGCGCTGCCGGCGAACCTGCAGACGGCGCTGGCGCTGGGGGAGCGCTTCACGCGCCTCTACGACAACGCAGCGCGGCGGACTCCGATCGAAAGCGTCGATCTGGAGGTTGCGGCCATTCCGCGGCGGCTGACGGCGGAGATCGAGAGCGCGCACACCAGCCGCGTTGAGGTTCATGCCGGCGACACCATTACGGTGGAAGCGACGATTCTCCCCTGGCACGGCGAGCGCCGCAACGTGCGGGTTCCGGTGAAGCTGCCTTCGAATCTGCCGGAGGGTCCGGTGCGGCTCTTGATCAGCGACAGCGGCACCCTGGATCGGCTGTTGCAACCGCCGCAGTTCAACGCGCAGCCGCTGGACGTGGCCGCGACCATTGCCCAGCTGAACAGCGTACACACCAGCGATCAGTTGTATGTGACGCTGCTGGCTCCGGAAGCACAGGCGGCGGTGGATGGGCGCACGCTGACGGCGATTCCGCTGTCGATGGCCAATGCGCTGGCGCCGCTGCGGGAAAACAAAGGCATGGCGCTGAATGGGGAATCGGCGGTTCCAATGGCGTCGCTGCCGATGGATGCGGTGCTGACGGGGCAGCAGGTGGTGACGCTGCAGGTCGAGGATCAGTAGGGTCCAGCTTTGCGGTTGCTGTTCAGATGCGGACGGAGTTTGCTGAGGGTGGACATTCAGGTGAGTTTTGGCCGTGGCGCTCACCCGTCTATGTCGCTGGCTTTCAGGAGCTTAGGGACGAGCCAAGCCTGCGCTGGGATGGACCGAAACGTGCATCTTAAGTAGCCCCAATACAGGAGGCGTTCGATGGCTTACGTTGAACGAATACGTGACATGATCACCCAGCCCCTTCTCGAGGAGATCGTCCGGCAGCGCACGGCAGCGGGATGGCACCTCGTCTCACTGGAATGGCGGCGGGAGCTGCCCGAAGCCGAAGCGCCCACCGATGGCGCGTTCCCGGAAGATATTCCCTACGGTCTCCGCATTTCGGAGGACTGCAAGCGGCTGGAGATCGATCCCAACGAAAACCAGGCGCTGCTGCAGATGATGGAGATGCTGGTGCAGGATTTCCCATTTTCGGCGATCGTGAGTGACCTGAACGAGAAGGGCTTTCGCACGCGCGATGGCCGGCGCTGGAGCCCGGTCGCGATCTTCAACATGATTCCGCGGCTGATCGAGGTGGGCCCTCGGCTGTTCTCGACCGAGGAGTGGGAAGTGCGGCGGCAGAAGTTTGCCCGCATGACTTAACCTGGCGTGATGGGCAAAAGCGGAGAGGGCCGAGCTGAGAGGCCTCTTTTTGCGTCAGGCTCCAGCGAAAGGATTTTCGACGCGGATGCCGAGGATCCGCTGGCCGGGGTTCAGATCTTCCGACAGGATGCGTTCCGCGCCAGCCTTCAGCGCGGTCGCCACAATCAGCGCATCCCAGAAGCCGATGCGGGCTTCGTCTTCGATGCGAAAGGCGGCTGTCAGTTCGGCTGGGGTTGTGTCGACGCACCAGGTCGCGTATGCGTCCACCACGGCGCGAGCGGATTTGCGGGACAGTGGGGAGGCGATCTTGCGAGTGACGTTCACATAGAACTCCTGAAGCACCTGCGTGCTCAGCGCGCCAAGACGCGTGTTCCATAGATCGTCGAGAATGCGTTTTGCTGTTGCGTGCTTCAAAGCGGCATCCACGTCGTGCGCGTAGATCAAAATGTTGGAATCAACGAAGGTCTTATCGCCGTTCATGCAGCTCGTCCCTGCTGGCGGAGATCACTCCCCCAAGATGGAATCCCTTTCCCAGCAAGGCCAGAGCGGAGCGATGGGCGCGCTCATACGCCTCGTCCTCGCCAGTCAGCGTCTCGATCTGCTCCGCAAGCAATCCGCTGATCGAAGTTGAGCGCCTGGCGGCGAGAATCCGGGCTTTGCGGATCGTCTCCGGGCTGAGGCTGATGGTGACGTTTCGCTTTTGGCGGGATTGAGGCATGGTCCTGCTCCTGGAGGCACGTGCGACACGTGTTACACGTATTATACGTGTAACTTGCCCTGCCAGGTAAATGAAGGGCCGAGCTGAGAAGCTCGGCCCTTTTCCTGCGAGGGATGCATCTCTGGTGCGACTCCCTCGAGGGAGGGAAAGAGAGAGCTGCACCGCGGTGGGAGGAGGGAAGGATGATCGGTTCCTCCTGGTGGGAGAGCGGGTCAGGCCGCGGAATGCGGACGGCCCGTGTATGCTGCTTCGCCAGTCTGTGCCCGTGACACGGGTTTCCCGGTCGCGGTCGAGAGGGCTTGCAGGAGCCTGGAGCCGAGCGGGGAACCGAGGCCGGTGCATGGATCCCAGCCGGGCGTGGCCGAGTACGCGCCGTTGTTGCCGTGGGTGATGTCGCGGAAGCCGTTATTTTGGTTGATGGCGTAGAGGGAGGGGTTGATAAATCCCAGGCGCGCACTCAACATCTGGTTGCAGCGGGCCACGAGGCCGGCCCACAGCGGGGCGACCGCGCTGGTACCGCCGACGACCAGCTGCTCGCCATCCACAAGGATGGTGTAGCCGGTGTCGGGATCGGCATTGCCGGCCGTGTCGGGCACGCCGCGGCTGGGCTGCGTGGCGACGGCAGACTGCCATTCCGGACGCTGGAAGAGGTTGCTGTATCCTCCTCCGGTGGCTCCGCCAGTTGGGCCGTCATTCCAGACCGTCTCATTCTGGATGACGCCGTTGGCGGAGACGATCCGCGTGCCGCCGACTCCCAGTACATGGGGGCAGGAGGCCGGGAAGTCGACGTGGTTTTTCGTGCCGGGGAGACCGTCGGTCGTGCCCTGGTCGCCGGACGCCGCCACGACGGTGATGCCCAGCAGAGCTGCCTCCTGCGCCACCTGGTCGAAGCATTCCATGGATTGCTGGGTCCAGGTCTCCTCGGCATTGCCCCAGCTGAGGGAGAGGACCGAGGGGGTATGGATCTGGTCGTGCACGGCGGTGCTGAGGGCATCCTGGAAGCCGCGTGCCGAATTGGTGGTGAAGTAGACGGCCATCGAGGCGCCGTTCGCGATGGCCCCTGCGATTTCGATGTCGAGCATGACCTCGGCGTCCATGCTGTTGGGCGTGGTGGGCCGGTTGTTGGCCTCGTTGACGAGGACCGCGCGGACCGGCGGGGTCTTCAAATTGAGGCTCTGGAAATACTGCTGCAGGTCGGCCGGCCGGAAGCCGCCGCCCAGCTCGATGACGCCGATCGTCTGCCCGTTGCCGTCGGCATCCCGCGGGAAGTCGTACAGCGAGGCGATCTGGACCGGCGTGTAGGTTGTGGTTGCGGTGCGCGAGCCGAAGGTGCGGTTGGTGTTGCGCATACGCAGGTGAGGATGGGCGACCGGCCGGTTGTCCAGGCCGAAGACAGCCTGGATCAGGGACGCGTAGGCCTCCGGAACCTGAATGGGCCCGGTGTGGCCGCGGTAGGTCCCGTCTGGATGCTCGAAGCCGATGAGTTCGACGGAGAAAGTTTTTTCCATGTCGGCCGCGGTGCCGGCAAGGGTGACGGTGCGGCGGAGAACCTCGTCGCCGCGCTCGAGGACCTGCAAATTGTTCTCGCGGGCAAACTGTTTGATTTTGTCGACGCTGGTGGGATCGGCTCCGTACATTCTGGCGAAATCGCTGTGGGTAAGAGTCTGGCCTCGATGTTGCGCGAGGTTCAGGGTCTGACGGTGCTTCAGGATCACGGAGATTTCGATGATCTGATGCGGAGAAGTTGGTCCGATGGCACGCGCTCCCGGCATCGGGGTGTGCTCGGTCCCCTTCAACGAAACTTTCTGCAATCTTGCCATGGTGTTCACTCCTCTTGAAAGAACTGCGGTTCACAGACGTGGACTCGGGACGGGCCACAGGCCGATGCGGCGGTCCCTCGCCACCAGCACGGCGGGCAGAGTCAGAGGCTCCGGGCAGCACCCGGGCATGCACTGCGTAACGAATTGTCGTTCGCGTTTACAGCGGACCTTTTCACCATCCACGCCAGCGAGCGAACCTGGCCGCGCGGGGTTCCTGGTCAGGGCTGGATGTGACTCAGCCTTCGCAGGGGAAACAGACCTGGGACAAATCCGGGGAAGTTGACTGCTGTTGACCCATTGCTGAGGGGTCTGTCATGGCGGGTGTGGTCTCCTGCCGAAAGGAGAATCACCCGCCAGACGTTCTGCGTGAGCCCGCTCGATGGTCGAGTTCGGCTCCGCAATGGAGAGGATGCTACCCCGGCAGAAGCAAAAGTTGAAAGTTACGAACGGGAGGAATTCCGGGCGACTGCGGAAATCTTTTCGCGGCAATTGTGGTAGGCGTTGGGAGCCGGCCCTCGGCTTTCTTCACCTTTAGCGTTATTTCGGGGTGGGTTTTGCATCTACCATCAGCGCAGGGGGAATAATCCGCGTGAAAAGGCTTTTCTGTCTTATTACCATTCTGGTCGCTGGCTCATGGTGCGTGCAGGCGCAAACCGGGGTGTACGGGGCCTTCAGCGCCGCCAACTACAACCTGCCGAACATCGGCTGGAAGTATGGGCCGACTTTCGGCCTGTACTCCGAGCCGTTCGGGGTTCCCTTTGTGAAAGTGGGGCTGGACATCCGTGCGTCTTTGCTGGGCAGTGGCAATGAAAAGTTAGACAGCATCCTCGGCGGAGTGCGTGTGCAACTGCATCCTCACGTAGTTCCGGTCATGCCCTACGCGGAGGCCTTAGGGGGCCTGGCGCACGTTAACGTCGGTCAGGGGGCTGCGTTCACGAACGCCAATGGTTTCCAGTATCAGCTGCTGGGCGGAGTGGACGTGACGCTGGCGCCCCACCTTGACTGGCGCGCCGTGGAATATGCCTGGGGATCGGTCCGGACCACCGGAGAGGATTTCGATCCGCAGATGGTGAGCACGGGAATTGTGGTGCGGTTGCCGTAACCGCAGCGGCTCACCGTGTGCGGATCCCCAACAGCGGATTCGTCGGCAACTTATGCCGGGACGGTCGGATTGCGGCGCGGACGGCGGTTGGCCTGGAGGATTTTCTTGCGCAGCCGCAGGGATTTCGGGGTCACCTCGACCATCTCGTCGTCGGCGATAAACTCGATGGCCTGTTCGAGGTTGAGCAGGCGCGGCGGCGCGAGGCGGATGGCATCGTCGGCGGTGGAAGCGCGCATGTTGGTGAGCTTTTTTTCGCGGACGACGTTGACGTCGAGATCGTTGTCGCGGGAGTGCTCGCCGATGACCATGCCTTCGTAGACTTCCACGCCCGGGGGTAAGAAAAGCACGCCGCGGTCTTCGAGGCCTTCGAGGGCGTAGGCGGTGGTGAGGCCGGGGCGATCGGCGACCAGCGCGCCGGTGGGGCGTTGCGGGATTTGTCCCTGATGCGGCATGTAGCCGTCGAAGAGGGAATTCATGACCATGGTGCCGCGCGTCTCGGTGAGAAGATCGCTGCGCAGGCCGATGAGGCCGCGGGAGGGCACACGAAACTCGAGGCGCACGCGGCCGTAGCCGTGGTTGTGCATCTTGACCATCTCGCCGCGGCGCGGGCCAAGGTGCTCAATGACGGTGCCGATGAAGGCCTCGGGAATGTCGATGGTGAGGTGTTCGATCGGCTCCATCAGCTTGCCGTCGACTTCTTTCGTGACGATTTCCGGGCGGCCCACCATCAGTTCATAGCCCTCGCGGCGCATCATCTCGATGAGAATCGCCAACTGGAGCTCTCCGCGTCCCATGACTTTGAAGCTGTCGGGGCTGCCGGATTCCTCGACGCGGACGGACACGTTGGTGAGCAATTCTTTATCGAGGCGCTCGCGCAGGTTGCGCGAGGTGACCCATTGGCCTTCGCGGCCGGCCGTGGGCGAGTTATTGACGGAAAACTGCATGGCAATGGTCGGCTCGTCGATGATGATGGGCGGAAGCGGCTCGGGCGTCTCGGCGCTGGTGATGGTTTCGCCGATGGTGATGCCCTCGACGCCCGCGACCGCGACGATGTCGTCGATTTCTGTCTCGACGATATCGACGCGATGGAGGCCGGCGAAGCTGAACAGTTTGGTGATGCGGGTCTTCTGGAGCGAGCCGTCGCGTTTGGAAATGGCAACGTCGTCCCCGGTGTGGAGGGTGCCCTGGTAGACGCGGGCGATGGCGAGGCGGCCGAGGTAGTCGGAGTAGTCGAGGTTGGCGACCTGGATTTGCAGAATCCCGCTGGGGTCGCCCTTGCCGGTGGGGATGGTGCTGAGGATCGCGTCGAAGAGCGGCATCAGGTCCGTGCCGGGCCGAGCCGGATCGGGGCTGGCCTGACCGAGCTTGGCGTTGGTATAGAGCACCGGGAAGTCGAGTTGATCTTCGTGGGCGTCGAGATCGATGAAGAGGTCGTAGACCTCATTGAGTACTTCCTGAGGACGCGCGTCGTGGCGGTCGATTTTGTTGATGACGAGGATGGGCGGCAGCCTGGCTTCGAGCGCTTTCGAGAGTACGTAGCGGGTTTGCGGCAGCGGGCCTTCGGAGGCGTCGACGAGCAGCATGACGCCGTCGACCATTTTGAGCGCGCGCTCGACTTCGCCGCCAAAATCGGCATGGCCGGGCGTGTCGACGATGTTGNNGATGCCGCGCTCGCGCTCCAGCTCGTTCGAGTCCATGACGCGCTCGGCGACGGCTTCATTGGCGCGGAAAGTTCCGGCCTGGCGGAGGAGGCCGTCAACCAGCGTGGTCTTGCCGTGGTCGACGTGGGCGATGATGGCGATATTGCGAATGGCGCTCAAAGATTGTTCCTGGTGTGATGGTGATGGCGCGGCACGCCAATTGTGGACCTGCTCAGTGAGGAGGCGCGGTGGGATTACCGCTTGACGGGGTCGCCGAGGGCGTCGTCGATAGAAGCAAAAAGGGCAGCGAGGTCGAGGCGGAGGCCAGTGGCTGCGTCGGCAAAGGAGGCGGTTTCAATCCAGCTCCCCGAGGAGAAGTCGAACCCTCGACGCGTCGCGGGGTCAATCACCCACACATTGCGGATGCCCATCTTCCGGTAGTCTTCGAGGCGGTCGAGGTAGCGGCTGACGCGGTCTTCGGGTGAGAGAATTTCGATGACGGCGACCGGTGGAGTCTGAATGACTTGTTCGCGTGGAGCTGAGACCGAGAGCACGCAGACGTCAGCGACGCGAAAACGCGTCGTCGATGCCTGAATGCGAAGTTCCGGGTAGGCGATGAGGCGCAGATTGCGCTCATGCTCCATAAACCACCTGAGCAAAGCTCGTTGCACTGCTGCATGATCCAATTCGCCCAAGTTTCGCTCCTCGATGACGCCATCGACATAGTCGCAGTCGGGCCGGTAGCTCGTACGGAGGTACTCGCTGGTGGAAATCCGGAGCGGGGTTGCGGTTGCCATCTTCCTCTTAAGTTTAACAGCGATGGGCAACACCTCATGAGGCGGAGTGCGTCCCTCTAAAGAGAGGGAACGGGGCGCGCCGCACAGGAGGGGGATTTATGAATGTATGGAGTCGCCGCGCCATGGGTGCGGGAGCGGGCATCACGCTGGGTTTGTTGGCCGGGTTGGCCGTTCTGGCGCAAAGCCAGGCATCGTCCGCGGACAGTGCGACACAGCCGCGGCGCCAGATTCAGATGGTGCAGGCACAGGCAACGCTGGACAGCACGCTGGATGCAAAGAAGGCGAAGCAGGGCGAGGCAGTGAGCGCGAAGCTCGAGGGTAAACGTGCAGATTCCCGATGCGCAGGCCCTGCCGAAGAATACGGTGCTGGAAGGGTATGTGGACCAGGTGCAGTCTTCGGAGCACAAGAGCGATTCCCTGATGGTGGTCACTTTTGATAGGGCCAAACTGAAAGACGGGCAGGAATTGCCGATCAAGGCGACGGTCATCGCCGTATCCGAACCGGCTCTGATGCAGCAGCAGGCCGCCGGCGGCGCGCTCGCCATCTCGGGACCCCCGATGTCCAGCGGCGCACCCACAGGGGGCGGCGCGCCTGCGGGAGGCGGATCGATGGGGGGCGGTTCCAGCCCCAGCGTGCCGAGTGCGCCCAGCCCGCAGCCGATGAATGTTTCTGCGGCGGGGTCAGGTTCTCAGCGGACCGCGCAGCCGAACGGCGTCCCGGATGTGACGCTGCAGAGCGATATTCACCAGCACAGTTCGGCGACGTTCACCTCGAAAGGCCGGAACGTACACGTCCCCAACGGAACAGAGATGCAGGTAGCGCTGGCGATCATTCCTCCCGGCGTGACGCTGCAGTAAGGTTCTGAGGGGCGAGCCCGCTATTCGTAACGCAGAGAGTCGATGGGATCCATCGCCGCGGCGCGATTCGCAGGCAGGGTTCCGAAAATGACGCCTACACTGGCGGAGGCAAGCAGCCCGATCACCGCCGACCAGCCGGAGACGGGCACCCGATAGCTGGTGAGGAATCGAACGGAGAACGGGATGGCAAGCCCGATCGCCGCGCCGATCAGGCCGCCAAAAAGCGAGACAAAGACTGCCTCCAGCAGGAACTGCAGCTTAATCTCACGGCGCGTCGCGCCGAGCGCCTTGCGGATGCCAATTTCGCGAGTACGCGCTCGTACCGTGGCCAGCATGATGTTCATAATGCCTACGCCTCCCACCGCCAGGGTTACGCCGGAGACGAGCAGGAGCATAGCGGTGAGCGCATTCACAACCTCGCCGGCGAGCGTGATCAGCGCCGTCATGGTTTGGGTCTGATAGACCGACGTGGGCTGGTGACGGCCATCAGTCTGAACGACGGAGACAATCTGTCCGGCGGCGTCCTCGACGTCGTTCTGATCGCGGATCGAGAAGTACATCTCCTTCACGTTGTCAGTGCCGGTGAAGTAGCGGCCGACGGAATAAGGAATGAGGATGGTCTGGTTGGCGATCTCGGTTTCACCGAAGGTCTCGACGCGCTCTTTGAAGGTACCGATGATGGTGAAGGGAATTCCCCTGATCTGAAAGGTGCGGCCGATGGCTTCGCCGGGGCTGCCGAACATGGCGCGGGCAAAGGGCTCAGTGACGACGGCCACTTTGCCGTGTGCGGCTTCGTCCTCCTCGTCGAAGAAACGGCCGGCCAGCGTGACCAGGTTGCGCACCTGGCGGTAAGGCGGTTCCACGCCCAGCACGAGCACCTCTCTGACGACGCCGCCGCCGATGCTGATGTTCTCGTGCATCTCCAGCACGACAGAAGAAGCGGCGACCGAGGGCACCTGCTCATCGATGGAGCGCTCGTCGTCGAAGGTCAAAAAGTCGGACTGAATGTTGGTGACGGCGCCGGAGCCGCCGCCGGCGTACTCCAGCTCGACGAGGTTGGTGCCGATGCCCTGGATTTCGCTGAGGATGTACTGGCGTCCGGTGGCTGAAATGGCGACGACCAGAATCACCGAAGCCGTGCCGATGACCATGCCCAGGGCAGTGAGCACGAAGCGCACCTTCGACGAGCGAAAACTGTCGATGGCCAGCTTGGCGATCTCGCTGACCATGATCGTCTGCCGGGCGCTGGCGATGGTCTTCTCAAACGAAATTCGGCGTGTCCGCTCTGAGACCATGTGCTCCTACAGGATGCCACAGCGAGCGCAAGGGTTCAGACGATTTGGCTCGAGGATGGGGGTGCGGGCAGAGGCGATAAGGCGCCGCCGCCCGCTGGAGAAGGCTGGAGATCAAAGTGCCACAGTGACGGCTTTGACTTCGGTGTAGTTGTGAAGGACTTCTTCGCCCATTTCACGGCCCCAGCCGGACTGTTTGTATCCACCAAAGGGCAAGGAAGCGTCGAAGACGTTGTGACAGTTGACCCAGACCGTGCCTGCGCGCAGGCCGCGAGCGACCTTGTGAGCGAGGCTCAGGTTCTGCGTCCAGACCGAGGCAGCCAGACCGTAGACGGTATCATTGGCGCGCTTGATGATGCGGTCGACGTCCTGGTCCGAGAAGGGTACAGCGCAAACCACGGGACCGAAGATCTCCTCCTGTACGACCTTCATGCGGGGGTTGGTGTTGGTGAGAACGGTGGGCCGCACGAAATAGCCGCGCTCGAAACCGGAGACAGGCCCACCGGCGGCGATCTTCGCGCCCTCGCTGATGCCCGATTCGATGTAGCCCACGACCTTGCGATACTGCTCGTCGCTGACCAGCGGACCCATCTGGCAGGAGGGATCGAGCCCCGGCGCGAGCTTGATATTCGCAGCCACTTTGCTGACGCCTTCGACAACCTCGTCGAAGACCTTCTCGTGGATATACAGGCGCGAGCCAGCACAGCAGCACTGTCCGTGGTTAAAGAAAATGGCGCTGGCGGTACCAGAGACGGCCTGATCGATAGGGGCGTCGGGGAAAACAATCGCGGGGGACTTTCCGCCGAGTTCCAGGGACACTTTCTTCAGGTTGCCGGTTGCGGCTTTCACAATCAGCTTGCCCACTTCCGTCGAACCGGTAAAGGCGACCTTATCGACCAGATCGTGCGCAGCCAGCGGCGCGCCAGCTCCTTCACCGTAGCCAGTGAGCACGTTGACCACGCCCGGCGGGAAGCCGGCTTCGTCGATCAACTGCGCCAGGCGCAGCCCGGAGAGCGGCGTCTGTTCGGCAAGCTTCAGCACAATGGTGCATCCGCAGGCCAGCGCCGGGGCCAGTTTCCACGCTGCCATGAGCAGCGGAAAATTCCAGGGGATGATCTGCGCGACCACGCCGATGGGCTCACGCATGGTGTAGGAGTGAAAGTCGTAGCCGTTGGAGAGCGGCAGCGTTTTTCCGGAAATTTTAGTGGCCCAACCGGCCATGTAGCGGAACATGTCAACGGCCAGCGGCACATCGGCGACGCGCGCGATGGTGCGTGGCTTGCCGTTGTCGAGCGACTCGATCTCGGCGAACTCCTCGAGGTGCTGTTCGAGCAGATCGGCGAGCTTCCAGATCATGCGGCCACGCTCCGAGGGTGACATGCGCGGCCACGGGCCATCGTCGAAGGCGCGCCGCGCCGCGAGCACGGCCCGATTCACGTCCTCTTCTTCGGCTTCGGGGACCTCGGTGACGACATCGCCGGTTGCCGGGTTGTAGACGGGAAAATTCTTGCCGGAAGCCGCCTGGACGAAGCGGCCATCGATATACATCTGGTGGAGCTGAGAGACAAAATCAGCGGTGGCGCCGCTGACACGGGGATCGATTGCAATGGTTGCCATAGCTTAACCTCGCGTGCAATCGGTCGCGACCGGGCGCTGGAGCGGAATGGCGAACGAGCCTCCGGAAGAGACGCAGAGCATGGCGGGAATGCCTCTTTTCCCAGGGCCGGTGCGCGCCGGATTTTGCACGCGAGAACACTACCACCGGAGGTTGTGCATTGGCGAGGGGCGGGGGAGGAGTGTTTTCGGATGTCCAGCAGCGCGCGGTTCTGCGAGTCTGGATCGCGGGGCTATACAGGGAGCAAATGATGGATACCCTAGTTCGCTCCTGATGGCCGAAAACCCAGGCCACGCAGCCGGTAGCGAACCGCCGTTGCCGCAATCCCGATCAGCGTGCATGCTTCGACAAAAATCTTTCCGCCGTCGAGCAGATCGGGATGGCCATCTTTCAGGAGCGGATCCGTCAGGATGCTGTGCAGGAAGATCAATATGGCTGCCGGAAAAACAAAGTAATGCAGGCTGCGCCACACGGGGCGGCCAATGCGCAGGCGCAGGAGCGAGCTGATGAAGACCAGCAAGAGTAAGTAGAGAGCACCGGCTCCGGCGAGGTTGATCTTCGGCTGGAGTGGCGAATGAATCGGCCACAGGACATCGATCACGCGAAAACGCGGCGCGTGCAGGAAGAGCAGCACAGCGGGGTGGGTCAGGGTGAGCGCAACAGCAGCGTATGCGGTCCACTGATGAAGGAGAAAAAGATTGATGCGCCGGTGAGGCCAGTGGCGCAGCGGACTGTACCGCAGGGACATCAGCATCCCGAGCAGCAGATTCAGGGTCACGGCACCGGCTGCGCCGAGTCCCAGATAAGAACAGAGATCGAGTTCGGACATGAAACTCCAACAGGGGCCTGATGCACGTCGTGGTTCGGCGTCCGCAGACGTGCCCGGCAACTCCACGGAATTGATTCCGAGTGGATACAACGTACCACACCAAAACTGCGCGCCTTCGGCGGGCGCCGCGAGTCGGATTGCATTTTCTTTCGTGTACAATTTCCCTCTTTGTAAATCCTCCTTGCGGAGACCTCTCCAGATGCCAATGAAGATGCCCGTTGCTGGCCGGTTCCTTGTCTGTACGTTGTGCCTCACCGTCGGATGCGGGCTGACCTTCGCGCAGCGCCGGGGCAGAGGCGGCCCCGGGAACGAATTCGCATTTCGCTTCCTGGGGCCGGCGGCGGGCAATCGCGTCTCCGCCGTCGCCGGAATTCCGGGAGACCCGAGCACGTACTATGCAGGGGCGGCGTCGGGAGGCATCTGGAAATCCACGGACGGCGGCAATCGCTGGGCGCCGATTTTCGATGAGGAACCGGTAGCGGCCATCGGTGCGCTGGCCGTCGCGCCGTCCGATCCCAATGTGGTGTGGGCGGGAACGGGCGAGGCGTGGGCCATTCGCGACATCGATGTGACCGGCGACGGCGTCTACAAATCCACGAACGCGGGCAAGACGTGGGAACACATGGGCCTGGACCAAACCGGCCGCATCGGCCGCGTGGTCATCGATCCGGAGGATTCGGAGCGAGTCTATGTCTGCGCGCTGGGGCGCATGACCGGTCCGCAACAGGAACGCGGAATCTATCGCACGACGGATGGCGGGAAAACCTGGGACCGAGTGCTCTTCGTCGATCCGAATACCGGCTGTTCGGGGATCGGCATCGATCCGAAGAACCCGCGCACGCTGTTCGCCGGCATGTGGGAAGCGGCGATGCACACGTGGGGCTTCTTCAGCGGCGGTCCAGGCAGCGGGCTCTATGTCTCGCATGATCGTGGCACCACCTGGACGCACATTGAAGGTCACGGGCTGCCGCATTCGCCGGTGGGCAAGATCGACGTAGCGGTTGCGCCGACGGATTCGAACCGTGTTTATGCGCTGATCGAAACCAGCGGACAGGGATCGATCTGGCGCTCTGACGATGGCGGCACGAACTGGCAGGTGGTGAGCTGGGATCGCACGCTGATCGGGCGCGCGGGTTATTACGTCCGCATCGCGGTTTCGCCCGGCGACGAAAACAAGGTCCTGGTCTCGAACAGCGCGTTTCTGGTCTCGCTCGACGGCGGGCATACATTTCAGGCGACGGAGTGGGGCGGCGACAACCACGATATCTGGATGGATGCGAAGGATCCGAACCACTTTGCAATCTCGTTTGACGGCGGCCTGGCGATTACGACGGTGGGCGGACGCGGCTTTCACGACGTTTCGTTGCCGATTGGGCAGATGTACCACGTTGCGGTGGACGATCAGATTCCCTACTACGTTTATGGGAACATGCAGGACAACTCGACGATGCGCGGGCCCAGCGTGCCTGACGGAGAACGCGGACCCGATGCGGGATGGGATCACGGCATGGGCGGATGCGAATCCGGCTTTACGCTGCCCGATCCGACAGACACAGATATCGTGTGGGCCTCGTGCTATGCGGATGAAGTGACGCGCTGGGATGCGAAAACAAAAGAGGCGCGCTCGGTGAGTCCATATCTGCACACACTGGATTCAGCGCCGAATCAGGTGAAGTACCGCTGCCACTGGACGCCACCGCTGGCCATCGATCCCTTCGACCACAACACGGTGTATTACGGATGCCAGGTGGTTTTCAAAACCAGCGATGGAGGGAATAAGTGGTCGGTGATCAGTCCTGACCTTTCGACGCAGGATCCGGCGCACATTGTTTCGTCGGGCGGGTTGATCGGCGACAATCTCGGGCAGTTTTATGGTGAAGTTGTTTTTGCGCTGGCTCCTTCAACGGTGAAGAAGGGATTGCTCTGGGCCGGCACCAACGATGGCAAAGTATGGAACACGCAGGATGGCGGCCAGCACTGGGAGGACATCACGGCGAACCTGCATGGGTTGCCGCCGCTGGGCACGGTGACCAGCATCGAACCGTCGGCGTTTGATGCGGGGACGGCTTACATTTCCGTCGATCTGCATCTGGTGGATAACCGCGATCCTTATCTCTATAAGACAACCGACTTCGGCAAGACCTGGACGAGTATCAGCAGCAATCTGCCAAAGGGGCCGCTGGCTTATGTGCGCAATGTTTCTGAGGACCCGAACTGCCGCGGTCTGCTGTTTGCCGGAACCGGGAACGCGCTCTACTACTCGCTCGACGACGGCGGAAATTGGACGCAGTTCAAGAAGGGCCTGCCGCCGTCACCGGTGACGTGGACGGTGGTGCAGAAGCGGTTCCATGACCTGGTGGTTTCCACGTACGGACGAGGCTTCTACATCCTCGACGACATCACGCCGCTGGAGCAGATGGCCGCGCAGGCGACAAAGGACCCTGTGCGGTTCTTCACGCCTCGTGCTACGTATCGGCTGGTGCGCGGCGGGAATGCGTTTTTGAATTTTGAGTTGAAGTCCGCGCCGAAGAAACCGGTGGAAGTCGAGATTGTCGATGCAAAGGGAAATCTGGTTCACAAGATGACGGCCCCAGGGCATGAGGGGATGAATCGCATCGCATGGAACCTGCACTACGATCCGCCGCGCATGATCGCTCTCCGCACGGTTCCGGAGGAGGATCCGCACATCTGGCAGGAGGGACGTTTTGTGGGGATGGATTCGCGGCCGGTCATTCACTGGGGGATGGAGCGAGTGCCCACTCCGCTGGCGGCGCCGGGCAATTACGAAGCACAGCTCAGCGTTGATGGGCAAGTGTTCAAGCAGCCGGTGGTCATTTTGATGAATCCGCATAGTCCTGGAACGGAGAGCGACATTGACGCGTCGGTGAAGCTGCAGTTGCAGGTGAGCGGCGACGTGGACAAAGTTTCGGACATGGTGAACCGTATCGAGTGGATGCGAGACCAGCTGGCCGTCGTGGAAAAGATGCTCGGCAGCGACAAGGACAAGAAGGACGACAAAGACGACAAGAGCAAAAAGGGCGACGAGCAAACGCTCGCGGTCGCGAATGACATGGAGAAGAAGTTGCAGGATGTGGAATACGAACTGATTTCGAAACCGCTGGCTGCGGGCGACGACAAGACCTACATCACGGCGTGGAAGGTTTACTACGACCTGCTCTGGATGAATGGCGAGATCGGATCCGGAGCCGGCGACGTTGCGGGCGGCGCTGAGTATCGGCCGACCGAAACGGAATACGGGTTGGTCCATGACATCGAGAAGGACATGGCGAAGGCCGAAGGGGATTACAAGAATCTGATGACGAAAGAAGTTCCCGCGTTCAATCACGCGCTCGCGGAACAGAACATGACTCCGATTGTGTCATCGAGCGAGCCTGCGGCAAAGCAGAACGAAGCGGGTGAAGAGGGCGACGATGATTAGTTGGGGAGCTTCCACCAGCGGCTGGAATACGGCAGCTGGATACGTTGGTCTCGTCTGAGTCTCGGGGCTATTTCGGAAACGCGGAGCTCTTCACCACTGGCTGATGCTGCAGGGCGTGCTGCACCGCGGCGCGCGTCTCCTGCAACTCTGCGCCAATGACTTCGAGGCGCGGAGGACGCACGCGCGCGTTGCCGACACCGATTTCCTGCTGGACCTGTTTAATGAGCTGAATGAATTTCGGCACCGTATCCATGCGCAGCAGAGGCAGGAACCAGCGATAAAGCGCGAAGGCTTCTTCATGCCTGCCCGCGATTGCAGCGTCGAACAGGGCGACGGACTCAGCGGGGAAGGCGTTTACCAGTCCGGCGACCCAGCCGACAGCGCCTGCGGCAATGCCTTCGACGATGGCATCATCCACGCCGACGAAAATGCGGAGGCGATTGCCGGTGAGCGCGCGGATAGCAGTTACGCGGCGCACATCGGTGCTCGACTCTTTCACTGCGGCGAAATTGCTGTACTCCGCGGCCAGCTCGGCGATCTGTTCCGGGAGAAAATCGGTTCCGTACGAAACAGGGTTGTTGTAGAGCATGCAGGAGAGCGGCGTCGCGCGAAAGACAGCAGACACGTAGGCCTTCATTTCGCGCCAGTCGCCGCGGTAGACGTACGGAGGCAGCACCATGAGACCGGAACAGCTCGCCTGCTCGGCCATTTTTGCGAGGGCGACGGACTCGTCGGTGGAGAGCGAGGAGATGGCCGCGACCACGCGAGCCTGTTTCGCGGCAGCGATCACATTGCGGATAACGGCTTCCTTCTCGGCAAGGGTGAGGGTGGCGGCCTCGCCGAGCGAACCCAGCGTAATGATGCCGGTGCAGCCATTGGCGAGCAGCCACTGCACATGGCGGGTCGTAAAGCCGTGATCGACGTGCAGATTTTCATCGAAGCAGGTTGTGATTGCGGGCATGACGCCGTACCACTTCATGGAGTCTCCTTCGCGTTTTCATGGAATGCGTTTGCTGCAACGAGGCTCTCGTCCGCGAGAGCGGGCTCGCGAGGAGATACCAGACTGGAAACCGAAGCGGGAAAAAGCGGAGGGCGAACGGAACCGGCGTGCCAGCCGAAGAGGAATTCCGCCGCAGCGCCGCAGACGCGTCCCTGACAGGGTCCCATCCCGCATCGCGTGTGCAGCTTGGCTTGGCGCCAGGTGGCGTGCTCGTGGAGCTCTCGATGGCGAACATCCTCGCAGCGGCAGACGACGGTGTCTTCTTGCGGTAGCTCGCGGAGTTGAGGATCGAGCGCACAGGCTTGCTGCAGGGCGCGAACGAAACCGAGCCTGCGACGTCGCTGGCGGGCGAGACTGCGGGCGCGGTCGACGTTGCCGGACGCGGCCAGCGCGGCGATCTGCCCCTCGAGCAGAGACAGCTCGACGCCGCCGATGCCGGTGGGCTCGCCCGCGCAGTAAACGCCGGGAACCGAAGTCTGCAGCAGTGCATCCGTGGCCACGAATCCGTCTTCAATGCGGCAGCCCAGCAAATCGGGTAACTCAATGTTGGGTACCAGGTGAAAGCCGCAGCCCAGATAGTCGCAGGGCACCTCCCACCGGTTTCGGCCCTGCTGCAGAGTGACTGCTTCCAGCCGATCGCGGCCGTGCGCTGCGATCGGCCAACAGCCGGTGCGATATGGAGTGTGCCGAGTCGTTATGCGATAACGAGCGCCCTGCCAGAGCTTCGCCGGCTCGGTGAGCATGCCCGCTGCAAACCGCGCCAGCCGCGATAGCGGAGCCTGTTCACAAACGACCTCAACCTTCGCCTGGCGCGCGGCGAGATGCGCGGCCACGGCCAGCAGCAGCGGACCTGTTCCGGCAATGACCGCGCGCTTGCCCGCGATCGGCAAGCCGCCACGCACCATCGCGTCGAGCCCACCCGCGCCCATCACGTTGGGCAGCGTCCACCCGGGAAAGGGCAGGAATCGCTCGCGCGCGCCGGTGGCCAGAATTAGCGCCCGGCATCGTAATTCGGCACAATCGCGGTTTTCGTCGATTCCGGCGTCCGGATGCGCCGGCTTAAAGCCGTTGCGTTCCGCGCGCACTACGTTGGGTTCCGGACAGTCGAAGACGCGCCATCCCTCGAGGCGGACCACCGAAGAGGCGTCGAGCCGTGCCTGCCATCGGCGGGCTGTGACGGGCAGAGGCGCGCCGCTGCGCCATATCTGTCCACCCGGCACAGGATTGTCATCCACCAAACCGACGTGCTGGCCCGCCTCAGCAGCAGTGACCGCCGCGGCAATGCCCGCCGGCCCGGCACCCACGACAAGAATGTCGATGCTCCATTTCATGGTGTTGCGGGGCCTCCGGAGTCTTCGGTCACTTCCCTGGTGGTCACGCGAATTCCCGGTATACAAAGCATCTGGCAACTTCGCTGATGCGGGACGCCGTCGATCGTCACGCGGCATTCGAAGCAGATACCCATGCCGCAGAGCGGGCCGCGTGGTTCGCCGCCTACGGATGCGCGTGTGGCCTCGCCAGCCAGCAAGACCGCGGCCGCAATGGTGGTCCCTGGCGCGACCCTAATGATTGTGCCGTTCACCGTCAGCGAAATGGAGCGCGCCACTTCAGACATGCGATTTCTCCGTGTCGCGCCGCTTGCCACTCGCGCCCGCAGCCAATTCGGCGTCGCCCTCGCCATGGAGATAGCGGGCTGGCAGATACGGTTCCGCCGGAATCTCGGCTTCTTCGCCGAACATTGCGGACGCCAGTAGTTTCGCCGTCGCCAGCGAGGTGGTGATCCCCAGGCCCTCGTGCCCGGTTGCCAGAAAGAGCGTGTTGTCTTCCGGCCATGGTCCAATCAGCGGTAGTTTGTCGGGCGTCGCGGCGCGAAACCCCGTCCAGACGCGAGTTGCCTGCAACTCGCCGATCTCGGGAAGATACGCCTGCGCTCGAGCGACCATCGCCGCCAGCAGAGCGTGATTCACCCCGGAGGTTTCCGCGCCATACTCGCGCGACGATCCGATCAGAAGTTGTCCGGTCCTGCGCGGCTGCACGTTGAAGGCGACGGAGTCCATGGTGAGAGAATGGGCGCTCTTCAGATATCCAAGCTCGACCAGTTGATGCCGCACAAACCCCGGATAGCGATCGGTGATGACCAGATGCCCTCTGCGCTTGCGGATGGGAAGCCCCGGCAACAGTCTCGCGGCGTCCACTCCGCACGCGTTCACGATCCTCGCGGCGTGCAGCTCGGTCCCGTTCTCCAGCAGCACGCGGCCTTTGCCTGCCGATAACACGCGCTGTGGAGCAAGCAGCTGCGCACCCATCCGCACGGCTTCTCGCATCAGGTATCCCGCGGCGCACGGCGGATAAAGCACCGCGTCCGAAGGAACCAGTAAAGCACCGGACAGAGGACGCCGCAGCCGTGGTTCCGCCTCGGCCAGTGCCTGGCCGTCAAGAATCTCGCTGTCTACGCCAACCGACGCGTACAGGGCCCGCTTGCGGCAGACCTCGTCCATTTCCTCGTCATCGCCGGCAACCCACAATGTGCCGCACGGCTCGAACTCGACGTCAGCAGGCAGCTCCGCGGAAAGCTCACGCCACAACCTCTGCGAATAAACAGTGAGGGCCAGCTGCATCGGCGAGTCGTCCATCACCACAATGTGGCCCATCCCCGCCGCGGTAGCGCCGCTGCCAATGCCGAGAGCGTCAACGACGATCGTGCGCAGCCCCCGGCCCGCACACTCCCGCGCGCAGGCTGCGCCCACGATGCCAGCGCCCACAATCACTACATCCGAGATGGACATGACGTTAGCAATATACCGATTGTCTACAATCGTGGATACTACTTTTGGCGTTCTACAATGCAAAAGGCCGGGACCTTGCCAGAATCCGCCCGGCGGGCAATTCCGGGAGCCATTGAAATGCAATCCCACGCAACCGGTAGTAAGCATTCTTCCCGATTGAAAGCCGTCCACGGTAACAGCCTGCGCAAAGCCTTCCACGAAATCCGCGAATTGATCGTACATGGCAAGCTCTCGCCAGGCTCCTGGGTCGTCGAAGGCGACCTGGCGCGGCACCTCGCCATGAGCCGAACGCCGGTGCGCAGTGCCCTGGCCTGGCTTCAGCGCGAAGGCTATGTAATCGAACACAAGAATGCCCGAAAGTCACGCCTGGTGGTTGCTCCTCTGACCAAAGAAGATGCCGGCGAACTGTACGCGATCATCGGGCACGTTGAAGGCCTCGCCAGCCGGCAGACGGCCGCGCTGCCAAAATCCCGCCGCATGGAGATCGCTGCTCGCCTGAAGGGTCTTAACAATCAGCTGCGGGATATCATCCGAGTCAGAGATTCCCGGGCGGCGGGGATATTCGATCTTGACCGGAACTTCCATCACACCGTGATCGAATTCGGCGCCGGACCGCGCCTGCTGGCGCTCCACAAATCGATTGAGCCGCAGGCTGAGCGCTACTGGCGCCTCTATGCCAGTTCCATCATCAACGACCTGCACCTGTCCGTTGCTGAACACGACGAGATCATTGCCGCCATTTTGGCCGGAGACGCGGACCGCGTTGAGCGCGCCCTGCAGGCCAACTGGCAAAATGGCTGTGAGCGGCTCGCTCGCGTCATTGATATCTTCGGAGAGCGTGGGAGCTGGTGAGTGCCGCGGCACCTGCCTCTTCGCCAAATCGCCCGAAAGAAAGTTCGCAATGTGGCTGGAGAAGGACTCGGTGGCGGAGAGAGAGGGATTCGAACCCTCGATAGAGCTTTTCAACCCTATAACGGTTTAGCAAACCGCCGCCTTCAGCCTCTCGGCCATCTCTCCGGCTCGGTTGTGGCCAGTATATAGGAAGACCTCCGGGGGCGCTCTAACGCGGTCGCTGCCGGGGATTGAAAGAAGAGCCTACTTCTTTGCCCCCACCTCGACGAGCTTCTTTTCTCGCGATTCCTCGTAGTTCCGGACGGCGTACATGACGCGATCGCGCGCGTGGGAGGCGTCCTGCCATCCCTTAATCTCCACTCGCTTGCCTTCAAGGTCCTTGTAGATCGAGAAAAAGTGCGTGATTTCCTTGAGCATGTGCGGATAAATCTCCGAATAATTCCACACGTCCCGGTAGCGCGGATTATTCTTTCCCACGGCAAGGACCTTCTCGTCCAGGACGCCCTGGTCGAGCATCTGTAGCAGGCCGATGGGGCGTACCTGCATCACGCAACCGGGAAAGCTGGGCGCGTCGACCAGCACCAGCACGTCGAGCGGATCGCCATCGTCGCTGAGAGTTGAGGGCACGAAACCGTAGTCGCCGGGATAGTGCACCGGCGAGTAAAGGTTGCGGTCGAGGCGAAAGACGTGCAGCTGCTTGTCGTATTCGTACTTGTTGATGCCCTCCGCCGGAATCTCGATCACGACGTTGAACACCTCAGGCGCTTTGTCGCCCACGGGGAGTTCCAGATAATTCGTCATAGGTAAATCCAGTATCTCTTATCTTTGGATGGCGGGAGTGGCTGGGCAGCAGGGCGCGAGGCGCCTGGATTTATAATCGGGCCACAATGAAGGCTCATGTCTATGTGACGCTGAAGAAGACGGTCCTGGACCCGCAGGGGCAGGCGATTCACAACGCGCTGCGCAAGATGCGGTACGCGGGTGTCGCGGATGTGCGCCAGGGAAAGCACTTCGAGCTGACGCTGGAGGATGGAATACCGGAGGGCGCGGCGCGCGCGGAAGTGGAGCGTATCGCCCGCGAAGTGCTGACGAATCCGGTGATCGAGGAGTTTTCTTTCCGCCTGGAATAGGCGGTCACCGGCGCGGGATGGCGTTTTGGCGTGGCTTTGACGGCCGGAGTGTTCTACAACTTTCGTCGTCTGCTGCTCAACTGAACCCCTGGGGTACCCTTAAAGATTATGTGCGGCATTGTCGGATACGTCGGGAACAGTACGGAAGTCGTCCCTATCATTATTGAGGGACTGCGCAGGCTCGAATATCGCGGCTACGACTCGGCGGGAATCGCTGTTGGCGGCAACGGCGACGGTCTGCAGTTGCGCCGCGCGCCGGGCAAACTGCGCAAGCTGGAGGAAGTGCTGCACGATCGCCCGCTTCATGGGACCTTTGGCATCGGTCACACGCGCTGGGCAACGCATGGACGCCCCACGGAGGAAAATGCCCATCCTCACCGTGACTGCACCGGGCGCCTGGTCGTCGTGCACAACGGCATCGTCGAAAACTACCTAGCCCTCAAACAGGAGCTGATTGGGCAAGGCCATAAATTCGTCACCGAGACGGATACGGAAATCATTGCGCACCTCATCGAGCAGGAACGGAATGCTGCAGCACGCGCCGGCAAGCCGATTCTTCTCGAAGACGCCGTGCGCCGCAGCGTCAAGCGGCTGACGGGCGCGTTTGCGATCAGCGTGCTCTCCGCGGATGAGCCCAATAAGATTGTCGCTGCCCGCAACGGACCGCCGGTCATCATCGGGGTAGGCGACGGCGAGTATTTTGTCGCGTCGGATGTGCCCGGCATCCTGCATCACACTCGCGACCTGTATTTTCTGGCGGACGGCGACATGGCTGTGCTGACCAAAGCAGGCGTCGCGCTGACGGACTTCGACGGCAATCCGATCGAGCGGCCGCTGCAGCGGATTCTGTGGGATCCCATTCAGGCGGAAAAAGGCGGCTATAAGCACTTCATGCTCAAGGAGATTTTCGAGCAGGCACGCGCCATCCGCGACACAACGCTGGGGCGCATCTCGCTGGATACCGGCAAGGTCTTCCTGGACGAGATGAAGATTCCCGACGAGACTTTCCGGAAGGCACGGAATATTCACATCGCCGCCTGCGGAACCAGCTGGCACGCCGCGACTGCGGGCAAGTTCATGATCGAGCGGCTGGCGCGTTTGCCGGTCGAGGTCGACTATGCCAGTGAGTTTCGCTATCGCGATCCTATCGTCGACGCGAACACCGTCGGCCTGCTGATCACCCAGTCGGGCGAGACCGCTGATACCCTGGCCGCGCAACGGGAGATGATTCAGAAGGGCGCGCCTACGGTCGCCGTTTGTAACGTGGTCGGCGCAATGATCACGCGCGAGGCGCACGGAACAATCTATACACACGCCGGACCGGAGATTGGCGTTGCGTCGACAAAGGCGTTCACTGCCCAGCTGGTCGCGCTGTTCCTTTTTGCGGTGCATCTCGCGCAGGTGCGCGGCACCATCAGCGAAGACGAGAGCCGAATGCTGCTCGATGCGCTCAATCATCTGCCAGGCAAGGTTGAGGAGATTCTTCGCACCTGCGACGACGAGTGTGAGCCGCTGGCCCGCTTGTATTCGAACGCGCGCGACTTCCTTTTCCTCGGGCGTGGCATTCACTACCCGATTGCGCTTGAAGGCGCGCTGAAGCTCAAGGAAATTTCCTATATTCATGCTGAGGGTTATCCGGCGGGCGAGATGAAGCACGGACCGAACGCGCTCATCGACGAGACGCTGCCGGTCGTGGTGCTGGCGACGAAGGACGAAACGAATCGCGATTCGGTACTGCGCTACGAGAAAACGCTGTCGAACATCCAGGAAGTGACGGCGCGGTCCGGCAAGGTGATCGCCGTTGCCACGCGCGGCGACGACCACATCGGACAGCTCGTGGATCACGTTCTCTTTGTCCCGAGTGCGCCGGAGTTGTTGCTGCCGATCCTCGAAGTGATTCCGCTGCAGCTGCTGGCGTATCACATCGCTGTGCGCCGCGGATGCGACGTCGATCAGCCGCGTAATCTGGCAAAGTCCGTTACGGTCGAATAGCGGATCAGGGCGCGTAGATCAGAGCCTTTTGCCGCTGCTGTTCGAAGGTGTCGAGGGCCGGGCGCCAATCTTCCGCGATACGCTGCGGATCCTGGCCTGCGGCGATAGCATCGAGAACCGTCTGATTCGCGAGCAGCGTGCACATCTTCTGCAGCTCGAATTTCTCCGGATAGAGACGATGCAGCGCTGACGCAATTTCGACGCACAGCTCCGGCGTATCCAGAACATTGCGGTCGATCACGAGGATGCGCACGCCACGGCAGGTTTCTCCCGCCCAGGGAAAGGGTTTCTGCGGAGTGAAATCGACGGGGACGAAGCGCACGCCTGGCAACTGCCGGCGGTTGAGAAACTGCGCCAGAGCGCGGGCGTCGATCCAGGGCGCGCCGACGAGCTCGAAAGGCGTGTCTGTGCCGCGACCGACGGAGATGTTCGTCGTCTCGATCAGGCCAATTCCGGGATACAAGGTCGCCTCTTCCAGGTCGCGCAGGTTGGGCGATGGATTCACCCAGGCGAGGCTGGTCGAGTCATACCAGTCGCCACGCTGCCAGCCCCGCATGGGAACGACCGTCAGCGCAGTTTGTAACTGTAGCTGTTGCTTGTCGTAACGCGCCAGCTCACCCAGGGTCATCCCGTGGCGTATAGGGATGGGAATGGAATTGACGTAGCTTTCCGTGCTTGGGTCGGAGATCGGGCCCTGCACAAACGAGCCGTTGATGGGGTCGGGGCGATCCAACACGACGATTTCTGTCCCCGTCTGTGTCGCGGCCTCCAGAAAATAGCGAACCACGGCTTCGTACGTGTAGAAACGGACGCCAGCGTCCTGAAGATCGATCACGACAGCATCGAGTTTGCGCAGAGAATCGAGTGAAGGGCGCCGATCCCCCTCCTTCGTCCCATACAAGCTGATCACGGGCAGGCCCGTCGCTGCGTCGGTCGTGTTCGGAACACTGGGTTGATCGTACGCGCCGGCTATGCCGTGTTCCGGGCTGAACAGTGTGTCCAGTGTCAACCCCGGCACAGCCTCTTCCGCGTCGTGGAACAGCACGTCGACGGTGCGGCGGCCTTCTGCATCGATTCCTGTCTGATTGGTGAGCAGACCGAGGCGCAGTTTGCCGTCGCGACGGCGAGCCATCTCCGCGAGTTCCTTGAAGCGATCGCTCTCCAGCACGTCGATGCCGGTCTTCACCTCTCCATTGCGCGCTGGCCAGCGGCGCATCCCGCTCAGCGACTCGTTGTAGCCGGTGATGCGCGCAGCCAACGCGCCGCCGTCTGCGTGAATGCCGAGCGCGATAGCCGCCGCGTCGGCAATCCGACCCCGCAGCGACGTGATGCTTTTCGGCCCACGCGGATGAACCGAGTTGGCCAGCACGATCACATAGCTGTCGCTCGTTGGATCGATCCACAGAGATGTTCCTGTGAATCCTGTGTGGCCGAAGGAGCCAATGGGGAACAGCGTGCCGCGATTGCTCGAATAGGGCGAGTCGATGTCCCAGCCGAATCCGCGCAGCGCCGTGCCGGTGGCAGGCTGTTCGGGCGCGATCATCTTCTGCAGCATAATGCGCGACAGAGGAAACTTGCTGGAGCGGTCTGCGAGCCGATCGAGCAAACTCTGGGCGTAGATCGCGAGATCGTCGGCGGTGCTGAAGAGTCCCGCATGACCCGCCACGCCAGCCATGCGCCGCGAGGTTGGATCGTGCACGACGCCACGAAGCATCACGTCGCCAGGAAAAGTTCTCGATGCCGGCAGGCCGGACGAGATGGGATCGTGCTCGTATTCAGTAGGCGCGATGCTTGGAATCCACGAGGCTGGCGGGAGGAATTGCGTGTGCGACAGACCCAGTGGGTCCATGATGTTGCGCTTTGTGTATTCGTCGAGGGTCAGGCCGGAGAGCTTTTCGACGATCGCGCCAAGCGCGATGAAGTTGATGTCGCTGTAGACAAACTGCTCGCCGGGCGGACGCATGGGTGCAATCGCAAACGCGCGCCGGTAGCCTTCCTCTTTGCCTTGCCAGGGTTCATCGAGCGTCAGGTCCGGCGGCAGGCCTGAGTAGTGCGTCAGCAGGTGCCGGATGGTGATGTCCTGTTTTCCGTTGGCGCCAAATTCGGGCAGATACTTCGCGACCGGATCGTTGAGCCCGATCCTGCCCTGCTCATAGAGCTGCATGACGGCGACCGCGGTCGCGAGGGGCTTGGTGAGCGAAGCCATGTCGAAGATGGTGTCGGGCGTCATCGGCTCCTGGGTTGGCTCGAGCGAGCGCATGCCGTAGGCGCGGCGGAAGACGACGTGCCCACCATGGCCGAGGACCACCACCGCTCCGGGCAACTGATGATCATCGACGGCGTGGTTGACGATTTGATCGATGGAGGAGAAGTCGCTCTGCGCGCAGGCAGAAGACGCGCAGAGGGCGACGGCCAGGAGCAAACCACGCGTTCGAAGCTTGCGAATCACCCCTCGGCCACCTCTTCGACGTGGATCGGCTCGGGAAACAGCAGGCTCGCGCTGTATCCCACCGCGCAGGTCACCAGCGATCCGATGAGCACCCACCATGTCCAGGCAATCTTCGGAAGAACCACTGCTCGCCCGGCAACAGACAACGTAAAGGAGTGTGGCTGGAGCCACAGCAACAGATTGACGGCAACTCCGGCGGCCATGCCAACGATTGTCCCGCTTTCGCCGGCGCGACGGGTCAGCGTGCCCAGCAGGAAGACCCCGAGCATCGCGCCCCACAGCACCGAAGCGATCGACAGGCCAATCTCCACGACGTGCCCGCCGCTGCGCGAGAACATCGCGAGCGCGAAAAGGATGGCAGCCCAGACCACGGTCATCAGCCGCGACAAACGCGTGCGCACCTGCTCGGAAATATCCGGATACCGCGGCAGATAAAAATCGACCACCGAAGCAGACGCGAGCGAATTGAGAGCCGCGCTCAGATTGGACATGGCCGCGGCGAGAATCGCCGCGATCATCATCCCGGCGATACCGGCAGGCATCTGCTGCACGATAAATGCGGGAAAAATGCGGTCCGTTCCGAGAGAGGGTGCGATGCCCATCTTGTTGTAATAAACGAAAAGGCCCGCGCCGATGAGTAAAAACAGAGCGAACTGAAAGAAAACCACCACGCCGCTCGCCAGCAGCGCCAGTCTCGACTCGCGCAGATTTCTCGCCGCCAGCAGGCGCTGGACCATCAGCTGATCGGTGCCATGACTTGCCATGGTTAGAAAGCATCCGCCCAGAATGCCGGCCTGAAACGTGTAAGTCTGCGCGACGGACCACGAAAAGTGCAGCACTGTGAACTTGTGCGCAGCCGACGCGCCCGCGACGAGCGCGCTCCAACCGCCGGGAATCCTGTGGCAGACCGTCGCGAGGGCCACCAGCGAGCCTCCGACATAGAGGAACATCTGCACTACGTCGGTCCAGATGACCGCGGCCATGCCGCCTTCAAACGTGTAGAGCAGTGTGAGCGCGGAGAGGATCGCAATCGAAGCGACGTCTCCGGTTCCGATGGCGAGTCCGACAACGATGGCGACGGCGAACACGCGTACGCCTTCGGCCGCAGCGCGCATGACCAGAAACAGCGCCGCTGTGAAGCGATGGAGGCGCGGACCGAAACGCTGGCCGATGAGCTGATAGGCGGTCAGCAATTCACCGCGAAAATATCGAGGCAGGAAGAGAATGCAGATCACGACGCGGCCCACGAGGTAGCCCATCGCAATCTGCAGAAATCCGAAATCGCCGGAAAACGCCAGCCCGGGAATGCTGATGATGGTAAGCGTGCTGGTTTCTGCCGCGACGATGGACAGCGAGATCGCCCACCAGGGCAGATTGCGATCAGCCAGAAAGTAGGAGCGCAAGGAGCGATCCCCTGATTTGCGGAAGCGCAGTCCGAAGAGAGTGATGCCCGCGAGGTACACCGCGATCAGGGCCAGATCGACGGGTCGCAGATGCGATGGATGTGCGGGCGGCAGGGACATCGGCGGTCTCAGGGAGTTGTGGGCGCCTGCGGAATCCCGATCTCTTCCGGCGCCGGCAAGGTGTGATGCTGGTTCCACTGGTCGCGCGCCGCGGCAAGCTTCTCACTGCGTTCAACCCACAACCGAGCCGCGGCATCGTAGCGGGCCGTAACGATGTTGAGCCAGAAGGGTCGATTCTCCATGAGCCACACGTCGTTGAAGCGGGTTCGCAGATAGCTGTAGCCATCGCGCAGGTCTTCGCAGCGGCCGTTCACGCCGGAGAGATTCCATAGGTCGCGCGGGATGTGCGACGAGATTTCCGGAGTCTTCTGACCGTCGTAGAGGCGACGGTAGCTGTCGGCGATCTGATCCGCGGTTTGGAATTTGAACGCCAGGAAATCGATGCGACGCGCGCCGAGATCCATGGCGTCGAGCGACTCCGTCTCGCGCAGCGAGGCGGCGGCCTTTGCCTGGGCGATCAAAGTCAGAGCGCGCTCCGCATCGAGGCGCACTTCCGCACTCACGGGGCGAATCTTCGCCGCGATCTGCTGGCCCTCGGGACTCCAGGGGTCGACCCAGAAAAATGCATCGCGCGCATCGCCAAGGCCGGTGCCTGCGAGCGCCTGATGCGCGGCGATCAGCGCCCGCTGCGCCTCGTCGATGTCCCCGGTCGCGTCGTCGTGGAAGACGGCGCCGTAGTCCTGCTGGAACCGCGCGATGTCTGTGCTTCCAACTTGCCACGATGCGGCCGCGCCAAACAGAACCCCGTACCAGTCCTCAAGGAACAACCCTTCGCCATCGTCGTCCCAGATTGTGTTCAGCATGCCGGTGCTTCCGGCGCTTTGCCCATCGGCGACGAACCCCTGGATGTTGCGCAGAGCCAGGTCGAAGTCCGGCCACACACGGTTCCAGTTGTTCACGCCGGGCGCAACCCAGGTTTCCATGCCGGCCTTCGTGTAGGGATCGAGCCAGCGATGAAAGCCCTGCGGTTCGGGATCATATTGCCACGCCACGGCGATCATGTCGTGCGGCAGTTTTGGCACCAGAGCCGGGCTGTTCATGGCCACGTCTCCCCAAAAGAGGAGCCGGCGATGAAGCGGCGCGAGCGCCTCATGAATGCCGGAGAGGAAGTCGATGTAGACCGCGCCCAGGCCGCGCTCTTGCACGTCGCTGGCGGTCTGTCCCTGACCCAGCTCAAAGGTTTCGTCGGCACCGATGTGCAGAAAGGGCCCGGGATAGACTTTCGCAAGCTCATCGAACCACTGCGTGATGAGCTGCATCGATCCGGGCTGCCCTGGCGCCAGGACGGCGCCGTTCGGAATCTCCGCCAGCGACGCGTACCGCTGCCATGTGAGGACCTTATGCAGGTGCCCGAACGCTTCCTGCTCGGGAATGATCGTGACGTGATATTTCTGCGCGTACTCCACCAGAACCCGCGCATCTCCTGCGGAGATCGATCCTCCAGGCAGCGCCGGCAGCGGATTCGAGGTGTACTCCATGGTGTTCTCGAAGTAAGGCGAGTAAACGTTGAGCTTGTACGCAGCGAAGGTACGGATCTGCTTCTTCTGAAATTCCAGCGTCGGAATCGGGCCGCGCGACAGGTCGTCGTGAACCCCGCGCCAGCGCATGGCTGGCCAATCGCGGATTGCCGCGCCGGTCAGAACAGGCTCGCCCTTGCCCGTCTGGACCAACTGCTTCAGTGTTTGCGCTCCATAAAAAACTCCGGCCGCGGTGTGGGCGATGACGAAGGCATCGTGCTTGCCCGTCACGAGTATGTAGCCTTCCGGCCGCATGGCTTCGTCGAGCTGCAGCGCCTCGCGCTGCAGAATCTGGCGCGCCAGGACGGACTCGTCGCGCATCAGATAAATGCGCACGGCTGGGGCGGACTCACGCAGATGAATGCCGCGTGCCTTCAGTTCATTCTTCAGATCGTCGGCTGCGAAGCGGTCTTCAACGTTGCCCGCGGGCACAATGACGCGCACGCCGGCGGCCAGCGAAAGATTGTCGCGCCCGGTAAACTCGCGCGGCTGTGGGATCAGCGGCGGACGCGATGAACCGGCAGCCGCATGAGCCGCAGGCAGCGCGATGCAGAGGCAAAGCAGAAACGGGAGCCGACCGGCCGAGGGTTTGGTCACCTGCTCATCGTCCTCCGGAAGGCTGAACGTTGTAGAGCTGAAATTCGCGAATGGCCGCGCCATCGGTGCTGGACAGAATGTTGAGGCGAACCCGGCTGGCCGTCACCGTGGGGAAGATATCGATCTTCTCATGACCGATAGCGTGCGCGGCGGCGATGGACTTCCAGGAGCTTCCGGTCCACACGTCGATGGAATATTTCTCGATCCTCTGGCCGTCATTGAGCCACTCCATCGTCAACGCGCGGTTGAACGTGACGGGCTTGTCGAAGCGGACCTCGATGACTGCATGGTGCGAACCCGCCGGAGCGGACCAGAAAGTGTCCGGGTCGCCATCGAGAGCTGCGGCAACATCGGCCGGAGCCGGCGCATGTGCTATCGCCATGTTGTGGTCGTAGCGCTCGCGCAGGGCCTGACCGAATTCCTCGAGACGGGCGACGTCGCTCTCCGGCAGCAGACCGCGGCGATCGGGCGCGAGGCCAAGCATCAACTGTGCGCCGCGGCCAACGGTTTCGTCCCAGGTGGTGAGGAGCTCATCGAGGCTTTTGAGAGACGCTTCATCGTTCGGATGCCAGAACCAGTGGCCCGCGCGCAGCGGCGTGTCCGCCTCCACCGGGCGCCAGCGCAGATAGCCGTGGCGATCGATCACGTTCCAGTTCTCGTACGGCACACGGCCCGCCTCGTTGCCCACCCAGCGCGCGTCACCGTATTCGAACAGCGCGGTATCGGCGAAGACGATGGTGTTGGGCTGGTACGTGCGCAGCGTCTCGATGATCTGCTTGAAATTGTAGACATGGCCGGCGCTGCCGGCGCCGTCGAGCCAAAATTCGACAAGGTCGCCGTAGTTCTGCGCCAACTCTTCGAGTTCTGCGTTGTAGTAGCGGTCGTACGCAGCAGCATCGCCGTATCGCGGATCGTGGCGATCCCAGGGCGAAAGGTAAATGCCGAATTTCAGTCCGTACTTCCGGGCAGCGCGTGCAACATCTCCTACCACGTCGCCCTTGCCGTTTTGCCACGGACTCGCTTTGACGCTGTAGTCCGTCTGCGCAGTGGGCCAGAGGCAGAATCCATCGTGATGTTTGGCGACGAGGATCACATACTTCGCGCCTGCCGCGCGAATGGCCTGCATCCACTGGTCCGGGTCGAATTGCGTGGGGTTGAAGACGGCGGGGCTGGCGGTGCCGTCGCCCCATTCGCGGTCCAGAAATGTGTTGGTGGAGAAGTGAAGAATGACGCCGAACTCAAGATCCTGCCACTCGACCTGCTGCGGGGTGGGTTTGATCTCAGCGAAGTTCTGCGCACGCGCCGAAAACGTGCCGCACAGAGAGGCGAGCGCGATTGCCAGAAGCCCGTTGCGAGAACGCTGTCTCATTCGATCTCCAGCGCGCTTTGTACGGGCCGAGCCGTTTGGCGTGCGGCCCACAAGGCGCCCGCAGGCGGATCGGCGGGAGCATCCCTGACCTCAATTCCTGGATAGCGTTTGCACAGTTCCGCAATCAGGGCATTGCGCACGGGCACGGCTCGTTCGAGGATGCTGCCGGCCAGAGCTACGGCGGGAACGTCGAAAGCTGATGCGGCGTTTGCTTCGAGGCTGCGAACGCGCTCGATAACCAGCCCAGCCAGTGCAGCCAGATCGACTCCTCCCTGCGCGGCGACTTCCTGAGCTACGACGTCGCCCTGCTCGGCGGCGGCGATCACCAGCGGCGCCAGACGCGAGAATTCCGGCGCAGGATTGGTGTTGGCGAATTCGATCAACTCGGCCAGCGAGCCAAGCTTCCAGAAAGCCTGCGCATCGTTCAGCAGGCTCGTGGGGCGTTGCTGATCGATGGCGAGAAAGCCGCGACGCAGCGCTTCGAGTCCGAGAAAGTGCCCTGAACCCTGATCGGCGAGGGCCGGGCCCCATCCCCCCGCTGTGACGATTCTGCCCGTAGCCGAGCGGCCGGCCACGTTGGAGCCCGTTCCCGCGAGAACCAGGACGCCGCGTCCCCCGAAGAAGACCGAGTCGAGCGCAATCTCCACGTCGCCCACGATGACCAACTCCCCTCCAACGTGGCGTGCAAAGGCCTCGCGCAGCCAGTTCACGACGAGAGGGACGGTGTCGCCCGCAGTGCCGATACAGCAGCGTGTGATCGACGCGATGGGGATTGCCGTTGCCGTCTGAAGCTCCCGCAGCGCCGTCTGCAGATTCGCCTCCGCCGTTGCGGCATCGGCCTTCATCCTCTTGATCGTGCCTGTGCGCACGCGAGCCAGCTCGCGGCTGTCGTCGCCCAGGACAAACTCGGTCTTTGTGCCGCCGGCATCCACGCCGAGAAAATACCGCATGCGATTCATTTCTTCCGTTGGAGGTGATGCTTGCTGCGACGGGTTGCGCTCGTCCGCAATCCGCCGGCTATTGTTGTCGCTTCGGGAGGAACGTCCAGATCGCCGGATCTTCTTCGCCGAGCACCCAGGAGCAGAAGCCCTCGAGCCCATTGCGCTGCGCCAGATCATAGCGATCCCGAAACGTACGCAGATCCGTATAGAAAATCCATTCGCGCATCTGGTCGCGATAAAAGTAGAACCACGCGGAGTGATCCTCGTCGTCCCACTGGATCTTCCCGTTCCAGTCGTGAGCGAGCTGCAGCGCATCCACGGCGCTGATGTAATCCGCCGTGGGATTTGGTTTCTCGATGGGCAGTTCCCCTTCGCGTACGGCCGGCGTTAGGGTCGGCGCGCCCGTGTACCAGTGATAGCCGTAGAGAGGAATGCCGAGCGAAAGCTTCTCCTTCGGCACCACCTGCAGCGCGTAGTTGAGGTTGTCGACGGTCCATTGCCAGCCAGCGACGGGGCCCGGCGTGGTCCAGCGCGTGTTCTGGTCGTACGTCATCAGACAAAGCAGATCGACAGCTTTTCCGATTGCCGCAAGATCGTACGCGCCACGCCAGTCGGTGTAGATCCATTTTGCGAAGCCGCTGGTCCCGGGATATCCGGGGGCGTTGGGAACTGTGGCGATGCTCAGTTGCAGGCCAGCGCCGTGCAGCGCATCCGCTGTGGTTTTCACCATCGCCGAAAGCGCGTCGCGATCGGTCCATTCAATGTTCTCGAGGTCGAACTGGAAACCGGCATAGCCATGCAGCTTGCACTCGCGAATGAGCGCCGCATTCATCTGGGCCTGCGCTGTGGCGCTCGTCGCCAGCAGGTGGAAGCTCCTCTTGTTGAAGAGCGCAACGATGGGCATGACCGGCAATTTTTCGCTCTGAGCCTCGGCCAGCACGGCGGGTTCCGGCGCGCCGGTCACGAGGCCGTTCTCATCCACCTGGTACCAGGTGGGAACCAGGAGATCGATCTGCGAGGAGTGCGCGAAAAAATCGCGGATCGACCTCGGGTCGCTATCCAAATAGAACAGCGCAACCGGATGACTGGCGGCGAAGGCCGGAGGCAGGAGTGCAACGAGGAACAGCCAGACCAGAGATTTGATCGAGCTCATACCGCACACACCTCAATGTCGTTCGCTTTGAAGGCCTCCAACGCATCCGCGGAAATTCCGGAATCGGTCACCAGGACATCGATTTCGTTGGCGGCGCAGATAAGCGCAGGGCTCACCATGCCAATTTTGCTCGAATCGGCGACGACGATCACCTGTTTCGCCTGACGAACCATGGCGCGGAAGACGGCAGCCTCGTCCGGCTCGATGGTCGTTACGCCACGCTGCGCGTCTACGCCGCAGGCGCCGATGAAGGTCTTGTCCATGAAAACGCCGCTCAGCATCTCGATGGCGGTGGGCCCGGTGAGTGAGAATGCGCCTGCCCAGCGCATCGTTCCTCCGGTCAGCGTCACGTTGAGAGCCGGCTGATTACTGAGCTCCATCGCGATGTTCACAGCGTTGGTGATGATGTGGATCGAATTGCGGTGCCGGATGCAGCGCGCCACCTGAGTCGGTGTCGTACCGGCGGTAAATCCCACCGTGTCGTGCTCCCGGATCAGCTCCGCCGCGGCCATCCCGATGCGGCGTTTTTCTTCGGCGAAACGGGATTCGCGCACATGAAACGATGAATCAAAGCGAAACGGCTCGTACTGCATCTGGCCCGCGAGCCGCGCGCCGCCGTGGGTGCGATGGACGAGATTGCGTTCTTCCAGCCGCGCAAGGTCGCGGCGAACGCTGGGAGCCGACGCGCCCAGAGAGCTCACCAGTTCGTCGACCGAGGCGTTGCCGTGCTGCAGAAGGACCTGCAGGATCTTCTTTGCCCTTTGCTCAGTTTTCAGTGACATGGGATTGCCGAACCATTATCGCTGAAACCCGGCGTGCGTCACGCTTTTTACTCAAGCCGTCGGACCCTTCAGCGAGGCCCGGCGGCCGATCGTTCTTCAACCATGCGTTGCAGTGCCAGCGAAAGGGCGCGTACGCTCTCCTCCTCCACTACAAAACGCAGATACTCACGATCGCGAATCTCGCCCATCTGCACATCCTGCCTGCGATATTCCACCGGGCTGGTCTGCACGGTTCTCAGACTGGCGTGGAATTCGGTCGCCCCGGTCGCCTCGGCGACGCTCACAATGGTTTCGGGCGTGATGCCGCCGCCGGGCATGACCTGGATGCGATCTTTCGCGGCCTGCACCATACAGGTCACCACGGATAGACCCTCCGTTACCTTCGCGGCTCCTCCGGATGTGAGGACGCGCGCGGCCCCGGTTTCAACCACGTCCTCCAGAGCCGCTCGCGGATCCGGGGTCATGTCGATAGCGCGATGAAACGTCACCGGCAAAGGTTGCGCCAGCTCCACCAGATGCCGGGTTCGGGGCACGTCGACGTGCGCATGCTCATCCAGCACTCCCAGGATGATGCCATCCGCGCCCAGTTCGCGCGCGTTCCGGATGTCCTGCTGCATCACCTCGAATTCGTGGTCGGTATAGGAGAAGTCTCCGCCGCGGGGGCGAATCATCACAAACATGCCGATCCCGATGCGGCGGCGAACCAGGGCAATCAGGCCAGAGGAAGGAGTGGTGCCTCCTTCCAGCAGATCGCCGCAGAGTTCTACGCGCTGTGCCCCGCCGCGCTCCGCGGCGATCGCCGATTCCACCGAATCGACGCATATTTCAACTTGCATACGGTCTGAATCCCATTGTCCCATCGCCCCAGCTTCCACGCGCCGTTATACCACTGGCTGAACCGAACCGTGCCCGGTCGAGCGAATGCGGCTGCCGCTGGCTCTCGCGGCAGCCGTCCCGCTAGAACGCGTAGTGCAGGGAGAACTGCAAACGCCGCTCCGTTGAACGGATCTGGCCAAGCGGAGCAATCTGCCCGAAAGTGGAGTCGGTGACGCCGGTGTCCGGGTTCCCATAACTGACGATATTGAACGCGTTGAAGGCATCGAAGCGAAATCCGATCGCCTGCTCGTGGTACGTGCGGAAGTCTTTGAAGGCCGACAGGTCCGCATTGGTGAAGCCGGGGCCGCGCACGGTGCCGTTGCGAGCCGTGCCGAACGCGTTGGGCGCCGGTACTCCATACGCACACACGCCGTTGTCCACGCCCGCCTGCGTGCAGGGAGTGGCCGAGGGGTCCGTGCCGAACCAGTTCGTCAGGCTGCGATCGACGATTTTCAGCGGCCGGTACTGATTCGGCCGCGAATTGCCGTAGCTGTTTGAGTTGTTACCCGGCCCGTTCAGCGTCTCCGGGAATCCGGACCACGCCACGCCCGCCGTTGAAATCTTCCAGCCGCCGATGACCTCATCGAGCGCCCGGTTGGCGCCGGCGAAGTAGTCCCGCCCGCGTCCGAACGGAAGCGCATACACGCCGGTGAAAGACAGGTTATGTTTCACGTCGTAGCCGGCCGGACCGTAGTCGGCTGCCGCGTTGTAATAGTTCTGGAAGGCGCCGCCGAACCCATTGACGTTCAGCGCGTAGTTGCCGAGGCTGTTGGTCATCGCCTTGCTGTAGGTGTAGTTCACTGAAAACTCAAGACCATGGTTAAGGCGCTCGCGCAGCGTCGATTCCAGGGCGTTGAAGTTCATCTTGGCCCGCGATTCGGTAATGAGCAGAGAATTCGATCCGATGCTCACCGAGGGGTCAATCGCGTTAATGCCGAGATACTGGTTGTTGTAAAACGGCGCGGAGGTCGGGTCGCCATTCACCAGATACTGATTGACGTTCCCGTAGTCCTCAATGTGCTGGCCTGACTCTCCGAGGTATCCCGCCTGCAGCGATGCTGTGTGGGTTAGAGCATATTCGAGGGTCAGGTTCCACTCCTGTATGTACGCCGGCTGAATATTTTGCGGGTAGACGTTAAAGGTGCCGCCGTAGGCCACGCTGCCGCCGGCAAAGCCCTGTTCCGCGGTGCGCGGGCTCCCAGGATTACCCGGCGTGGGAGCGACCACATTCACGTTGACCGCCTGAATGAAGGGCGTGATCGACGTCAACCGCTGGTTTGAGGAATTGCCTTCGTAGAAGCTGGTGGCTCCGTAGCCGCCGCGAACTACCAGGCGGTCCATTGCCTGATATTCGAAGCCAAGCCGCGGCATAATCTGCCGGTAATTGGGCTGGTAGCAGCCGAGATTGCTGCAGACGCCCGATCCGGAAGGCGCGCCGGTTGGGACATGGCCCGCGTAGATAATCTGTCCGGTGTTCAGGTCGATGTTGCCCGTCTTGTCGTTCTCCTCAATCCATGGCTCGTCGTATTCGTAACGCACGCCGACGTTCAGAGTCAGGTGCGGGCGAATCTTGTAGTCATCCTGGGCGTAGCCGGCTGCACGCCACTGGCGCTGCCCCACGTTTACGCTGCTCAGGGTCACGGCGGCTCCGCTCACACGATCGAGCACGAAGTCTCCGCCTCCGTATCCGCCCGCGTTGGGCAACGAAGGATTGCTGGTGAACGCGCCGTTGTAATTCAGCGATCCCAGATACCCGTTGTTGTTGCTGGTGGGATAGTTGTTTTCGTACCGGATGGCCTCAACGCCGAAGCTCAGCGTGTGCAGTCCGCGCTGCCACGTCACGTCATCCATATAGCTGTAGGTGTTGTCGATGAGGCCGCCATCGAAAGCGGGTGTGCCGACGCCGGTGATGCCGCCGTTGATGCCCTGGAACGAGAAGCCATTGTAAGACTGGTTGGGGAAGGTGATGCCCACTTTGGCGTTGCCACCGGTTCCGAACTTCCCGGTCGGATCCTGCGGCAAGCCGGTGTTCCAGTCGGTACGCGTAAAGCCGATGCGGGCAGAGTTAATCAGATTCGCCGAGAACGTATGCACCCAGTTTGCGCCGACCACCTTCGTCGGGAACAGATTCACGCCGGGGAACTCAATAGGCAGCACCGCCGTCGATCCGTCATACGCCGTCGACATGGAATAAAAGCCCGTAATCTTGTCCGCGCCGCGCGGATCGTACTCAATCTTGATGTCGCCCTGGTTATTGGCCTTGTAATTGCGAGTCGGCCCCTGGTAGTTGTTGTTGACGATCCCATCCGTCGGCGCCGCATTCGGCAGCGGATAGAAAGTCGGATTGGCAAACAGAAACTTCGCGACCGAATTGACGATCGGTACTCCCTTGTTGCCGGCATACGGCGCGAAGCCATTCTCCGGGTCGTAGAGCTGAATCGGATTGGAACCGCCCAGCAGCACGGAGAAATCGCCGCCGCGCATAGCCGACGTAAATACGCTCGCCGAGCCTGTGCCTCCTCTGTGATAGCGCGATCCGAGATAGTCGACAAAGAAGAACAACTTGTCGCGTTTGATCGGTCCACCGAAGCTGCCGCCAAACTGAGCCTGCGAAAACGGGTTAATCGGCAGCTGCGGTACCGCCTCGTTATTGGTCCACGAATTGGCGTCCAGCCGGTAGTCCTGCACGTAGCCGTACGCTGAGCCATGAAAGCGGTTGGTCCCGCTTTTCAGAATGCTGACCACCCCGCCGCCATTCACATTCCCGAATGCGGCGGGTGCATTCGCGGTCAGCACTTTCATTTCCTGCAACGCGTCCGGGGCGGGGCTGTAGGCAATCAGGTTATTGAACGTCTCATTGATGTCGATGCCGTCCAGCGTGTAGTTGTTCGCCTGGGCACGATTGCCGTTCATGTTCGGGGTATCGACGAAATAATTGCTGCGCTCAATTTGAGTAGGGCCCGAGGTGCCGGCCGTATCGACGACACCCGGCTCGTACAGAGTGACTGCGGAAAAGTCGAGGCCGTTGAGCGGAAAATTCGAAATCGTGTTCGCGGTAAATGTGGAACTGATGGTCGGGTCGCTCGTGTTCAGAATGGGCGCGCTGCCCGATACATTCACCGTCGTCGTGGCCGCTCCAACCTGGAGCGTGACATTGAGTGTCGGGGTCTCGACCGCTTCCAGCGAGAACTCGGGGAGCGTCGTCTTGCTGAACCCGGACGCCGTCACCGTCACCTGGTAGTGTCCGGCCGGCAGGAAGTCGATGCGATAAACGCCGTCGGCGTTGGAGGTCGCCGCAGTGTCGACCCCTGTGTCCAGGTTATGCGCCACCACCTGGGCGCCCGAAACCACTGCTCCGCTCGGATCGGTGACCTCACCGGTGATGGAGCCGGTCACATTTTGCGCCATTGCCGCAGGGACGCACATGCACATGCTCAGCGCGCATCCCCAAACTAGCCGCCTCAAATTGGTCGTCATAGGGTTCTCCCCCTTTTTCATTGCCTGAAGTCTGTTTCCCTGAGTTCGAGGAAAATTGCTGGATTTGTCACAGCCTCTGGCCGACATCGAGTTCCGAGAAGGAACGGACGTGGCCATAATCTAACCACAATTTTGCATTTTTAGCCACAAAATTGATCGAAATGAACAAAAATCTGCTCATTTCACCGTCTATGGCACTGCCCCAGACCCCCTTAAGGAAATGTCGAGCAGTGCCGCTTAGCCATGAATTCGCAAGGGATTTTCGGCTAGTTCCGACTGGGAACCCGCCACTGAAGAATCGGCAGCAGGCTCGAATAGTCGTCGGTCCACGCCCGCAGATCGGCCCTCGCGTGAATTGCTCGCGCGAATGCCGCCACTTGCGGTTCCGCGAGAAAAGCAGAGTTGTTGGTCACCAGCACCCACGTTGCCCGGTATTCACCGCGAGCTTCCTGCGGCGGCGTGTCGACAACGCGGGCTTCCATGTCCGAGGCGGCGGCGAGCGCGGCAATCTCCGGCGGCAGATCCAGATACTGGTTCGAGACATGAAACGCCAGAACCCCACCGGGCGCCAACTGCCGTAGATAAACACGCATGGCCTGCGTGGTGAGCAGGTGGATCGGGATCGCGTCGCCGGAAAAAGCATCGATCACCAGCACATCGAAATTCTGCGGAGCCTCGCGCGTGAGGGAAATCCTCGCGTCGCCGTCGGCGAAGGAAATCTGCGCACCTGATTCACGCAGGTACGTGAACAGATTTTCCGCGATGGGGCGGATGGCCGGGTTGATCTCGTAGAATCGCATCTGATCGTCGGGCTTCCCGTAAGCCGCCAGGGTTCCGGCGCCCAGGCCGACCACGCCAATGTTGCGGGGCCGATCGTCGCAACAGAAGCGAAGCGCCAGGCCCACTCCCGAATCCGTCGCGTAGTAAGTCGTTGGGTTGCGTCGAAACTGCGGGGCGAACCACTGCGTGCCGTGCTCGATGGTGCCATGCAGCAGGGTGCGCACGGTCTCGGCCTGTGGTGGAACATGCGACTCCCGCACCCGCAGCGCGCCATAGAAATTCCTTTCCTCCACCAGAGTGCTGCGCGCATAAACGATGTGCAGCATGATAACCAGCGCCAGCAGAAGAGCGGTTCCCACCGACCACAGCAGCCGCTGGGGCCATCCGTTCTGCCAGGTGACGACCAGAGCCAGCGCAGCGGTCGCCAGGAACGCGATCGCCACGTCGTAATTCGCGTCGAAGAGCAGCGGGCAGCCGATTCCGATGAAGATGGTCCCCGCCGCTCCACCCGCGGCGATGAGCAAATAGAACAGCGTCGATTCGGAGGGGTGAGCAGGCCGCAGTGCGTACGTCTCCGCATGACAGAAGAGACAGGCGAAGAAAAGTTCGATGAGGAAGAAGCCAATGCTGAACTGGATCGGCCAGGTCGCATCGGTTTGCGACAGCATGTAAGCCAGCGCGGCAAGTCCCAGCGCCAGCAGTCGCACCATCAGCCATCGCCGATAAAAGCCAGGAACTTCAAACGCAACGATAAACGTCAGCAGATAAATACCCAGCGGCAGCACCCACAAGAGCGGGATGGCCGCAATATTCTGGCTCAGATGGCTGGTGACGGCGCACAATTGCATCGCCGCTCCGGCCGGCAGCAGGAACCAGAGCAGCCTCGCCCGCAAGGAACTCCGCGTCACTCCCGCAGCAGACTGCGGTTCCGGGGTACCGGCGCCTTCCGTCTGTCGTGGCCGCCACGCGATCACAGTGCAAAGCACAGCATAGATTCCGAATCCGCAACCCCAGGCTTTGCGCTGCACAACCAGCGAAAGGTGCGGCTCGATCAGCGTGGGGTACAGCACCAGAGCCAACAGCGATCCCGCATTCGACAGGGCAAACAGTTTCCACGGCACAGCGCTCCGCTGCTGCCGCGCCAGCCACAGTTGCAGCAGAGGACTGGTCGATGCGAGCAGCAGGAACGGCAACCCGATGGTCAGCGTGAGTGCCTGAAAGATTGCAGTCAGCGGATGCTCAGCGGCCGCGCTCAGATTCGGTTGAGAGACAAACACAAGCACACTCACCGCCAGCACGAGCATGGAGATGTGCAGGACCACCGCCATGCGCGCCGCCGTGCGCCGGCTCAGCCAGTGCGCGTAGAGATATCCGAGCAGCAGAGCGGTCTGGAAGAACACGAGACAGGTGATCCAGACGGCGGACGACCCGCCGAGCGCGGGCAGCAGTTGTTTGGCCGCCATGGGCTCGACGGCGAAGAGCAGAAAAGCTCCGAGAAAAATCGTAGCGCCGTAAAGGATTCGCATCGGACGAAGGATCAAAGTGATCCGTTAGAAACGCTACCATGCGGATCGCCGCGGCAGTTTTTGCGGCTGGGTTTTCCACGCAAACCGGCGCCTTCGCTTCGTCGTAAACTGAAGGTAATGAGAATTGGTATCGACTTCGGAACGACGCGTGTGGTGGTCGCTTCTGTCGATCGTGGCAACTTCCCCCTGGTGAATTTCGAAAAGCCTGACGGCCAGGCGTGCGACTGGTTTCCTCCTGTTGTGGCAGTCAAAGGCGACACGCGGCTCTACGGATGGCAGGCGATTGCGGCCCAGGAAGACGATAGCTGGACCATCATGCGGTCGCTGAAGCGCTGCCTGCGCAGCGCCGGCCTGCACACCGAGCTTCATGCTGGTGGCCAGGCTCTGCCGCTGCGGCTGCTGCTGGCGGAGATGATGACCGCACTGCGGATCCAGCTGCTGGAGCATTCGAATCTCCGAGCGCAAACCAACGAGCCGCTCGAAGTGGTTCTGGGCGTTCCAGCCAATGCCAACAGCAATCAACGCTTTCTCACCGAGGAAGCGGCGCAGAGCGCGGGTTTCTCCGTGCTGGGGTTGATGAACGAGCCCTCTGCCGCAGCGATCGAGTATGCCTGGCGCGACGGCGCCGAGCGCCGCAGCCGCGTTGGGAGCGGGCTGCTGGTGTATGACATGGGCGGCGGCACCTTCGATGTTTCTCTCGTGACCCTGGGAGAAAACGAACAGACGGTGGAAACTTCCGACGGCATTCCGAATCTTGGCGGCGATGACTTCGATCAGATTCTCGCTGACCTTGCTCTCGAATCAGCCGGTCATGACGCCGAACTCACTCCAGCCGAACGGCACCATCTGCTGGAAGAATGCCGGGAGAAAAAAGAGTCGCTGAATCCTAACACCCGCAAGGTGAGCGTCGACCTTGAGCGCGTTCGTCCCGGCTGGGCACAAGTTACGATTCCAGTGGACAAGTACTACGACCGATGCCGGCCACTGGTCGAATCCACGCGCGAGGTTGTGGAGAGTTTGCTCTCCGCACATCCCGGCCTTCCCCTGGACACTCTTTACGTCACCGGTGGCGGATCGGAATTGCCCCCGGTGGCGCGCATTCTGCGCGAGACTTTCGGCCGCAAGGTTCGTCGTTCGGCCTACATGCGATCGGCGAGCGCAGTGGGACTGGCGATCCGTGCTTCCGCCCAGGCCGGCGGGCTGCGCGAGCAGTTCAATCAGAACTTCGGCATCTGGCGCGAGGGCGACTCCGGCGGGACCATCGTCTTCGACCTCATCTTTCCCCGCGGATCGCGGCTGCCTCAGCCCGGCGAACCTGTTCTCTCGAGCGAGCGCGTTTACCATCCCGCGCACAACGTCGGACACTTCCGCTATCTCGAGTGCTCGAAGCTCGACGAGCGCGGACAGCCGCTGGGTGAGATCACGAACTGGGAGCAGATCCGCTTTCCCTTCGATCCGCAATTGCAGAGCCACTCGGATTTGTCGGCCTATCCAGTGCAGCGGCTCAATGGCCAGAGCAATCTCACAGTGCGCGAGATGTACACCTGCGATGCGAACGGCAATGTGCAGGTGAAAATCTCGGCCGATCCCCCCGGATACATGCGCAACTTCGTCATCGGGCAATCGTCTCAGAACGGATCTGCTCTTGAACCAGGCCCGTCCGCAAGCCGCTGATCTTTCCCGGGCCTTCTACACTCGCCAAATCGCTCCGATGCGAAGGCGTTCTCAATCCCGGAGCCGTCGCTAACGGACGCCATACGCTCTTCAGCGTCCTGTTGCTCCTGTGCTACAGTGAACCAACTCCCGCGGGCAAAACTCCTCTCCAGCGCCCCGGCGAGCGATTGCCATGGCCAGCCCGATCCATTCCGCGCCATCCGTGGAAACCCTCGACCTGCAGCAGGAGATCGTCCGGCTCCAGGCTCTGCTCGAAACCTCCAGGCAGGTGCACTCCACTATCCGGCTCGACGAAGTCCTGTCCACGGTCCTGCGTATCGTCGTGCGCGAGCTGGAGCTGCCCGGTGCTCTGACGACCGAACCGCGGATGAGCTATGGAGAGATGCCTGCCGAACCCTGGACGGGCTGCTTCCGCTTCCCCCTGCACGACAAGGAAGGGCATCATCTGACCGAGATGGTGGTGGCCACGCCGGAAGGCCGGCCGCTCACGATTTATGAAGAGGATTTTCTGGAGCGCATCGCGCTGCAGGCCGGGGTCGCGGTCGAAAACGCCCGCTACTATGAGCGCAGTGTGGAGTGGGCCCGTGTCCAGCAGGACCTCCATGCCGCGCGCGCGATCCAGCGCAGCCTGGTGCCGCAGCAAATGCCTGCCATCGAGGGCTACTCCGTCGCGGTTCGTTACAGCGCCTGTTACGAAGTGGGCGGGGACTGCGTGGACATCATCAGCCTGCCGGACGGTGTGCAGGTGATGGCCGTCGCCGATGTGGCCGGCAAGGGCCTGGCTTCGGCGATTGTGAGCACCGCATTTCGCTCCGCGTTCCGTGCCAGCGTCGGCGCGGGCCTGCCGCTGGCCGAGCTCGTCTCGCGGCTCAATCGCCAGCATTGCGCCGAAGGAGACGAAGCACGCAATCGCTACGTGACCGGCATCTTTCTGAAGCTCGATCCCAGGGCGCACCGGCTGGAAGTCGTCAACGCCGGACACAACCCGGGTTTCCTGGTTCGTCCCGACGGAACGACGCACGAGCTGAAGGCCAGTGCCACGCCCATCGGGATTCTGCCCATTGTGGAATACAAGTCGGAGATCACGGACTTCCCTCCGGGATCGCGGCTGCTCTTCTATACCGATGGCCTCACCGAGGTTTTTCAGGGTGACGAAGAATTTGGTGCGGAACGCCTGCTGGCTTCATTTCTTAAGTGCAACTCGCCGGAGTGTGCTGCTATCCTCGATACGCTGTGGCAGGAGCTACGCGGCTTTGCGGGAAATGAGTCGCAGGACGACGATATGACCGCGCTGGCTCTGATGCGGATGCGGGCTTAGCGGGAGATTCCGATGGTCGAAACCAACGGTACGTCGGTGGAGGTGCGGATACCATCGCGGCTGGGGTTTGAAAAAGTCGCTATGGCCACCGCCGCCAGCGTCGCCAGGCTCAAAGGTTTTTCCGACGAACGCATCGAGGACCTGAAGACGGCGGTTGCGGAAGCCTGCATCAACGCCATCGAGCATGGAAACCAGCTGAACGAGAAACTTTCCGTCGGCGTCATCCTGTCCACCCGCGCGGATGAGCTCGAAGTCAAGGTCATGGATAATGGCGCGGGCATTTCCAGGCCGCCGCATAAGCCGGACATCGATCGCAAGGTTCACGGCGAAGAAGATCCTCGCGGCATGGGGATGTTCCTCATCCAGGCTCTCGTCGACGAGGCGGAATGGGTCCGCGACAGCAAAGGCAACGGCAGCTACGTACGGCTGGTGATCCGGCTGGATAAGGAGAACGAATAGTGCAGGCCGAGACCAGAGCCACCATCGACCGTACTTCCGGCCCGAACGGTGCATCCATCGCCGTGCTCCGCTTCAGCGGCGACATCTCCAGCGCATCGAAGGAGCCGGTCCTGGGCGCCTGGCAAACGGTCAGCGGCAGCGGTCCCGTGCTGCTGGACTTCTCGAAAGTGGACTACATCAACTCCAGCGGCATCGCTCTCATCATCCAGATACTGATGGAAGCCGACAAAACCGGTCAGAAAGTCGCCGTGTTCGGGCTCACACCGCACTTTCAAAAGGTCTTCACCATGGTGGGCATCGGCAAATACGCCGGTCTTCATAAGGATGAGGCGACAGCGGCGGCATCTCTGTAACTCACAGCTGCGACTCGGAATCTCCGCAAAAATCAGCGCCGCGCTTGCCAAATCCCGAAACTTTGCGATAAAAACTAATTTATTAGTTACTTTCGGCGACCTCGTGCGTCGAATGAGATGAAGGGGATTCCGACCGTGCCGCGCAAGACATCCCAGACCCTGACCGAAGCCGAGCTGCGCATCATGCAGGTGCTGTGGCAAAAGGGCCCTGGCACGGTGCAACATATTCTGGATGTTCTCCCGGCCCATCCAGTCTTCGCCTACAACACCATTCTCACCACCATCCGCATCCTCGAGCGCAAGGGGTGGGTGGAGCACTCGAAGGACGGCCGGGCCCACGTTTACAGGCCGCTGGTCGCCGAGGATGAGGCGAGTCGCTCAGAGATCCGCCACCTGGTGAGTCGTTTCTTCCGCAACTCCCATGAGGATTTGGTGCTCAATATTCTGGAAGACCGTGGAATTGATGCGAAGGAGCTGGCGCGCCTGCGGAAGATGCTGGAGCGCAGCGAAGACGACGCTCCTGGCCCGAGGGAAGAAAAGATGCCCGCCGACAGAAAACTCAGCACCCGGGGTGAGACGCGATGACGGCCTTCGCCCAGCTTGCGGTGGGACGGGTGCTGAACTCGCTGCCCGAGGGCATCCTGATCGCGCTGTGCGCATGGCTGCTGCTGCGCCTGATGGGCCGGCAAAACGCCGGTACGCGCTATGCTGTTTGGCTGTTCGCGCTCGCGGGCGTGGTGGGGTTGCCGATTTTGAGCGGGCTCGGATCGGCGCAGCAGGATCTTCCGCTTGTGATCCCTCACGCTCATCCCGAATTCACTCTCCCCGCATTCTGGGCGGTCGCCTTCTTCGTTCTCTGGATCGCCGTAGCGGCTGTGGCGCTGGCCCGCGTAATCGCCGGTGTCTGGCAGGTGCGGCAGATTCGCAGGAGCTGCGCTGAAATTCCTGTCTCCGAAATCGACCCGGTGCTCCAGGAGTTGCTCGCCGAGAACAGTCGGCCGATCCGTCTGCTCGTCTCAGAGAAGGCCCGCGTCCCGGCGGCCCTGGGATTCCGCAACCCCGCTATCGTGCTCCCTGCATGGACGCTGCGCGATCTGACTGCGGACGAGCTCAGGCCGATTCTGATCCATGAACTCGCGCACTTGCGTCGCCATGACGACTGGACCAACCTCCTCCAAAAGACCGTCCGCGCCATTCTGTTCTTTCATCCCGCGGTCTGGTGGATCGATGCGCGCCTTTCGCTCGAACGCGAAATGGCCTGCGACGATGCGGTGGTGGCCGCGACGGGCAATCCACGCGCCTACGCCGGATGCCTGATCGATCTGATCGAGAAGGGTTGTGAGCGGCGTGGGTGGGCGATGGCCCAGGCCGCGGTCGCCCGCGCCCGCGATGCTTCTGTGCGCATCGCCCGCATTCTGCGCGTTGGCCCGGCGGCAACCACACGCGTCGGACGTGCCGCGATCGCGGTCGCCGCATCCTTGTCCCTCGCATGCGCCGGAGTCGCGCTTTGCACACCGCGTCTCGTCGACTTTGTTCCGATGCGTTCCATCTCCGCCGCCCAGGTCGTGGTGGATGACAGCGTTCGCTTGCCAGCCTCGGCCCTAGTTCCCGCAAGCTTTCATCCGGCGCAAGAGCCTTCGCTGCTGAGAAAGACCGCTCCGAAACGGAGCTCGTCGCTGCCCGCGTCACCGATCCGCCAGGTTGCGGCACATAGATCCACCGCGCCAAAGAGTCCTTATGTGATGGCTCGGCTCGCCGTATCTGACACGACGGAACAGAACATGCTTGCGCCGGCGCTGGTCGTCTTCGAGACCGTGGAATCCAGCGGCAGCATTCCAGGCTCTGCCCAGCTTCGGACGGTAAGAGCAGATTCAGCAACCACACTGGCGCAGCAGTTTGCGGGCAGGGAAGACCCTGCACTGCAAATCCAGGTGTTCCAGGTGATCGACCCAACTACCGGAACACCGATACAGATCCTGCGCATCGTGCTGGTTGTGCCACAGCAAGCCGGATCGACTTCGCAGTCGATCTAGCTCAAAAATTTTTATCAGTAACAACTAATTCGTTAGTTCACGAACAGGAGAAACAATGAACCTCGGAAAAATGAAATCGTTGCTCACGCGGCGTATGGTGATTCCCGCCATCGTCGCCGGAGCTCTGGTAACGGCGGGGGCGTGGACCTTCGCGCGTACCGCTATTGCGGCGGCTCCGGCAGCCGGTCCCATGGACGAGAGCAGCGTCAGCCCGCTGTTGTCGATGGATCAGGCCATGGAAGCGCTCACGGCGCGCGTTCGGCCGGCAGTGGTCAACGTCAACGTCACGGCCAGGGTGAACGAGCATCAGGTGGCCGAGGATGGGGACGAGGGCCAGGATCAGGACCAGCCCCAACAGCAACAGCAGCAGCAGCAACAGTCTCAGCAGTTCTTCGGCCCCGGCTCGCCCTTCGGGCAGTTCTTCCAGGGGCCAATGCAGCGGCAGCAGGGACCCTCGTTTGAACACGGCCTGGGCAGCGGCGTCATCATCTCGCCCGATGGCTACATCGTGACCAACAACCACGTGGTCGCGGGCGCCGTGAACATCAGTGTGACCATGAGCAACCGCGACATCTATCCGGCAAAGCTGATTGGCGCCGATCCGACCACAGACCTCGCGGTCATCAAGATCGACGGCCACGGTTTCCCCAGCATTCCGTGGGGCGACTCGGCGAAGCTCGAACCGGGTCAGCTGGTGCTGGCCTTCGGCAATCCTTACGGCTTCCGCTTCAGCGTCACGCGCGGCATCATCAGCGCGCTCGATCGCCCGAATCCGGATTCCGATCGCCGCAAGCCCGGTGAGTTCATCCAGACCGACGCGGCCATCAACCCCGGCAACTCCGGCGGCGCGCTCGTCGATGCGCGCGGCGAGCTGATCGGCATCAACACCTTCCTCTATTCGCCCACCGGCGCGTTTTCCGGTATGGGTTTTGCCATTCCGACAAAAATCGCTGAGCCCACCGTGAACGCCCTGATCCGCGACGGCAAGGTGAACCACGGTTACATCGGCATCTCGATCGAAGACGTCACGCCCGACAGCGCGAAGTTCTTCGACGTGAAGAAGGCTGTCGGCGCGGTTGTGTCTGACGTGACGCCGGACTCGCCCGGCAGCAAGGCGGGCCTGAATACCGGCGACGTTATCGTTGCGTTCGATGGCAAGCCGGTGTCTGACGCAGGCGAACTGCAGATGGAAACCAGCCAGAAGCAGCCGGGCGACACGATTCATCTGCAAGTGATGCGTGACGGTAAGACGCTCGACCTGCCGGTTACCCTGGAGTCGGTCAACGGCGGTCATGAGCAGGTGGTCGCGCAGAACGGCAACGGCAAAGGTCGCTGGGGCCTTGGCCTGGCGGACCTGACGCCGGATGTGCGGCAGCAGATCGAGGCGCCGGAAGGCGTGCACGGCGCGGTCATCCAGAACGTCCGCTCCGGCAGCCCCGCGGACGATGCCGGCCTGCAGCGTGGCGACATCATCGTCTCCGTTAACCGCAAGGCGACGCCCACCGCGTCTGACGTAGCCCAGCAGCTCTCCAGCGTTCCTAAAGGTCAGGATGCGCTGGTGCTGGTCTGGTCGAGCGGCGGAAACACCTTTCGGGTTCTTCACCCTTCCGAGGGCTGAGTCGCGAAGCCCGCAACAACGCAGCCGGTTCGTCCTGGCCGGCTGCGTATTTCTTTTAGCGTGGGAGGTGCGTGCGCTGATCAATCAGCCACTGGACCAGCTCGCTCCCTGCGGCGAAGTTGTCGTAGTCTGCCGGCAATTTGCGGCCGTCAGTGTACTCGTTGTAGAGCCACGGATCGGTCACCGCGAACACCATCCCTTTCCCGTACCTTGTCATGGCCATCAGCAGGTCGCCGTTGTAGCGCAACACCGGAACCGCGTCCTGCGACAGCGTCAGGGAACAGGTGTCCTTCATATACAAAACGTGTGGACGCTTGAATGGCGCCGGCACGACGGTCAGGTCGATGCGCCCCATGGCGAAGTTGTCGTCGATGACGTGATGCACCAGCACGTTGTTGAAGTGCAGACCAAACTTGTCAGCCAGCAAATCCATATGCGGAATATCCGCGTTGTCGGGATCGTTCTCCATCATCACCAGCACGCCACCACCGCGCACCCATTGCGCGATCTGGTCCGCATCATCGGCCGTCATGTAATGCGGGTTGGGAGTCTTCGACGGATTGTCCGGCGAAGCGATAATGTAGAACTGTGCACCGCGCAACTTCTCCACCGTGGGAGCAGTGGTCAGCGTTTTCGTCTCCACGCCGCGGCTGCGCCAGATATGGCCGAACAGCGAAAACCCGGAATTGGCAAAATCGTCCCACTTGTAGTGGAAGAGCTCCGTCTGCCCCGCCGCATTCGTGCGCGTTTGGCTGTTGTACCAGGCGTCCAACAGAACGGTCTCCCCCAATCCAGAGGTTGCGCCGCTCATCTCCATCTCGCTCGCAGCCAGCAGAAAGGCGCCCACCCCTTTGGGATCGTTGCTCACCACCGGCGTGGACGTGTAGTACGCATAGCTTCCGTCGCGATGGTCGGCGCCGCCCAGCCCCGCAACCTTCACGGTCCCGGTCAGCGTGACGCTCCCGTCGGCCGCGGTCTGCACAAAGTGCGCCTGAATCCCACGCCAGCCGCGCTCTGCGTTCTGTTCGTAGGCGCGCGGCAAGTATCCCAGCCGCACTCCCTTCGCCAGCGCATACGTAAACATGCACGATGCTGACGACTCGAAATAATTCCCCTTTGCGCCTGGTTTATCCAGCACCTGATACCATAGCCCGCTCTCGCCATCCTGATAGCGCACCACCGCGGCGGCCGTTCGCTGCAGAATCGCCAACAGCTCCGCCCTTCCCGGATCATGCTCCGGATACCACGACAGCGTATCCACCAGCGCCATCAGGTACCAGCCCATGCCACGCGCCCAGAGACTCGGCGAATCGCCGGTTTCCGGATTCGCCCACGGCTGCTGTTTCGTCTCGTCCCAGCCGTGATACAGCAGCCCCGTCTTTGCATCGCGCGTGTGCCGATCGATCAGCACGAACTGCCGCGTGATCTCCGCGAAGTCCTGCGGCTCCTGAAACTCCGCCGCGTATTCCGCATAAAACGGCTCAGCCATATAAAGGCCATCCAGCCACATCTGGTTCGGATAGATCTTCTTGTGCCAAAATCCGCCCGAAGCATTCCTCGGCTGCTGGGCGAGCTGCTGCCGCAGCGTCGTCGCGGCTTTGTAATAGCGCTTGTCCTGCGTCACGCCGTAGAGCAGCAGCAGCAGCCGTCCCATCAGGACGTTGTCCAGCGAATTCTCGTTTGCGTCATAGGTCGAGATCGATCCGTCGGCGCCAACAAACTGATCGACAGATTTCTTCACGTAGCGAAAATAATCGCCATTCGCCGAGCCGTACCAGGCCGCGTCCATTCCTTCGAGTAAGGTGCCCAGTTCGTAATTCCAGTGCCACGGCGCGCCTGCGGGGGCGAAGTGGCCCTCCGGCCACCGCTTGATCGTCGTGTCTGCCATGCGCTGCGACCACGGCGCCTGCTGCGCGTGAGCCGCGGCGGGCAGGCTGGCAACCAGCGACATTGCAGCCGCACAGTACACCACTGGAGAGAACGCGTTAGTCCGAAACACCATCCACCTCATCTTCATCATCGGAACCTGCCTTTACGGCACGATGTGTATGGTTGCAGAATTTCCTGCCCAATGTCGCGCTCCGGATTTGTTTCTGTACCGCCAGGCGAAATACCGGTGTCCCAAATTTTCTTCATTTGCCCTATTGCTTTCCCATAGATCATCGTGTTACATATGGCCTACCAAGAGGAGCGTCTATGGGAGACAAAACCGATGTCTGGCAGGGCACCCTAGCCCTGATGGTACTGAAAACGCTGGAAAGTATGGGTCCGCAGCACGGGTACGGCATCGCGCGGCGCATCGAGCAGACCAGCGGCAATCGGCTGGCTCTGAATTACGGCACGCTTTATCCCGCACTTCTGAAACTCGAGCAGGAAGGCGCAATCGAGTCGGAGTGGGGCACCTCGGACAACAACCGCAAGGCAAAGTTCTACCGGCTCACGCGCGCTGGCAGGAAACAGCTGGAGCGCGAAGCGCGCAACTGGGAGCAGGCGACCGCCATCGTAGCGCGCTTTCTCTCTCCGGCTGAGGAGGCTTGATGCGCACCCTTCGAGCGATGTGGATTCGCCTTGGTGGCCTGTTCGGCGCGCGGCGCGCGAACCACGAAATCGCCGCCGAGCTGGAGAGCCATCTCCAGATGCACATGGAGGACAATCTCCGCGCCGGGATGACTCGTGAAGAGGCTCGTCGTCGGGCGCTCATTCAACTTGGCGGCATGGAGCAGACGCAACAGACGATGCGGGAACGGAACACGCTGCCCTGGTTCGAATACCTGCTGCAGGACCTCCGCTTCGCACTGCGCCAGCTGCGCAAATCGCCCGGATTTACAGCGGTCGTGGTCATCACGCTAGCGCTGGGCATCGGCGTCAACACCGCGCTGTTCTCCATCGTGAACACCGTGCTGCTGCACCCCATCGCTTTGCCCCATCCCGAAGAACTCGTCGCCGTCGATGCCGCCAAACCGAATTTCGAGACCGGCTCCGTCTCTTATCCCAACTTCCGCGACTGGCAGCGCGACAACCGGAGCTTCACCGCGCTCGCCATCTTTCGGTCCCGCGGTTTTCTCCTCACCGGCACGGGCGACAACGAACGCGTCCACGGCAACTACGTCTCCTCCGATATTCTCTCTGTGCTCGGCGTCAGCCCGGTTTTGGGCAGGCTCTTTGCTTCCGGCGAGGATGAAATCGGCCGCGGCCCCATTGTCATCATCGGCCAGGGCTTCTGGGCCCGCAAATTCGGCTCCGATCCCCATGTCCTCGGCCGTTCCCTGATCCTCGACGGTCGCAGCTTCACGATTGTCGGCGTTATTCCCCGGACTTTCGATCTTCGCCTCGGCCCCTTCAGAGCCGAAGATATCTACCTCCCCATCGGCCAGTGGCCTAACACGGCCCTCACAATCCGCGGCGCAGGCCTCGGCATCCACGGCGTTGCGCGACTGAAACCCGGCGTCACCCTCGCCCAGGCCCGCGCCGATATGGACACGGTCTCCCGCCATCTCGCCGCCGTCTACCCTGAGGACGACCACGGCCTGAGCGCCAGTATCAGGCCTCTGCGCGAGGCGATCGTCGGCTCCGTTCAGCCGATCCTCCTGGTGCTTTTAGGGGCAGTCGGCTTCGTCCTTCTCATCGCCTGCGTCAACGTCGCCAACCTCATGCTGGCTCGCTCTAACGCTCGCGCTCAGGAATTCGCCGTTCGTCTCGCCCTCGGCGCCGGCCGCACGCGCATCATCCGGCAGCTGCTCACCGAAAGCACGCTCCTTGCTCTGGCCGGGGGCGCATTCGGCCTCGCGCTCGCCGCATGGGGAACCGGCGCCGCCCTCAAGCTTGCCCCCGCTGCGCTGCCGCGCGCCTCGCAAATCCATCTCAGCCCACTCGTTCTTTGCTTTACCTTTCTCCTCTCCTTCGCGGTGGGTATCTTCTTCGGCATGCTTCCAGCATGGAGAGTCTCCGCTCAGCAGCCACAGAACACGCTGAGGGAAGGCGGCCGCGGCGCCAGTGGCACGCGCCATCGCGCGCAGGACTGGCTCGTCATCTTCGAAATGGCCGCTGCTCTCATCCTGCTCGCCGGCGCCGGACTGATGATCCGCAGCCTGGTTGCGCTCTCCCGCACCGATCCCGGCTTTCAGCCGAAGGGCATTCTCCGGTTCAGCCTGTCGGTGCCGTACTCACCGGCGACCGCAACGCCCGAGGGTGCGATTGCCTGGGTTCATGAAGTCGATCGCCGCATTGCAGGCGTTTCCGGGATCAGCGCGGTTTCGTTTGTCGACGGCTCCGTCCCCATGACCGGCGACGACGACGAGGAGCTTTTCTGGCTACAGAACGAGCCAAAACCCTCCGACGAAAACGACATGCACTGGGCTCTGCGTTACATGATTGAGCCGGATTATTTGAAGGTCATGCGCATCGCCCTCGTACGCGGCCGCTTCGTCACCGACGCTGATCGCGAGAAATCTCCGCCGGTTGCTGTGATCGATGAAGACTTTGCTCACCAGTTCTTCGGCGACGCGAACCCTCTCGGACAAATTCTTAACCTTTCCGATCCTGACCAGAAGGCGACCGTCGTCGGCGTGGTTGGGCACATCATGCAATGGGGCCTCGACAACGATGCCGGCTTCCCACTGCACGCGCAGATCTATCGTTCGTACGCACAGGTCAATGGCGGAGATGGCATTCCCGCATCAGGATTCACCTCCGATATCGTCATCCGCGCCAACCATGCCGACACGATTTTTCCGGATATTCAAAGCGCTCTGCGCCAGATGAACCTGCAGCAGGTAGCGTACGGAGCCCAAACCATGGACGCCGTCATCGCCGACACGCTGGCCGCGCGCCGCTTCTCCATGATCCTGCTGGGCGCATTCGCGGCCCTGGCTCTTCTGCTCGCCAGTGTGGGCCTCTACGGCGTCATCTCTTACCTCGTCAGCCAGCGCACGCAGGAAATGGCGATCCGCATGGCGCTCGGCGCCGACCGCGGCAATGTTTTGGCGTGGGTGCTGAAACGGGGCGCCACCCTGGCCGGCATCGGCGTGGGCGCAGGCACGGTCGCAGCTCTGATCGTCACGCGCCTCATGGCCAGCATCTCCGTGGAAAAATCCTCGATCATCTACGGGGTTCGTCCCTGGGATCCGCTGACCATGATCGGCGTCATCGTCGTCCTCATGTGCGTCGCACTGCTGGCCTGCTATGTGCCTGCTCGTCGCGCGGCCTCAGTCGATCCGATGCGGGCGCTGCGTTCGGAATAGGCCAGCAGTTCGCCGAGGCTCACGCGCTCTCGGCACGCGTGTAGCGCGTCACGTCCACTTTCGACATCACGATCAGCCCCTCGCCGACCATCGCGTCCAGGGAGGGAATCAGCTTGCCAATCTGCGCCTCGGTGTCGATGATGCTCACCATTATCGGAGCGTCTCGCGACAGCCTCCAGAGGCTGGCGCGATGAATCCGGGTGCTGCTTCCGTAGCCCTCAACGCCTCGATACACGACGGCGTTCGCCATCCCCAGCTCCAGGCACTTCGCCAGGATCGCCTCGTGCAGCGGCTTGCCCTGCCACTTGTCGCTTTCGCCGAAATAGATGCGCAGCAGCCGAGCCTCGAACTGTTCCTTCATCGTCCGATCTCCGTCACAGACCGTTGGCTCCGCCAACCGGGGGCGCGGCTTCCTGGTCTGTCGCGCGCCAGGAATACTTCACGATGTCCACGTCCGACAATACCACCAGCCCTTCCTGCACCATCTGGTCCACGACCGGCAGAAATGCCTTCAGCTTGTCCTCCGTATCGATCGCCGACAGCATAATCGATGCGTCCTTCGAAAGGTGCAGCGGCCTGTCTTTGTGCACGCGCCGATGCGCCCCGTAACCGAGGAGGCCCCGATACACGGTCACGCCGGCGATATCGTTGGCGCGCATCGCGTGCACCAGAGCCTCGTGCAGCGGCTTATCCTGCCAGCGGTCCGACTCGCCTACGTAGATCCGCATCAGCCGCGCCTTGCCCTCCATCTTCATGTGCTCCGGAGCTGGCTTCTTCTGCTTCGAAAGCTGCGGAGCTTTGGCCACCGAGGTTTCCTGCACTTCGATCAGCCCCGTGCCGGCCATCTCCTCCAGCTTTCCCAGCAGCTCATTTACCTTCTCTCGCGTCTCGACAAACTCAATGCGGATGGGCAGCTTGTCCGACACCTCCACCACGCTCGACGAGTGCAGATGGTGATCCGCGCCGAATCCGGCAATCCCTTTCAGAACCGTCGCGCCGCTCACGCCGCGATAGAAAAGGAAGTCGAGGATGCTCGCATAGGCCGACGCTCCGTGATACCTCGATCCTTCGCTCACCGTGATCGAAACCTTCAGCGCCTTTCCGGTGGTCAGCATAGATTCTCCTTCTCACGCGCTTTCACGACAGAAACTCCGCGGCCAGCATGCCGCACCACACCGCGGCCAGTCCCAGAATCAGGCTGCCGAATGCATAAAGCGCCGCCGTTGGGAACCCGCCCGTCTGCAACAGCGACAGCGTCTCCCACTCATAGGTGGAGAACGTACTGTAGGCTCCCACGAATCCCACCGGAACCAGGTAGCGCCATGCGGAACTCATCCCAGCCCGCTTGCCCAGAAACGTCAGCGCAAATCCGATGATCACACACGCGGTGAGATTGATCACCAGCGTTCCATAGGGGAACCTCGTTCCCAGTCGATTCGTCACCGTGGCGCCGACCCAGTATCGGGCAATCGAGCCCAGTGCGCCGCCCAGCGCGATGAGCAGGTATTTCTGCAATCCTCCTCCTTTTATGCTCTCTGTGTTATCGGGTTCTGTTCTTCCGTTCCCCAGTTTCTTAGAACGGCGATTTCGTCTTCCAGGTGCAAAATCAGCGTTGTCGGCAACGTGGCCACCAGCGCCAACCCTACCCACAAAGCCGCGAGAATCCACGCGTTTGTCATGGACCTGCTCCGCAGTTAGTTTTCAGGGATCGCGCCGGGACACGTCTCCGCAACAGGATTCCCTGTCAGGAGTCATCATCTGTCCGGCGTGCAAGAGAGGACAGCGGTTAAGGGTGAACTCC
>PKVY01000098.1 GCA_003131625.1 Acidobacterium sp. | reverse complement strand
GGGGGGAGGCTCCGGGCTCTAGGCTCCAGCTACTCGCTGCGGGCTACCGGCTACCGCCTGCCCGTCGGCGTCCCAATCAAATACCGGATCGGCACCCGTCCACCACGCTCGTCGCCGATCTGCCACTCGTAATCCGGAGCCGACAATCCAGCCGTCAGCTCCCGCAAATCGTCGAGCGNNAAACACGACAGCAGCCCGTCGATCCACAGCACCGCCGGAACCACCGGGACCACGCAGCTCCAAAGAACGCGATCCCAGCGAACCGGTCGTGCCCGAACTGCTTCCCGAAATCCGAGGAAGGGAACAGCCGTCACCGCAAGCATCGTCCACGCGCCGCGCGTCGCGCCTTCGAAGATGCCGATCCCTTGCCGCTGCTCGAACGCATCGGCCAGCATCGCTCGCGCTGCTTCGGGATCGAAGTGATGAAAGGAGGAAAAGATCGTCCGGAACCCGCGCAGTTCCGCCGGTACGTGCCGCGCATCGACGGATTTCTTCCACGCCGTCACCGCGCCTCCAGCAGTCCGGCACAGCGTGCGTGCATTCGGATAGAAATCCGTCATGCACAGCGTGATCGGCTCACCGTCGGCGACCTCGTCGAATAGCCCGGTCCACGGTCCGCCGCCGCCCGAACACAGATCCACGATGCGGTTCGCGCCCGATCGACGCACCGCATCCCGCAGCCGCCCGGCAACCGGCACATACGTCCGATTCGAGTTCCACACCGCCTCCAGCGCCTCGGTTGTCAGGTCGCGGAGAAACGCCGGAAACCATGGTTGGTCGTGAATCTCGAACCAGCGCTGCCGCTGCATGCCTTATTTTGCCGGAATCACGAACGAGTCGCGTGCCTGCCACTCGGATGGCGTCGCAATCGGCACCCCGAGCCGGACCATCGTCGCCTTCAGCTGCTTGCCGTCGAGGTGAAACACAATGTAATGGAAATTGGGGACGTCGGTCGCCTGGTATTGGTCCTGCGGCATCCGATCCACTTCATAAGGATGCGCGCCGCCACCGCCCGAAACCAGATACGTCACGCCATCCACTTCGGCTCGCTCGTAGTTGTGGATGTGTCCCGACGCCACGATGAACTTCGCAGGATCAACCGGCCCATCGCCTTCTGATCCTCGGCTCCTGCCAAACCGTGAGCGAAAACAGCGTATCCTCCGTCTTTAGGGCAGACGTATTTTCCTCGAGCCGGATCAACCCGGCGGAAGGAGCCAGGATCAACAAGGATGAGTTGCTTTGAAGGCCAGCTCGCCTCCTGGGTCGCGCCTGCTCATCAAACGACTGTGAGCACGACCCAGACGATCGCCGCGTTGGTGGCCGAGTACTCGACCGCGCTGTACCGCGTCGCTTTTTCTGTCACGCGCAACGCCGCCGAAGCCGAGGACGCCGTGCAGGAAACCTTCCTGCGCGTGCTCCGCCACGAGTCTCGCCTCGGCGAAATCCGCGATTATCGCGTCTGGCTGGTCCGCATCGTCTGGAACATCGTCCTCGACAAGAAACGCCGCGCCAAAACGCGTCCCGAAGGCGAAGACATCGCCGACCACGCGCGCGCCCTGCCTTCCAGCGATCGCCCCGCAGACGACTCGGCTATTTCGTCGCAGGAGCGCAACCGCATCCTCGGTCTGATTGACCGTCTGCCAACCCGCGAGCGCGAAGCGCTGCTTCTCTCCGCGGTCGACGAGCTGACTACCGCTGAAATTGCCGCCGCACTCGGCACGACCGAATCTTCCATCCGCTCGCGCATCTTTCGCGCCCGCAAAGAGCTCGCTGTTCTGCTCGAGAATGAAGGGATAACGCGATGACCGCCGACAGGATGAACAACCCTATGGATTCCGGAGCCGATCCTCGCACTACCGCCACCATTGACGCCGCGCTTCGCAGCGTAGGCGCAGTCACGCCCACAGCGGGCCTCGAAGGCCGCATCCTTACCCGTCTGGCTTCCGAACGCGTCAAGCTGGAAGCCGCTCCACCACGGCTCTTGCCTCTTACCCGCTTCGGACGACGGCATCCTGTTCCAGCGCGCGCGCTCGGCCTGGTCACCGCATGTCTTCTGGGATTCGTCATCGTCGCCGGCTCTGTCGTGCATTCCCGCACGATCAAGCCCGGACAGGTTGTCGCGCCACCCGTGCTGGTTCTGCCCGGCAACGGCATCGGAGCCGCCTCGGCGGTTCATCCTGCCGCGCCAGCGACTGCGCCCGTTCCCGCAGGCCAGGGCTCGCGCGGCCGATCCACGCGCCGATCCAGTCCTGGACGCGCCCGCATCGCGCCGCATTCGCGCAAGGCTCCTGGCGTCGCCGTTCCCGCTCCATCATCGAACCCGTCTCCAAATTCTCCAAACTAACGCGCTCGCTATACTCTGTTCTGTGCGAACGGTCCTCACAGCGAGTCGTCTCCTCACGCCGGATCACGTCGTCGAGCACCCCATCGTCGTAATCGAAGACGGCGTCATCGCCACCATCGCCTCGCGACCCCACAGCGAGCTGCCAGCCGGACAGCACGTCGAGTTGCTCGACGCGACCCTGATTCCCGCACTCTTCGACGTGCACATCCACGGATCCGGCGGTCACGACGTCATGGAGGCGACAGACTCCGCACTGAACCACATCGGCGCCTTCCTGGCCCGCCACGGCGTCGGCGCCTACTGCGCGACCACTGTCACCGCGCCGCTCGATTCTCTTCTGCACTCGCTCAGCGGCCTCGCCAAACTCATGGACGCGCCGCTCGATGGCGCTCGTCCAGTCGGCATCCATCTCGAAGGTCCGTTCCTCTCGCCGCACAAGCGCGGAGCCCACGCGGAAAGCCAGCTCCTCGCGCCGTCCGTCGACCTTTTCGACCGCATGTGGCAGGCTTCCGAAGGCAACATCCTCGTCATGACCATCGCTCCCGAACTGCCCGGAGCCGAAGAGACGATCGTCCAGGCCACGAAACTTGGCGTCCGCGTGAGCCTCGGCCACAGCGATGCCGATGCCGCGGCCGCTCGCCGCGGCGTTCTCGCCGGAGCCGTCACCGCAACCCACACCTTCAACGCCATGCGCCGCTTCGACCACCGCGATGCAGGCCTGATCGGCGAAGTGCTCACCAACGACAACCTCTTCGCCGAAATCATCTGCGACAGCCTGCACGTCGACCCCACCATCGTTCGCCTCTTCTGGAAGGCGAAGGGACCGGAACGCGCCCTGCTCATCACCGATGCGATGGCAGGCACCGGCATGCCCGATGGCACCTACCAGCTGGGCGAGCTCGAAGTCCGCGTAAAGAATGGCCGCGCCATCATCGGAGAAGACACGCTCGCCGGGAGCACTCTCACCCTGGACCGCGCCGTCCGCAACTTTGCGGAGTTCACGGGCGCCGGCTTTACCGCGACCGTTCCCCTGGCAACGCGGAATCCCGCACGCATGGCCGGACTTGACTCCGAAATCGGAATCCTCGCACCCGGGCGCTCCGCCGATATCGCCGTACTTTCGGCGAAACACGAAGTGATCGAGACGTTCCTCCGTGGAGAACCGCAGATGGCTCCATCCACGCAGGGCTTCTTCAGCGGCTGATCTTCAGAGCCGCCGCTCAGCACCCAGCATCACTGAGCCGCCTGCGCCGTCAACACGCCCGCCAGCACGCCGAGACTGCCATCCACCGGTGGTGAATCCAGCCCGAGCAATTTCACCAGCAGCGGATACACATTCACGTTCTCGAAAGACTTCAGCTTCACGCCCGCGCGAATGTCCGGCCCCTCCGCATAAAACACCGCCTTCATATCCGGCATCATGAAGGGGTCGAACCCATGATTTCCCACCGTCGGCGCCTTGTCCTCATGATCTGGCGGCGGCGCATGCGCCCGAATCGCATACGGCCCGCGCGCAACAATGATCGGATCACCCTCGCGCGGATTGCCATTGAAGTGCAGCTCCGCCGGCACATTCGCCCGCCGATAAACCATAAACGCCGCATCCGCCGCCTTCAGCTTCTGATACGCCGCGTTCGCTGCCTCTTCCGTTGGCGCATACAGGTACTGTCCCACCGTGACCAGATCGCCGAGCGGCGCGTACTTATCCAGATCGATCCAGCCGCCCTGAATCTTCTCCATCCCATGATCCGAAACAATGACCAGATCCACCGGCAGATGCAGCGCCTTCAGATCTTCTTCCAGCGTTCCCATCAGTTCGTCGACGTGCTTCACAGCCTCCGCGGTCTGCGGCGCGTCCGGACCATACTCATGACCTGCGTGGTCGACGTTCGAGTAGTACAGCGTGATGAAGTGCGGCCGCTGTTCCGCCGGCAGCTTCAGCCACGCGATCACCTGATCGATGCGCTTCTCGTCCGGAAACTGATTGTCGAAATGCAAATAATACGTCGGTCGCTCGCCGGCAATTTCGGCTTCCGAACCCGGCCAGAAGAAACAAGCGCTGCGCATTCCTTGCTTCTCCGCCAGCGACCACAGCGGCGTGCCGCCGTACCAGGAGCCGTCCGCGTTCGTCTTAGGATCGGTGTACGAATACCGCTCCTTGCGCGCCGGATCGTAAAACGAATTCCCAACAATGCCGTGATGCTCGGGATACAGTCCCGTCACCAGCGTGTAATGGTTCGGAAACGTCAGCGATGGATACGCCGGAATCATCCCCTCCGGCACGCTGGCGCCCCGCGCCGCGATGCCCAGCAAATGCTTCGCTCCATACTTCTTCGCGTAGTCGTAGCGGAACCCATCGAGCGAAACCAGAACCACGTAATGCTTACTCTGCTGCGCCTCCGCATTCGGCCCGTGATCGACGGTGATAACCGCCTGCTGGGCCTGCGCACCACCGAGCAGACCAACGAACAACAGCGCCAGCAACCACGTTCTTCGCGCCATCAACACACTCCACCTTGTTCCGCGATTCAGCTTATCTGATCGGTTGCGAACCGGCTCCGACGCGCGTCCGGTCGGCTCATGCGGTTGCAGCGCTCATCGCCTGGAACTCCTCGCCGATCCACTCCGTGAACGCCTCGCTCGACTGGCTCCGTCCCAGGAATCGCTGCACAATTTCCTTGCCCGGCATCGACCCGCCCGGCTCCAGCACCGTCCTGCGATACCGCATCGCCGCCGGAGAATCCAACAGCGCATGCCGCGGAAACTGCGCAAAGAAATCCAGCGCGATCACCTTGTCGTAGAGATACGTATAGTAGTTCGACGAGTACCCGGTCAGGTGGGTGAAGCTCGCATACATGCGATTGCCATCGATCCACTCGTACGGCAGGAACCGCTCATACAGCCTGCGGAACAGCGCGTCCGGATCGAGCGTCGCCGGATCCAGCCTGTGCGTCTCCAGCGAATATGTGGTGTAGAAAAGCTGGCTCCGCACCCAGTCTGCCCGCCCAAACGCACCCGCGCGATTCATGCGCAGCACCAACTCTGCCGGGATCGGCTTGTCCGTCTCGTAGTGCAGCGCAAAGCTCGCCAGCAGCCGGGGATCGCGGAAGAATTCCTCCAGCATTTGCGACGGCACTTCGACAAAATCGCCTTCCGTGGCGATCCCGCTGATCCCGGCCCACGCCTGCCGTCCGCCCAGCAGCGCATGCATCAGGTGCCCGAATTCATGAAAGAACGTCACCACGTCGGAATACTGCAGCAGTCCCGGATTGCCTTCCTTCGGCTCGGGAAAATTGCAGATCAGCGCCGCTTCCGGCAGCTGCCGATCCCGAATGCCCGGAATCAGCGGATGCGCCGAAAACCATTTGTCCTTGCCCTCGCGCGGATGCATGTCGAGATAAAAACGCCCGGCGAGCTCCGTCCCATCCCAAACTTCCCACGCGCTCACCGACGGATGCCACACATCCGGATTCTCAATCCGCCGGAAATTCACCTGGAACAGCTTCTCCGCGGTCGCCAGCACGCCCGGCTCGACGCGCGTATACGGAAAATACGGCCGCACCGCCTGCGAATCGAAGTCAAACGCAGACCGCCGGTACTGCTCCACCCAGTACGCGCGGCTCGCGGCATCGATCTGGCTCAGTCCCAGCTCCCGCGACTGCGCAAACTCGAGGATCATCGCGTATTCCTTCTGCGCCCCGCCCTTGCTCGCGTGATCCAGATCGTCGAGAAACGCCTGCATGTTCGCGGCCGACTCCATCATCTGATCCGCTGTCGCCAGATCGGCCCAGTGAGCGAAGCCCAGAATCGTCGCAATCTCCTGCCGGATGCGCAACAGATCCAACAGCAGCTGCCGGTTCGCAGGATAGGCGCGCGTGTTGTAGGCGAGAAACATCCGGCGCCGCAAATCCGAAGACCGTGCGAACGTCAGCACTGGCAGATAATCCGGAAAATCTGTGGTCAGCGTGATCGTTCCGTCTTCTCCCGGCTGGTGCGCCTCCAGGAAATCCGCCGGCAGCCCTTCCAATTCCGCTGCATTCTCCACCGTGACCGTGTTGCCGCCCTCCTGCACATTGCGCCCAAAGCTCAGCGAGGTCAGCGTCGCCTGATCCTGCAGCTCCTTGATCCTCGCCCGCGTCGCGTCGTCCTTATCCACGCCGGCCAGGCGATACTGCAGCAGTGTGCGCTCCAGATAATGCTTCGTAGCCGCATCCACCCCGCTCGCATCGATTTTGTCCAGCGCCTGATACACATCCCGGTTCAGCGAAAGCTCCACGCCCGCCTGCGAGATTTTCTGTAACAGTGCCTGTGCCGTATCCCGCACCGCCTTCTCCGGATACACGCTGTGCACCAGCCCCGTCAGCGATCCCACCGCCGCAAGCTCGGCCACCGCGTCGTCGTAGGCGCGCAATGTGCCCTCGATCGTGCGCGGACCCTCCGCGGCCGTCAGCCGCTCAATCGCCTCCCGATGGCGGCGCAGACGATCCTCGACCCACGCCTCCAGCCCTGACGCATCGACGGAGCCTGTTCCGGCTGGATTCCAGGGATGGATAAAAGCAGACGAGACAGAATCGGAAACCGGCGCAGACATAAAAACCCTCTGCACGCAGACTAACTCACCCGCCCCTGCGTCTTACAACGTAGTGAAATTTCGCAATGAGGCGCCCCTGGCTGCCCAACATTTCAGGGCTGCTTACAGAGCGGCGCGCACAACTTCCGTTCCGCGGCAGGCCTCGGTCGTGCCTTTTTTCGGTATCACCGAATTTCTCCGCCAACCAATCTCCGGGTCGCAGCTTCTCCGTCTCTGAAGATTCAACTGGCTCGGCGAACTATAATCCGGATTGCCGTGAACCTGCAGGCATACCTCTGCCATAAGCGTTTCCGCAGAGACCACACACCTGCGGGAATGGCTCATGTTTCACAGATTCAGATTCGTCCCCGAAAAGTGAGCAAAAAGGGCTGATGGAATGAAACTTCGAACGATGCGGGCGATTGATTACTGGATCGGCATACCGCTGTCCTTCCTCTGTACACAGCTGGTGCGCCTGCTCGGCACGCCCAGCGGACCCGAAAGGCCGCAACGGATTCTCTTTGTCGAGCTTTCGGAAATGGGAAGCACCGTGATTGCAAATCCGGCCCTGGAAAAGGCCAGGGACGCCCTCGACGCCGAAATTTTCTTCCTGATCTTCGAACGGAATGCCGAAAGCCTGCGCCTGCTGCCCACCGTTCCTGAGGCCAATATCATCACTATTCGCGAAACCAGCCCCATCGCCCTCGCCGTCGATTCGCTGCGCTTCCTGCGCTGGGTGCGTAAGGCGAAGATTGACACCGTCGTGGACCTCGAACTCTTTTCCCGCTACTCCGGCCTGCTCACAGGATTGTCTGGTGCGCGTCGTCGAGTCGGGTTCCACAAGTTCCACGCCGAGGGGTTGTATCGCGGCGAAATGCTGACTCACCGCGTCAGCTACAACGGCCACATTCACATGGCGAAGAACTTTATTTGTCTGGTGAATGCGCTCCTGGCTCCCACGCCCCAGGTCCCCTATTCCAAAACCTGGGTCTCCGATGACGAGATTCGGATCCCCATCCAGCCCGTTTCCGAAGAGGCCAAAGAGCAGATGCGCAGCCTGGTGTGGCAGGTCTATCCGGACTACCAGCCGGACTACCACCGCATCGTGCTCATCAATCCCAACAGCTCTGAGCTGCTGCCACAGCGGCGTTGGGAACAAGACAGCTTCACGGCTCTGGCCAGCATGGTCGTGCAGGAGTGGGACGATGTGCTCGTGCTCATCACCGGCTCTGCCCGCGAGCGTGAAGAAGCCCGCCAAATGGCGGAGGAGGTCGATCATCCCCGCTTTCGCAGTTTTGCCGGGATGCACTCGCTTACGGCCATCACCGCTCTCTACAACATTTCCTCCGTGCTTGTGACGAATGACAGCGGCCCCGCCCACTTCTCGGCCATCACACCCATTCGCTCCATCGTCCTGTTCGGCCCCGAAACTCCGCGGCTTTATGGGAGCCTCGGGAATACCGAATCGATCACCGCGGAACTTGCCTGCTCACCGTGCGTCACCGCCGCCAACCAGAAGAATTCCGCCTGCACCGATCCTGTCTGCATGCGCATGATCACTCCGGAGAGGGTGCTGGAGTCGGTGCGTGCGGCACTGGGCCGCAAGACTGCAAACCTCAACCTGGTCGAAATCGCCCGCGCTCGCAGCCGATAACCAGAGCCTCGCGGCACGCAAACGTGACCGTTTCCGCCACCGTCTCGTCGATGCCGTCCCAGCTTCCGTCCTCTACAATCACTTCATATGCCGGGCGCAGCAGGTTGGCCCGTTCCTCGCCCTTGATCCAGAACCGAGCGCTCGATTTGCAATCCACGCTGTCCTGGAGTGATTCCAAACGACCTTGAAAAGCCGCGGTCAGTACAAAAATCTAATCCTGCTGTCACTCATAAGCGCAGCAGCACTACTCGTGGAGGGGTACCATCCCGGCGTCGAAGATGACGCGGTCTACCTGTCCGCCATCCAGCGCCGCCTCCACCCCGGCCTTTACCCCCACGATTTTCGCCTTTTCACCCTGGAGATGCAGGCCAGCATCTTCGACCGGCTCATGGCCGCGTGGGTCCGCCTCACCCACATCCCCGTTTCCGTCTCCGAGATGCTCGGCCAGTGCCTTGCGGCCTTTCTCCTGTTATGGGCGTGCTGGGCCCTCGCCCGCCGCTGCTTTTCCTCCCCTGCCGGACAATGGGCCGGCGTTGCTCTGGTCGGCGTGCTCTTCACCCTCCCCGTCGCCGGCACCGCGCTCTATATCTTCGATCAGTATCTGCACCCGCGCGCCATCGCCACGGTCCTCATTCTCTGGGCCATTCTTCTCGTCCTCGACCGGCGCTTCCTGCTCGCCGGCGTCCTTCTCGCCGCCTCCATCGTGCTCCATCCCCTCATGGGCGTCTTCGGCCTCTCGTACTGCGTCATGCTCTCGATTGCCGGCATGCGTTCGCGCCCACTCGTCGAGCAGCCCGCCGCTGTAACTGTCGCCGCCGGCATCGTGCCCACCTGGATCTTCGAGGGCCCTACAGCCGCATGGAAGCAGGCCCTCAACACCCGCGACTACTACTTCATCGCACGCTGGACCTGGTACGAGTGGCTGGGCGCCATCGCCCCCATCTTGATCCTCTGGCTCATGGCCCGCTATGCCCGCCGCGCCGGTCGCCCGGCCATGGCTGGACTCGCCGGCGCCGCCGCCTTCTTCGCCGCATTCCAGCTCGCCATCGCGTGTGTTGTGCTCCTCACCCCGGCTCTCGTCCGCATCACCCCCATGCAGCCCATGCGCTACCTGCACCTGGTCTACATCCTCATGGCGCTTCTCGGCGGCGGCCTGATCGGCGAAAAGATCCTCCGCAACCACCTCTGGCGCTGGGTGGCGCTCTTTTTGCCCCTCGCCTTCGGCATGTTCATCGCCCAGCGCTCGCTCTTCGCGGGAACCGAGCACCTCGAACTTCCCGGAGTCGCCTCCCACAATCCGTGGCTGCGCGCCTTCGCGTGGGTGCGCACCAACACGCCGGTCGACGCGTACTTTGCCCTCGATCCCTGGTACATGCAGCTTCCCGGCGAGGATTATCACAGCTTCCGCGCCATCGCCCAGCGCAGCGAGCTCGCAGACGCCGTCAAGGACGCAGCTGTCGCCACCCAGGTTCCCGACCTCGCCCCGCTCTGGCAACAGCAGGCCCAGGCCGCATCCGGTTGGCAGCATTTTCAAAAGCAGGATTTTCTCCGCCTGCAACAGCAATTCGGCGTCAACTGGATCATCGTGCAGGCGCCCGGCGTCGACGGCCTGGACTGCCCCTACAGTAATGAAACCGTCGCCGTCTGCCGGCTCTGAATTGTAGCGCTGTCTGTTACAGAATCTTCTTCCCGAACGCCGACGAAATCAGCTCCACCGCCAGATCCGCCGTGCGGTTGTGTTCGTCGATCACTGGATTCACCTCGACCACCTCGAGTGACAACATCCGGCCGTGGTCCGCGATGATCTCCATCGCCAGATGCGCCTCCCGATACGTCGCTCCGCCCCGCACCGGCGTTCCCACCCCCGGCGCGTCCTCCGGATCGATCCAGTCCATATCAAGCGACACGTGATACCCCGCTGTTCCCCGTCCCGCCGCGCGCAGAGCCTCTTCCATCACCGCGCGCATCCCGCGCTCGTCAATGTCGCGCATCGTGTAAACCTCGCTGATCCCCGCGCGCCGGATGTTCTCCTTCTCCGCCGGATCGATGTCACGTACCCCGATCAGCACCGCGTTCTCCGGCTGCACCTTCGGCGCGAATCCCAGAATCTTCGCCAGCGGCTCCGGCTCCAGCCCCACCAGCGCCGCGAACGGCATGCCATGCACGTTCCCGCTCGGCGAGCTCTCCGGCGTATTCATGTCCGCATGCGCATCAATCCAGATCAACCCGATCTTCTGGTTCTGCTTCCGGTAAAACTCCGCAACGCCGGCGACGCTCCCCGCTGCCACCGAATGATCCCCGCCCAGAATCACCGGCGTCATCCCCTCCGTCAGCGACTTCAGCACCATCTCCGCCGCTCGCGTGCAGGTGTCCGTGATCTCCTTCAGATACCGCGCGCTCTGGTGCCCCGACGACTTCGTCTCTGCGATCGCCACGCTGATGTTGCCGCTGTCGAGCACCTCGTGCCCCAGCGCTTCCAGCCGCGCTTCAAGCCCGGCAACGCGCACCGCCGACGGTCCCATGTCGACACCGCGTCGCGACGCGCCCAGGTCCAGCGGCACGCCAATCACTTTGATCTTGCGCGGCGGCAGCGCCTGCACGCCGCCATACACGGGCGCAGGCGAAAGCACAGAGGCCGGCGATCCGGCCTGCACAAATGTCTCACTCGGTTTTGCCATAAAAGAATTACGGGTAGATGCGATTCAGCGTCCGGGCAAAAGGAATCGTCTCCCGCACGTGATCCAGCCCGCAGATCCATGCCACTGCGCGCTCAATCCCCATGCCAAACCCCGAATGCGGAACCGAACCGTACCGTCGCAGATCGAGATACCACTTGAAGGCATCGATTGGCAACTGGTGCTCCTCGATCCGCTTCTTCAGCAGCTCGTACGAATGAATACGCTGTGAGCCGCCGATGACCTCGCCGTAGCCCTCCGGCGCCAGCACATCCACGCACAGCGCATACTTCGGATCCACCGGATCCGGCTCCATGTAAAACGCCTTCACCGCCGCGGGATAGCGATGCACCATCACCGGCCGGTCGAATTGCGACGAGATATACGTCTCATCCGGCGACCCAAAATCGTTCCCGTACTCGAACGCCTGCTCCAGCTCACCCTTCGCGTGCGCGTCGTTGAGCATCTTCACCGCTTCGTCGTACCGCAGCCGCGGAAACGGCGGCCGCACCGCTCCCAGCTTCGTCGTGTCGCGGTTGATCGTCTTCAGTTCCGCCGCGCGTTTCGTCAGAACCTGCCCTACGATATAGCTGATGAAGTTCTCCGCCAGGCCCATCAGATCGTCCAGCGTGGCAAACGCCCACTCCGGCTCGACCATCCAGAACTCCGTCAGGTGCCGCCGCGTTTTCGATTTTTCCGCGCGAAACGTCGGCCCAAACGAATAAACCTTCCCCAGCGCCAGCGCCGTGCTCTCGATGTACAGCTGCCCGCTCTGCGTCAGATACGCCTGATCCCCGAAATAGTCCACAGGAAACAGCGTGCTCGTCCCCTCGCAGGCCGCGGGCGTCAGAATCGGAGGATCGGTCAGCACAAATCCGTTATCGTCCAGATAATCCCGTGCCGCCTTGATAATTTCCGCGCGAATCCGCAAAATTGCCGCCTGGCGCGGCGTTCGCACCCACAGGTGCCGATGCTCCATCAGAAAATCGGTGCCGTGTTCCTTCAGCGAGATGGGAAATGGATCGTCCTCCGGCACTCGCTGCACAACCTCAACGTGCTCCACATCCAATTCGTAACCGCCGGGCGCACGTTTATCGGCTCGCACCTTGCCCGTCACCACCACCGACGACTCCTGTGTCAGCCCCTTAACCGTCTCGAAGGTTTCCGCCGTCACCGCCGCCTTCGGCACAATGCCCTGAATCGTCCCACTCCCGTCGCGAAAGATGGGAAACAGCAGCTTTCCGCTTTCGCGCAGGTTGTAAAGCCACCCGTGCAGCGTCACCGTCTGCCCTTCGTGCTCGCCGATATGAGCAATCGTCGAAAGAGGAGCTTCTGTCGCCGTCGCCGTTACAATTTCCGCGCTTTCGTCTGCCATGACCTTCCCAGCCTCTACTTCTCCCTGGCCGCATCCATCTTGTCGAACGCCCGCTTCGCCTTCTCTTCCACCGCCTCGACGGAATCCCCCAGTGTGTAATGAATCTCCAGCACGCCCGCCGGGGTTTGCGGAGCCGCCTTCAGCCCGCTCAGCGTCTCATCCCAGTTGATTGTTCCGTCGCCCGGCCACAGGTGTGTGTCCTTGTCCCGTTTGTTGTCGTGCAGATGCGTGGAGCGAATGTGCGCGTTCAGCTCCGACAGCGCCGCCGCCACACCCTCGCCCAGATGCGCATGGCCCACGTCGAGGCACACGCCAATATCTCGGAAATGCCCCGCTGAAAGAATCTCTACCAGATGATCGGGCCTCGCCACGTCACCCTGCAGATTCTCCACCAGCAGCTTCACGCCCAGCGGACTCGCAAACGCGCGCAGATGTTCGAGCGCGCTGATGGAATGCTCCAGCGCCCGCGGACTCCACGTGTCTTCGCGCTCGCCCAGGTGAAGAATCAGGAACCGGAAGGGAATCTGCTCGGCAACCTCAAGCGCCCGCTTCACCTCATCCATCGCGTCGATGCGGCGGCTCTTCTCCGGATGGATGACATTCACCGCCGGCGAGCCGCCGCGCCCCATCTCCGCATCGGAATAGAGCGGCGCGTGCATCGAGAATGCCTCAGTGGAATTCGCGCGGAACCACTCCGCCAGTTCGCGGATGTGAGGCCGGCTGGCGTAATCGAAGTGCTGGCGCGCGGCAAACAGCTCCACGCCCTGCGCTCCCGCGCGGGCAAAAACGTCCAACAGCCCAGGATGCAGCCTGTGATCGAGAAAAACGTGCGAAGAAATGGCCTTTAGCATGGATGAGAACCGGGAATCGGCTACGCTCCTATCTTCTCACCCCACGCGTATGGTCCCGCCACGCGCAGTCGCCAGGCCCTGCAACACCCGCTCAGGCCTGGTCCGCAGCCGTTTCTTCGCCCTTCACCGTCACGCTGATGTGCGCCGTCACCTCGCGGTGCAGCTTCACAGGAACGTGAAACTCCCCGGTTGACTTCAGCGGCTCGTCCAGCTGCACCTTGCGCCGGTCGATGGTGAAACCCTTGGCAGCAAGTCCCTGCGCGATGTCTGACGATGTCACCGAACCGAAAATATGGTCCTCTTCGCCCACTTTGCGCTCGAAGACCAGCGCGACCGCATTTAGCTGAACCACCAGCTGCTCCGCCTCCGATTTCTCCTTCGCGGAACGCCGCACCGCCGCCGCCTTCATCTGCTCGATCACCGCCTTGTTGGCTGGTGTGGCTTCCATTGCCAGGTTTTTCGGAAGAAGAAAATTGCGGCCATATCCATCGGCGACCTTCACCACATCGCCCCGGTTGCCGAGGTTCGAGACATCTTCTCTGAGAATCACTTCCATCGCACAATCTCCTGAAAAACAGCGGGGCGCTTTCGGATCGCTGACCGCTTTTTTAGCTAACCGGTTCTTAGCTAACCGGCCTTTAGCTACCTAGAACCTCGCCGCAAACGGCAGCAAAGCAATATTCCGCGCCTGCTTGATCGCTTTCGACAGTCGCCGCTGGTGCGTGGTGCACACGCCGGTCAGCCGCCGCGGCACAATCTTGCCGCGCTCGGCCACAAATCCCTGCAGCAGCCGCACATCGCGATACGAGATGGCGTCAATCTTCTCCGTGCAGAACTTNNAGAACTTGCAGACCTTCTTGCGACGGAAAAATTTCCGCCCGCCGGGACCTCCCGGTCCACCAGGGCCGCGCCCGCCTGGCCCGGATGGACGTCCAGCCGGTGTGTCCGGCCTTGAGTGTGTTGTCGTTGCTTCGTCAGCCATATTCATTCCTCCGGCCAGCCGCCGCTACCGGCGCCAGCCCAATCTCTGAAATCCCCAAATCGTGCCGAACGCGTTACGCGCTGGCCGGTGTCGCGGTTTCGGCAGCCGGTGCCGCAGGCGCCGGTGCCGCTTCCGGAGCTTCAACCGGCGCGGCAATCGGAGGAGCGGGCGGAATCGCGCTCAGCTTCTTCTTCGTCGCGCGAATCGCCCGGACCTTCGCGAGCCGCTTCTCCTCCTCATNNTGATGAACTTGATCACCGGCTCTGAAACGCGCAGGCGCCGCTCCAGCTCCGCGATCAGCACGCCGTCGGCGTCGATGGTGAGCAGCACATAGTTGCCGTCGTTGAATTTCCGCACCATGTACGCCAGCTTCCGCTTCCCCAGCTTCTCCGTCGAGCGGATCTTGCCGCCGCCGCCCGTCACCGTCTGCTCCAGACCGGCAATCAGCTTGTCCACATCTTCGTCGGCCACATCGGGCCGCACGATAAACATCACTTCATAGAAACGTTGCATCGTCTGCTTCTCTTCCTTCCGAACCCGCGGGCCCGGCAACAAATTCGCTTCCGTCCGTCTTTACTTCTCCGCCGGACTGTTCCCGGAATCTTCCGGCTCCCGGCGGTTGAACTCATTCATGGCGGCCGAAATTCCCTTCGCCACCACCATCTCCACGGCGCGCGCTACCCGATCCAGCACTGGGTCGATCGCCGTCAAATCTCTCTTGCCCATCGGGGTCAGCAAATAATCCTTGCCGCGACGAAAGGCTTCCTGTTGCACTCCTGGCTCTGGCCCAACCCCAATCCGGATCCGCCACCACTCGTCCGTTCCCAAACCTCCTGAAACCGAACGCGCTCCGTTATGTCCCGCCGGGCTGCCACGCTCCCGAATTCGTAACTTCCCCAGTGGCAAATCCAGCTCGTCGTACACCACCAGCAGGTTTGCCGGCAGGTCGGTGTCCAGTTCGTCCACCAGCGCCTCCACTGCAAGCCCGCTCAGATTCATCCAGGTCTCCGGCTTCGCCAGGATCACTTCCCGGCCCGCCATTTGAATCCTGGCTGTGAGCGCGCGGCAGCGGCGGTTCACTACCTCCGCGTTGTGCTCATCGGCGATGCGGTCGATCGCCAAAAAACCCGCATTGTGCGGCGTGAACTGGTACTCGATCCCCGGATTCCCGAGGCCCACCACCAGAAACGCGCCGCCCTCCCCGGACACTTACTTCTTGCCGCCCTTTTCGCTCTTCTCCGCGACTGGAGCAGCCGCCGCTGGAGCCCCTTCCGCGGTCTCCTGCTTGCCCTTCTTCACTACTTCCGGCTCCGCAGGAGCCTCGGCCACCGCTGCAGCCTCGGCCTCCGGCGCCACAACCACCTCTTCCTTGATGGAAATCACGTGCGCAACCGGCTTGTCCTCGGAAGTGATGAAGCGCAGCTTGTCGGTGTGCGGAAGATCGGACACCCGCAGCACCTTGCCAAAGGTCAGGCCCGAAACATCCACTGCGATGCTGTTCGGAATATCGCCAGGCAGGCACTCGATCTCCACCTCGCGCAGCATCTGGTCCATGATGCCGCCCTCGGTCTTCACGCCCACCGCTACTCCCGTCAGCTGGATCGGCACCTCCACCCGAATCGGCTTATCCAGCGCGATCCGCTTGAAGTCGATGTGGATCAGCTTGCCCTTGATCGGCTCGTACTGCCAGTCCACGATCATCACCTTCGCCGTCGACCCCGAAACTTCCAGATCGAAAATCGAGTTGTGCCCGGTTTCAGAATGCAGGATCCGCTGGATCTGCTTCGGGTCCACTTCCACCGCTACGGCCGGCTCCGCCGCTCCATACACCACGGCCGGCACCTTGCCCTTCGCGCGCACGCGCCGGGCTGCATTCTTGTTGAACTTGCCCTCGCGGGGCACTGCGCTGACGATTTCCTGAGTAGTCATGTCCTCTTCCTTCGGGCACGGGATTTTCTCCCCGCTCCCTTTGCGACGCGATCTCCCGATCGTTCGCGGTTAATGTTGCAGTCTCACGGAGCCTTAAGCCCCAGCTTCTCGTCCTGTTTTCTAATCCCTGATCCCTAACCTCTAATCCCTGTTTTTAACTAAACAACGAGCTAACGCTCGTCTCCATATGAATGCTCAGAATGGCCGCGCCCAGCAGGCCCGCCACCGAAAGCACCTTGATCTTTCCCGACTCCTTCAACCCCTGCGCCTCATCGCGCAGCGGAATCGAATCCGTAACCACCAGCTGCGCGAGTCGCGAGTTGGCAATCCGCTCTACCGCCTCGCCCGAAAGCACCGGATGCGAAGCGCCCGCATACACCCGCGTCGCTCCTTTCTCCAGCAGCGTATCCACGGTCTTCACCAGCGTCCCGCCCGTGTCGATAATGTCATCGACGATCAGGCACGTCCGTCCCCTCACATCGCCGATCACGTTCATCACTTCCGTCACGTTCAGGTCCGTCCGCCGTTTATCGACGATGGCCATCGGTACACCCAGCTTGGTCGCGATAAATCGCGCTCGCTCCACGCCGCCTGCATCCGGCGAAACCACGGTCAGATCCGGCAAATTCAGCTCCCGGAAGTATCCGATCATCACCGGGCTCGCAAACAAATGATCGACCGGTATATTGAAAAACCCTTGAATCTGCGCCGCGTGCAGATCCATAAACAGCGCCCGATGCGCCCCCGCCGTCGTCATCAGATCCGCCACCAGCTTCGACGAAATCGCCACGCGCGGCCGATCCTTCCGGTCCTGCCGCGCATATCCGTAATACGGAACCACCACCGTGATCCTTCCCGCCGACGCGCGCTTCAGCGCATCGATCATGATCAGCAGCTCCATCATGTGCTGGTCGACCGGCCAGCAAGTCGGCTGCACCACAAAAACATCCGCTCCGCGCACGTTCTCCAGCAACTGGAAGTAGACCTCGCCATCGGCGAAGCGCGTCATCCGGGTCTCGCCCAGCGTCACGCCAATGTGCTTGCAAATATCCTCCGCCAGCTGCCGATTGGCCGTGCCGGAGAAAACCTTGAATCGCCTGTCCTCATTCGATACCCGCGAACGCCGCGCCTGCGGCTTCGCTTTTACATTTCCGTCCTGAGCCGCCGCCGGATTCAGCGTGGCCACTCCCACTGCTTCGATCGTGTCCGTCATCACAAGATCCTCCAGGCTGGTTTGCATGGCATCCTGTTACACATTTCGCGGCGATATTGCTGCCGGGCCCTATACAAACTTTGGCTGGGCGACCAGGATTCGAACCTGGACAAAGTGCTCCAAAGGCACTTGACCTACCATTAGTCGATCGCCCAGTAATTCAAACTTCGATCGATCCTGCCCGCCTGCTGCTTTTCCGCTGACCGCTCTTTCGCTAACCGCTTCTTGGCCGACCGCTTTTTACCTGACTCGCTAACCCACCACCATCGTCCGCCAGTATTCTTCCCGCCCCAGCGTCACCGTCCGCAGCGTTCGAATCCCAGCTTCCCCGAGCCGTGCCTCCGCCGCTGCCGCCGCCTCCGCGGTTCCGTACAACCCGAACAGGGCCGACCCCGAACCCGAGAGCGCCGCGTAAACGGCTGCTTCCCCAGGTTCGCCGGAGCCCGCAAGAATGCGCTTGATATTTCCGAGTGAGGGATACTGCCGGAAGACGACCTCTTCGAAGTCGTTTTCGATCCCGGTTCGGACAAGCGCGAGAAGCGGATTCTGCTCCGGATTCCCGGCCAGGCCCCCGCGTACTGCGGAGACACCGGAGGAGTGCGCGCCAACCCCGGCAGACATTCCCCCCGGAGGCCTCGGCGAAAACGCCAAGGCGAAAGCTCGACTCAACGTAGTTAGTTTATCGGAGCTGGCAGAGCCGGTCAATTCGTTCACTGCTGCCTCATCACCACCGCCTGCTCCCCGCTCGCTGCTACCTGTACCCTGTACCCTGTTCCCTGTACCCTGTAGAGCGTCCCAGTCCCGATACGCCTGCGGCGTCGAAACCCCTACCTCCGGCAACGCCAGCACGCACTCCGTCGGCGGAATGTCCCGCAGCGGCGATACGTCCTCGCCGCGTCCCACTCCCAGCACCGTCCCGCCCACCAAAAAAAGCGGCACGTCGGATCCCACTTCCGCCGCGATCCGCAATCGTTCCGGTTGCGCCAGAGCCTCTACTCCGCCCCGCGCCAGTTCCCGCTCCAGCCCGATCAGCGCCGCCACCGCGTTCGCCGATCCAGCCCCAATCCCACCCTGCACCGGCAGTCGCTTCTCAATGTGGATAGCAACCTCGGCCTGCGCCCCCAGTGCAACCAGCGCCCGCTCCACCATCTTCCACGCCGTGTTGCTTGAATCCGCAGGAACCCGCTCGTCATTACTCGTGATCCGGATCGTCGTCTCAGCCGCTGGTCGCGCCTCGACCGTCACCAGATCATGCGCCGCCAGCGTCTGATAGCACGTCGTCAGCGCGTGAAATCCATCCGCGCGCGACGGCCCAATCGCCAACCCCAGGTTGATTTTTGAAAACGAGCGTACGGTCGTCGACATCGTTCCGATTGTAGGGGAGCGCCGGCGCGGCTGTTTCCCGGGCCAGCTACCAGCTACTGGCTACTGGCTGCTGGCTGCTGGCTGCTGGCTGCTGGCTGCTGGCTGCTGGCTGCTGGCTGCTGGCTGCTGGCTGCTTCACAGAATGTACCGCGACAGATCCTGGTTCTTCACGATGTCCGCCACCATCTGGCGCACATATTCCGGATCGATCACCATCACCTTCTCCGTCCCGTTCGCCGTTTCGCGCTCGATCACCGGCAGCGGCGCCTTCGTCCCCTCTCCCACTGCGGCCAGCTCCACCATCGTTCCCTGATCCTTCTGCTCGCCCTTCGGCTGGGCGCGCGTCAGGTCCGGCGCAGAGAAACTGATCTCGTCCAGCACCTTCTCCATAATCGTATGCAGCCGCCGCGCCCCGATATTCTCCGTGCCCTCGTTCACGCGAAACGCGAACTGCGCCATCTCGGCAATCGCCTCCGGCGTGAACTCCAGCTTCAGCCCCTCGGTCTCCAGCAGCGCCGTGTACTGTCGCACCAGCGATGACTTCGGCTCTGTCAGAATCCGCACGAAATCTTCCACCGTCAGCGACTGCAGCTCCACGCGAATCGGAAACCGCCCCTGCAGCTCCGGAATCAGATCGCTGGGCTTCGAAACATGAAACGCCCCCGCCGCGATGAACAGGATGAAATCCGTCCGCACCATCCCGTAGCGCGTGTTCACCGTCGTCCCTTCCACGATCGGCAGAATGTCCCGCTGCACGCCTTCGCGCGAAACATCCGGCCCGTGCCCGCCCTCGCGTCCCGCAATCTTGTCGATCTCGTCCAGGAAGACGATCCCCGAGCTCTCGACGCGCTCCACCGCCAGCCGCGTCACCTGATCCATATCGATCAGCCGGCCCTCTTCTTCCTGCACCAGATACTCAAACGCGTCCGACACCTTCATCTTCCGCTTGCGCGTCCGCTGCCCAAAGATGTTCGGCAGCATATCCTTCAGGTTGACGTCCATCTCCTCCACGCCCTGGTTGGAGATGATCTCGAACGACGGCGAATTCCGCTCCCGCACATCGATCTCCACCTGCCGGTCATCCAGCTTGCCTTCGCGGAACTGCTGCCGCAGCTTCTCCCGCGTGCGATGGTGCGAGTCGCCCGCCCCGCCTGGAGCCGGCAGCGTGATCGTATTTCCGTCAATAATCGTTCCATTCCCGCCTGGCGCCGCGCCGGCCGGTGGCTGTACAGGAGCCGGCAACAGAACATCCAGCAGCCGCTCTTCCGCGTTCATCTCCGCGCGGTCCTCGACCTCCTCCAGCTTCTCCTCGCGCACCATATCGATGGCGATCTCCACCAGGTCGCGNNTGATGTTCTTGGGCATGATCTCGTCCGCGAGATCCGGCGTCAGCTTTTGCCGCCGCATGCGGTTGCGCAGCGCGATCGCCACCGCGCGCTTCGCCGCCTTCTGCCCCACCACGTACTTGTCCAGCTCGCTCACAATCTCCCGCGGCGTCAGCTCGTCCAGCGACAGTTCCTGGTCTTCCGCGGTTCCTGGTAAATAAATCGCCATAATTCGCTCTGTTCCCCGCTCCCAGCTACTCGCTACCAGACCCAGGCACCCAGCTCCCGGCTCCCGGCTCCCGGCTAGGCGTGCAGCTCTTCGATCGTGACCTTGTCGTTCGTGTAGATGCAGATTTGCCCGGCAATGCGCATCGCCTTCTCCGCAATCTCCCGCGCCGAAAGCTCCGTGTTCTCCATCAGCGCCCGCGCCGCCGCCAGCGCATACGATCCGCCGCTCCCGATCGCCGCAATCCCCTCATCCGGCTCGATCACGTCCCCCGACCCGCTGATCAAAAACGTCTGGCTCAGATCCGCCACCACCAGCAGCGCCTCCAGACTCCGCAGCATCTTGTCCGTGCGCCAGTCCTTCGCCAGCTCCACCGCCGACCGCCCCAGATTGCCGGCATACTGCTCCAGCTTGCCCTCGAAGCGGCTGAAGAGCGAAAACGCGTCCGCCGTCGAACCCGCAAATCCCGCCAGAATCTTGTCCTGATACAGCCGCCGAATCTTCTTCGCCGTGTGCTTGAAGACCGCCTCCCCCATCGTGACCTGCCCATCGGCCGCCATCACCACATCGCTGCCGCGCCGCACGCAAATCACCGTCGTCGACCGGATCCTGACCTTCCGCGCTGCCTCAAGCCGGGCCTCCCCGGCACGGCTCTTGGCCCTGCCGTCGCCACCTCGCGCACTGAAGGAAAAACGACCGCCCGAAGCGGCCGTTCCTGAAAACCTGCGTTTCACCATGTCTCCAGCGAGTATAGCGCAGCCAAACGTTACCGCTTTGGGGCAAATCCGCTCGCCCCTGGTCGCAAATCCGCCAATCTGAGCTATCCTGCAAGTGTCGGCGCACCATAACCCCCCGCCCTCTTCGGAGCCACTGGATGTTCGGCCTTTCACTGCGCGATCCCCATGTGTACGGGTCGATTGCCGCTGCGGTTGTCTGCATTGGCGCGTTGACCACCTGGCTGGTCATGCGCCGCCGTCCCAGCGCGGAAGAAATCGAGCGGGAGCGTCGCGCGCAGCTCGTCCGCACCGGACGCATCATGGACGGCACCATCCTCGACATCACCGAACTCGAAAGCCCCGGCGAGCCCGAACACCCTCGCGAGATTCGTTTCATCCTTTACAAATATGAGATCGGCGGCGTGGTCTACGAGTGCTCCCAGGAAGTTACCGCCCTGCGCGACTTCGTGAACCCCTCCGAGCTGCGCCTCAGTTTCCCGTGTTCGGTGCGCTACGACATCCACCGCCCCGAAAACAGCATCGTCGTCGCCGAAAACTGGAGCGGCCTGCGCACCACCGCCGACTCCGTCCTTGCGCGCCCCGTGCAGAAGCAGCGCAAGCCCCAGGCTTCCGCCCCCGTGCAGTAACGCTTCTCCTGTCTCCTGTCTCCTGTCTCCTGTCGCGTGGGCTCTGATCTCTGTGCTCCGTGCCCTCGCCCTCCTGGAATAAACTGAACCTGCATGCATGTTCATGGCGCCAATACCGCGGCCGTGCAGCGGGTGCTGCGCCTTTCCCTCATCGCCACCATTGCCTACGTCGTCCTCACGCTCCTGGCCGGACTGCGCGCCCACTCTCTCGCCCTGGTCTCTGAAGCCGGCCACAACGCCTCCGACGCTCTGGCCATCGTGCTCTCCTTCGTCGCCGTCTGGTTTCAGACCCGCCCCGCTACTGATCAGAAGACCTTCGGCTACCAGCGCGCCGGCGTTCTCGCCGCCTTTCTCAATGCGCTCACCCTGATCGTCATTGCCGCGTGGATCGCTTTCGAAGCCGTCCACCGCATCAGCCACCCCACGCCCGTCCAGCCCCGCATCATGATGTTCGTTGCCGCCGCCGGCGTGCTCATGAACGGCCTCATCGCTGCCATGCTCTGGCGCGTCAGTCACGACGTCAACATCCGCAGCGTCTTCATCCACATGCTCGGCGACACGCTGTCCACCGCCGCCGTCATCGTTGGCGGCCTCGTCATCCTGCTCACCGGACGCACCTGGATCGACCCCGCGCTCTCCCTGGCCATCGCCGCGCTCATCCTCTGGTCGTCGATCGCCATCGTGCGCGAAACCCTCAACATCCTGCTCGAAGGCACGCCCCGCGGCATCTCCCTCAACGAGATTCGCACCACCCTCGCCGCCATCGAGGGCGTCGAGGACGTCCACGACCTCCATGTCTGGAGCCTCGGCTCCAACACCCATGCCCTCGCCAGCCACGTCATCATCGCCGACATCCCGCCCTCCGAGAGCAACCTCATCCTCGACCGCATCAAGCTCGTCCTGCGCGACCAATTCCGCATCCACCACACCACCCTGCAGTTCGAGCACGTGGATTGCGAGGTCGCGCACGGCTGCCTCGTTTCCCTCGAGGAAACCGAGCCGCATCATCACCACCACGGCCACGCGCACTAACCATCCGCTCCACCGGCTCCGGTGGATAGCATCCGAAAACCACCTAAACCCCACGATCCGAAGGATCAGCCCGCCGTAATCCGCCCAACAGTCCCACCCCCCGCCGCAAATCCACGCGGTATCGCTTCCTCCCGTTTCCGCCCATCCGAATTAACACAACTTTTGCATTCTGTTTGCCCAACCCCGTTTAGGCTGGGGGCGGAACGCGCCACCCTCCGCGGTGCCGCGGAAAGGACCCTCTGCTTGAGCCAGACCGTCTTTGTGCTTGAGGATGACGCGGACATTGCGCGCCTGATCCAGCATCACCTGGAAGCCGCAGGCTTTCCCGCCCGCATTTATCCCACCCCCGCCAGCCTCATCCCCGACGCCGAGCGCCAGGCCCCCGCCCTCTTCCTCCTCGACATCATGGTGCCAGGTGGAGACGGCCTCGACGTCTGCCGCCGCCTCCGCAATCACCCCGCGCTCAGCGCCATCCCCATCATCTTTGTCACCGCGCGTGCCGGAGAAAACGACCGCGTCCTCGGCCTCGAGCTCGGCGCTGACGACTACGTCACCAAGCCCTTCGCGCCCCGCGAGCTGCTGGCCCGCGTCAAGGCCGTCCTCCGCCGCTTCGAGCGACCCACCACTCCTTCCGCCATCTCTTTTGAAGACGTCGAGATCGACGCCAGCGCCATGCAGCTCCGCGTGCGCGGCAATCTCACCACCACCACCGCCACCGAATTCCGCCTCCTCGACTACCTCGCCCGCCATCCCGGCCGCGTCTTCAGCCGCGATCATCTCCTTGACGCCGTCTGGGGCGACGCGCGCTTCGTCACTCCGCGTTCGGTCGACGTCTACGTCCGCCGCATCCGCGAAAAGATCGAAACCGATCCCGAGAATCCGCGCTATCTCAAGACCGTCCGCGGCGCAGGCTACCGCTTCGAAATTCCCAAGACCGGCGAACGCGCCGCCAGCTGAATTCGACCGCTCCGGATGGAAAGGCATAGGCTTGCAGTCATGACCATCCCGGAGTTATTCCTGCAGGAATTTGACCTGGAAATGCCCAGCACCCAGCGGATCCTTGAGCGCGTGCCCGAAGCCAGCTTTTCCTGGCAGCCGCACGAAAAATCCATGACCCTCGGCCGTCTCGCCTCGCACGTCGCCGAGCTGCCCGCGCGCTGCGCCACCATCGTCACCACCGAAACCTACGTCCGCCAGCCCGGAACTCCGCCGTATCTCGCCGCGTCGTCGGCCGAGCTTCTCGAAAAATTCTCAACCACCACCGCCGAAGCCCGAGCCGCCCTCCTCACCCTCCGCGATGATCAGCTCTCCGTCATCTGGTCCCTCAAAATGGGCGACCGCACCATCGCTTCGCTGCCGCGCGTCATGGCCCTCCGCCGCGTCTTCATGAATCACCACATCCACCATCGCGCCCAGCTCGGCGTCTATTTGCGCCTCCTCAATATCCCCATCCCCGGCATGTACGGCCCCTCCGCCGACGATCAGCGCTGAGCCGCCCCGCGTGCTCCAAATCCTCCTTCACGCGATAATGTCTGCAGTCAGGATCCCCGCGTGACCGGCAGAGTCTTCTCCAAATTGCTGCTCTCCTTTGTCTTCGTCCTGTGCATCGCCACGGCCGTCCTGGACTTTTCTTTCCGCAACATCGTCGCGCATTCCCTCCACGAAGAAGCCCGCGTTGCCTCGCTCGGCCCCGTGCAGCAGGCCGCCGCGCTGCACATCCTGCGCCGCGATCTTTTCACCGCCTCCCTCATCTCCCTGGTGCTGGCCATCCTCGCCTCCGCCCTGCTCGCGCATCGCATCGCCGGCCGTCTGCGCCGCATCGTCGATTTCTCCGGCCGCATCGCCTCCGGGGACTTCACCGCCCGCATCGAGCAGGATGGCAGCGACGAAATCGGCGAAGTTGCCCGCGCCCTCGACGCTACCGCCAGCCGCCTCGAGCAGTCCTTCCGTGCCCTCGATGACAAGCAGCGTGAACTGGCCGCGCTCCTTGACTCCATGCAGGAAGCCGTCGTCGCCGTTAACGCCGCCGGCCAGGTCAGCTGGTCGAATTCCGTCATGCAGCGCATCGCGCCGGTCCGCCCCGGCAGATCTTTGGTCGTCAGCATTCGCGACCCGGAGATCCTCAGCTGCGTCGAAGCCGCCCTCCGCGAGCGCCGCATCGGTATCGGCCGCGCCATCTCCGTCGTCCCCGGCCGCGCCTTCGAAGTCAGCGCCGCGCCCACTCCCGATGGCGGAGCCGTCGCCGTCCTCCATGACGTCACCGAAATCGAGCGCGCCGAGAAAACCCGCCGCGACTTCATCGCCAACGTCTCCCACGAGCTGCGAACCCCCCTCACCTCCATCTCCGGCTACGTCGAAACCCTCCTCGAAGACGAGATGGATCTGACCGATCACGCCCGCGAGTTCATGGCCATCATTCTCAAAAACGCCCGTCGCGTGAATCGCCTCACGGAAGACCTCCTCGCCCTCGCCCAGGTCGAATCCGGCGAGCACAAGCCGCGCCTGCAGCCGGTTCGCGCCTCCACGCTCGTCGACGATGCCATCGAGTTGCTGGCAGGCATGGTCGTCGAATCCGGCGTCGCTCTCGAGCCCGGCGAGACCACCGACACCCTCGTCCTCGCCGACGTCGATGCCATGACCCAGGTCTTCGGCAACCTCATCGAAAACGCCATGAAGTACGGAGCCTCGGGCCGCCGCGTCGTCGTCGGCGCGCGCGCCCTCGAAGACGCCGTCGAATTCTACGTGCAGGACTTCGGCAACGGCATGGCCGAAGAACATCTCAACCGCATCTTCGAGCGCTTCTATCGCGTCGACAAAGCCCGCTCTCGCGAATCCGGCGGCACCGGCCTCGGCCTCGCCATCGTCAAGCACATCGTCCTCGCCCACGGCGGCACGATTCGCGTCGAAAGCGAACTCGGCGCCGGCGCGACCTTCCTCTTCACCCTCCCGCTCGCCCCCATCGCCCAACCCGCCCCGGCTCCCGCCAGCGAAGAATTGCCGACAAAGGCCGCTCGATAAGCTCCACCCGGTCCTTCCTGATCACTGTTCACTGATCACTGTTCACTTCCGGGACACAACACTAAAGCGCTGTCAGCGAGCCCCTGAGGCTCCGCCTCGGGCTCCTTTCACGATGAGGGCAACCGGGCCAACAACAAGGCCTGCGCATTCCTTCCTTCAGCTCCGAGCACACCCTCTCCACATGCTGCCGCCGGGTCTCCGGTTTCTTCACGGAGAGTACCCAACAGATCCATTCATTGCGCGCGAGCGGGGTGATGTCCTCCCACTTTGCCCGCGCCGCTGAATCGGAAACCAGGGCTTCTCGTAAGTCCGCCGGCACGGTATGGACCACGCCAGTAGAGAGCTTTTCTGCCACGCCCATACCTTACACTCGATGTCCGGTTGCGGAGGGTGTTGTCGGCCGTCGGGAAGTTTCCCGACAAGCCGGCGCCCCACACCTTGGCCTGAGCGAGTCGAACGGCTCTGCATCGATCCAGGATTTTCAACGCCTGCCCGTTGACAGCTCTCCGTCAGTTCCTGTAGAGCTACGGCATCCCCCGCAACAGGTATTTCAAGCTCACCCAATCGGCGGTTCGCCACACGAAACCGAAGGAGAGGCCCCGCAGGCTTTTCGATAAGTGAATTCCTTATGCTTGTGTTCCGTACAGGCGGTCTGTTTGAGAAAAACACTCACCCTGTCGACGAAGCAACCGGGACCTTGCACCGATAACAACGCCCGTTCGAAATGAGGAGTTTTAATGAACCTGGAAAGAATGCGTCACGCCGGCCGGCAGATGAAGCTCGCGCTTGCCCTGCCTTGTTGTTTCGCCAGTCTGGTACTTCTGGCTCTGCTCTTCCAGCCCGCAAAGTCATCCGCGGCCTGTACGACTTCAAACCTGAATCCGAATCCGAATCCGGCGTCGTTTGCCGCGGTGGGCGATTTCAACGGCGATTGCAAGAGTGACCTTCTGTGGCGGAACAGCAGCACCGAGCAGGTCTACTTCTGGCTCATGAACGGGACCACGTTTACCAGCAGCGGGAGCCCCGGCGCTCCCACCTCGGACTGGGTCATTCAGGGCGTTGGCGATTTCGACGGGGACGGCAAGAGTGACGTCCTGTGGCGCAACAGCACCACCGGCGAAGTCTTCATCTGGCTGATGAACGGCACCACGTTTACCAGCAGCGGGAGCCTCGGCACCGTCTCCCTGGACTGGAATATTGCCGGCGTTGGCGATTTCAATGACGATGGCAAGGCCGATATCCTGTGGCAAAACAGCACCACCGGCCAGATCTTCATCTGGTTCATGAACGGCACCGCGTATTCGAGCACCGGGAGCCCGGGCAGCGCCAGTCCTCCGCAGAGTGTGATGTGTGCTGGCGATAGCTGCTCTACCGTCGTGGGCAATGGCTGGAGCATTCAGGGGGTCGGCGACTACGATGGCAGCGGCAGAGCCGGCATCCTGTGGCGGCAACTCACCACCGGGCAGGTCTATATCTGGCTCATGAACGGGGCCACGATTGGAAGCACTGGAACTCCTGCCACCCCCGCCGCTGCCTGGCAAATAGCCACGTTAGCTCCCTATGGCTGCCCGAACCAGATTCTTTGCGGCGTTCTTTCCGGAGTTAACGCGGCACGGATCAATGGGCCCTTCCCGGGTACTGGTGCGCCCTGGGGACCTTCCACCGGAACGCCAAACCCGGCGCCGTCTTCCGAGCCAGGGGGGGCGCTCAATCCGCTCGCCTGGGATCCGGGCGCCGCGACAGTTGCGCAGAGATGGGCGGCAGGGTGCAGCGCCACCCACAACCCGAACCGGGATGGCGGCGAGAACATGGATTTCGGGGAAGGAACCTTTACCGGGCAGAGCGTGGCAGCGGGCTGGGACAGCGAGGCCAATAACTACGTCTACCCTGGCACTGGTGGTAATTGCACTCCAAACGACACGGCGTTTGGGTGTGGGCACTACTCGCAGGATGTGTGGCGCACCACCAACGCTGTCGGTTGTGCTGTGCAGCAGTGTCCGGGAACCAGCAACCCATTCATGGATGGGAACCCCTGGTGGTACGTGATCTGCGACTTCACTCCGGCGGGCAATTATCCCCAGGTGCCCTACTAAGGAGTGCGATTGAAACCAGGCTGTTCGATGCCGATGGCGCATGAGTCAAAGGGCCGCTACCGCGTGAGCGGGACGCGGCCCATTCTCTGCTAATAGGTCTATGACTTAGCCGGTTCGGCCCGGAGCCGACCCTGAACGCCAGTCGCAGGCCGTTATAACCCACTCGCTACCGGTCACGGCGATCGGCGGCTTTTCCTTCTACCCTGCACCCTGAACGCTGTACCCTGTCGCTATGCCCCGGACCGTCCATGCTGTCTGCTCGCATGACTGCCCCGACTCCTGCGGGGTCCTCATCACCATCGACGAAACCGGCCGCGCCACTCGCCTCCGCGGCGACCCCTCGCATCCCGTCACCCGCGGTTTTCTTTGCGGCAAAGTAGCGAAGTATCTCGACCGCGTCTACTCGCCCGACCGTCTCCTCTATCCCATGCGCCGCCGCGCCGGCGTTCCCAAAACTTCGCTGCCCCACGGCCGCGAAGCCGAATCTTTCGAGCGCATCTCCTGGGACGAAGCCCTCGACACCATCGCCGCTCGCCTCGCCGCCATCGCCCGCGACCACGGCCCCGAATCCATCCTGCCCTACTCCTACGCCGGCACCATCGGCGTCCTCGGCTACGGCTCCATGGATCGCCGCTTCTTCCATCGCCTCGGCGCATCGCAACTCGACCGCACCATCTGCTCGGAGACCGGCGGCCAGGCCCTGATCTCCGTCTACGGCCGCAAGCTCGGCACCGACCCTGAAGCCTTCCCCAACGCGAAGCTCATCATCGCCTGGGCCGCCAATATCCACGGCAATAACATCCACCTCTGGCCCTTCGTTGAAGAAGCTCGCCGCAACGGCGCAAAGCTCGTCGTCATCGATCCCTACGCCACCCGCACCGCCCGCGCCGCGGATTGGCACATCCCCATCAACCCCGGCACTGACTCCGCTCTCGCCCTGGGCCTCATGCACATCATCGTGCGCGACCGCCTCTTCGATCAGGACTATGTCGCCCGCTGGACCTGCGGTTTCGATCAGCTGCGCGAGCGCATCGCCGAATATCCTCCGGATTACGTCTCCTCGCTAACCGGCATCTCCGTCGCCGACATCGAGCGCCTCGCCCGCGACTACGCCACCACCACGCCCGCCGTCATCCGCCTCAACTACGGCGTGCAGCGCAGCGACAACGGCGGCGCAGCCACGCGCGCCATCGCCATGTTGCCCGCCCTCACCGGCGCGTGGAAACACTACGGCGGCGGGCTCCAGCTCTCCACCAGCGGCGCTTTCCGCTGGGACAAAGCCACCATCGAGCGCCCCGACCTCATGGAGGCCAGCCCCCTCGGCCGCGAAGCCCGCGTCGTCAACATGTCCGTCCTCGGCGGCGCGCTTACTGAACTCGGCAGCAAAAGAGACGACGGGCCCCGGGTCCACGCGCTCTTCGTCTACAACTCCAATCCCGCCGCCATCGCGCCCGACCAGGCATCCGTCCTGCGCGGCCTCTCGCGCCCCGACCTCTTCACCGTCGTCCACGAGCAGTTCTTTACTGACACCGCCGACTACGCCGACGTCGTCCTGCCCGCGACCACCTTCTTCGAGCACAAGGACATCCAGGGCGCCTACGGCCACTACTACGTGCAGCTCTCCGAACAGGCCATCGAGCCCCTCGGCGAAGCCCGCCCCAACGTCTGGCTCTTCTCCCAGCTCGCCCAGCGCATGGGATTTACCGAGCCCTGCTTCCGCGACACGCCCGACGACCTCATTGCTCAGGCTCTCCGCTCCAGCCACCCGGACCAGCAGCATCCCTGGTTCGCCGGCATTACCCCGGAGACCCTTCAGGCCGCAGGCGGCTCGCAGCGGCTGCGCTTGGAAGAAGACCAGGACAAACAGCCGTTTCTTCCCTTCGCCGAAGGCCCTTTCGAAACCCCGAGTGGCCGCATCGAGTTTTATTCGGCCACCCTCGCCGCGCAGGGAGTCGATCCGCTGCCCGCCTTCCGCCCCGCGCCCGAATCCCGCCACACCGCTGCGCATGAACGCTACCCGCTCGAGTTTCTCCCGCGCAAGGGCGACAACTATATGAACTCGACCTTCCCCAATCTCCCCGGTCATCGGGCCATGGAGTCCGCTTTCAACGGCGTCCTTGAAATGCACGCCGACGACGCGACCTCCCGCGGCATCGCCGATGGCGACACCGTCGATGTCTTCAACGACCGCGGCAGCATAGCGTTGCGCGCCCACGTCAACGGCGGCGTCCGCCTCGGCGTCGTCGCCGCCCGCCTCAACTGGAATAAGCTCTCCGCCGGCGGCCACAACGTCAATCTGCTCACTTCGCAGCGCCTCAACGACATCGGCGGCGGCCCGGTTTTCTATTCCGTCCTCGTTGACGTTCGCAAAGCTTCCGCGTCCACACCAAAAGCGATCTAAACTCCGCTTCGAAGGCCAGGTGACGATGGAATGCCTGGCCTCTCCGAAACGCTGGTTGCTGAGGATCAACCACCGCCTGGACCAGCAGGGAGAGTTCCAGCCAGTTGGGAATCGCTGCTGCACTGGTTGGCGTCAATCGATGTTATGAATGGGAGCGGGACTCGGG
>PKVY01000034.1 GCA_003131625.1 Acidobacterium sp. | reverse complement strand
TCCCATTTTGAAACAGCACCGCTTTAGAAAACGCCCGTGTGCTCCGCAACGTCGCTTGAGCTAGTCAAAGCCACCAACTCCGGCCATGCGGCCGCCAGGTTCACCCCACAGCAAGCAGCGAATACTCATGCCGTTCCATCGTCAATACAACCCGACCCTGGTTTCGACTCGAAAGTACCTTCCCTGGAAGTCGCGGTGGCCCATTTTGGAACAAGACCCGTTGCGGAAAACGCCCCGTGCCCCCTGACGTGGCCCGGCCTGGTCTGAGCGAGCGCAGCCACCCCCCCATGCGGCCGCCAGGTTCACCCCACAGCAAGCAGCGGATACTCACTCCGTTCCATCGTCAATACAACCTGCCCCGGGTTTCGACTCGAAAGTACCGTCCTTGGAAGTCTCGGCGGCCCATTTTTGAAACAGCACCGTTGCGGAAAACGCCGGGGGCCATAGCCTGAGCGAGCGGAGACGAGCGCAGGACTCCCCGCTGCATCCGCTTCTACTCCCTCATCACGGATCACCCTCTCCTATACACTGAACCTCGAACCTCGCCCTGACCGCATGGGACTACTCAGCCATCTCTTCTTCCCCTGGGGCATCATCCTCCAGGCTCTCGCCATCCTCCATTTCATCCGCCGCCGTCCCGACACCTACTGGCTCTTCGTCATCATCTTCCTCGGCCCCCTCGGCGCCGTCATCTACCTCCTCATCGAAGCCGCTCCCGACCTCAGCTTTCTCAGCCGCCAGTCCGCCCGCGGATTCTCCCGCCGCAAGCGCATCCGTGAGCTCGAAGCGCTCGTCCAGGTCAATACCGCCGTCGGCAATTTCGAAGAACTCGGCGACCTCTACATGGACGAAGGCCGTCTCCCCCAGGCCCGCGCCGCTTTCGACCGAGCCATCGCCGGCGCATCGGACCGGGGTGCGCTGAACGCCGGCAGTTCGCGTGATGACGTATCCGCGACCACCCTCGACCCCTTCTACAAGCGTGGAGCCTGCGCCGTCCTCATGGGCGAACCCGCCCCCGCCATCCCCGACCTCGAACGCGTCGTCGCCAAAGAGCCCGACTACGATTTCCATCGCGCCCAGGGACTCCTGGCCCAAGCCTATGCCCTCACCGGCCAGAAAGAAAAAGCCGAAGCCCTCTTCCGCGAAGCGACCCAGACCTCCACCATGTCGGAAACCTACCTCAACTTCGCCGAGCTCCTCGCTTCCGAAGGACGCAACCCCGAAGCCCGCTCCTGGGCCCACAAAATTCTCGAAAAATCCCCCGCCATGCCCGCCTACCTCCGCCGCCGAGAACGTCCCTGGTTCCGCAAAGCCCGCAAATTCCTCGGCCGGGTACAGTGAACAGGTTGCGGGTTACGGGTTGCAGAAAACAGGGATCATCGTCGGCTGACAGAGAACACCCGTGCGTCCGCTGCTCCCTGTAACCCGTAACCTGTTCCCTGTAACCCGTAACCTGTACCCTGCACCCTGTACCCTGTTCTACATGCCCCGGCCCTTCCTCATCCTCACCCTCTTCCTCACCACCATCCCCGCGCGTCCGCAAACTCCCGCATCAAACTCCCTCGCCGGTACGCAGTCCATCGGCGACACGGTCAACACCGGCGACGCCGCCGCTCACCACACCATGCGCACACGCGGACTCACCCCCACCCCCGCCGCACCCCAGCCCATCCATATCCTCTATATGCACGGCATCAACCAGGTCGGCGCCGGCGACTCCACCGAGCTCCGCAAAGCCATCTGCCGCTACATCCACGAATGCACCGTCACTCCCCTCGGCCGCATCTATGCCGAGGGTCCCTTCGCCGTCCACTCTCCGCCCCCCAACTTCGTCTACATGCAGCAGCCCATCTGGTCCACGCCCGACGACTGGAGCGCCTCGGCCCCCTTCATCGACCGCTATCAGATCTCCGGCGGATCGCACGTCCCCATCGTGCTCGAAGAAATCAACTGGTGGCCCATCGTCTATCCCATCAAGTGCAAAAGTCTCATCGCCCACGATGCGGCCCTCACCGGCCCGGTCAAACTCCAGCTCAATATCTGCGCGGCCGCTCCCAACGGCACGCAGCCCGACCCCAACCACCCCGGCCGCTATCTCCAATATCAGTGGATCGCCAGCGCCGAAGCCGCTGACCTCGCCCGCATCCCCCGTCACGCTACTTACGCCAATCGCGACCTCAAGAGCAATCTCATGGACTGGGGCTTCGCCGACGCGGTCCTCGCTCTCGGCCCCACCCAGCAGATCCTCTACGCAGGCATTCGCGAGCTGCTCATCCAGTCTCTCCAGGCCGCCGGCGTCGATCTCTCCACCGCCAGCCCCCAGGATTCCGGCCCCGAATACTTCTTCATCACCCACTCACTCGGCAGTTATCTCGCACTCGCCACCCTCGATTCCGACTGGCTCGGCTCAAAGGGCGCCGAGCTTCCCCAGTTCGCTGAAGACGACCAACAGAAGCGCGCCGCCAACTACTTCTCCGCTCACACCGCGGGATTCTATTTCCTCGCCAACCAGATCGAGCTTCTTGAGCTGGCCCGTGTCGCTCCTCCCGATCCGCAGTCCACCCCGCCGTGCCCGGTTGACGCAACTTCGACAGACGCCGCTGCCGCACCAACACCAGCAGCCTCATCAGCAACCACACAAGCCGGACCCGCCGCCCCAGCGTCCATCTCCCACTGGCAATGCCAGCGCCAGATTTACCTCCAGCAGCGTTCCTCCGCAGCCCCCAAACCGCAGATCATTGCATGGAGCGACCCCAACGACCTGCTCTCCTGGTACGTCCCCGCCATCGCAGGCGTGCATGTCGTGAATCTCTCCGTCCGCAACGCCGCCTTCCGCATCCCGCCCTTCCTCGTCTCCCCCACCGGAGCCCACGCCAACTACGCCGAGAACCGCACCATCCTGCGCACCATCTTCAAGCCGGCTTCCTGACGCGAAGCAGCAAGCCCTGGCTGGCCCGGGCCTCGCTCGTGTCGGGGTGGGGAACCGAGCAGTCGAAGAAACTACGTTGTGCTTTTGTGGAAGCTCTTCGCCAAACTTAGTCGTGTCCGTGCAAAAAACAACAGCGCNNGCGTGCAAAAAAGCACGCGCCGCCTGGCCACGAGGGGTTCTGGAGTCTGGTAAAGAGGGGAATCGGCGGGGTATACCACTCGGTGAGCCGGAAGTACTTGCAGACCTACCTGGGCGAATACACCTGGTGCTACAACCATCGGCTTTCGCCGGAGCCGATGTTCACTTCGCTTTTGAAGGAGATTTCGCAGCCTGTGGAGTTGCTGCGCGCCTCAGGAGGGAATGGAACGATTCGCGGCTGAGGGGCTGCATTTTCGCCCGCACTTCCTTCGACGGCTTCAAAACTTGCGCTCGCGCGCTCGGATCATTGCTGGTAGAGTTGCCGCTCATCCGCGTTGAATCCTCCGCTCAATATACGTCCGCCTAGGCGGATGATAGCAGGTCCGCCGGAAAGGCGACTGTGTGGCACTCTTTTCTTGATATTGTGCCGTTCCGGTACCGAGATTCAGAGGAATATCTCATCATGGCTCTCGATCTCGAATGCTACTTCGATGCCGGCAATCAACCCGTTAGCAGCCAGCATGAACTTGTGACGCTCTCCGTGATTTCAGGGACACCTAAACAGTGGCGGAAGCTGGAACAGGAATGGACCGCCAAATTTCCCAAGCATCACATCCGGTTCTTCCATGCTACCGAGCATAAAAATCGCCCGGGCCTGATGGAAGACTTCGCCATGGTGGCCCATGAAAATACTTTCCGCCGAAATCCATTTCGCCACGGACTATATCCCTTCAGCGTGACGATTCCCCTGAAGGATTTCTTGAGAGCCAGGAAGGTCAACCCGAGGATTCCGCAGGATGTCCCCGATGTTCTCATCAGGGAGGCCCTTTACCGATGCGTTGAATGGGGAAGGACCAAAATCGGCGCTAGAAAATACCACATGGTATTCGACCAGTCGGAGGCATATTACGGATACGTCTCAGATTTCAAGCACAATCCTAAAGCCCAAAGGGAATCTCCAATTCTTAAGCGATTCGCCCTGACAGAAGACAATATGCGAGATTGGCCCGGGCTTCAGGTGGCCGATCTGTTCGCCTTCAGCCATGGCAACCGCCAAACATATTCCAGGACTACATGGCACAAGCTGGTGCGGAGCATCGAACAAGACCGGGTAGATTTCACCTATAGGAAACTGCTTCATCCTCTGGATGGGCCGATTAATAAGAGATTGCAGTGGAAACTCCCGAAAAGGGCAGCCACGAAATAGCCGTATAATTCCGGCACCATGACGGAACGCGAAATGGTACTTGCGATAGGAAGAGAATTGATCGAGTCGGAAATCGAGAATGCTGCTCTCCGCGGAATTCTCGACTCTACTCGATACCTCGATGGGACGTATCCAAACTGGCCGGAGATGGTGCGGGAGCTGCTTGAATCACCATTGGGCCCCACCGCTCAAGAACGTATTTCGCTGCTACAGACTGCAATTCACAAAGCCACTTCCGGCGACGACTTGATCCGCGTTCTTTATCGAGAAGTGTTGGAGCGGGAAGATTAGACACGGGCACACCTCGGCGTATACTGAGATTGCCCGTTTCCCAGATTCGAGAGACCCGCCCTGGCAGGCGGGTTTTTCATTTGGAGACGATTGTACGCCCCGGCGATTTTTAGAGGCTGTTGCCGACGCTGTTGAATTCGTTGCTAATCTTGTTGGCAAGGCCCTTCATCGCCAGGATGGCGGACACCGCGATCAGAGCAGCGATGAGCGCGTACTCGATCAGGTCCTGCCCGGAGTCGTCGGTCAGAAGACTTCTTACAATCTGCCCTGTGCGCTTGGTTCCCATAGTCATCACAGAATGTCCGAAAGATAGCCTTGGCGCAATTGCCGCCCAGCGTGCGGCGGTACAACTTTCGGGGTAGGCCTGTCACGGCTCTGTCAGTGTACTTGACGTGAGGGGATAATTGCCATCCAAAGTAATGGCCCCTAATAACATAGGACTTCCACCACAATAACCTCAAAGATATTTGGCGAGTTTATTCTCTGAACCTGGCATTCTGAATATAGGAGGTAAAGAAGAAAAATCTTTGGACTATTGAAGTAGAAAAAGAAAAAAGCTCCGCCGAACCCGGCGGAGCTTCTCGCTTTTAGCGAGGTTCGAGGGGCTTGCCGGGACGCGGCAAGCCCCTCTCTTTTTCCCGNNCCGTGGACGGAGTTTGCTGCGGGGGAGAAGCGCTGGCGTCCGGCAGCACCAAACTCAAAATTCTTCCGATCCTCAGCCGCGGCTCTTCGCCCGTGCAACAGCGCACGGGGCGGCCTCAAGGACGCCCCCCGCCCGCTATCGCGCAGCCTCAGCCCCCCTCACCACCCAAAGCCCATACTCATAGTTCTCCGCGCCCGGCGCCACCTCCAGCTGGTACTGCGCAACGATGTCCTCGCACACCGGCCGACGCAGGCTCTCCGGATGAACTGCCTTCCCGAAATAGGGAAAATCGAACCAGCTGCTGATCTCGTGCCTCTCCGCCGCAACATCGATCTGGCAGAGACTCTCAAAGTGATCCGGCAGCAGCAGCGCCTCCTCCGGATGGTCGCGAATCTCCGCAAGCTTCTCCTGGATCGCCGCGGCCGTATTCGCATTCTCGAATCCCTCAAACCGCCCGTAATCCACCCGGCCTGACAAATCGCTCCCGTACCCGTTTGGCCGGTAACCAAACGGCGCAAGAAACCTCCCCTGCCACGATGGATACAGGCTCGCGGCAAGATCGGCGTTCCTCGCCCCCGCCGCAAGCGCAGGCGCCTCCGCAACCATCCCCTCCAGCGTTGCCTTGTGCCTCCCTCGGTGCAGCACCGCATCGACCTTCAGCCGGGCCGCGATGATCTCTCGGCTGATCCTCGCCTCCTGCCCCCTTTCCCCGATCCGATCCACGCTCACCCTTTCCACCAGCGACATCAATCCCATCCCCCACCCAACCGCCGGCAGCAGGATCATGAACACAACGAACGCCGCCTTGTACCACTTCCACGCAACCCGGTAGTGCGACACATACAACATGCTCGTCAGAAATATCGCTTCCCCATTCAGCGCCAGATGCGACGGATCGCATCGCCCCAAAGCCGCAGCCACCATCGGGATCGAGAAAGCGATCAGCCCGATGCTGTTGTCCTCCACGCCCCCCACGCGAAACCGCCGCACTACGTAGCAGGCGCAAACGAAGATCGCCGCAAAAAATAAAAGTATGCCCGGAGCCGGGCAGATCGGGAAGCTGTCCGCCCCGCTCCCTGAAGCCCGCATCGTATCCAGCAGGTGAAGCCGCAGCGCCGCCCACCCCACCATCCCCAGAGCCAGCACCAGCCCCGCAAACCCGAGCAGCGCCCCCACACTCCGCTTCGCTGAAGAAAGCAAAAACAGACAAGCACAGGCAAACGCGTGAGCGATCGCAATCTCCGGAGAAATCAAAAACAGAATCGCTGTGAACGCAACCGCCAGCAGCGCACCATACATCCGCGCCCCCGCCCCGCTGCCCTTCAAAACCTTGTCAACCACCAGGATCAGGAACAGTGGCCCGGCATACCGCACCGGCGAGTACCGCGCCGCCATCAGGAAAACAGCCAGACACCCCGTCGCGCCGCACAACAGAAGAAAAACTGTGTTCTTCCTCTCGCTCGGATAATCCACCATGTTGATGACTTTGTAGAGCAGCCAGATCCCCAACAGACAATTCACGATCCAGAAGACGTAATAAGCCTGCACCAGCCCGACAGGAAGCAATCGGTGCAGCAGCAGCGGCCCGTACAGCAGTCCCGCTCCAAACGGCCATTCAAAATCCACATACGGGATCCTGCCCTGCGACAGCAGCCACGTCCGGTCGATTCCATACGACGATTCGCCGAATCCGCCAAACCCCCCACCCAGCCCATCCATCGCCAGGCAGCCCAGCAGAACCAGGCTCAGCACCACAAGAAAAGTCTTCCTCGTCACCGGCGGCGAAGCCCCCTTCGCGCGCACTTCCAGATTCAGCCCCCGCGTCCAGATCGTCCCCACCGCCACCAGCGCCAGCAAAAGGACAATGCCCGCCCGGTTGTTATAGCCGAACAGATACGAATCCGACGTGGAGGCGGCTTGCGGAACCAGGTACGGCACGTAGAGAACTACAGCCAAACTGCAAACCACGTAAGCGGCAAACAACCAGCCATTAACACCACGCGCCTTTTCGTCCATCGGCTCCCCCCATCCGAATCCATGCGCAGCGCCGCGTCGATCGCAGCTTTGCCATCTCCAGCCCCGCGCCAGGGCGATCTCAGCGCCCAAAGGCAGAGGGCAGCGTGGGCGCAAATATCCGGCCAAGAATCGGAATATTAATGTAGAGAAGCGCGATAACCGACGCCGATAGAAGCGCCGCTTCGTTCATCAGCAGCGGCTCCCGATACAGCTTCTCCGGGTTCTGCGTTGCGCTGTTGGGCCGGAACGCCAGCTCGAAATACGTCGCCATCAGCAAAGCCACCAGCGGGAAAACCAGAATCAGCTCGATCCGGTACCGCATGATGAAAGCCCCGAAAAACAGCATCCCCGCCGAAGCGTAAAAAGTCACCGAAGTCAGCAGAAACACTTCCGTGTAACCCCTGAATGACCTGCGATACGCCCCGGCTATCTGGGGGTCACCGATCTCGCGGTACTCGCTGAACCTCTTCAGCGCCATCAGATAACATCCCCCCATCCAGTAGCAAATCAGCAGTGACACCGGCGGTATCAGCACCACGGTGACCATATACCAACCCAGCAGCATGCGCAGCGGATTGTTCACTGACTCAGATAGCACGTCCAGATAGACCTTGTCTTTCGTCCGGATTGGAGGAATGTTATACACGCACCCCATAATCCACAGCGCGCCCGCCGCCCAGGCAAACGGCCGCGAGACCGTCAGCGCCAGCGCCATTCCCGCAACCATCATCAGAATCCACTGCGCGTAGGCAACCGGCACGTTCACCAGGCCCTGCACCGTCGGCCGATTCTGCTTCTTCGGATGCAGCCGGTCGAAAGGCGCGTCCAGCACCTCGTTCAGCACGTAATTGCTGCATGCAATCAGGGTCGTCGCAACAAAACCCACCCCAATGTGCCAGTCCAGCGTCCACGACAGCAAAGGCGTCCGCAGGATGCTCAAAGGAACAACAATCCCAGGAATGACAAAGATGTTCTTGATCGAATGATCCAGCCGCATGATCTGCAGATGCGCCTTGAGACGCACCGCAAGCGTGGGCTTTGTGATCGAGATAAGGGGTGGATTACCCGCTTGAACAGACATCAACGTGGTACCAGCTCCTGCACAGACAACAGGCCGTCCCACCCATATTAGCGCATGATAGGTATGTCGCTATGTGAGAATTTAGCGAACTGAACCCGCGAGCTTAACGGCTCCCCATCCTCCGTGGGCCGCCCAAAGGTGGCAACTGCATCAAGCATGTCGCTTACGGTACTAAGGTGTTATCCATGAACCCACGGCACTTATACGGACTTATATGTTCGATAGCGAACATAGCAGCCAGAAAGAAAACACCAAAGCCGGGTGCGCCGTCTCTCTATCCGCTATCCGCTATCGGCTTGTCGAAACGCTTTCCAGCTCTTCGAAGGTAAGGTTCAGGATCGGGTACTGCCTCCAGTCCTTGTAGTCGAAGTGCCACCACTCCGATTCATAGACGGCGAATCCTTCCGCTTCCATCGCGCGTCGCAGCAGATCACGATGCCAGCGTTCAAGCGATGTGCCGCCCGGATAGAAGGGATACGAGCGCTCCGACATCTCATCGTAGCCGCCGGTCATGCGGATCGGCTCCCCGGTCTTTAGCTCGTACAGCGTCAGGTCCACCGCGCATCCCCGGTTATGCCGTGAGCCCTGCGCCGGATCGGCGACAAAGATTCTCTTCTCCACCGGAGTTCCTTCCCAAAACATCTTGGTCACATACCACGGGCGATAGGAATCATGAATGAGGAGCCCATAGCCCAGCTGTTGCAGCTGCTGTGACGCGCGCACCACAGCCTCCGCAGCTGGACGCTGCATATACGCGCGGGCCTCCAGATAAAGCGGAGAGCCCAGAAAATTCCGATCCGAAGCGTAGCGAATATCGAGCTTGATTGACGGATCGAGCTTGTTGAGCTCCACCAAATCCGGTTTCCGAAAATTCCCTGTCTCCACGGGAGGCGTGCTGGCCAGCGCCTCCCTGCGCAACTCGGCGACCGGCTTGAGCGGCGTGATATGGAAGACCTGACCGGGAGCATCGAAGGGGCGGCGCAGATAAACAACGTCCCCGATCCGCACTCCTGTGACCGCGTGCATCGCGTCCCGCTCGAACGTGACCGTTGCAGCGCCATGCGGTCCGCTCGCGGGAAGTTGAAACACATCGGCCGATACCGGATGCAGCGCCTCAAAATCAAACCATCCCGCCAGAATCTTCAGTTCGCCGCCGTCTTCCAGCACATAGAACTTGCCCAGGTCCCATCCGTATTCGCCGATCAACCCCGCCCACTCCGGCTTGACTGCGGCAGGCGCAGGCCCAGGAGGCCGCGCATCGTTCCCGCCAAACAGCAGCCTCTTCCCGCCAGCGACAATCGACCCCGGCGCATCCTGAACCGCGGGCGCGCTCTGCCCGTGAACGAGCGTCGCCGACAAAACCAACGCCCCAACCATCGTCATCGAAGCTGTGCGTAACCAGGAATGTCTCATTCATCCGCCTTCTGATCGTCAGGTGACGAGGGTCGATGCCTGCGCCGCCCTGCTGCGTTGCTGAAACTTCCGGGACTGTCCTATCGTAAAGAACTGCGTAACAGCCCAGAGTCTGCAGCAAACCCTAAGTCACACAGGATCCGGTTGAGGACCTCAGCCACCTCTGACCGCGAATCCCCGGAGCGTGCACTGAAATTGAAGACGATACTCGCGATTCCGCTGCGATGCGACGGTACCTCAACATAATTGGGAATAACCGCTGGCCACGCAGCCTTATAGACATCCTTCCTAATTAGCGCAGGGAATCCTTGCCCTTCCCGCATGATGACTGCCCCCGCGGGCACTACCTCCACATCCATCCTCACAGGACCAAAGTAGCCGGAGGCCGCCAGCACGTCGTTCGCAACGCCAAGCGTAGAAACGATATTTGCCGCAGCATCAGGCACGCTCCAAGCTGGACGCGAGCCAACCACGATTCCCAGCGTCGTCGCGAAACCAACTCTCCCAGACCCGGTCAACAGCCAGAGTGCGTGAATATCCGGGCTTCCACGGAGAACATCGCGCAGATAATACTCGGCACTCCTGGACTCCTCCTGCGATGCCAGACCGTGCTCCAACGGAAGCAATTGTTCCTTGAAGCGCGCCGCTACGAAACTCTTGAACCGCTCCTCCTGCTGATAATCCATATCAATGACCAACTGATGGGACGGCTGCACGACAATCCGCATGAATGACTGTGCCTCGAGCCGCTGCGCGCGCGGCGGATTGATCGTCAAGAAGTTCGGATTTGGACGTGTGATTTTGAAGCCCGCCGGCAAGCCGGAGAACGGCTCCGCCCCCGGCNNCCCCCATCCGATAGTTCCGCTCTCTGTCAATTAAAGCTCTCAATTCCGCAGCCGGAGCCGGAATCGCCTGATCCTCATTACGAATGTAGACGGGCTGCTCACCCTTCTTCAGAAGAAAGTGGATAACACTTCCGGAACGAACCCGTATTACCGCCAAGCGCCTCGATGGGTCGGAGGGCAACACGCACTCGGCAAGCTCGAAATCAGGAACCGGACTAATGTTCGAGGATATAGAGCTCGCAATTCTCGTTTTGATCTCGCCCGCCGATGGCACACCGACGACCTGGTCCGCGCGCCCACCCTTCTCGGAAACGCCAACAATGATGGTTCCCCCAAATGTATTCGCAAATCCAGCCACCACCCGTAGCGCCCTATCTCCCCACTCCTCCTTGAAGTCAACACCGTACCCTTCGCTCTGCCGATCCACCTGTGGAAGAGAACTGCCGATGAAATCCTCTACTGCAGCGCAGAAGACACTGTCAGTAACTGTTCGAAAGTTCAGGGAAGCCAAATCAGCCATGAGCGAATATTACCCTCGCGACGACACCAAAGGGTTCCTGATTGCCGGGTGCCCCACATCTGCCCNNAAAAAAATCGGCGCGAAGCGCCCTCCCTGGGTTCGGTCGCGCGCGCGCCAATCTTGGGCACGCTCCCGCGACCGAACCCCTCGCCTTTGCAGTTCGATCATAGGAGCGAGACCGCAATCGTGCCTCCTTGCCGCCGCAGGCCGTTACTCCGGGCTCAATCGCGCCGCTGTTGATGCGACGGCACAAGAAACAAGAAAGAAGTTGGCGCGAAGCGCCATCCTTAGGTGCAGAATTGATCGTGATATGAAGCGCCATATGCACAGAACCCAATTGAGAGAGAAAACCGCCTACAAGGCCGCCGTCCGAGCCTGCCTCGAAGCGTTCTACGCAAAGTCCCCCACCCAGGCCGAGTCCCTGGTCGACGATTGGTGGGCCCGCCTCTCAGCAACCTCAGCGTTCCAGTCGGGCATCTTCCTGCACTCCGAACCGATCAACACCGCTGGAAGGATTGCCGGCAAGGAGATCATCGAAATCAACGCCAACAATGAGGATGCCTACGAACAACTGCTGAAAGCCAGCGCTCGCGCCGCCAGGCGCGCAAAGGACACGAGGGTATCGGCGCGTAAACCCGCCATAAGGTCGATGTCAAAAGGATCCACCCGAGTCGCCGCGCTCTCTTCCACCCAAGCGAAGAGCAAGGCTGCGCCGCAGAAGCGCCTCGCGAGCGCAAAAGCATAGCTCGGCGGCAAAACCGTCAAATGTGGAAAATTTGTCAAGCTTTTTGCTTACGGTACCGAAGTGTTGTCCATCATTCCACACCACTTCCACCACAATAACCTCAAAGATATTTGGCCGGTTTTTGGTCTGAACTTGGTATTCTGAATATATAGGGTAGAAAAAGAAAAAAGGCTCCGCCCAACCCGGCGGAGCTTTTCCTTTTAGCGAGGGTTTGAGGGGCTTGCCGGGACGCGGCAAGCCCCTCTCTTTTTCCCGCCCNNACCCGCTACAGGCTACAGGCTGCCGGCTGCAGGCTGCCTTTTGAGAGGACACCAATGTCAGATACAACCGCCAGCACCATCCCATCCACCCCCGGCGAAACCGACCGCAACGTCGCCTACTACTGCCGCCACCTCACCACCAAAGGCGTCCAGTGCCGCCAGGCCTCCCTCAACGGGCGCAATTTCTGCTACGCCCACCGCAACCGCAACCTCGCCTTCGGCCACGGCTCCGTCAAGGTTCCCCTCCTCGAGGACAGCGCCTCTATCCAGCTCATGCTCACTAAAATTCTCCACGCCATCCTCAACGACCATCTCAACGGCGTTCTCGCCAGCAAAGCCGTCTACTGCTGCCAGGTCGCCGCCTCCACTCTCCCGCGCCCTGTCGCCTACCGCCCCCGGCTCGGCGAAAAACTCCCCGCCGAACCCCTCGCCGCCATGGAGATCTACATGGACCCGCAGGAGAACCTCATGGGTCCCCTCGAGGAATACCCCCTCCCCGACTCTCCCGCCGCCGAAGCCGAGCCGGAGTCAGCCAGAGCCAAAGCTCGCGCCGAGTGGGACCAATGCGTCATGCACAACCGCTGGTGTTCCGGCCCAGCCGCCACCCACAAGTGCGACGACTGCAAACGTGCCGCCGGCCATCTCCCTCCAGAGCCGGCAATGGACGAGCCAACCCAGGAACCCAGCGCGGTTTCTCCAGCCCCGGATCCCGGCGTCACCTCTCCCGTCGACAAACCCAGCAGCGCCGAATCCGCGAGCAACGAATACAGCCCCGTCTCCTCTTCCCAAAGTTGTGAACTAGCCGAACTAACCGCCGCCGCCGACTCCGTGCCCTGCGCCAATCCCTGTTCACAGTGCACCGGCCACTGCTCCCTGATCTCTGATCCCTGCGCCCCCGGCTCCTGCCTCCTGTCTCCTGTCTCCTGCTCAGGAGCTCGGTGCCCGGTGCCCCGTCCCAATGTTGTCGAGTTAGTAAAACAGCCCACCTATTTGATTCCAAACGACAAAAAACTTGTCCCCCAGGGGGGTACCCCCCATTTCCAAAACAAAAGTAC
>PKVY01000117.1:686-8372 GCA_003131625.1 Acidobacterium sp. | reverse complement strand
TCCTGCTCCTTGATGTCGCGGATGGATTTGGCGCCGGTCTCGGGATCCTTGTCGTAGATGGTGAGGCGGACGGTGACCTTGAGGGGCGCGGAGTAGGTCATGCCGCGCTCTTCGCACTCTGCCTGGTCGTATTTGAGCTGCAGGCCGACAGGGTCGCCGCACTTGTTGCAGAAGTCGGGAGTGTTCTTGTTATAGGTGCCGCACTTCTGGCATAGCACGTCGCCGGGGTGAAACGGGTCGGTGATGACCATGGCGCCGCAGTGGACGCAGGCGGTGCGCAGGTGATGGAGACCCTTGAGGTGTCCGCACTTGCATTCCCAGTTGCCGATGGCGAAGTCGACGAAGTCGAGCTGGGAGATGTTGCGAAAATCGGTGATGGGAAAGACCGAGGTAAAAACGGACTGGAGGCCGGAGTCGTCGCGCTCCGATGGCAGCTTGTCCATCTGGAGGAAGCGCTCGTAGGAACGGCGCTGGACTTCGATCAAATTGGGAATGCGGATAGCGGTTGGGATCTTCGAAAAGTCGAGACGGCTGCGGACCGCGCGGTTCTCGTTAGGCATTCGTTACTCCTCAGGACCCGTAAAGCGAGGAAGATACGAGCGGCCGGCCGGGTCGTGCGGGGCTCGTTGATCGGATTTGCTGCGCACGGTGCATCCCGCCTCGTTCGGAATGCGTCGTACGTATTGGTTACGGCGGCACAAAAAGTGGAGTGCAGGGCCGTTTTTCTCTTGCGCGGAAGGGCGTAAGGGGGTTACGCTTCCGCTTTGCCAGGGCAGGTAGGCGGGCAATCTGGAGCGCCCGCGCAACTGCCGGTTTGCCTGCCGGTGCCCGTCACGCAATGGACGGGGCGGGGCATCGATCACGCAGCGGAGGTAAGGAAGCGAGACGAGAGGAAAGCGCGGGGGAAAACAGAACACGCTCGCGGAGACAGCAAGTCCCACGAGCGCCACAACCGAATTGTGCACTGTACTGTGACAGAATGTTCGAATCCCGCCGCTTGTAAACCTTCGCCCCGCGCCGCCTGACAACTCACTTCATACGTAAGGGCAGGTCCGCCGCCTGGCCTGCGATTACGCCCGGCAAAATCTCTGCCGGAGATGTCTATCATTCTTCCAATTTCATGCGCACAAACTACCGTGCCCGTCGATGACGGGCGGGACTACGGTTTGTGCATGATCAGGAAGACGAAACTACGCCCCGGGACCGGCAAGATGGAATACAGCCGAGCGGAACGCACAAAAACTATGATAGCGCGTTCCGCTTTGGCACGCAAGTTGCTTGCCGACCCGTGGAAGGCTACTTGACCTCGACGGTCGCGACACCTTCGAACTTCTTCCTGATGGCCTCGGCGTCGTCCTTGCTGATGTTCTCCTTGAGCGTCCTGGGAGCACCGTCGACAAGGTCTTTGGCTTCCTTCAGGCCGAGCGAGGTGACCTCGCGTACGGCTTTGATTGTATTGATCTTATTCGCTCCGGCATCCTTGAGGGTGACGGTGAATTCGGTCTGCTCGACGGCCGCCGGGGCTGCTGCTCCGGCGGCTGCTCCGCCGCCGGCAACCATCACCGGGGCGGCCGCCGCGGCCGAAACGCCGAGGCGCTCTTCGAGCTTTTTGACGAGGGCTGCCGCGTCCAGCAGGGTCAGCCCGACAATCTGTTCTTCCAACTGCTGCAGATCTGCCATTGTGTTCTCCACGTAGAGCTAAATAAATTTTGTGTTGCGCCGGAAGACTTTTGGCCTTCTGGTTGCCGTTCTGACCGCCTCGAGGTTTCCGATGTGCCCCAGACCAGGCACCCCTCGGGGAGGATGAGCGGCTCGATTCCTTTGCTACCTGTTACCCTGCGGCTGCTTCGCCGCCAGCAAACTTGTTTTCCTTCACGCCCTGGTTGATGACGACCGCGAGGTCGCGTCCCGCAGCGTTGAGCACGGTGACCAGGCGCTGCGCCGGAGAGTTGATGAGGAAGAGCAGCTTCGCGAAAATCTCTTCCTTGCTCGGCATGGTGGCCAGAGCCTTCACTTCTTCAACGTTGATGACCTTGCCGTCGACGATGCCGAGCTTGAAGGTGAACTCGGCGTTGTCCTGCACCCAGGTGGAGAGCGCCTTCGCGAGCGCGACGGGATCGCCGCTGGTGTAGGCGACCGAGGAAACGCCCTTGAGTCCCTGCAGCGCGGCTTCGATCTTCGTGCCCTTCGCGGCGCGACCGGCCAGCTTGTTCTTGAGGACGCGATAGCGGCCGCCCGCGTTACGCACGGTTTTGCGCAGCTCGAAATCCTGGGCCACGGTGAGTTTGGTAAAGGTGCCGACGATGGCGCTGGTCGATTGCTCGAGTTCTTTGGCGAGCTCGTCGACCTTCTCCGCCTTTTTTTGTCTGCTCAGTGCCATAACAATTCCTCTTGAACTTCGTTCGGCCCGCAGGGGCTAAAGCCCGGGTTATTTNNCGACTGAAGTCGTGCCCTGATACAAAACCATTCATCGTGCCCTGATACAAAACCGGGGTCCTGCTGCGAACCAGTTAGGCCGAAGCCGAAGCTTTGGCGGCGCCGTCGGCGACTGCGGAATCGAGCGAGATGCCGGGGCCCATGGTGGAGCTGATGGTGATGCCCTTGATGTACTTTCCTTTGGCCGCCGAGGGCTTCGCCCTGACCACGCTGGTGATGACGGTGATCGCGTTCTCGACCAGCTTTTGCGCGGGGAAGGAAATTTTGCCGACGGGGACGTGCACGAGCGCGGTCTTGTCGGTGCGGAACTCGACCTTGCCGGCCTTGATTTCACGGATGGCGGCGGCGACGTCGTTGGTTACGGTGCCGGTCTTCGGGTTCGGCATGAGGCCGCGGGGTCCGAGAACTTTGCCGAGCCGGCCGACGGACTTCATCATGTCGGGCGTAGCGATGAGGGCGTCGAAGTCGGTCCAGGATTCCTTCTGAATTTTCTCGACGAGCTCGTCGCCACCGACGATGTCGGCTCCGGCGGCTTCGGCTTCGCGCTGCTTGTCGCCGGTAGTGACGACGGCGACCTTCTTGGTCTTGCCGAGGCCGTGCGGCAGAACGACGGTGCCACGGACCATCTGGTCGGCGTGACGCGGGTCGACGCCCAGACGGAGGGTCAGGTCGACGGTCTCATCAAACTTGGCGAACTTGATTTTTTGCAGGAGCGGAACGGCATCCTGCAAGGCGTAAGGGCGCTTCTCCACCTGGGCGCGCGCCTTCCCTATATTCTTGCCTTCTTTTGCCATACTTCCTCGTCTCCCACCGCGCGGACGCTGCTGCCTGCCGGCCGTGGTGCTGGTGACACTGCGCCTTTGGGAGCGCAGATATTGATTATCTGACAGTGTACTGTCATGTGTCAAAAATCGTTGGGCACTAAGGCGCCGCCGGCAGGGTCCCAGGGGAAGCGGCGTGCAGGGCTACTCCCAAAGACGCTGCATTTTGAGGGTGAAGCCCGCGACGGGACCTTCGCCATGGAGGGTTTCGGGCTGCAGGAGGATTTCGGGTTCCTGGCCGGCGCGATAGATCATGACGAGTTTGCGAATAGGATCGATAAGCCAGGCGAGCTGTGCGCCATTGGCTCGCCAGTCGGCCATCTTCGATTCCAGTTCGCTGACCGAATCGCTGGGGGAGCGGAGCTCGATGACAAATTCCGGGCAGAAGGGAATGAACTTGCCCTGTTCATCAGACGACAGGCTGTTCCATTTCTGCAGGGAAAGCCAGGCGGCGTCGGCAGCGCGAACGGAGCCATCCGGGAGGGAGAATCCGCCGTTGGAGTTGAAAGCAATGCCACGAGCATCCTGTTCCGCCCAGATATCCAGCTCGCGCGAAAGATAGCCTTCGCGGTTCGAGGTTTTGCCGCCAGCAGGAGTCATCAAGATCAATTCTCCGGCTGGATTGCGTTCGATCCGGAGCAAATCGTTCGCTGCGCAAAACTCGAGTAACTGGTCGTTATCGAGACGTTTTGGAGTGCGGAGCACGACCGGAAACGAAATCGAGCGGAGGAGAATGTCCGCCGAAGCGAAGACTTGGTCCGCTCGAGATGATTCTGTCGGCTGAAGTGCCGGATTTGCGGACATGCCGCACCCCCCTGCGCCGATTTTACGCCGTGACGTCGATGCCATGGAGTGGGCGGAGCGCTGATGTTCCTGACAGCGTCCTTTGAGGGATTACTGGGTCGACGGTGAGGCTGTGCTTCCGCAATCCTTCTTTTCGAACAGTTCCAGGTTCTCGCTTTTCCAGAGCATCGCGGAGTGAATCCGGTTGTAGCCGCTGGGGTGGTCGAAGAAGATGAACTCCTCCAGTTTGCCGGGGCGCATCTTGCGGTACTCGCCGAGATGGATGGCTGCCTGGGCGAAGCCGTCGGGCTGGCGGCTGGCGTTGAGGCCGAACATGTCCGCTTCTTTTTCCTCGACGCGGGTTTGCGTGTTCATGACCGGCGTGAGCACGAAGAACAGGATGCCGCCCAGCAGCATGACCAAAGGCAGGACAGCGGGATCGCCGACGTCGTGAATCCGCCAGCGGTCGCCCCAGCGGCGCAGGGCCCACTGCAATCCGAAGAACAGGTAGACGAACGACAGCACATCGACGATGGCGATGAACAGAATGTCTTTGGGGATGTGGTTGAGGACGTAGTGTCCCATTTCATGGCCCATGACGGCCTGAATTTCCTCAGGCGAGCCGCGGCGCAGCAGGTTGTCATTGAGGGTGATGCGCATGGTGCTGCCGAAGCCGCTGACGTTGGCGCTCATGCGGGTGGTCTGGCGGCTGGCGTCGATCTCGTAGACATCGTTGGTGGAGATGCCGTTGGCGTGGGCCATGCGCAGAATCGGCGCGGTCACTTTGGGATCGTTCAGGCGCTGGACCTTGTTGAAGATGGGAACGATGTAGACCGGAGCGACGGCGACGGAGAGGATGGTGAGCACGAGGGTGGCGGCGGCTCCCCAGATCCACCAGGTGCGGGGGAGGCGGCGCACGATGGCGAACAGAATAACGACGGCGACGGCGCCGAGGACCAGGGTGACGAGAAAAGCCTTGAGCTCGTCGCCCATCCATGGGCCGAAGGTTTGCGTGGCCAGGCCGTATTTATGCTCGCGCACGTAGGCCTCATAGAACTCGAGTGGGAAGCCGAGCAGGGTGGTGAGGACCAGGTACTGCACCCAATAGAGCAGGGTTTGCAGCCAGCGGAAGCGCGTGATGCGCGCGGCGAGGTCGCGCATTTTTGCGGACCAGCGAAGGTTGAGGAGCAGGAGCATCATGGCCGAGGCGTAGAGGAAATCCCAGAGGATGAGCCAGTAGCCGCCTTCGAAGTACGCGTCGGAGCGGGCTTTGGCTGCGGGAGGAATCATCGCCATGTAGGCTTCGGTCGCCGCGTCGGGGTCGAAGTGGTCAGAGGGCTGCGCCGCGGGCGGAACCTGCGTGATGTCGACGGTGGGTTGAATGGCGGGCTGTGCGTGGGCCAGGCCCAGGCTGACGGCTGCGAGCACAGCGAAGAGCAAAAGGCCGCGGGTGCGTCTTTGCATGGAGGGGCGCCTCTTTCAGGGGGGAAACAGTACGCCCTTTTTACCTGATTTGTCGCGCCGATGCGAGGGTGAAGATTCGTCCGCGAGCTTACGCGACGACGTCGATGCCCATGGAGCGGGCGGTGCCTTTGATGCTCCTCACGGCGGCTTCGACGGAGGCGGCGTTGAGGTCGGGCATCTTCTGCTTCGCGATCTCGCGCACCTGGGCTTCGGAAACCTTCCCTACCTTATCTTTGTTGGGCGTGCCGGAGCCCTTGGCCAGGTTCGCAGCTTTCTTCAGGAGCACCGAGGCCGGGGGTGTCTTGGTGATGAAGGTGAAGGTGCGGTCGGCGTAGACGGTGATGACCACCGGGATGATGAGGCCGACCATCTCTTTGTTCTGGGTGCGGGCGTTGAACTGTTTGCAGAACTCCATGATGTTGACCTGGGCCTGGCCGAGCGCGGGGCCGACCGGGGGCGCGGGCGTGGCTTTGCCTGCTTCAATCTGGAGTTTTACCTGGGCGGAAATCTTTTTTGTCGGTGCTGCCATTTTCCTGAAACCTTTCGTGAGCAGGGGCTAAAGCCCCTCTGTTTTTCTGCCTTACGGCACGACTGAAGTCGTGCCCTGATACAAAACCTTTGCGCTCCCCAGTCTGTAGCTACTGGCTACAGACTGAACCTATGCGATTTTCTCCACTTTGCCGAAGTCGAGCTCGACCGGTGTGGAGCGGCCGAAGATCGTCACCATGACCTTCAGCGTTTCGCGATCCTCGTTGACCTCGTCGACGATGCCGTTGAAGTTGGCGAACGGTCCCTCGGTGATGCGAACCGACTCGGCCTTCTGGAACTTGACCTTGAGGCGCGGCTTCTCTTTGGAACTGTCACTGCGGAAAAGGATGGAGCCGACTTCGTCGTCAGTGAGGGCGACGGGCTTGTCGCCGGTGCCGAGGAAGCCGGTGACGCGGGGCGTATTTTTGATGACGTGCCAGAGGTCGTTGTCGAGATCCATCTCGACGAGGACGTAGCCGGGGAGGAAGACGCGTTCCACGGTGCGCTTCTTGCCGTTGGTGATTTCGGTGACGGCTTCGGTGGGGATCATGACGCGGCCGATGCGGTTCTGCAGGCCGAAAGCCTGGACGCGGGTCTCAATGGATTCGCGCACCTTGCGCTCAAAGCCGGAATAGGCGTGGATGATGTACCAGCGGAAGCGCTCGTTCGCGGGGGGAGCGAGCTGCGGCTGTGCCGGTTCGGCGCCTTCTGCCGGGGTTGGTGTTTCGTTCTGCGTTTCTTCCGCCATTACCATTCAATCCTCTTGTGAGCGTCGCGTTACTGCAGAGCGCCCATCCACGTGTAGATGTACTTTACGGCGTTGCCCAGCACCGCATCGACGATCCAGAAGAAGCCCGCGAAGGCGAAGACGGCGACGATGACCACGGTGGTGGTGGACTGCACTTCTTTCCACGACGGGGTGACCACCTTGCGCATTTCGGAGCGGACGTCGCGGAGGAAGTCGCGGCTGCGGGTGAAGACACTGAGGGCGCGGTTGGGAACGCCTTGCTCGATATTGGTGATTGCTGCTTTGGCCATAATTCTCTTCTTCTTTTCCGCGCTCTTCTCTGCTATGGGCATCGTTGCCCTGCTCCTCAAGTTCAGGTGGATCTGGCAGGGGCGGAGGGATTCGAACCCCCAAGTCCGGTTTTGGAGACCGGCAGTTTAACCGTTGAGCTTACGCCCCTGAATGCAGGGTGTAGCGTTCAGCGATCAGCGTTCAGAATTTCCGAGGCCAACCCGCAGCGCGGGCAAAACTGAAGACTTCGCCTCAAGCGAATTCACTCCACCCTAATCCCTAAACCCTAATCCCTGCCTTTATTTCGTTTCTTTGTGTGGAGTGTGCTTGCGGCAGCGATTACAAAACTTCTTGAACTCAAGGCGGCCGGTGGTCGTCTTCTTGTTCTTCGTCGTCGAGTAGTTGCGCTCTTTGCACTCCCCGCACTGCAATGTAACAATTTCCCGCATCTTTTTATCCTACCTGATTTTCCTCATTTTCATGCGGAATAGAGGGTTGGGGCCGCTATTCCATTGGTCAGCAATGCTTTGGTGCACTTCTAGGCAATAATCTCCGAGATCGTGCCCGCGCCCACCGTGCGTCCGCCTTCGCGGATGGCAAAGCGCAGGCCCTTCTCCATCGCCACCGGCGTGATCA
>PKVY01000117.1:0-646 GCA_003131625.1 Acidobacterium sp. | reverse complement strand
ACGGCGTGTGACGGCCGCCCTCATCCTTCGACAGAACGTAAATCTCCGCCTTGAACTTCGTGTGCGGCGTGATCGAGCCCGGCTTCGCCAGCACCATCCCCCGCTCCACGTCTTCCTTCGCGATTCCGCGCAGCAGCAACCCCGCGTTGTCCCCGGCCATTCCTTCGTCCAGCTGCTTCTTGAACATTTCGACGCCGGTCACCACCGTCTTTCTGGTATCGCGGAAGCCGACAATCTCCACTTCCTCGCCCACCTTCACCTTGCCGCGCTCGATCCTTCCCGTGACCACCGTCCCGCGCCCCGAGATCGAGAAGATGTCTTCGATCGGCATCAGGAACGGCTGGTCGATCGCGCGCTTCGGCATCGGCACCTGCTTGTCGACCGCCTCCATCAGCTCGTCGATCTTCGCTTCCCACTGCGCTTCGCCGTTCAGCGCGCCCAACGCGGACCCGCGGATCACGGCCACGTCATCGCCCGGGAACTGATACTTGGTCAGCAGCTCGCGCACTTCCATCTCCACCAGATCCGTCAGCTCCGGGTCCTCGACCGCGTCGCACTTGTTCAGGAACACCAGCACATACGGCACGCCGACCTGGCGCGCCAGCAGCACGTGTTCCTTGGTCTGCGGCATCGGACCGTCGGTCGC
>PKVY01000067.1:51715-69698 GCA_003131625.1 Acidobacterium sp. | reverse complement strand
GAGATGGATGCCGGTGATGGGACAGGATTCGAAGTGAGTAAGTTTTTCGCGCAGGGGTGCGGCTTCCGGAGTTTCCGGCAGAACACGTGCGATGGTGTTGAATGGCAGGGCCAGCACGAGATAATCGAACGACTCTTCCTTTAGTCCCTCTTCCCTTCCGGCAATGGAAATCTGCACCTTATTTGAGCCGGGAGAAAAAGCTTCGAGCGCATTGCGAAAACGAATTTCACCACCGCGAGCACGGATGTAATCTCCGGCTTTGTTGTAGAGATCGGTGAGGGGAATGTTGGGCACGCCCATGTGGCGGGCGGCGGGTGATTTCATGGATTCGCGGACGACCTGAGCGGCATAGGAAATCGAAATCAGATCGAGATCTTCGCTGAGCGCGCTGACCAGGATAGGCTTCCAGAAACGTTCGATGGCATTCTCTGTCTGGGCATGGCGGCGGCACCAATCCAGAAACGATTGTCCGGTGTCGCGTTGAGCCGTAAGGGTGAGGGCGGCGATGGCGCGCGAAATCACGAATTTGTCTTTCGCATTTAGAAACGGGAACTGAAGAAACGACGGCGCGGTGTGCAGCGGCGCGGGCAGCGGAGAGGCGTGCATGACACTGGCGCGGCCGCCGGGTTCGATGAACGTCATTTTATCGAACCAGCGAATTTTATCTTCGACGCCAATGCGGCGGTAGAACTCGAGGAGATTGGTACAAACACGAAACAGGACGTGTTGGCAATTGTCGACTACCTCAGTGGTGCCTGGATGTTCATAGGAAGATGCGCGTCCCCCGAGATAAGGGCGGCGCTCGAAGAGGGTGACGCGGAAACCGGAGTCGGCGAGGGCGCAGGCGGCGGCGATTCCGGCGAGACCGCCCCCGACGACGGTGACGGTTTTCGATTGCGGGTCAGCCATGGCGAGACGTGCCGGTGAGGCGGTGGCGAAGAACCTGCAGGAGTCCGCGGAAGAGGATGGAGAGGCGCGTGGAGAGGGGGACGCGGACGCGCTGGGAGAAGACGTCATAGTCGCGGCGCTCGATGCGGCGGAGCAGGCAGTGGTAGATGGTGATGAGGACCCAGAGGGCGGGGCGGGAGTCGGCGTCGATCAAGGGGAGGAGCTGGTCACCGGATTTGTAACAGTCCTCGGCACGATTGGCGAGGCTTTCGAGGAGCTCGCGCTGGTTGAGGGTGAGGTGGTCGCCGTCGCGGAGGGCGGCGAGGTCCTCGATGCGGACGCCGTAGCGGTCGAGGTCGTCGAGGGGGAGATAGATGCGGCCGCGTTCGGCGTCTTCGCGGACATCGCGGAGGATGTTGGTGAGCTGGAACGCGAGGCCGGTGTCTTCGGCGAGCTGCTCGGCGCGGGGGTCGGTGTAGCCGAAGATGCGGATGCAGACGAGGCCGACGACGGAGGCGACGTAATAGCAGTAGCGGCGGAGGTCGTCGAAGGTGGCGTAGGTGGTGTAGTCGTTCCAGGGACGGGGTTGCGCGGCGCCGTTCTCGGCGGCTTTCTCGGGGGTGGGTGGGTCGAGGTCCATGGCAGTGCCGTGGACGAGCTGGTCGAGGAGGTCGAGAGGGATGTGGAAACGGAGGCGGGCGTCGTCGAGGGCGATGAAGACGGCGTCCTGGATGGGCTCGCCATTCGCGGCGCGATGCCAGGCAGCGAGCCACGCATCGAGGTTGGCGCGGCGCTGTTCGCGGGAGAGAGATTCATCGTCGGAGATGTCGTCGGCGTGACGCATGAAGGCGTAGACGGCACAGATGGCGTCGCGTTTGGGTTTGGGCAGGGCGAGGAAGGCGTAGTAGAAGTTTTTCGCCTGGCGGCGGGCGATGGCGATGCATTGTTCGTAGGCGGTGTCGAGTTTGAGATCGGAAAGGCGGCGGCCTGTGGTCAAGCGGCGGTCCATTTCTGGGCGAGCGCGCGCAGGAGCAGGGACGCTTTGCGGGTTTTGGAGATGGCGGGGCGGGCGCGGAGGACGTTGTAGTCCTGGCGTTCGATGGCGCGGAGGATTTCGAGGCCGCCGCGGGAAAAGAGGTCGAGGTCGAGGGCCAGCTCGCGGTCGACTTTGCCGATGAGGGGCAGGCCGGCGTGGAACATGGTGCGGGCGTGGTCGACTTCGTAGCGCATGAGCTCTCGGAATTGTGGGGTGAAGCGGGCGTTGGCGATGGTGGCCTCGTCGATGCCGAAGCGCTGCATGTCTTCGAGTGGGAAATAGATGCGGTTCTTCGCGTAGTCGACGCGGACATCCTGCCAGAAATTGGCGAGCTGGAGGGCGGAGCAGGTCTGGTCAGAGAGGGCGAAGCGCTCGGGGTCGCGATAGCCGCAGGCGTAGAGGACGATGCGGCCGACGGGGTTAGCGGAGTAGCGGCAGTAGCCGAGGACATCGGCCATGGTGGGGAAACGGGTGACGGTTTGATCCTGACGGAAGGCGACGAGCAGATCGGCGAAGGGCTCTTTGGGAATGTCGCAGGCGCGGATGGTTTCAGCGAGGGCGACGAAGACGGGATGGCGGGTCTCGCCGCGATAGCAGGCGTCGAGCTCTTCGCCCCAGAGATCGAGCAGGGCGAGCGATTGCTCGGGATTGCCGACCTCGTCGCCGAGGTCGTCGGAGACGCGGCAGTAGGCGTAGATGGCGTGGAAGTGAGGACGCAGGCGCCGGGGCAGAAACCAGGAGGCGACGTGGAAATTTTCGTAATGGGTTTCGGCGAGACGGCGGCACCAGGCGCGCGCTTCTTCGAGGGTCGGAGGATGGTCGGGGATGCGGTAGTCCGGCGGGAGGGCGGCCCATCCCTTCTCGATCAGTTCGTGGTGTGCGACGTCGACCGTCATGGGCAAGAGCGAGACGTCCCTCTGAGGGCTAAAGCCCTATTCTATGGTTTTTGTTTTCGTAGCGCGCGAGCGGATATAATTCTGCCGTCGAAGCCACGCCCAATGGCCGGAAGGTTGCTATAGGCACGGAATCGCCGCTTCCCCCAAAAGCAGTCGTCAATGAGGATGATCGGATTTCCTTTTTCCCGGGAGTAGGAATGAGCACGTGGTGCAAACTCCACTTACATGAATGGGGGTGGGAACGTCGCCCACTCGAGAATCGTAAGACGTGGAACGGCTCGGGATCGCTATTGGCCCTGACTCTATTATCCGCTGTCACCCCTGGGGCGATGGCTCAGTCGAGTGCTCCCGGTAACGAAAGGGCGCAGTCTCACATCGGAGCGGCAGCGAACGGAAGCGAGCAGCGGGACGGGAGCCTGGCCGTGCATGTGTTTAAGGTGGAAAGCTCCGTTGCGCCCCTCCATCGTGAAACCGGACAATACCAACTTACGACGAATGGCCCGATTGCTCAGGGAGAGACGGTCACCCCCAAACCTGGATTTTCTTTCCTGACCATCGTGTTCGAGACGCGCAGTAAATCAGACGAGTTCAAACTCTCGACGCAAGAGGTCGTCCTGGCGCAGCTTGGCGGCAAGACATACCAACCCATAAAGTTTTTTCCCGCGCAGAGTGAATTCGTATCTCTCCTTGGAGCCACCGTGGGGAGGAAAGGTGATCCGGCGAACGGCCAATTTGCTGCTGTCTTCGGGATTCCGAAGACAGGAATGAACGACCTTATCTTTCGAGTTAGCGGAACCGATGTTGGATCGATCCAGGAACTGAAGAAGGTATTGTCGGCTGGCGGGTCGTCAAACCTGCCCGTGAACTGCAGCGCACCGGGTACGTATAGCGCGGTCTATGTTGATTATTCGGGAATGGGTACCGGACATGTCCGGCTCTGCAAGTCGGGATCTCAGCCGTGAGCCCGTTAATGCAAACTCGCCCGGCATCGGTGGCTCGGAGAGACGTTCCTGGCTGGACTAAAGCCTGATTTTGTGGCACCGGTGACGGAGCCTGCTCACGGCAGCGGTTCCACGCCCGCTGCGGTTGGCGACGAAAACGGGCAGCGGTTCAGCGCTGAACGTCGCTGCCGCGCTGAACAATTCAGCCGCGACTCAAAGGGGACCTCGCCATATTCCCGGCACGTTCACCCCACAAGAAGCTGGAGAACCTTCGAGGTCCTTCGGCTTATCAGGGAATGATGGCGGTTTTGATGTCGCCGGCGCGGTTCATGAGGCGGCGGAAGACCCGGTTGAGCTCGGTGAGGGGGGCGCGGCTGGTGATGGCGTCGCTGGAGCGGAATTTTCCGCTGACGATGAGGTCGAAGGCCTTGCGCGCGGCGGCGGGGGTGTGGTGGAAGCTGGCGCGCAGGGTGATGTTGTTGTAGTGCAGGCGATTGGTGTCGAGCTCTACTTTGGTGCCCGCGGCCGGTCCCCCGAAGAAATTGACGGTGCCGCCTTTGCGGACCATATCGACCGCCCACTGCCACGCGAGCGGAGTGGCGACGGCCTCGATGGCGATATCGACGCCGCGACGCTGCGGGGTGTGGGCGCGGACGGCGGCCACGGGATCGATGTCGGGGCTGAGCTGGATGACTTCTGAAGCGCCGAAGCGGCGCGCCGATACGACCTGCTCGTCGCGCTTGACGACGGCAATAACATGGAGGCCCGCGAGCTGGGCCAGATGCATGAACATGAGGCCGATGGGGCCTGCGCCAATGATGGCGACGGTGTCTCCGAGCTGAGGCTCACATTCATCCAAGCCGTGCACCACGCAGGCGAGGGCTTCAGTAAGCGCGGCGTGTTCAAAGGAAATGCCGGTGGGGATGCGCAGGGTGTTCTTTGCGACGATGAGCGAGGGGATCAGCAGGTATTCCGCGTAAGCGCCGTTATTAAAGATGAGGCGGTCGCAGAGGTTTTCCTGCTTGTGGCGGCAGTAGTAGCACTCGCCGCAGGGGGCGGAGTTGAGGGCAACGACGCGGTCTCCGGGACGGAAGGCGGCAACGCCTCGACCCACCTGATGGACGGTGCCCGCGAGTTCGTGTCCGAAGGGGATGGGCGGCTTGAGCATCCGCGCGTGATAGCCGCGGCGGTACACTTTGAGGTCGGTCCCACAGGTGAGCGCGGCGTGCACACGGACGACGATTTCGCCCGCCCCGGCCTTCGGCATGGGAACCTGCTCAATGCGCAGATCCTCGCGGCCGTGGAGAACGGCGGCTGTCATGTGCGCTGCCATCTAACCATTGTCTCAAAGATCGGGGTTTAGGGCTGGATGAAGACCTTCATGGAGTTACCGGAGGGATTCGAAGCGACACGAATGGCTTCGACGGAGTCTTCGAGCGAGAAGCGGTGTGAAATCAGTCGAGTAAGGTCGAATCCGGTGCGATAGCCGTCGAAAACGATCTCTTCGACTTCGGGTTGGATCTCGAAAGAGGAGCTGTAGGAGCCCATCAGCGTCTTCTCGTCCATGCAGACGACGGCGGGATCGAAGGCGGCCTCGCTGTGCTGGGTGGCGGCGAAGAGGAGGACGCGGCCGCCGGGGCGCGCGGCGTCCATGGCGGTGCGGATGAGGGCGTTGCCGCCGACGGCGAGGATGACGGCGTCGGCTCCGCGGCCTTCGCTCTCGCGGTGGGCGGCGGCGACCACGTCTTCTTTGCTGGCGTCGATGGGGTGGTTGAGACCGTAGGCGGCGGCGAAGGCGTGGCGTGCCGGGTAAAGGTCGGAGGTGAGGACCTTCGCGCCGGTGCGGGCGGCAAGGGCGGCGAGAAGGATGCCGATGGGCCCCTGGCCGATGACGAGAACGGTTTCGTCCGGCTCGAGATTGAGATTGCGAATGCCCTTGTAGACGGTGTTGACGGGCTCTACGAAGGCCGCCTGCTCAAAGGGGACGCCGTCGGGGATTTTGATGAGACCGCGGCCGACGATCCAGGGCATGACGCGGACATATTCGGCAAAGCCGCCGCCGGAGGGCTCGAAGCCGGCGGTCACGCCGACGCGCTTGTAGTCATTGCACTGGGAGGGGGTCTTTTTGCGGCAGTAATAACAGCGGCCGCAGGGGGTGTGGTGGAAGACCATGACGCGGTCGTCGACCTGGAAATCCCGGACGCCCTCGCCGGTGGCTGCGATGACGCCGGCGATTTCGTGGCCGAAGATGCGGGGTGCGGAATGGGAGCCGGTGTGAATCTTTTTGAGGTCGGTGCCGCACACGCCGCAGCAGTGCACGCGGATGAGGACTTCGCCGGGGCCGATTTCGGGGACGGGGACGGTCTCAACGCGCATGTCGTTGATACCGCGGTAGACGGCGGCGCGCATGATCGTGGGGATGGGTGCAGGGCTTTGTTCCTGCAGTTCGTTGGTGGTTGCCGTAGCCATGGGAGCTCTAAGAGTTAATTTACCGAAGAGGGCGCGGGCGGGGAAGCAAAATTCGCGAGGATGAGATTTCGATCGGGGCAAATCAGGGCAAAGAACTCGCGGATTGAGACCGCTGCAGGTTTGCTGCGATGCCGGCATTTACGCACAGATCGTTGAAGATTCGAGCCTCAAATATGGTTTTGGCCCCCGCGGTGCGGAGGGTCTGTACCAACTGTCGCGAAACCAGCCGATAGACTCGCAGCATCTCCGGTACCGAAGGCCTGGGTCGTGTGCGGACGAATGCATTGCACAGTTCGCGCATGACGCCCTGGACTGTACCGCCGTGGATGTTCGGATCCGTACCATTCAGATCGCTGAGGGACTTCGCCGCTCGCCAGGGGATCGCCTCAAACAGAAACCACTCATGGCGTGCGGGATGAACGCCAGCCCAACAGACGGCCAGCCCAAGTTCGAAAGGCATGTTGAAACGCGGAGTCCGTGGTGCGGTTCTGTCCAATTCCACACGGGAGAGGTCGTGAATTGAATAGCGGCAGCTGCTAATCAGCGCCAAGATGCGGTCGAGCCTACGCCTGCCGCCCGGGATGCTCAAGGTGACCCGTGGTTCGAGGCCAAGATAGATCAAGCCCACAATGTAGGCAACATACAGACGGCGGAAGTCTTCGTCGTAGGGAATGTTGAGGAAGACGGTGTCGGACCTACCGGGAGGACGCGGCACGTTCGCTCTTCCCGTTCCGTCCAGCATTGGGCCGATTGGGCCGACCCCTGGTTCGGCCGGATTTGTTTCTCTCAACCATCCCCGCAGAGTGGCCGTTTCGGCTGCCGCTGCGACTGGCGTGACGCCTATCGCCTTCCATGATTTGAAGCAACTCGCGCATGCGGGCCTTGCTGACGCCGAGACGGACCCTGAGCTCTTCGAGAGTCGGAATGGGAGTGGTGAGGGTGACAGAGCGCCGCATAAGTCTATTTTACTGCCGATTGTCCAGGTGGCTCGGAAAGAGAGCGGGTGACAAAACTCGAAAGTTCGGCGGCGGCGGCGCGGCTGTTCTTTTCGAGCTCGCTCAGGATCCGCCAGTACTGAGGATGCCAGAGGGTCCAAAGGGCGAAGGCCGGGATGCGGAGCTGGCCGTTGGGGCCGGTGAAGCGGTTGAAGTCGGGGAGCTTGTCGTTGGGGCCATCGGTGATGCCTTTGTAGCAAAGGAAGCCGAGGTTTTTTGAGCGGGCAAAGCGAGCGACGGTGGCGGCTTCCATGTCGACCATGACGGCCTGGTAGTTTTCGGCGAGGGCGCGCTTTTCGTCCGGGTTGGCGACGTGATCGAGGGTGACGAGGCGATGGCCTTTGGGCTGATCGGGTGCCTGGTCGGTGGGGAAGCGCTCGCCGGTGGCGGCGTCGATAACTTCGATGGCGGCGCAGGCTTCGGGAGCGCTAAGCCCACAGGAGAGCGAGCCGGCGTAGCCGACGGAGACGAGGGCATCGAGGGGGCCCGAGGCGAAGAGGACTTCACAGGCGCGGGTGACGGCTTTGGCGCCCATGCCCGCACAGGTAGCGACGGCTTCGAGGCCGCCGATGCGGCCGGTAGCCATATGGGCGGTCCTCGGCCAGTGATGGATGAGCGGGCGGAGCTCGCTGGGCAGTGCGGCGACGATACCGATGCGTTTCATGAGGGCTCACGTTGGAGCGTTTGGCCGGGGCCGGGGCAGATTGGCTCGGGCCAGGGCACCAGAGACCATGATAGCGGTTGCGTTTGTGGAGATGCCGCAAACCGGCCGAAAGACAGAATTGCGAAGCGCGGCTGGCGATGTATAGTGACGATCACTGCGATGCGATTTGGCGGGGATGCGGGGCCGAAGAGGATGAAGGCGAGAGCGTTGATCTTCGCTGCGGTGGTGCTGGCGGGGTGCGGAGGAGGGAGCACGCCGACCGGCAGCGGCGGGTCGGGCGGGAGCGGGGGATCCGGCGGAGGCGGCGGGTCGACTCCAGCGTGCAAGACGTTTGGGCCGGTGGATGTGTTCCTGAACATGAACGGAGCCGCAGTGGGAACCCTGGTGACAGACGCGAATCTGGGAGTGGGAACGGAAATTGCGGCGAACTATGCGGGCTGGGATCCGGCGTCGCCGTTTCAGACTTTTGGAGGCAGCCAGGTGGCGATGCCTGCCGGCGTGACGATCAATGGCGGGGCGACGCACGGATGCGGCTACGCGACGCAGAGCCTGGCCCATAACGCGATGGGAAACTTCAGCACATCGTCGATGAATCTGGAGGGAAAGACGAATCTGGTGATGGGCGGGTGGATCGTGAATCTGGCGCCCGATCAGGGAACCAAAAGCCAGTATTTCGATATGGCGCAGACGGTGGGAAACAAGGGATACGCTGCGACCATCCAGCTGAGCAACGGGTCGAACGAACCGGCATGCACCGCTTATGGCCTCGAGATCGAGAACTCCGGGGGCACGACGACGCATTCGCCGTGTAACTTCCTGGTGGCTCCGGGCGGGACGTACTTCGTGCAGATGCACGTGAATTACTCGGCTACGGGGAGCTGCGCGGGGCCGATTGCGGCGCCCTGTGCGGAGATGAATGTCTACACCACTGCAGGGGACGTTTTCACGCAGCTGGGCTCGACGGTAGCGGTGGCGATGGGGTCGACCGACAGCACCAGCGTGGTGAACTTCGGGAACCAGGAAGGTGGGACGTTCGCGGGGACGATTTATTTCCAGAACTGGATGGTGGATTACACGAATCATACATTCCCGAATTTGCCGCATTGAGGGGTGAGTCGGTGGGCGCGGAACCAGTCGATGGCGCAGCGGAGCGCGCGGTGGGTGCTCCGGCATTTGCCGCGCGGTTCCTCGCTTACGTCTTGCCGGCTTCCAGCATCTTCGGCGCGGAGACCGCCTGGGCACGGAAGCCGATCTGCCGGGCGGGTTTCTCCGGCGACGTCATGAGCGCGCGGATCGCCTTGATGATATCGTCGATGGTTCTGTCGTGTGTTTCCAGCTTTTGCTCCAGCTGGGCAAGTTTGGCGGCGAGTGCCTTGTGCCTGGCCAGCGTCTCACGCAGGCGCACGAAGGCGCGCACCACGAAGATGCTCATCTCCACTGCGCGCGGGGAGTTGAGCACGCTGGCGGCCATGATGGCTCCATGCTCGGTGAAGGCGTAGGGAAGGTAACGGCGACCGCCACCGCCGGGTTTTGAGATCACAGTTTGTGATCTCAAAGTCTCGCTCTCTTCGGACGTGAGTTGAAAGACGAAATCCGAGGGAAAACGCTTCTCATTCCGTTTGATCGCCTGATTAAGCGCCCGCACCTCCACGCCATAGAGCGCAGCCAGTTGGATGTCGAGCAGGACCTTCTGGCCACGGACCAGCAGGATTCGATTTTCGATTGATTTCGCTGCAAGGGCGGTTTTCCGGGGCATTGTGCCTCCTGGATCAAATCACATACCCCGGGTCGCATAACGGCAACATCACGGGAGTCACATGGGCGCGTAGTGGTGTTCGCGAAACCAGTCGATAGCGCAGCGGAGCGCCTGGGAGACGGGGACGACGCGGAAGCCGAGTTCGCGCTCGGCTTTGGCGGAGGACGCGAACATTTTCTTTTTGCCCATGCGGACCGCTTCGACGGTGGCGCGGGGTTCTTTGCCAAGGAGGCGGCCGGCGATGATCTCGTCGAAGAAGGCGAAGACCATGGCGACGGAGTGCGGGACTTTCATGCTCGGCGAGGGAAGGCCGGCGATGGCGGACATCTTGTCGAGGATCTGCTTGAGGGTGAGGTTTTCGCCGCCGAGGATGTAGCGCTCGCCGGGGCGGCCGGTGCCGGGGTTGAGGGCGTCGGCGTGGGTGCGGGCGACTTCCTCGACGTCGACGAGGTTGAGGCCGGTGTCGACGTAGGCGGGAAACTTCTTGTTGAGGAAGTCGACGACGATGCGGCCCGTGGGCGTGGGTTTGAGGTCGCCCGCGCCGATGGGGGTGGTTGGATTGAGGATGATGACGGACTGGCCAGCGCGCGCGGCTTCGAGGGCCACTTGCTCGGCGAGGAACTTGGAGCGTTTGTAGGGGCCGATCATATCGCCGAGGGTGACGGGAGCGTTTTCGTCGACGATGGTGCCGTCGGTTTTGAAGCCCATCGTAGCGACAGAGGAGGTGTAGACGAAGCGCGGGACGTTTTCTTCGCGGGCGATGCGGAGAAGGGCGCGGGTGCCTTCGACGTTGGTGCGGACCATAGTGTCGGGGTCGCGGACCCAGAGGCGGTAGTCAGCGGCGACGTGCATGATGGCGTCGCAATGACGGATGGCGTTGCGCAGGGAGTCTGGTTCGAGCAGATCGCCGATGATGGTTTCGGCGGCCGATCCGGAAACCAGGTCCTGGATGCTGGCGAGATTACTGCTGCGGCGGGCGAGGAGGCGCAGTTCAGCGCCGCGGGCGGCCAGTTCGCGGGCGACGTGACCGCCGACGAATCCTGTGGCGCCGGTGACGAAGACTTTCATAAAGCGGCCAGCGGCCAGCAGCCAGCAGCCAGCCAAGGCTCCGGGCGCAGAGCGCAGGGCACAGCGGCGAGTTCCGGCTTCCGGCTCGCCGGCAGCTGGAAGCTGGAAGCTGGTGGCTGCGCAGTCATCGTTGCTCCACGGTGAGCCAGGAGCCGAGTTCGGCGACGGGCAGGCGGACGCCGACGTAGAAAGCGCCGAAGAGCCCGTAGAGGGCGCTGGCTTCGTCGAAGCGCATTTCGTAGATGAGTTTTTTGAAGACGCCGGGATTGTCGGAGAAGAGGTCGACGCCCCACTCCCAGTCATCGAGGCCAATGGATCCGGAGATGATCTGCTTGACCGTGCCGGCGAAGCGACGGCCGATGAGGCCGTGCTCGTGCATCATGCGGGCGCGATCGGGCATGGGGACGGAGTACCAGTTGACGTGCTCGCCGCGCCTTTTGTCCATCGGGTAGAAGCAGACGTATTTTGTGTCAGGGATGGAGGGATAGAGGCGCGAGGACATGGCGGAGGACTGGCGGTCGACCATTTCCTGAATCTGGCGATCCCACTCTTCGCTGAAGGGCTCGACTTTCTCTGAGCTGAGGAGCGAGTAGGTCTTGACGGAGGATTCGTAGAGGCCGAGCTCGACGATGGAGAGATAGGAGTGGGTGGGCTGGAGGAAGGTGCCGAGTTCGGTGCGGGCGAGGTCGCGCTGGGTTTTCGCGAGCTGCTCGATGGAGTCGCGGAAATGGATGAGCAGGAGGTCGCCCTTGTGGCCGAGCTGGGCGAAAACGGCGGACTGGTTGGGGCGGCCTTCAGAGGAGTGGATTTCAAGGGGCGCGAGCAGGGCGGAGGCTTCGGCGATGGTGCGGTGGCGGGAGGCGGTATCGGCGCGGCGCCAGGCGGGCCAGTCGAAGCGGAACATTTGATGGAGGAGGCTTGCGCCGTCGAGGGTCAGCGGAAATGGGGGTAGTTCAGGCAAGGATGCCTCCGGGAAAACAGGGTACAGCGTACAGGGTACAGGGTGCAGGTACGGCAGCGGATAGCGGATAGCGTTCAGCGTTCAGAAAAGGCGGGGCGCATTGTGCGTACCCACATCTGCCAACACCGGGCAGATGTGGGGCACCCGAAATCGGGGTTCGAAGTTAACTCTCGCGATAAGGGGTACCCCCCTCCCCCCTGGGGTGAGAGTGCGGGATGGTTGCTCATTCCGCAGGAGTTCGAGAGGGATCACCTTCGTACTCCACGGAGATGGCGGACTGGGTATTAGCAGCTGCATAATTAGCCTCGCGGACCGTTCTGGCGGCGGGTCGGGACCGTAAGATGCGGCGCGTGGTGACGGCAGAAGGCGTGGCTGGTGGTGGCGCGGCAGCGACACCTTTTCCCGTTGGGGAAGGCGAAACGGCATTCCATGGAGCCTCCGGACAAACAAAAAGGCCGCCCGTGGAGGCGGCCTTTTCCTATTTCTACCCTATAAGATCAGAATATCATATCCAGCGAGTTATACGGCCAAATAAGATGGAGGTTATAAAGAAATAAGTGGCATGTTATGAGGGGGGTGCCGATTTGGGAATCGCGCGGGACTTGACAAGATCTCCACATCGGCGGGTTTAGCTAAAAAACGGTTGGCTAAGGGGCGGTTAGCTGAGAAGGGGTCAGCTGAAAAGCGGTTAGCGAAAGGCCGGTCGGCTGGATCCTTGGGATTGTGCCCGACTGCGCTCTCAGGGATGGTCTGGTGGTATCCCACATCTGCCAACACCGGGCAGATGTGGCACCCGGCGAGTCCTCATGATGCTTCGCGCGGGTCACTTGCCCATTAGCTTTCGTAGGCCTCGATAGTTGGCATAGGCAAGCGCGACGAACGGGACGGCAACGAGGGAGAGATTGAGAATCCCGGTACACCATTCACTCGCGTAGGCTTCTATGCAGCGCCAACGATTCGCATAGATTAGAACCGTCAGCACAGATCCAGAAGCGATTCCCACGCCCATCCACGAAGTACCTGGAAAAAGGGCATCGAGTCCCTTGGTGACGAGCAGAGCAATTAGCGAGATCTCCAGAGCAAATGCCAGTATCACATGGACCCACGCATGGTAGCGGCCCCGTTCCATCTCGAGATGTTCGCCCGCTGCATCGCCGACGAGATTCGTCCCTCGCCTTGGTGTCGGACGAGGAGCGTGGGCGTTCCAGTCCACGGTCTTGACGGATAAATGCCGTCGCTCGAATTCCGCACGGAGAGCGTTTCGCGCCTCGGGAACGAGATTTTTCACGTCGTCGGCCAGCCGCCGAAGTTCATCCTCCCGCAATGAAGCGTAACGGTCGCCAAAGGTGTTCATCCGATCTTCTATTCGACTCTACGAGCGAAGGTGTGTGCTGCGTTCTAACGCTTCTGTCTGAACGCGATAGCGGAACCTGCCATCCCATTCGATTACGGTCCAGCCATCCGCTGAGGGGGGATAGGCGAACATCTCGGGCCGATTGAAGACTACGGGCTCACCAAATTGGTTGAGCGCGGGAAGCGGTTTGTCTAGGTAGCGGCGACGCCGGTGCATAGTGCCTCACTTTTCTCCCAATCAGATTGGCCTGCTTCTGAGGAAGGCGCAAGGGGAAAATACTAAGTGGCGATTCCTCAGCGTCCGCTACCGCGGCTCTTGTGCGGTTCCTGTGTTTGTTGCGCCCCTTGCTCTTTACTCGTCCGCTGTTGTCACCGCTCACCGTCTTCGAAACGGTCAGCTTCGATCCGCAATGTGGGCAGAGCTTGGTGCCGTCTCTTTCGGATGGCAGCCGCGAGGGCGCGAACTCTTTTTCGCACGGATTGCATCTTAGTTTCTCGATCATCGGCATCTGCATGGAGGATACCTCGCGGTCGAGACTTCAAGTTGGTCAGCGAGGGGAGAGATTTTCGTCGGCGTAGAGGTCGGCGATTACGGCAGCGTATTTTTGCGTGATGACGCGGCGGCGGAGCTTCATGCTGGGGGTGAGCTCGCCGGAGTCGACGGTCCACTCGTCGGGGACGAGGCGGAAACGCTTGATGGTTTCGAAATTGGCGAGGGTGGCGTTGACTTTGTCGACGATGGCCTGGAATTCGGCGCGAATTTTTGGATCTTCGACAAGGGCGGAACGGTCGGTGGCTGAGATTCCGTGGGCGATACCGTGTTCGCGGGCCCAGGGTTCGAGCGCGGCGAAGTTGGGCATGATGAGGGCGGAGGCGAATTTGTGGCGATCGCCGACGACGGCCACGTTGCCGACGAGGAAGTTGGTCTTGAGCTTGTTCTCGATGGGCTGGGGCGCGATGAGCTTGCCGCCAGAGGTTTTGAGGAGCTCTTTCTTGCGGTCGGTGATGAAGAGGAAGCCGTCGGCGTCGATGTGGCCGATGTCGCCGGTGGCGAACCAGCCGTCGTTATCGATGGCGCCGGCGGTGGCAGTGGCGATGGCTCCGGCGTCGCTCTGGGTTTTCCAGTAGCCCTGAAAGATGCTGGGGCCGCGGACGAGCAGCTCGCCGTCTTCAGCGATGCGGCACTCGACGTTGGGCAGCGGCTTGCCCACCGAGCCCATGCGGTTGGCGTTGGGGGTGTTGAGGGCGATGACGGGCGAGGTTTCCGTGAGGCCATAGCCTTCGAGGATGCGAACGCCGGCGCTCGCAAACCAGTGAGCGGTGTCGAGGCCGAGGGGCGCGCCTCCCGCGATGTAGTAGCGGACGCGGCCGCCGAAGCCGGCGCGGAGCTTCTTGTAAACGAGCGCATCGGCGACTTTCCAGGACGGCGATGAAGGGCGTTCGCCCGCAGCGACTTTGTGTTTATGCCGGGATCCTGTCTTCAGCGCCCAGCCGAAGAGGCTGCGCTTGACGGCCGATGCCGAGGCTTTCTGCTCGGCGACCTGGCGGACTTTTTCGAAGACACGCGGTACAGCGACGAGGACGGTGGGCTGGACGGCGGTGAGGGTTTGCGGGAGCTTGTCGAAGGAGGAGCAATAGGCGATGAGGACATGCTTCGCATAGAGGGCGTAGTCGAGGTGGCGCGCCGTGATGTGCGAGAGAGGAAGGAAGGAGATGCAGGAGTCGGTGGGGTTGAGGCCGAACTCGTCGAGGGAGTGGTTGACGTTGCAGGCGATGTTGCCGTGGGTGAGCAGGACGCCTTTGGGTTCGCCGGTGGTGCCGGAGGTGTAGATGAGGGTGGCGAGGTCGGCGGGCTGAATCTGGCGGGCGGCGTGATCGAAGGCGGCGTCGCGGCTGTGCGCGTACGCATCGGCTCCTGCGATGAGGGCGGAGAAATTGTGTGCGCTGGAGGTGGGCTCGTCGTCCATGAGGACGATGTGTTCGAGAGCCGTTGCGGCGCGATTCGGGGCGACTTTGTCGAGCTGCGCGTGGGTCGAGACGAAGATCGCGCGGGAACCGGAGTCGGCGAGCAGGGGAAGAATCTGATCGGAGAGGAGATTGGGATAGATGGGGACGTCGACCGCGCCGATGGCGAGGCAGGCGAAGTCGGCGATGGCCCACTCCCAGCGGTTCTCGGAGAGGATGGCAACGCGGTCGCCCTTGCCGATGCCCCAGGAGCGGAGGGCTGCGGCCAGGGCGCGGACGCGCTGATAGACCTGCGATGAGGAGATGGGTTGCCATGCTCCGGTGGTGTCCTGAACCAGCATGGCCCGCTCGCGGCGGCTGTCCGCGATGGTGAAGAGAATGTCGTTAAGCGTTTGAAGCTGAAGCACGCGCGGACCAATGTATCGGAGCGGGGGCGGGGGCGCAAGTAACGTGAGCGATGCCGGTGGTGGGCGAAGGCGCCGGAGTGTGCCGATTTGGGAATGTTGGAGGTGGGAAGAGTGGTTTGTGACGACACCTGTGACGGCGGTCACAGGTGTTCCTGCACCTTCGGAGGGATGATGGACCCAGATTGTTCTGCCCGTTTTGTCCCGGAGCCGCCGGGTTCTTTGCCGGAGCACCTTTGTAGTGGACAGTGGGCTGATTCCAACAGCAGACGCAACGTTGTCGCGCTTTTCTCTGTGTACCTGAGGCAGGAGCTGGCCGTACCCCTGTCAGGCGCCTGAACGAGTTTTGCATTCAACCGATCCTTGAGGGTCCACCATGCACTGTGACGCTCATCTCCTCCAGGGCTCTGCTACCAGGCGGGCCGCGTCCAAGCTTGGCCCCGACACTTTCTGTGTCCATTGCTTCCACAGCCTGGGTGCGACACGCAACGCTTCGCAGATGGCAAAGGTCACAGCGCAACACCAGTGTCCGGAAAAGCTGCAGGCGATGCAGCCAGCTACACCTCCTCCCTATAACTAAGAGTCTGCCGGCAGGATTCGGCTTGCGCGGCACCATGCGTGTCCGCGATTGCGCAGCCTCGTGCGCGAATCGGAAAGAGCCCAGAGCACAGCCTTGATCAGCTTTGATCAGCTTGAGCCGCGGTTCCCTGGAGGCCGAGAGTTGCGGCGCTGGCGCGCATGGCGGCGATGCAGTTGGCGATGTGGTCGTCGAGGGGGATATCGAGCTCGGCTGCGCCCTTAATAATGTCGTCACGGTTGACGCCACGCGCGAAAGCTTTGTCCTTCATCTTTTTCCTCACGCCGGCGGCGTCGACATCGTGGATCGACTTTGTGGGCTTGACCAGCGAGCAGGCGGTGAGGAATCCGGCGAGCTCGTCGCAGGCGAAGAGAGCCTTGGCGAGCTGCGTGGTGCGCGGGACGCCGGAGTAATCGGCGTGGCCGAGAATGGCGGTGCGCATTTCTTCAGGCCAGCCCTGCTCGGTGAGGATGGCGATGCCGACGAAGGGATGTTCTTCGCGCGAGGGGTGCTTCTCGTAGTCGAAATCGTGGAGGAGCGCGGTGGCGGACCAGGTTTCAAGAAGAGCGTCGCGATCCTCGCCGGAAAGACCGGTCGCATCGGTATGGCGTTCGGCGCAGGAGCGGACGCAGCTCTCAACCGCGAGCGCGTGTTTGAGCAGGCTGGGCGACTGCGTGTGCTGGTTGAGCAGCGACCAGGCGCGTTCGCGGGAGAAGGAAGAAGCGGGCATAGATTCAAATTTCCTCTTCGGTTTTTCCTGGCAATTCCAGGATTATTTGCGGACGGCTCACAGTTTTCACTTGACAAGGAGGATAACCTCCCGGCAATGTATGTCAAAGGTCGATATCGGAGTGGCTGCAGTCGCCAACCGGATCAACCCGGATCGCTTGCTCTGGCGTTCCGTACAACCTATGGCAACTACGTTAGCAACTGTTGAGGCCCGCGAAGTACTTCGCTGCGACTCATGTGGGTTGGTGCAATTTCGCACGTCTAATTCCTTATGCCGGCGTTGCCGCAAACCCCTGGAGATCGACGAGCCGGAAGCGTTGTCTCCGCAACTGGTGAAGACGAATGCCCAGGGAGTTGAAGAAGCGGAAGGCATCAACGTGGCGCGCGCGGTGCGGGAAGTTCGTCATGACCGTTGCCTGAGCCAGCGACAGCTTGCGGGGCGCATGCAGGTGCCGCGCACCTACATTTCGAAGATTGAGAATGGCAAGGCGGTGCCGACGCTTTCGTCGCTGCAGCGGCTGGCAACGGCGCTGGAAGTGGGTATCTGCGATCTGCTGCACGATGGGAACAGCCGGCGGGCGCGGGAAGCAGCCGCGGTGCTGGCGGATCCGTTTCTGGCGGAGATCGCTCCTCTGGTGATGCAGATGGACGCGTTTCAGCGCGCGATGTTCCTGAACCAGGTGCGCGAGACGGCGATGGGCCGGCGGCGTTCGGCATAGCTCCGGCTGCGCGGATTACCTTTCCTTCACGTGCGCGGCAGACTCGAATCCGAGGCTGCCGTTGGTCTGTATAATTTGCCAGAGAGGGAACTGCTCCAACCACGCAGCTAGGGCGCGTCTGCGTAGCAGCGGCACAGTGCGGTAAGGACCCGCCGGGCGCAGTCCTGCCAACACCGTTCCGGCAGGGAGCCACTCGAAAGGAACCGTTGTCACTCAATTCCAGCCGAGTTCATGAACTGCCCGCCGAGGAGGCAGCGGTGTACCGCCGTCTGGATGCGGAGCGCCTGCCGCACCACGTGGCGATCATCATGGACGGNNGACGGGAACGGGCGCTGGGCGGGCAAGCGGAGCCTGAAGCGATTCTTCGGACACCAGCAGGGAGCCGAAGCGGTGCAGTATGTGGTGGAGACCGCGTCGCGCATCGGACTGCCGTGGCTGACGCTGTACGCTTTTTCGCTGGAGAACAATCTGAAGCGGCCGAAGGCGGAAGTGAATTTTCTGATGCGGCTGCTGAAAAGCTATCTGAGCAACAATGTGAAGCGCATGAACGACAACAACGTGC
>PKVY01000067.1:0-51699 GCA_003131625.1 Acidobacterium sp. | reverse complement strand
GGAGGTGCAGCGGGACGGGCTGCGGCTGGACCAGGTGAGCGAAGTGGACATTCACCGGCATCTGTATACCGCGCACATGCCGGATCCGGATTTGCTGATCCGGACGTCGGGCGAGATGCGGGTGTCAAATTTTCTGCTGTGGCAGATCGCCTACACGGAGATTTTTGTCACGGATCGCTTGTGGCCAGACTTCCGCGGGATTCATATGTTGGAGGCGATTGAGGACTACCAGCGCCGGGAGCGGCGGTACGGCGGGCTGAACGACGGGACCGAGTCAGACGATGTGGAGAGTCTGCCGGTCAAGTTGTCGGTGGTTGGCTGAAAAACAGGGTACAGGGTACAGGGTACGGGGTGCAGGGTACAGATGATGAAGGCGCATCGTGAGGATGCGCCTTTTTCATTTTGCGCGGAGGTTTCGGGAGGGCTATTCGGTTGGAGTTCCGGCGGGGGCGACCCAGGCCTTTTGCGGCGCGGTGACTTTGACGTCGGGGGCGGTGACTTTCACCTTGAGGCTCTCCACTTCCGCTTTGCCGCGCAACGGAGCGGAGAAGCCGAGTTCGTATTGATTGTTGAGGCGGCGGCTGAAATCGTCAAAATACGGTTGCAGCGAGACCGGATTGCCCATGCCGATCCAGTAGGAGTTGCCGCCGGTAGCCTCGGTGACCGCGAGAAGAAGATTCTGGCCGGCAGCGTTCTCATAGCCGCTGCGATCCACACGGCCAACGTTGCGCCAGTAGATGGAATAGACGACGAGATGGGCGCGAGCCGCGTCCTGGATGGCGGTCTGGACGTAGGGATCGTCAGGATCGTAGCGCAGCTCGTAGTAATCGACGCCGTCGGTAATCATGATGACTTCGCGGCGCGCCGTGGGGTCATGGGAGGGCCAGTTCTTCGCCAGATCGGAGAGGCAGAAGTAGGGGCTGGCGCTGTAACCGGGCGCAGCCATGGGCAGGTGGAGTTCCTGAAGCGCTGTCGCGTGGTTGGCGGTGAGCGGGCCGGAGAGCACGGCGCGTCCGTTAGCCATGTAGGCCAGGGAGATTTTGACGTTGGGCGGGAGGCTCTGGATGAACTGGCGGATGTCATCGAACTCGCGTCCGAGGCTGGATCGCGCTCCATCGTCGATCAGGAGCACCAGTTCGACGCTGGCCTGTGGGCCGCGGAAGGGCTGCCAGCCGGTGATCTGGCTCTGCTTGCCATTCACCTCAACCTGAATGCCCTGCTCGGAGACGTTCGTAGCGGGAGAGTCGGATTTTTTGGGCATGACGGTGACCACGGCCTGTCCCAAGCCCTGATTCTCGTTCTGCGCGAAGGAGGACGGCGCGATGGGGAGAAGTGCCGTTGCGAAAATGGCGAGGGATCGAATGATTCTGGGCATAGTTCCTCTTTCGGCGGCGAACGGTGCTCCGGCGCGGCTCCTCAAGCGGAGCCGGCCGGAGGGAAAGCATTCACCCTTTCATTAGATGGAACTCGAGCGCGATTCGCCTCAAACTGCGTTTACGGGCGATGGAAAGGGACGCAGGTGCGGCCAAAGCAGAGGCGATATCGGCCGGGTGCATCGCCGTCGAGGATCTGCAATGGCATGGGGTGCTCCATGCGATCGTCGTGGTGGTCGGGAGCCTGGAGAAGATCGTGATTGCCGATGTCCATGACATCGAAGTGATCGCCGACAAAGCCAACGCCGTACGCGCCGGGGACGAGAGGGTGGCCGCCGACTTCAAGCGGAACCTCGGTGAGGAAATAGCCCTGGTATTTTTCCTGGATGGCGGTCGAGTAGCCGGCAGTGTCCACGAGGACGGCCAGGACGTAATGGCCATCGGAGAAGTGGATGCCGGCGGAGTTGCGGAGTTGAGTATTGGCGGATTTACCCGCGTAGAAAACGGAGTCGGGCAGGACTTTGGAGGCTTCGGGAGCGTGAAGGATGGTGCCGGGCGTCTGCGCCGATACGGCGAGCGCACTGGCCACCATGAAGGCGGCGAAGAGAGAAGGGCGGAAAATGCGGAGAGCGTTCATGGCGTGGGTCTCCTGGGTTGCGGAGTGAGTATACCGCCGGAGAGATTGGCCGGAGAGGTCAATATTGGACAGTTTGGGTTGGGGGGCGTGGTAACTGCGGCGATTCCTCCAATGTTGCGGCGCCCGAGAATATCTGGGAATCGACAATGAGAATTTAGTATCGATGGATGCGCAATGCGCGGGATCAATTTACAGGCCGCTGGCGAGCGGTGCGGCGCGCCATGGCGGAGCAGGATATCGAAGCGCTGCTGGTGACGCATCTGCCGGATGTGCGTTGGCTGTGTGGATTTACCGGGTCGAATGCGGCGCTGGCGTTGACAGGGACGAAAGCTGCGTTGTTCACCGACGGCCGGTACACGACGCAGGCGCGTGAGGAAACGGGCGGGGCGCGGGTGGCGATCGCAAAAAAGTCGGCGCTGCGGGAATGCGCTGCGCTGCTGGGAGAGTCAGCGAAACAGGCGTGGTTCGATCCGGAGCACACGACGGTGGCGGAACTAACGCTGATGCGCTCAGGACTGAACACGAAGAAGAGCCGGGGATTTTTTGTCGCGCTGAAGAAGCCGCTGGTTTCGGCGCTGCGCATGGTAAAGGACGAGGGCGAGCTGGCGCTGATGAGCCAGGCGGCGGAGCTGGGATGTTCGCTCTTTGAGACGATGCTGCCGCGCATCGAGAGTGGCATAACGGAAATTGCACTGGCGGCGGAGCTGGAGTTTGAAGCGAGGAGGCGGGGCGCGGAGGGAATGTCGTTTGAGACGATCGTTGCATCGGGGGCACGGTCGGCGCTGCCGCACGGGCGCGCGACAGGGGCGAAGCTGCCGCGCAAGGGATTCGTAACGTTAGACTTCGGTGTTATCCTCAATGGTTATTGCTCCGATATGACGCGCACTGTGCACGTGGGCGGTGCTGCTGGTGAGGAGCGTGCCGCCTATGAGGCGGTGCTGGAGGCGCAGGAGGCCGCGGTGGCCGCTGTCAAGCCAGGGGCAACCTGCGGCGCAGTGGACGAGGCGGCACGGAGGGTTCTGAAGAAGGCAGGGTTGGGGAAGTACTTCACGCACTCGACGGGTCACGGCGTGGGGCTGGAGATTCATGAGCAGCCGCGGGTGGCCGCAGGGCTGGAAATGCCGCTGAGCGCGGGAATGGTGATCACGATCGAGCCGGGAGTTTATCTGCCGGGTAAGTTCGGGATACGGATTGAAGATATGGTCGCGGTGACGAAGAGCGGGGGCCGGATTCTGACGCCCGTCACCAAAGGCTGGATCGAGCTGTAGTGTGAAAGGCCGCGCGAGAACAACGATGAAATCGGAAGACATGAAAGAACTGAAGGAACTGATCGAGTTCCTGAAGGAAAACAAGATTGGCGAATTCGATCTTGAGCGCGGCGAGCTGAAGATTCGCATCAAGTTTGCGCAGGAAGGCGGCGCCGATCTGGCAGGGCTGGCGCGGCTGATGGGATCGCAGGCGCAATCGGCGGCGCCGGTGCCGGGAGTGGTTTCCGCGGCCCATGCGGCAGCCGCGACCACGCATCCTGCCGAAGCGCCCGCCAGCGCGACGGACGAGGAAGCTTCGCTGCATGTGGTGAAGTCGCCGATCGTGGGGACGTTCTATGAATCGCCGTCGCCGGGTTCGGCGGCTTTCGTGAAAATCGGCGATCAGGTGGAGATCGGCCAGGTGCTGTGCATTGTGGAAGCGATGAAGCTGATGAACGAGATTGAGAGCGATGGCGCCGGCGAGATTGTGAAGCGGTTCGTGCAGAACGGCCAGCCGGTGGAGTACGGCCAGGCACTGTTTGCGGTGCGTCCCCGATAACTATGCGTAAAGTCCTGATCGCCAATCGCGGCGAAATCGCGCTGCGCGTCATTTGCGCATGCAAGGAAATGGGCCTGCGCACGGTGGCCATCTACAGCGACGCGGACCGGCACTCGCTGCACGCGCGCTTCGCCGATGAAGCGATCTGCATCGGGCCACCGCGTTCGGCCGAGAGCTATCTGAACGTGCCCGCGGTGATCAGCGCCGCGGAGATCGCGGACGTGGATGCGATTCATCCAGGTTACGGACTGCTGAGCGAGAACGCCAATTTCGCCGAGGTGTGCCGGGCTTCGAACATCAAATTCATCGGGCCGCCGCCGGAAGTGACGCGGCTGATGGGCGAGAAGGAGAAAGCTCGCCAGGCGATGAAGCGCGCGAAGGTTCCGATTCTGCCGGGGTCGGAGGGGACGATCCAGAGCGAAGGCGAGGGTCTGGAGTGGGCGAAGACGGTCGGGTATCCGGTGATCCTGAAGGCGTCGGCGGGCGGCGGCGGGCGCGGGATGCGGGTGGTGCGTACGCCGGAGGAACTGCCAGGACTTTTCCAGGCCGCGCAGAGCGAGGCGACGAACGCGTTCGGCAACGGCGACCTCTACATGGAGAAGTTCATCGAGCGGCCGCGGCACATTGAGTTTCAGATTCTGGCCGATGAGCATGGGACGGCGATGTCGCTGGGCGAGCGCGAGTGCTCGATTCAGAGGCGGCATCAAAAGCTGATCGAAGAAGCGCCGTCGCTGCAGGTGACGCCGAAGATGCGCGAGGAGATCGCGAAGACGCTGAAGCGGTGCATGGAAGGCGTTGGGTATCAGAACGCCGGGACGATCGAGTTTCTGATGGATGAGGACGGGAAGCTCTACTTCATCGAGATGAACACGCGGATCCAGGTGGAGCATCCGGTGACGGAGATGATCACGGGCATCGATCTGGTGAAGGCGCAGTTGAGGATCGCGATGGGGGAGAAGCTGTCGGCCATTGTGCACGAGCCGGTGCCGATGCGGGGCCATGCGATCGAATGCCGCGTGAATGCGGAGCATCCGGAGAAATTCACGCCATCGGCGGGGAAGATTACGGCGTTCAACGTGCCAGGGTTCAACGGGATTCGCGTCGACACGGCGCAGTATGCGGAAGGCGTGGTGCCTCCGTACTACGATTCGCTGATTGCCAAGGTGATCGCGCACGGCGCGGACCGCGAAGAGGCGATGGCGCGGATGCGGCGTGCGCTGGAGATGTTCATTGTGGAGGGGATTCACACTTCGATTCCGCTGCACCAGCGGATTTTCCAGGATGAGGAATTCCGCCGCGGCGAGTTCGACACGAAGTTCATGGAGCGGTTCTTCGAGCGCGAGAAGCAGCGGAAGGAAGTGGAGCTGGTGGGAAGCCAGGCGCCGTCTTAGCGAACACACAGCGATTCAAGATTGAACGATCCCACATCTCAGAATCGAGATGTGGGTCACCCATTTTCCTGCGGATTTGGGCGGGCGACTAGCTAGACATCGCACAGGGCGACGGCCTGGCGCAGGCTGGTGAGCGGGTCGCCGGTGGGGAGAAATTCATGGGCGACGTAACCGGCAAAACCTGCGTCGGCGATGGCTTTCATGACTGCGGCATACTGAATTTCCTGGGTCGCGTCGATTTCGTGGCGGCCGGGAACGCCGCCGGTGTGAAAGTGGCCAAGGACGCCGATGTTCTGGCGGATGGTGTCGATGAGGTCCCCCTCCATAATTTGCATGTGATAGATGTCGTAGAGCAGTTTGATGCGCGGTGAGTTGACTTCGTGCATGACGCGCGCGCCCCACGCGGTGTGGTCGGCCATGTAGTCGGGGTGGTTCACCTTGCTGTTGAGCAACTCGAGGCAGATGGTGACACCGTTGGCCTCAGCGATGGGTTTGAGGCGGTTAAGGCCGACGATGGTGTTGCGCGCACCTTCGTCGTCGGACATGCCGCGGCGATTTCCTGAGAAGGTGATGACGTTGGGGACGCCGGCTTTGGCGGCGATGGGAATGTTTTTGCGGAGGGCGGCTTCGATGGAGGCGTGGTTCTCGACGCGGTTGAGGGCGTCGGCGATGGTGCCTCCGCCCGCGTAGCCCATGGTGCAGATGAGGCCGTAGCGGCGGGGGATTTCGTACTCTTCGACTTCGAGCAGGTCGATCCCTTTGAGGCCGATCTGGGTAGCCCACTGGCAGAGCTGGTCAACAGAAATGTCTTTGTAGCACCAGCGGCAAACGGACTGATGGATGCGTCCTTTGCCAGCTTGCGGCGCGGGGGAAGCATACGCCGGCAGTGCGGAGGCGACGGAGGCGGCGGCGCTGGATTGGAGAAATGCGCGGCGGGAAGGCACACCTCAGGGTACAGGGTGCAGGGTACAGGGTGCAGACAATAGCTGGTAGCCAGTCGCCGGTGTGCGGGTGATTGGAGAGGAAGTTTTTCCCAGGCGGCGGGCGGCGTAGTTTTCGCGGGGCGGCGTCTTGTAGAATTTTTCGCAATGCCTGCGATATCGAAAAGACTGCCGGGAGATTGCTCATGATGCGTGGTGGCTGTGTTGCTGTTGTCGTTCTTGCCGTGACTGCGACTGTTCTTGCGCAAAGCTCGCCGGGGCCGCAGCCCGTGCCGATGCCGCCGCCGATCGCGGCGCCGGTGGACACGTCGTATCCGGGAACGATTGCACTGACGGTTAACCTGACGAACACCGTGGATCGGGTGGTGACGGTGCACGAGACGATTCCGGTGAAGGCCGGCGAACTGGTGCTGCTGTATCCGCAGTGGATTCCGGGAAACCATTCACCGACGGGACCGATCGACAAGGTGGCGGGGCTGTTTGTGAAGGCGGATGGGAAGACGATTCCGTGGGTGCGCGATCAGATCAATGTCTATGCGTTTCATGTTCAGGTGCCGAAGGGGGTGACGTCGATCGATGTGGACTTCGATTATCTTTCGGCGGTGCGGCAGCAGGACGGGCGGGTTGAGATTTCATCGCAGCTGGCGGATCTGGCATGGAACACGGTGGTGTTGTATCCGGCGGGGCATTTTTCGCGGGACATCCATTTTCAGCCCAGCATCGTGCTGCCCAGCGGATGGAAGTACGCGACGGCGCTGACCACCGACGCGCAGGATGGCGACACGGTTCATTTCAAAGAGACGACGTTGAACACGCTGATCGATTCGCCGCTGTATGGGGGCGCGAATTTTAAGCGCATCGATCTCTCTACCGGGCCAGACAATCAGGTGTTCCTGGATGTGTTTGCCGATGAGCCGAAGGACCTGGAGATCACGCCAGAGGAATTGCAGGCTCACAAGAATCTGGCCATTCAGGCGCAGAAGCTGTTCGCCTCGCACCACTACGATCACTACGATTTTCTGTTTTCGCTCAGCGACGTGATTGGCGGGAACGGGCTGGAGCATCACCAGTCGAGCGAGGATGGGACGCGGGCAAACTACTTTACGGACTGGGCTGCGGGCGCGCGCGGGCGCGATCTGCTGTCGCATGAGTACACGCACTCATGGAATGGAAAGTTCCGCAGGCCGGCGGACTTGTGGACGCCGAACTTCAACGTGCCGATGCGCGACGATTTGCTGTGGGCGTATGAAGGGCAGACGCAGTACTGGGGGGTGGTGCTGGCGGCGCGGTCGGGGCTGATTACCGCGGAACAGGCGCGCGACGAGATGGCTGGGGTGGCTGCGGGATTCGAGGCGAGCAAGGGGCGCGACTGGCGGCCGCTGGTGGATACGACGAATCAGCCGACGGTGTCGCAGCGGCGGCCGGTGAGCTGGGTGAGCTGGCAGCGGCCTGAAGACTACTACACCGAGGGGCTGCTGGTGTGGCTCGATGCGGATACGAAGATTCGCGAGCTGAGCGAGGGGAAGAAGTCGCTGGACGATTTTGCGAAGCTGTTTTTCGGCGTGAACAATGGCAGCTTTGTTACGGACACGTATACGTTCGAGGACATCGTGGCGGCGCTGAACCAGGTGCAGCCGTACGACTGGACCAGGTTCCTGCGCGAGCGCGTGTACGAGCTGCATCCCGAAGTGCCGGAGAATGGGTTTGCGCAGGGCGGGTACAAGCTGGTCTACAACGACACGGCGCCTGCGGGAGAGAGACGCGGGGCGGCGGAGAATCCGCGGTTTGGAACGAGCTTTGCGGATTCGCTGGGGTTCAGCGTGATGGGCGAAGGGAACCTTGGCAGCGTGTCGTGGGATAGCCTGGCGTTCAAGGCGGGGCTTGTGCCGGGGATGCAACTGCTGGCGGTGAACGGCGAGGTTTATTCCGCGGACAAGCTGCGGGAGGCGATTAAGAGGGCGGAGAAGGATACGGGACCGATCACACTGCTGGTGAAGGATCGCGATCAGATCAAGTCGGTGGCGCTGGATTACCACGGAGGATTGCGTTATCCGCATCTGGAGCGGGTGGACGGGACGCCGGCGCGGCTGGACGACATTTTGAAACCGGTGGAGTAGTGAAGCAGGGATTAGGGATTGGAGTTTAGGGATTAGAAAAGCGGATAGCGTTTAGCGGTTAACGTATAGAAACCCAGCGCACGGGCACTCGGACTGCGTCTGAGCTATTCAGCGTTCTGTGACACGGTCGAGGAGATCGAAGAATTCGGGGAATGAGATGGCGGCGGATTCGGCGCCGCGGATGAGCGTGTCTCCCGTGGCGCGAAGAGCAGCGACGGAGAAGGCCATGGCGATGCGGTGGTCGCCGCCGGAGTCGATTTCGGCTCCGTGAAGGGTTTGACCGCCGGGAACGTCGAGGCCGTCGTCGAATTCCTCGACTTCGGCGCCCATGGCGCGCAAATTGGCGGCGACCAGCGCGATGCGATCGGACTCCTTGACACGAAGTTCCTTGGCGTCGCGAATGCGGATGCCGTGCTGCGTGTAGGGGCCGATGGCCGCGAGGACGGGCAGTTCATCAATGAGCTGCGCCGAGAGCGCGCCGGAGATGGTGGTCCCGGTGAGGCCCTGCGGCGGCGCGTTGACCTGGACCACGCCGACCAGCTCGCCGTGCTTGTCCTCGAGATTGAGGACGCCGATGTGCGCGCCGAGCGCGGTGAGCACGTCGAGGAGCGTAGCGCGGGTGGGGTTGAGGCCGAGCGCGTCGAAGATGAGGTTCGAGCCGGGGAAAAGCGCGGCCGCGCAGAGGAAGAAGGCCGCGGAAGAAATGTCGCCGGGGACGGTCGCTTCGATGGCATGCAGGTGCTGGCCGCCGGCGATGGAGACGGAGTCGAGGGAGCGCGTGACGCTTGCGCCGAACGCGCGGAGGGCGAGCTCGCCGTGGTCGCGGGTGCGGACGGCTTCGCGGACCTTGGTTGTGCCCTGCGCCTGCAGTCCGGCGAAGAGCACCGCGGTTTTCACCTGGGCGCTGGGGGTGGGCGTGGTGTAGTCGATGGCGGTGAGGGGCGCGCCGTGGATTGTTATGGGCGCGTGGCCGTCGGTGAGTTCGATGCGCGCGCCCATTTGCGTGAGGGGCTTACGGATGCGCTCCATGGGGCGGCGGCTGAGCGAGGCGTCGCCGACGAGGGTGAAGTCGCCCGATTGTGCTGTGAGCAGGCCGGAGAGCATGCGCATGGTTGAGCCGGAGTTGCCGCAGTCGAGGGGCTGATCTGGGGCCGTGAACCGGCCGGCGGCCCCGGTAATTTCGACGGCTTCGTCTTTGCGCGCGATCTGAGCGCCGAGGGCGGCGACGCAAGCGAGCGAGGAGGCGCAGTCGGCTCCGGTGGAGAAATTGGCGAGGCGCGTAGTCCCTTTGGCGAGTCCACCGAGCAATGCGTAACGGTGACTGATACTTTTGTCGCCAGGCAGGCGAAGGCTGCCCTGGATGTTACGGGCGGGCTGAATCAGGCGCTCGGTAGCGACGGCGGGCATAGATACAGGGTACAAGGTGCAAAGCACAGACCACCACAGAGAACACAGAGCACCACAGAGGACAAAGGCACTACAGAGCGCAGAGGAGCGCTCCGGGAAGGCAGGCGCTTCGCGCACTCCCACATCTGCCAACTGCAGGCAGATATGGGACACCCTGCGACAGGTTACGGGTTACAGGTTGCATGGTAGAGGTGTGCGCAGAGTCGCGGCTTGATTTCCGTGCTTTGCTATGCGAGGCTCGGATCGAAGTGAGCCCCCATCTCTCTGAGCTGTTTGCCGAGGAGTATCGCGCGCTTCGACCGCGGGCTCCGATGCCACCGATGGAAGTGCGGTTCTACCGGTTCACGTCTCTCAACACAACGATCCGGCTGCGGGAGGGGCGCATTCGCGTGAGCCTTTCCGATCTGCTGGAAGGCGCGCCGGAGCCGGTGCTGCGGGCGATCGCGCACATCCTGCTGGCCAAGCTTTATCGCAAGCCGATCGATGCCGGGCACGCGCACCGCTACCGGCGGTTTACGAGCAGCGAATCGGTGACGCGGCAAAGCGAGCGGATCCGGCAGACGCGGGGGCGGAAGAAGATTGTGTCGGCGCAGGGCCAGCACTACGATCTGGATGAGGTCTTCGAGTCGCTGAACCGGCGGTTCTTCTTCGGGTTGATGGGGCGGCCGCTGCTGACGTGGAGCGAGGTGACGGCGCGGCGGCTGCTGGGCCACTACGATCCGGCGCACAACACGATCATGGTGAGCCGCGTCTTCGACCGCAAGGGCGCGCCGCGATTCGCGATCGAATATCTGATGTATCACGAGATGCTGCACCTGAAGCATCCGGTGAAGCAGAAGAACGGGCGGCGGTGCGTGCACTCGGCGGCGTTCCAGCAGGAAGAGAAGTTGTTCCCTGAGCTGGAGCGCGCGAAAGCGTATCTGAAGACACTCTAGGACTGGCCGTCCAGGCGGACGCGCTTCGCGAATCCGATCCGCTGCATTGTGGGGACGGGCAGCGTGCGGCAGAATTGGCGCGGGTCGCATAAAATAGAGAAGGAACCCTGATGTTTTCCCACGGGAGAGGCGGTTTGCGGTGCTTGCGCAGCGGTTGAAGCGAGACGCCGAGGTGGCCGCCAAAGGATTCAATTTTGATCGGAAGTAACGTTCTCACAAAGGTTTTTGGAACCAGCAACGAGCGGGTGGTGAAGCGCCTGCTGCCGCGCGTCGCGGAGATCAATGCGCTCGAGCCGCAGGTGAAGGCGATGAGCGACGAGCAACTGCGCGCGAAGACGGCGGAGTTCAAGGCGCGGATTGCCGCGGCTCTGGAAGGAATCACCGAGGAAGAGGCGCGGGTCGCGGCGGAGAAGCAGGCGCTCGAGGACATTCTGCCCGAGGCGTTCGCGGTGGTGCGCGAGGCGGGATGGCGCGCCGTGAACATGCGGCACTTCGACGTGCAGCTGGTGGGCGGCATGGTGCTGCACCAGGGCAAAATCTCCGAAATGAAAACCGGCGAGGGCAAGACGCTGGTGGCGACGCTGCCGTGTTATCTGAACGCGCTGGCCGGGCACGGCGTTCACGTGGTGACAGTGAACGATTATCTGGCGAAACGCGACGCCGAGTGGATGGGAAAGATCTACGAGTTCCTCGGGCTGACGGTGGGCGTGATCGTTCACGATCTGGACGACAACCAGCGGCGGAAGGCGTACGGGTCGGACATCACGTACGGGACGAACAACGAGTTCGGGTTCGACTATCTGCGCGACAACANNCGATCCTGATCGACGAGGCGCGAACGCCGCTGATCATTTCCGGGCCGACGGATCAGACCACGGACAAGTACGCGCGGGTTAACCGGATTATCCCGTCGCTGGAACTGGGCGAGGAGATCGAGAAGAGTCCGGAAGAGAAGATTCTGACGGGCGACTACGTGGTCGATGAGAAGCACAAGACGATCACGGTCACGGACGAGGGGTGGGAGAAGATCGAGGGGCTGCTGGGGATCGGCAACATCGCCGATCCGGAGAACTGGGATTTGAAGCACCACGTCGAGACTGCGATCAAGGCGCATTCGCTGTACAGGCGGGACGTGCAGTACGTGGTGAAGGACGGCGAGGTCATCATCGTCGATGANNCTGCACCAGGCGGTCGAGGCGAAGGAAGGCGTGAACATCCGGCGCGAGGACCAGACGCTGGCGACGATCACGTTCCAGAATTATTTCCGCCTGTACAAGAAGCTCGCCGGGATGACGGGCACGGCGGAGACGGAAGCGGCGGAGTTCGACAAGATTTACAAGCTGGACATCGTCGTGATTCCCACGAACATGCCGATGCGGCGGCTGGAGAACGCCGATGTGGTGTTCCGGACGGCGAAGGAGAAGTATTTCGCGGTCGCGGATGAGATTGCGAGGCTGCACGAGATCCAGCAGCCGGTGCTGGTGGGCACGACGTCGATTGAAAAATCGGAGCTGCTGTCGCAGATCCTGGCGCGTAAGGGCGTGCGGCACGTGGTGCTGAACGCGAAGTATCACGAGCGCGAGGCGGAAATTGTGGCGCAGGCGGGCCGGCTGGGGATGGTGACGATCGCCACCAACATGGCCGGACGCGGAACGGACATTCTGCTGGGCGGCAATCCTGAATTTGTGGCGCGGCAGGAGCTGGTGAAGAAGGCGCTGGCGCGGGCGATCAGCGTGGCTGAGGGTGCGATCAATCCGTCGGCGCCGGCGGGGATGCTGCGCTTCTACTACCAGGGGCAGGAGTACGAGACATCGCAGGAGAACTGGGAGCAGGTCTACAAGGGGCACGCGGCGAATGCAGCCGAGGATCACGAAGCCGTGGTGGCCGCGGGCGGGCTGCACATTGTGGGCACGGAGCGGCATGAGTCGCGGCGCATCGATAACCAGCTGCGCGGGCGCGCCGGACGCCAGGGCGATCCGGGAGCATCGAGATTTTATCTGTCGCTCGAAGACGACCTGATGCGCATTTTCGCGCGGGAGTGGGTTTCGACACTGCTGCAGAAGATGGGGATGGAAGAAGGAATGCCCATCGAGTCGCGGATGATCTCCAACCGGATCGAAGCGGCGCAGAAGGCGGTGGAAGGGCAGAACTTCGAGGCGCGCAAACACCTGCTCGAGTACGACGACGTGATGAACAAGCAGCGCGAGGCCGTTTATGGAACGCGGCGGCAGCTACTGGAGGGCTTGGATCAGAAGGAGCTCATCGTCGAGGATTACGTTCCGAATCTGCTGAGCGCCATGCTGGATGAGTTTGCCGGCGAGCGCGTGCATCCGGACCAGTGGGAGGTGAAGGGGCTGAACGGAAAGCTGATCTCGCAGTTCGGGTTCGATCTGGAAGCCGAGGGCATGGACGCGCGGCAGATGACGCGGCACGAGCTGGGCGAGACGATTTTCGAGCGGCTGAAGGCGCGCTACGACGCGAAACAGCAGCTGATCGGCGACGCGCAGATGCGCTTCCACGAGCGGATGATCATGCTGAGCGTGATCGACGGACTGTGGAAGGATCACCTGCTGAATATGGACCACCTGAAGGAGGGGATCGGGCTGCGCGGGTATGCGCAGCAGGATCCGCTGGTGGCCTACAAGAAGGAATCCTTCGAGATGTTCGAGGAGATGATGGGGCGGTTCCAGGAAGACACGGTGCGGTTCCTCTTCCTGATGAAGATTGTGGGGCCGGATGGGCAGCCGGTGGAGATTCCCACGCGGCCGCGGGCTGCAATTCCGGCGGCGCCACATGTGGCATCGGCGGATGGGAACGGGCACAGAGAGCCGGGCGCGCCGCCGATTCCGCTGGCACCGACGCGGGCGCCGTCAACGACGATCGACGACCTGGAGAAGGAATTCCAGCGGAAGAAGCAGAAGGAGCTGGAGCACGCGCGGATGGCGGGCGGGGGCGACGCATCGACACCGGTGCAGCGACGCACGGGCGAAAAAGTCGGGCGGAACGATCCTTGTCCGTGCGGGTCGGGGAAGAAGTTCAAGAAGTGCCACGGGACAGAAGGATAAGACACAGGGCACAGGGTGCAGGGTACAGGGTGCAGGGTTGATGATCCTGCGCCCTTTTTCGTTTGGGGCTGCTGTTTCGAGTGGAGCAGACGTGTGGCGTTATTCTGAGCGGCAGGGGAGAGAAACGCGAGGTCCTTTCCTTCGCTGCGCTCCAGTCAGGATGACATCTGTTTCGTAGTAGCTTCCAGTAGCCAGTCGAGGTAAGGGCTGCTGGCGGATTCGGGAGTAAGCACGAGGAATTCCGGGACCTCGTAGGAGTGGAGGCCGCGGATGGCTTCTTCGAGACGGCTGAGATTGGCGGCGGTGGTTTTGATGATGAGCAGAAGTTCGGGCGCGGCTTCGACCTTCCCCTGCCAGCGGTAGATCGAGGTGAGGCCGGGGATGATGCTGACGCAGGCAGCGAGGCACTCGTCGACGAGAGCGCGGGCGATGTGCTCGGCTTCGTCGCGAGAGCCGGCCGTAGTCAGGATCAGGCGAGCTTCGGTGGCGGGTACAATCATCGGTGCGTTTGGGAGCGAACGGTCCAGGCGCTGGCAGCATCATAACGGCAAACGCACAGGGGAGAAGCATGACCGCCGAGATTAAGTTTGGGACGTCGGGTTGGCGCGCGATTGTCGCCGATGATTTCACACTGGGGAATATCCGGCGCGCGGTTGCGGGGATCGCGCAGTACGTGGCGGCGCAGCAGGGGCCGAAGACGGTGCTGGTGGGGCGCGACCCGCGATTTTTGGGCGAGATGTTTGTGGCGGAAGCGGCGCGGGTGCTGGCCAGCTATGGCGTGACGCCGGTGATCATTCCCGAAGCTGCGCCAACGCCGGCGATTGCGTATGCGGTTCGGCAGAAGAAGACCGGTGGGTCCATCAACTTCACGGCGTCGCACAATCCGCCGGAGTACAACGGGATCAAATATTCGACGCCCGACGGCGCGCCGGCGCTGCCCGAAGTGACGCACCAGATCGAGGCGAATGTGAAGGCGCTAGGCGAAGTCCCGGCGCCGGTGGACACGGGCGCGAAGTACGAGCAGGTCGATGTGAAGCCGGATTATCTGAAGCGGCTGGCGGAGCTGGTCGACCTGAAAGCGATCCAGAGAGCCGGGCTGAAGGTGGTCTTCGATCCGTTTTGGGGCGCGGCGCGCGGTTATAGCTGCCACATCCTGCGCGAGCACGGCGTGGAGACCTGGACGGTGCACGATTATCGCGATGTGCTCTTCGGCGGACATGCACCGGAGCCCGACGGCGAATTGCTGAACGCGTGCAAGCAGAAGATGAAGGAGACGGGCGCGGCGATCGGCATCGCGACCGACGGCGATGCGGACCGCTTCGGGATCGTCGATGGGGACGGGACGTTCATCCAGCCGAATTACATCATCGCGCTGTTGTTCGATTATCTGGTGGAGACGCGCGGGTGGAAGAACGGCGTGGCCAAGTCGGTGGCGACGACGAATTTGATCAACGCGCTCGCGGATGAGTTCGGGGTTCCGCTGTATGAGACGCCGGTGGGATTCAAATACATCGGGGAGCTGATCAACGAGGACAAGATTGCTATTGGAGGCGAAGAAAGCGCGGGATTGACGATTCGCGGGCACGTCCCCGAGAAGGATGGCGTGATAGCCGGACTGCTGGCCGCGGAGATGGTTGCGGTGCGGGGCAGGAGCCTGGGCGAACAATTGAAGAAGATATTTGGCAGGGTAGGTTCCTTTTACCCGAATCGAGAGAATTTCCGCTTGACTCCGGAGGTCAGGGAAAAGTTCACTGAGAAGATAAAGAATGATCCGCAGGAAATAGGTGGTCGCAAGGTTGTGCAGGTGGTGCGGACGGATGGCCTGAAGCTGATCCTGGCGGATGGTTCCTGGGTGTGCTACCGGCTGAGCGGGACCGAACCGGTGGTGCGCGTCTACTCCGAGGCGCGGAAGGAGAGCGACAAGGAGCCGCTGAGCCGGGCGGCGAAAGATTGGGTGATGGCCTGACGGCCAAAGTCCAGGGATTAGGGTTTAGGGATTAGCAAAGGCGGCGCAGTGGCAGACGCGAGCGGTGAGCAGGAACAAGCGGGATTGCTGGAGCGCACAGCGCAGGTTCTTTTCCGCATGCGGCGGCGCATCGCTACGGGTGCGGTGATTGCGGCGGCGCTGGTCTTTGGGTATCACGCGATCTTTGGCGAGAACGGCCTGAACGTGTACGAGCAGCGGCGCGCGGAAGACAAGTCGGTCCAGAAGCGGATCGACGAGTTGCAGAAGGAGAATACGCGCCTGCGGCAGCAGGTGCAGGCGCTGAAGACGGATCCGGACGCCATTGAACATGAGGCGCGGTCGCGTCTGCATTATGCGCGGCCGGGCGAAGTGATCTGGACAGAGGACGCGCCGCCTTCCTCGCCAAACCTGGCGCAGCCGGCGAAGAAATAGGGGGAGGAGTCAAGGAGCAACCTCACATTCTGGCGCGCTCAATGCGCCTCCCATGTCTCAAAATCGAGACATGGGGCACCCGGATTCGTTTCGCGGCCAGGGGTGCATCTTTTTTCCCGACTTCGCATTTAATCTGAAGAGACGGCCATGGACAAATTTGTCATTCGCGGCGGCAATCCCCTCCTCGGGACGATCCGGGTAAGCGGCTCGAAGAATTCCGCACTGCCCTCGATGGCGGCGGCGCTCCTGACGGAAGACGAAGTGGTGCTGGAGAACATTCCCCAGGTGCGGGACATCGAGACGGAGCGGAAGCTGCTCACGGCGATGGGCGCAGAGGTCGAGCTGGGCTACGGGCGAGCGCAGCATCGGACGACGATCAGCTGCCGGACGATTACCGATCCGACGGCGCCCTACGAAATCGTGAAGACCATGCGGGCGTCGTCGCTGGTGCTGGGGCCGCTGGTGGCGCGCATGGGCGTGGCGCGTGTCTCGATGCCAGGGGGATGCGCAATCGGGGCGCGGCCGATCGACCTGCACACCAAGGGGCTGGAGACGCTGGGCGCGAAGATCAGCTACGAACACGGGTATATCGAGGCGCGGACGGAGCGGCTGAAGGGTGCGCACATCGTCTTCGACAAGATCACCGTGACCGGCACCGAGGACCTGCTGATGGCGGCGACGCTGGCTGAGGGCGAAACGGTGATGGAGAATTGCGCGCGCGAGCCGGAGGTGACGGACCTGGCGGCGCTGCTGACCGCAATGGGCGCGCAGATTCACGGGGCGGGCACGTCGACGATTCGCGTGATGGGCGTGGAGAAGCTGCATGGCGCGAAGCACCGCATCAATCCCGACCGCATTGAAGCGGGAACGTTCCTGATTGCGGGCGCGATTACGAGCGGAGACCTGTGCGTGGCCCACTGCAATCCCGAACACCTGACGGCCGTGATTGGGAAGCTGCGGGAGTGTGGCGCGCGGGTCGACCTGATCGCGAAGGATCAGATTCGGGTGCGGAGTGAAGGGACGCTGAAGGCTGCGGATATTTCGACGGAGGAGTATCCGGGATTTCCGACGGATATGCAGGCGCAGTACATGGCGCTGGCGACGCAGGCGGACGGGACGTCGGTGGTGACGGAAAACATCTTCGAGAACCGCTTCATGCATGTGCAGGAGCTGGTGCGGATGGGCGCGAACATTCGCGTGGACGGGCGTACGGCCACGGTGCGCGGGCGGACTCCGCTGTCGGCGGCGGCGGTGATGTGCTCGGACCTCAGGGCGTCGGCGTCGCTGGTGCTGGCGGCGCTGGTGGCCGATGGCGAGTCGATCCTGGATCGCGTGTACAACATCGATCGCGGCTACGAGCACATTGAAGAGAAGCTGCGCGGTGTGGGAGCGCAGATTCGGCGCATGGGCAACGTCTTCCAGGGTCGCCGCGAGCCGGAGATGGTCGAGGCGCGCTAGCCGAATGAAAAAGGGTCGAAGCGAGGCCTCATCGCATCCTAAAGCGAAGAGGAGAGTTTCGATGGCGAATGCGGACGATCGGGCGCTGCGCGAGCAGCTGGTGGCGTTTTTGCGGGGCGGCCAGGCTCATGCCGAGCTGAAGGCTGTAGTGGATGATTTTCCCGTGAAGCTGCGTGGGGTCGTGCCCACGGGCGCCGAACATTCGGCGTGGCAGGAGCTGGAGCATATCCGGATCGCGCTGCACGACCTGCTGGATTTCTCGACTAATCCCAATTACGTGCAGCCGGAATGGCCGAAGGACTACTGGCCGAAGGAGACTGCGCCCGCGGATTCCGCGGCGTGGGACGCGTCGGTGCGCGCCGTGAAGAAGGGCGTCGCGGATTTCGAGAAGCTGGTGGGCGATCCGGAGTCGAATCTCTACGCGACCATTCCCTGGGGTGACGGGCAGACGCTGCTGCGAGAGGTGCTGGTGGCGGGGCAGCACACCAGCTACCACCTCGGGCAGATTGTGCTGCTGCGGCGAATCCTGGGCGCGTGGGGTTAAGACAGGGAACAGGGGCCAGGCTAGCGGCGTGCGTCGGCGGCCAGGGCGGCGCGCGCGGCGGGGTGATCCGCGTCAGGGGTGTGCGCTGGAAAGGCTAAGGTCACTTTGGTGCCGCGGCCGGGGCGGCTGGTGACGTCGAAAAGCGCAGCGTCGCCGTAGAGGACCTCGAGCCGTTCGCGAACATTGCGCATGCCGATGCCGGTGCCCTGGAGAACGCCGCTGGTATGGTTGCGGCCCGGGGCGATGCCGACGCCGTCGTCTTCGACTTCGATGATGAGTACGCCGTGGTCAAGCCGGCTGCGGAGGGTGACGGTACCGCCGGCAATGCGGGGCTCCAGCCCATGCTTGATGCTGTTTTCCACGAGCGGCTGGAGAAGCATGCTGGGCACCGGAATTTCGAGTGTTGCCGGATCGATTTCCTTCGCCACCATGAGTTTCTCCGCGCCGAAACGGGCCACCTCGATGCTGAGGTAGTCCTCGGTGGTGGCAAGTTCGTCGCGAAAGGGGACGAAAGCGTCGTGCTCATTGAGCATTTTTCGCAGGATGTTGGCCAGCTTGACGATCAGTTCGCGGGCCTGCTCGGGACGGAAGCGCACCAGCGAGGCGATGGAGTTGAGGGTGTTGAAGAGGAAGTGAGGATTGATCTGGCGCTGCAGGGCGTCGAGGCGCGCTTCGAGCAGGAGGCGCTTCTGCTCCTCGAGCGACTGCTCGATGCGGATGGCGTTCCAGATTTTGAGCGGGATGCCGACGACCATGGCGGCGCAGGCCCAGATGGCGATGCGGACGCCCCAGCTGTCGGATCTGAGCGCGAAGAGGCGATGCGAGTGGCGGGACGTCCATTCGCGCAGCACCTCCATGGCGACGATGAGCACCAGCAGGAGAATCTGACGGTCGATGCGGGGACGCAGGAGTGTTCGGCGCACCCAGCGGTAGAGGCTGAGATCGACGAAGGGGGAGAAGGACCAGACTTCCTCCTTGTCGACGAAGAGTCCGTAGATGCCGGCGGTGACAGCGACCGCGAGCAGGAAGGGCAGGGCCAGGAATTCTCCGTGCAGGATCGCGGGCAGGGACAGGACGGTCGCGCCGATGAGCGCAGCGCCAGGGCCGACAAGAATGCCGAGGAGGATGGTCGTCTCGAACGAGATGTCAGCGGCGTAGAAGTTGGGGACGGTGACGCGGACCCACACGCCCAAGCCGAGCGGAACACAAATGAAGGCAAGCAGACCGAGGGTCTGCGCGAGCGTCCGGTCGTCGCGAAAGAGAAGGTTCTGAAATTCGCGCGAGCGCCCGAGCGCGGAAGAAACCGCCGCGGCAACACCGAGCTTGATGAGCAGGGTGATGAGGATGATGCGCGAGTCGAGCACGGGTTCAGGGTACAGCGTTCGGCGTGCAGGGTACAGGGTGCGCGTGCCCGGCGCGAACGGCTTCTATAATCGAAGTATGGCTATCGCTTCCGTGCGCAAGGTCGCAGATGCGGATTTCCCGACGCGATGGGGGCAGTTTCGCATTCTGGGCTTCGAGGGCTTGTATGCGAGCGACGATCCGGCGCGCTGCGGGCAGACCGCGGAAAAGGAAGAGGCAGTCGCGCTGGTGATGGGCGATGTGCATGCCGCGCCGCCGCTGGTGCGGATTCATTCACAGTGCATGACCGGCGATGTCTTTCACTCGCTGCGCTGCGATTGCCGTCTGCAGCTGGAGCTCTCGCTGCGGAAGATTGCCGAGGCCGGCGCGGGGATCCTGATCTACGAGCAGCAGGAGGGGCGCGGTATCGGGCTGATGGCGAAGCTGCGCGCTTACGAGCTGCAGGATCAGGGGCTGGATACGGTGGAGGCGAATCTGCAGCTGGGGTTCGAGGCGGATTGCCGGGAGTTCGAGCTGCCGGCCGAGATTCTGCGGCAGATGGGCGTGGAGCGGGTGCGGCTGATCACCAACAACCCCGATAAGGTGGCAGCCCTCGAAGCGGCCGGCGTTCATGTAGCGGAACGTGTTTCCGCCGAGGTGCCCGCCGAAGACAGCTTCGAGCAGTATCTGCGCGTGAAGCAGGAGAAGATGGGTCACATCTTCGAGTCCATCGACGAACCGATCCGCTAGCTCGTGGAGCGGTCGATGAGCCGTTCGCTGCTCCGAACGGGGCAACGCCGGATGACGCGCCGGACCGCGGTTCAGTTGCCTTTAATGCATGCGGCGAGCGGGAGAACTAATCCCATGACCGCCACAATAAGCGATGTCCCAACCAAAGCAACGATTACCATAATGCAAACCTCCGGAGTAGTCAGTCCAGACGCGTGATTCGAACAATGCCCGCGGCACGAGTCTCGGATGGTCTGGCATTCGAGATTTTCCTCCCAATGGATGGCGGCTTCTTCCTGCTGGCCAGCGAGGAAGGTAGACGCCACCCAAGGGGAGAAATGCGGGAGAAAGGTGGCAAAAGCGCAGCAAGCACATCAGGTGACGCAAACAAGGAGACGGTGAATCAGAACCTGTCAGTGATCATGTTGAATTCGTGACTGATCTTGTTGATCAGCGTGGCCTCGATCGCAACGACGGTGAGGATCACGGCGGAGGCGACGAGAGCGCACTCAAAAGCGTCGGCTTTACGACCGTCCTTCAGCAGGTTGTCCAGAAATTTTCTGGTACGCTTCATCTGCGATTTTCCTCATGTCTGCCGCGCGGCCAGTCAACGTGGGGGACGCGCTGCATGCGTTTCTAATGTCGTGATTCTGCGCTGTGGCTGAGCAGCGAACAATTCCATTTGAGTAATGAGGGAGGCATCAAATGGAAAGGGTCAGAGCCGTTACCGCGCAGGTAAGCGGTGGTGCTGGCGGCCTGTTACTGCGGCGGGATCGAGCTGCGGGCGGAGCCGTCGCCAAGGACGGTGCAGCGCACGAATGGGGGACGCGTGCGCGCAGCAACGGCGGCAGTTACAAGGGTTCGCGCGTCGATCCGAAAACGAAAACGTTACTGAGGTGATGGCTTATTCGTGCGGTTCGATGGTGACCATTACGACCCCATGCGACGGTACCTGCGCGGCGTAGTTGCCGGCCTGGTCCCTGGTTTCCTTGCCGGTCCACAGGTCGCGCACCGTGGCGCGTATCCCTGATGGATAGCCGATATCGGTCCACGTGACCCCGATGGAGACCGGGTTGGCGCCGCGATTCAGGAGGACGACGGCGCGTCCACCGTCGGCCAGCTGCCGGGACCAGACCTCCGTATCGCCCTCTTTCTTCACGCGGCTTCCGGCGTGGCCGAGAGGATCCTGATCGACGGCAATGACAGCGCGATTGAGCAGGATCGATTTGGTATCGGCGGACATATTGGCGATGTCGGTGCCCACCAGCAGAGGCGCGGCAAACATCGCCCACATGCTGAAGTGAGCGCGGTACTCCTCGGTGGTCATGCCTCCGTTGCCCACTTCCAGCATGTCGGGATCGTTCCAGTGACCGGGCCCCGCATAGCTCTCGATGCCGGCCATCAGGTCGATGATCCGCACAACGCCGTTGCCGCCCCACTGCCTTTTGCAGTCCCAGCAGTCCTGGATGTCGTCGGTGGCGCGCCACAGATTGCCGATGGGTCCGGCCCACAGCCACGGCTTGTTGGATCCCCACTCGCAGAGGCTGAAGACGATGGGGCGGCCGGTGGCGGCGAGTGCGTCGCGCATCAGTGTGTAGGAGGACTCGGCGTTCTGGCCGGGCAGCGTGTTGCACCAGTCTTCTTTGAGGTAGTCGACACCCCAGGCGGCGTATTGCCGCGCATCCTGATATTCGTGACCGATGCTGCCTGGGCGGCCGGCGCAGGTTTTGGTTCCCACGTCGGAGTAGACGCCGAACTTCAGGCCCTTGCTGTGGATGTAGTCGGCGAGCGCTTTGAGGCCGGAGGGGAATTTCTCCGCGTCCACGACGATGTTGCCGTCGGCATCGCGGCCGGTCTGCCAACAGTCGTCGATGTTCACGTATTGATAGCCGGCATCCTTCATGCCGTTGGTGGCGATGGCATCGGCGGTGGCGCGCACCACTTGCTCGTTCAGGCCTTTGCAGGCGAATTTGTTCCAGCTGTTCCAGCCCATGGGCGGCGTGCGGGCGACGCCGTTGTCGAGGGCGCGGCCGGCGGGCAGCAGGCTCAGCATTGCGACGACTGCAATCGTCCAGGAACTCAGGCGGATCTTCATAGGCGCGTTTCTCTCCTCGGCGGTCCGGGAGGAATTGTACATCGCTGGAGAGATCGGTTCCGGTGGCGGCGGCAGGCGCCGGGAAAAGAGAAGAAAAACGGGGGAGGGGCCCTTGTTCCGGTGCGAACGAGCAGAAGATTTGCTGCTTCGTCAGGAGCCTAAGGTTTTGGGGTACGCCTTCACGGCATTTTCAATGGCAGCGCCAGCTGCGCCACCGAGATCCTGCGGCGTCATGGCGGGCTTTACGGTGATGGTGGCGTTGAGGCCGAGGAACCAGGGCTCCGCAATAGCCGGCAGTTGGCTGGCATCCTTCATATCGAAGAATATGTAACCGCTGCGGACGCCATTGGTTTCCGTAAAGTAGGCGGCTTCGGGTTTCAGGTCCCCGAGAACCTTCTGGATAAAAGGACTGAACTGGCCGGATCGAATCGCGGCATTGGCGGTTTCGATCGGCATTACGACGTGGAGCATCATACGCATGGCGCAGCCCCTCCCTGGGGCGTGGCGGAATTATACGGATTGGGCCACAGGAGGGCGCAACAGCCCCGGCTTCGCATACACTGGGAAGCGATGACGAAGCATTCCTTGCTCTGCTCCATTCTCCCTTTCATGGCCGCGGCCGCGCTGCCGCTGGCTGCGCAAACAACACCTCCAGCGTCGACCGCGCATAAGTCGACCGCAGCGACGGCGACGCATCGTGCCGCCGCACCCGGGTGCGTGACGACGCCGGAGCTGTCGCCGAAAATTCCGGCGCTTCCGGCTTCCGCACCGTGCGTGAAAGTGCTCTACACCGTCACGCGCACGCCGACCATGAAGCTGGACTACGCCTCGCCGCTGGTGAGCGCGGCGGTTCGCGACGAACTCAGCGGCGGATCGGCAACCTACTCGCTGGACTACGTCGATACGCAGGTGGGGACGGGCGAAGTCGCCAAAGCGGGCAAATGGCTGACGGTCCACTACACCGGCTATCTGGTGGATGGGACGAAGTTCGACTCTTCGCATGACCGGGGCCAGCCGATCTCGTTTCCCTACGGGACGCATCAGGTGATTCCCGGCTGGGACACCGGGTTTGAAGGAATGCATATGGGCGGCAAGCGCCGCTTGTTCATTCCCTACGAGCTGGGGTACGGGGACACGGGCAAGGGTCCGATTCCCGCGAAGGCTGAGCTGATTTTCGATGTGGAGTTCATCAGCCAGAGCGACACGCGGCCAGCAGCTCCGCCGCCCGCCGTGCGGCCGGGTGCGCCGGGGATGAGCGCGCGGCCTCCGGGATCCGGCGTGCATCCTCCGGCTGGAACGGCCACGCCGCCACCCAGCACCACGACTCCGCCGCAAGGAACCACGCCGCCACCCGGCACTACGACTCCGCCGCAAGGAACCACGCCGCCACCCGGCACTACGACACCGCAAGCCGGGTCAACGCCACCAGCAGGAGCCAGCACGCCGCCTCCGGCCAGCACGAGCACCCCACAATCGGGGAATTCGTCGGATTCGAAGCCGCAGCGGTAAAACGGGGGGGCCCCCCCTGGGTATGGGACTGTGGCAAGTGGCTGCATCGGCGTGGCTTGGAGGGACTGCCTTTTGGACTGTGGCAAGCTGCTGAAAATGGGTGGCTTGCAGGAGCCTTTTGGCGCGGTTACCAGGGATGACCGGGGGGGATGGCAGGGCACGAGTCTGGCGATTGCGCGGGTTGCAGGTCAAGCCATGGTCCTGACGGAAGCGTGGCATTACTCTCTCCGGAAATGGGAAAGGCCGCCTATGAGGCGACCTTTTCTTTTTCTACTCTATAAGTTCAGAATATCAGATTGAGAGAATAAACCCGCCAAATATCTTTGAGGGTATTGTGGTGGAAGTCGCGTGGAATCAGGGACAAAACTTTCGTACTGAACGCAAAAGACTTGACAAATTTTCCACATTTCGGAGTTTAGGGGAAATCGGGTGCAAAGGCGGGCGCTTCGCGCAATCCCGGGTCTGAAAAGTCGAGAGCCGGGCCAGCCCTGCCAAGGGCAGCGCCGTTTCCGGCAGGCCAGGCTACGATTCTTCGAGGAGACCTGAAGGGTCATGAGGATCGCGAAGCTGATCGTTGCTGTGGCGTCGGTGCTGAGCATGGCCAGTGTTGCGGGAGGGCAGATGAGGGAATCGGCGACGGCTCCGCCGAAATTGGTCGTGCTGGTATACCAGCGATTTGCGTTTGAGAAGACGGCGGAGATCGACCAGTGGGAAATTGGCGCGGCGCGCGCGTGCCAGGGACTGGATGTTCCCAATTCGTGGATCGTGATGGATTCGGTGACGGGCGAGCCGGAGGCGCTGTCGTTCGATCCCTTCGATTCGTTTGAGCAAATGGAGAAACCGGTGGCCGAGTGGGGCGCGATCTATGCGGCTCATCCGGAACTGGGGCGGCTGCAGGCGCAGATTATGACGGCGCTGACCAGCCAGCGGACCGTGATCGCGGTGCGGCGCGACGACCTGAGCTATCGCGCCTCGCGCATCGACCTTTCGAAGGCGCGGTTCATGCGGGTTCTGGAAGTGCGGCTGCATCCTGGGCGCGAGGAGGATTTTGAGGAAGCATTTGAGAAGCTAAGCGCGGCGTACGAGAAGGCGCAGTCGGATTTGCCGTGGGTGGTGTATCAGGTGAATCTGGGGACGCCTTCGCCCACGTTTCTGGCGTTTGTGCCGATGCGGGCCGTGGGACAAAATGACGACTTGCTGCGGTCGCACGCGAGCGTGTTGGCGGCGGAAGGCGAGGCGGCCGAGCGCATGCAGCAGATTGCGCGGGAGGCGTACGCGAGCATGGAGAGCAATCTTTATGCGGTGAAGCCGAAGAAGTCGCATGTGTCGGCGGGGTTTGCGGCGGGGGATCCGGAGTTCTGGGGGGCGAGCACGGGGACGGCGAAGTAGCTGACCTTCCGGTTGGCCCGCTTCAGGCGGCGTTGACAGCGATGCGGGCAGAGCGGGAGCGAGGTTTGGCGCGGACTACGATCTCGACGTCATGTCCGAGGGCGACGAGGAAACGCATGAGGCGTTCGACGGAGTAGCCCTCCAGCTTGTAGTGCAGAAGGGCGGAGACTTTTGGCTGGCTGATGCCGAGCGCGGCGCCGACTTCGGCCTGGGAGAGGTGATTCTGCTCGACGATGCGGCAGATGGCGGCTCCGAGGCGCGCTTTGGTGTGGAGTTCCGCAGCGTCAGGGAGGTTGAGGTCGGAGAAGACGTTACCGCTGGAAGGGGTGACGCGTTGTTTAGCCATGTCTTTCCTCATAGTCCTGACGAGCGACCTTCAGGCGCTCGCGGATAAGGGCCACATCGGACAGCCGAGTGGCAATTCCGCGAGGGGACTTCTTTTGAAATGCATGAAGCACGTAAACCGCATCCGAAAACCGAACTGTGTAGACCGCTCTGAAGGTGTCGCCGTCATAGTTGCTGACGATCTCCAGCACTCCCGGGCCTTCGCCTTTCCAGGGCTTGGCGGAAGGATGTTTTCCGCCGAACTGCGCGGCGCTGAGTGCGAAACCCACGCTGGTTTGCACCTCCGGTGGAAACGCCAGGAGGTTCTTCAGCGAGGGCCCAACCCAGTAGAGCGGTTTTTCTCCCGGCACTGGCAGCCTTGTCATGATTATCCCAGTTTTAGGATACGCATGTCGAGAGGAATTGCGAAGATGCCCACGGTAATGGAGGCGGTGCTATTGACGCAACTTTGGGATTGGGGGAGCGTTAGTAGAAGAGACGCTACCTGGGTGAGGGGTTTCCCTGTTCTTCCAGCCCCTGTCAGACCCGGATTCGGAGCCTTCCAATGAAAAACAATGCCTGGGATGAGTCGGTGCATGGGCCGGTGGTGGAAACGGCCAGTGAGCTGGGGCTGCAGCTGCCTGCATCGGGCCTGACGCGACGGGCATTTATGCGGGGCGGGGCGATGGCGGTGGTTGGGACGGCCGCGATCCCGGCGTTCCTGACGCGCAGCGTGATGGCGCAGGCGACGGCTGCGCAGGCGCAGGGCAAGAAGCTGGTGGTGATCTTCCAGCGCGGGGCCGCGGATGGGCTGAACGTGGTGGTGCCGTATCGGGAGCCATCGTATTACCAGTACCGGCCGAACATTGGGATTCCGCAGAACGCGGTGATCGATCTGGATGGGTTCTTTGGGCTGCATCCGGCGATGGCGCCGCTGAAGCCGCTGTGGGACCAGGGGCATCTGGCCATCGTGCATGCTTCGGGGTCGCCCGATCCGTCGCGGTCGCACTTTGACGCGCAGGATTTTATGGAGAGCGGGACGCCGGGGGCGAAGTCGACACCGGATGGGTGGCTGAACCGGGCGCTGCAGGCGGAGGATGTGGCTTGTCCGGACTGCGCGCATACGCCGTTTCGGGCAGTGGCCTTGGGCGCGGAGGTGCCACGGACGCTGGAGGGACGGATCCAGGCGGTGGCGCTCGACAATATTAAGGATTTTGGGATTGCGGGCAGCGGGGCCACGCAGTCGGCGGCTGCGGCTGGATTTGCGGCGATGTACGACGAGAGCACGGATTCAGTTCTGCACGGGACGGGGCAGGAGACGTTTGCGGCGGTGAAGATGATGAAGGCCGCCGATCCGTCGAAGTACGCGCCGGCGGCAGGGGCGGATTATCCGGGCGGCCCGTTTGGGAACAGCCTGAAACAGATTGCGCAGCTGCTGAAGGCGAATCTGGGGGTAGAGGCGGCGTTCGCGGATATTGGCGGATGGGATACGCACCAAAACCAGGGCAATGTTGACGGGCAGCTGGCGGGGCGGCTGAAGGAATTCAGTGCGGGGCTGGCGGCGTTCTGGACGGACATGGGCGATCAGGCGGAGGACATTGTGCTGGTGACCATGTCGGAATTTGGGCGGACGTGCCGGCAAAACGGGACGGGCGGCACGGATCACGGACACGCCAACGTGATGTTTGCGCTGGGCGGACCGGTGCGGGGCGGCAAGGTTTATGGGCGGTGGCCAGGGTTGTCGCCGGAGCAACTGTACGAGGGGCGCGACCTGGCGATTACGACAGATTTCCGGCAGGTGCTGGGCGAGGCGGCGTACAAGACGCTGGGGGCGCGGGATATGCAGATTGTGTTCCCGCAGTCCGGGTTGCAGCGAAGGAACTTCCTGAACATACTTCAAGTGTGAGATGAAGGAATCCTGGTAGTTAATAATCCTGTGTAAAACACGGGAGGGGTGAGGAAAAGCCCGGCTGGCGGTGCGGTGTAGCCGTTTTTTTTTAACTTCGCTGCTTAGGGGCGTCTGCTGGGATTCTTTTGATCGCGCTTCGCGCGATACCCATGTCCCCAACGGCAGGGAGCCGTTCGCCTCNNCCTCGCGTCGCTCGGCGTTCGCTCAGGCCAGGCTATGGGGCACCCTACCAATCGAGAGTACTTTGGCGTTGACCGGGGAGGAAATTCACAGGGCACCCCAACCAAAGTGCTATTGTGACGGAAATTACTGTGGTGCAATGCTTCGAGTACGTGGGTTGCACGGCGCGGCGGTATGGGCGCGGGCAATTCTGCGCGGGTCAAAAGCATTCTTTAGGGTGAGGGGTAACGTTTTAATGAAACCTGTGTGGTTGGCCGCTTTTGCACTGCCCGTACTCTGCACGTCGCTCCTTTGCTCGCAGACGACTCCGCCGGTGCAAAGCACTCCGCCGAATCCGCCCGCCACGACTGACAATCCGCCGGCCGCGAACCCCCAAAGCACGCCGGCAAATCCGCCGGCAACTGCGGATAGCGCTCCAGCTGGGAACCCGCAAACCGCTGCGGTGAATCCACCGACAACGACGGACAACGCCCCTCAACCGACAGCAGATGCCGACAATTCCACCGACGCGAAAGACGTGACCGCGCCAGCGGCGACAGTGGGAAAGGCACCAGAGGTGACGGAAGCGGAACTGCGCGAGAGGCTGACGGGGCGTCCGCTGTTTTTGCGCGGGCTGTGGCTGGATGAGACGCTGCACTTCAATATGAACGGGGATCCGGCGGGGCAGTCGACGAAGGGGTCGTTCACGCTGTGCGGAGTGACCATCGACAGGGTGCGGATGACGAAGAAGACGGTGGAGCTGGAGGGGATTCGCTTCGGCGTGCACTTCGAGGGCGAGGCGCCGTGGGAGGAGCAATCGGCGTCGTTCGACCGAATCCAGATCACGCCGAAGAAGAAGCGCCAGCTGATTGTGATCGACCGGCAGCTGGTGGTGGTCCCGAAGAAGAAGAAAGTCGCGAAGGGCGCGCCAGCGGAAGTGACGCCGTTGCCGCCGGGAGCGACGCTGTCGCCAGCGGAGGCGGCGGACCATTTGCGCAAGGCGATCGACAAGATTCTGGCGCCGGATCTGGACGGGAAGATGATCGCGCAGATGCCGGATTACTGGCAGTACTTCTACCAGGCGCAGCAGTCGCACAAGTGGCTGGAGCCGACGGACCAGACGCTGGTGCATCCGGGACCGGGCGTGGACGGGCCGAAGCTGGTGAAGAATGTGGTGCCGGCGTCGAACGACTTCGCGCAAAAGGGCGAAGTGGCGGGCGTGGCGAGTTACAAGGTGATTCTGGACCCGCAGGGAAAGATTTTAGCGGTGGCGGTCTACCGGCCGATTGGGTTTGGGCTGGATGAGAACGCGGTGGCGGCGATCCAGAAGTCGACCTTCGCGCCGGCGGTGAAGGATGGGAAGCCGGTGCCGTCGGTGATCGACGTGGCGGTGAACTTCAGGATTTACTCGAAGCGGACCGCAGCGGGGGCGCCGGAAAGCACAGCGGCGGATCCGAACACGTCGCCGGTGACGGGCAAGCCGTCGATGCCGGGGCTGTACTCACAGCAGGCGCAGGCGCAGGCGCAGGCGAAGCAGTAACAGCAGCCGGTAGCCTGTAGCAGGGAGCATCCTCCGGAAAACCTGAAAACGGATTTGGGGCAGCGGGAAATTTCCGTTGCCGGGAAATTTCTGCAGGAATTTCTGTTGCGGCGCGCCGGTTCACTTTACGCGTTACACGCTGGCGGGACGGCGGGAATACGACGTGACGCGCGAGAACTTCAAGATGCCGGACTGGCAGCGCCACCCGGGCCACGGCCAGTGAGACGTGAGGTCCTGCAGGCGGCGATCAGCGGTTGAAGGGAAACTCCGAAATCCAGTGGAAGCCGCGGGTTTTGAGAAGGAAGTTGTGGTCCGTTTCGAGGCGCAGCTCGATGTGTTCTTTGTGGCCGTCGATGGGGCCGTCGAGGGTTAGCCGGTCCGGAGCGGGGCGGGTGACCGAGAAGGAGAGGTTCAGCTTGGCCCCACGGCGCTGGGAGAGCGTGAGGGTGTTTTTCCTTTCGTCGAGAGTGGCGGTGTAGAAAGCGCGCGGATCGGTCATGCGATCGAGTGCGGCGAACTCGTAGCGGTCGAAGATGATGCGACGCCAGCGTGCCTGATCGCTGAGCAGCGGCGGGCGCGGCTGGCCGTCCGTGGTGAACTGGTCGACATTCCATATGCCATAAAGGGCGGGTTTGGGCGCTCCGCCACCGTAAGTGCGCCAATCGCTCCTCGCGCTATAGAGATTGATCCCGATGAGCCAGAGCGCGAATACCGCCTGCACAGCCAGGGCGATGCGATTGGCACGGAGTGTGCGAAAGAGGGGATTCCTGGGGGCGGGTTCGACGGCGCGGTCGAGGAGGAAGAAGCCGGCGAGGCGGCGGGCCTGCGGAGCAAGCAGGAAGAGGGAGAGGAGGATGAGGTGGAAGGAAAGCAGTTTGACCGGGACGTCGTAGGTCATATTGAGGGCGAAGACGTAGGTCATGTCGGCCAGGCTAACGAGAACGCCGAGGGTGACCGTGCGAGGGATGATCAGGAGAAGTCCACCCAGGATTTCGAGGCAGCCGGCGAAGATTTCGTAGGGCTGAGACGCTCCGACCGAAGACCAGAGGACGCCCATGGGAGACAGGTCGCCAAAGGGTTCGGTAAGCGTGGTGAGGAGAGGAGCGGGCATCTGCATGGGAACGGCTTTAACGAAGCCGTAGGTGAGCATCTGACCGGCGAGAGCGAAGCGAAGGAAGAGAAAGAACCATTTGTGCAGGGCACGGTAACTTTTTCGGTGGCGATCGAGGACGGACCAGACGATGGTGGCGACGACGGAGACGGAGAGGAGAGCGAAGACGAGAACCCAGTCGATGGTGCGATCTCCACTGCCGGTTTCAACGAAGGTGAGGGGAGACTTGATGCGCAGGATGTGGGCAGCGGTGAAGGCAGTGATTTCGCGCCAGGGCGGGACGACAGAGGGATCGGACAACCACCCGATGTCCGGTATGGACAGGAATGAAGTGATGATTTGCGTGGAAAGGCAGTAGAGGGAGAAATAGACGAAACAGAAGCGGAAGGCGATGCGGGTGGCGAGGCTCCACGGGGGAGTTGCCGCTTCAGTTTGCGGCCGATCGATCACGGTCTGCGAGGCCATGGAGATGCCTTTCGTGCGCGAGGGTGCGAGACGGCTGGAATCTGAAAATCATGCAGGAAAAGGGCGGTTCGCGCAACCGGGAGTTGGGCGGAGCGCTGTCGTCAGTCTGTGAGAAATTCGATGCGGAACATAGTGCGGAAGCCGGGGGGAAGGAAGTGGGTTTGAACGGAGATGCGGCCGCCGTTTTTGTCGACGAGGTCTTTGGTGACCCAGAGACCGATGCCGGTGCCGACGTCTTCTTTGGTGGTGAAGAAGGGATCGAAGACGCGAGGCAGGTTTTCCGGAGAGATGCCGAGGCCATTGTCGCGGACAGAGATGGAGGCGGTTTTGTCGTGGCGAACGATTTCGATTTCGATGATGCCGCCGGATCGGGGAAGGGCGTCGCAGGCGTTGGAGACGATGTTGGTGAGGATCTGGCGGAGATCGTCGGGGGGCAGGGGAAGGGTGAGCTCGGCGTTGCAGTGGATGCGTATTTGCGCGCCGCGCGCGGTACAGCGGGGCTGGAACATGTCGACGACGCTTTCGACGACCTGGGGGACGCTGACCGGTCCAGCCGAGGGTTTGGGGCGCACAAAGGTGAGCGTGCGGCGGGCAATGGAGGCAAGGCGGGCGAGTTCCTGATCGGCACGCTCCAGGTACACTTTGGCTTCGGGAGACAGGAGAGGCTCGGACAAGGCGAGATAGATGAGGTTGGTGACGGCCTCGAGCGGGTTGTTGACTTCGTGCGCGATGGTGGCGGAAAGGCGGCCGACGGCGGCGAGCTTTTCCGAGCGGACGAGGGCGAACTCGGCATTCTTGCGATCGGTGATGTCGAGAGTAACGCCGTGCCAGATTTTGGCGTTGGCGGGGGAGGGGTTGCCGCGGCTTTCCAGCCAGTGGACTTCGCCGCTGGGCCAGCGAACGCGAAACTCCGATTCGAAGGAGTGACTGGCGGCGATGGCGGAGGCGTACTCCTGAAGGACGCGGTCCCGGTCTTCGTCGATGATGAAGCTGAGAGCATCCTGGAGGGGGTCGTCGTCGGAGAATGGGCGGCCGAAGACGCGCGCGCCACCCACGGCCCATTGCAGGCGGCCATCGTCGATGTTGTACATCCACGCGGCGGCGTTGCTGGCCTGCTGGGCTTCGGTGAGGGAGTCAGTACGCACCTGCAGAGAGGTGAGAGCGGCACGCAGGCGACGGCCGGTAACGCGCTGACGCTCGCAGAGAAAGGCGATAAGAAAACCGACGGCGAGAATGATGGCCGTGTAAATGAGAGATTGCAGGCCGAAAGCCAGGAAGTGGGGTGGGGCGAGGACGAAATGATTGAAGATGAACGCGGTGAAGACGACCGCGAGGAGGCCGGGCGAGAGTCCGCAAAGAAGGGTTATGCCGGCAACGGAAACAAAGCTGAGAGCGAGCGGCGTGCCATGCAGTGCGTGGATGCGGATGGTGAGAATGGTGGCGAGCCAGGGAAGGACGATGGCGGCGACGAATCCGCAGAGCTGCCTGAGGAGAACGGCATAGCGGCGCGGAACCGTAAGCCGGGATCGGAACGTCAAGTAGCCGCCTCCTGGGGAGGATAGCCGGGTGGGCCGGGGTAAAAACAGAGAGCACTGGGATGCTGTGCACTCAGGATACACAAGGAGGCTAAAGCGGCCCCGGGGCGTGGAGAGGGATGGACGCGGGGGTTCAGGCGGTACTGGCGGATTCGCGGAGGCGGAGCCAGCAGTAGAGCGGCCAGGCGTGAGCGTGGGCGCACCAGGGGATCGCCGAAGACAGGCCGTTGGTTTTGAGCAACGAGGAGTCCAGGGAGTCGGAAGCGCTCCACTGACCGGTCCAGTAGTCGGGGAAGGAGCGGGCGTAGTTGGCGAAGGTCATGCGGCGGAGGAGATCTTCGGCGGCGGGGCGGTCAAAGGTGGCGAGGCCGAGGATGACGGGTCCGTTGAGGGCGTACCAGAAGCCGCCGTTTTCTCGCGAGCCCTGGGGCGTGCCGGGTTCGACGACGGGCTTTTCGATCTGGCGCGGGCCCATGGCTTCTCCGACGAGGAGACGATGCTCGAGTTCGGCGTAGAGGCGGCGCTTGCGATCGGCGGGGAATTCGGGAATCAGCAGGGTGAAACCCTGGGGTTCGAGCCACATTTCGTTTTCGCCGAGGGATTCGTTGAGCCAGGCCCAGGCGCGGCGCGGGAAGGCGCGGTCGCCGAGGTCGCGCATGAAGGCGTCGTGGAGCTGGGCGCGGTATTCACGCAGGGACGCGATGAACTCAGCGGATTCAGGTAGCTGGGCTGCGTCGAGCCGGTCGGCCAGGTCGGCGAGGATGACGACGGCCATGGCGGAGTTCATGTGGCTTTCCGAGACGACGAAGACGTCGTTGTAAGGATGGGCGGAGGGCCACCAGCCGAACATGTCGTTCCAGTCGGAGTTCCAGCGGAGGACGATGCCGTGGGTGCCGACGCCGACGCGATCGCGGAAGAAGAGGAATGCCTGGCGGACGTGGGCGAGGCCGGTGTCGCGGCCGGAATTTTCGAGCGGGTAGTAACCGATGGGGTCAGTGAGGACGGAGACGTCGCGGGTGACGCGGAGATATTCAGCGAGGAGCAGGAAGAAGAAGAGCTGCTGATCGCTGGTTTGCTGCGCGCCGGAGGGCGACCAGCCGAAGCCGCCGTCATTGAGCAGGATGTTGCCGTCGGGGAGAGTGCGCTTCATGATGAAGCGCAAGGTGGAGCGGGCGATGGCGGGGTTGGTGTGGCAGAAGGGGAGGGCGTGCTGGGCCTGGTCGCGCATGGAGCCGACCATGCCCCACGTGTAGTCGTAGATGGTGCCCTGGGGGATGATGGTTTCGTCGTAGTACTCGCGCCAGGTGGCCATTTGCTCGAGGACGGCGGCGTTCCAGCGCATTTCGCGGCGGAGGATGGGGTCGGGCTCGTTGGGGAAGGCGGGGATTTTTTTGGACCATGCGGCGCCGAAGGCGGAGCCGAGGGCGTCATGGGCTGAGCCGGCAACGGGTGGAGCGAGTTGTGCGGCGAGCTCACGCATGGCGGAGTTCGCGTCGCGGGAGTAGCCGATGACGAAGGCGAGGCGGCGGTCTTCGCCGGGCGGGAGGACGCCGGAGGACTGGATGCCGATCCAGGCGTCGGGGGAGCCTGCCTCCGTCGCGACGGGGACGGTATTTGTATCCGCGGATGATACGAATAGCGCGGGGGGGAGCTGCTCGAGGCGGGACATTTGCCCGGGCGGCGGGAAGGCGAGGCGACGCTTCGGGTGAGGGGTGAAGCGGACGATGAGAGCGCGGCCGTCTTCAACGGGCGGTTCGGCGGTGTAGGCAACTTCGTGCTGGTCGTTGTCCCACGGAGCGAAGATGGGCTGGTAGTGGGCGAGGATGGATTCGGAGTAATGGAGCGTGAGGGGCTGTGGGCCGGTGTTGCGCAGATGGACTTCGACGAGGAAGGCGGAGGTTCCCTCGCCGAGTTTGGTGGAGGGTACGACGGAAATGCGGCGCGCGACGGAGAGGGATGGGCTGGGGGTGTAGTCGTAGCGGGCGAAGCCGACGCCGAAGCGCTTCGTCGCGGCGAGGGCGGCGGGTTCGTCGATGCCGATGAGGCTGTGCTTGTTGCCGTCGATTTCGACGGTGGCCTGGTACGCGCCGCTGAAGGGCGGTTCGCCCTGGTTCATTCGGGCTTGGTTCATTCGAGCCCAGGCGCGCTCGCCGGTGAGGAGCTGCAGAGCGCCGCTGGCGTGGGCAAAGAGGGTGACGCGGTAGTTGCCGAGGAGGAAATATGGGTCGTCGGGGAGCATGGGCGCGTTGTCGTAGATGGGGCTGGAGGGAAAGCGCAGCGGGCCGGTGTAGTGGTACGCGGGAAGGCCGAAGCCGTCGTCGATCCACTGGCCGAGTGGCGATGCGGCGGCAGCGGCGAGTGCGGGTGGCACGAATGCGACGGCGGTGAGGGCTCCGGCGGCGGCGAGGAAGTCGCGGCGGGTGAGAAGGTCATCCTTCGATGTCATAGATGGGTACTCGATTCTTTCGGCGGGATGAATTTTAACAGTGGTGGTCGAGGCGGCGTTCCGGAGTCGTTTTGGATTGCGGTTCATCGAACGAAGCAGGGAGGGCCTATGCCCAAAATTGTTCGGTTTTATGAGCTGGGTGGACCGGAGAAGCTGAAGCTGGAAGATGCGCCAACGCAGCAGCCGAAGGAAAACGAGGTGCGGCTGCGGGTGCAGGCGACGGGGCTGAATCGCGCGGAGTTGTTGTATATGGCCGGGCGGTATTTTGAGCAGCCGAAGCTGCCGTCGCGCATTGGGTATGAGGCGGCGGGCGTGGTGGAGACGGTCGGACCCGGCGTGGACAAGAGCCTGGTAGGCAAGAAGGTCGCGACGGTGCCGGGGTATTCGATGAACCAGTTTGGCGTGCTGGGCGAAGAGGCGGTAGTGCCGGCGTCGGTATTGGGCGAGTATCCGGAAAAACTGTCGCCGGCGGAGGGCGCGGCGGTTTGGATGCAGTATCTGACGGCGTGGGGCGCGCTGGTGCATTACGGCAAGGTGACGGTGGGGGATTTTGTGCTGCTGCCTGCGGCGTCGAGCAGCGTGGGGCTGGCGGCGATCCAGATTGTGAAGGACGCCGGCGCGACGGCGATTGCGGCGACGCGGACGAGCAAAAAGAAGAAGGAACTACTGGAGCTGGGCGCGGATTACGTGATCGCGACGGAGGAAGAGGATTTGCCGGCGCGGGTGAAGGAAATTACGGGAGGCAACGGAGCGCGGCTGATCTTCGATCCGGTGGCGGGACCGTTTGTGGAGAAGCTGGCGGAAGCGGCGGCGCCGGGCGGGATCATTTATGAGTATGGCGGATTGTCGATGCAACCGACGCCCTTTCCGACGCGGGCGGCGATGACGAAGGGGATTAGTTTGCGTGGGTATTCGCTGATGGAATTTCGCGCGGAGCCGGGGATTGTGGACGGGGCGAAGAAGTACGTGTATGAGCGGCTGGCGGATGGGCGGTTTCGGTTGAAGATTGCGAAGACGTTTCCGCTGGCGCAGTACAGGGAGGCGTACGAGTATCTGGAGTCGAACGCGCAGGTGGGGAAGGTTGTGATTACGGTTTAGGTGAGGCGCAGAAGCCCAATTCGAGCGGAGACAGAGGATGGCCGAGTGGCCGTCCTCTTGTTTTGTGAGCACGAGAATTCCGAACAATGCGAACGATCGTCGTGGTCAGGTTTGGACGATCTGCCATTCGCCGGATTCAGCGGATTGGAAGATGGCTTCGATAACAGCCATATTCGCGATGCCCTCTTCGAGGGTGACGGGAATGGGTGTGCCTTCGAGGATGGCGCGGGAGAATGCGTCGCCCTGGAGCGTGTACTGGTCGGCGGTGGGGAAGGTTTCGGTGGCGATGCCGGAGCCAGAGAAGTCGCGGCCGTCGTCGATGAAGAGACGCGTGGGGCGGTCGGTAGGCGCGTTGAAGGGGATCTCGATTTCGATGCGCCCTTTGGTCCCGAAGAAGTGAACGCGCTGGTATGGGACGAGCTGGGTACTGCAGGTGAAGATGGCGTGGCCAGCAGGGAAGTCGAGGAGGGCGGAGGTGAGGCGGTCGGTGTGGAGGTGGGGATCGCGGTCGATGAGGCCGCAGACGCGGGTGGGCTGCTGGGCGAATCCGGTACGCGCGGCCTGGATGCAGTAGCAGCCGATGTCGTAGAGGGCGCCGCCGCCGGTTTCCGGGATGTTGCGGATGTTGGCGGGGTCGGTATTGAAGTAGCTGAAGAAGGCGGCGATGGAGCGGAGGGCGCCGATGCGGCCTTCGTCGAGGAGGGCGCGGAGGCGCAGCCACTGCGGGTGGGAGCGGATCATAAAGGCTTCGCCAATGAGGACGCCGGTGCGGTCGCGGACGGCGAGGAGGGACTGCGCTTCAGCGAGGGTCATGCTGAGGGGTTTTTCGCAGAGGACATGCTTGCCGGCTTCGGCGGCGCGGATGGTCCAGGGAACGTGGAGCTGGTTGGGAAGCGGGTTGTAGATGGCGTCGATGCTGGGGTCGGCGAGGAGTTCTTCGTAGGAGCCGTAGGCGGTGGGGATGTTGAGCTCGGCCGCGACGGTGCGGGCTTTGGCGAGGTCGCGGGAGGCGATGGCGGCGACGGCGGAGAGATGGCCGCTTTGCATGGCGGGGATGACTTTTCGGACGCCGATGCTGGCAGTGGAGAGAACGCCCCAGCGGACTTTTTTGTTCATGGCAACAGGGTACAGGGTGCAGGGTACAGAGTGCAGCGCAGAGAGGGGCGCTCTCAGCGGAAGGTTTGTCTCACCGCTTCCAGGAATTCGTCCGGAGGAAGATAGCCGTGCTTGACGATGTAGTGGTAGATCAGCGTGGGGCAAGCGTAAGCCTTGCCTTCGCCGGGCACACGAATCTCCGCATCGCCGAGGGTCACGGTCTTACGGTCGATGAGCTCTCTGGGTACTCCGAGCACTTTGGGCAAGCATGCCGGCCCCTGGTTTGATTCATCGGCGATTTGCAGAGCTCTCCGATCATCTCGACAATCGCTGGATCGACTTTTCCTTGCGGAAACGGCCGATTCAGATCGAGCCATCCGACGTTAACGAGTGCCGCTCCATACCGAGGGAAGTGAAAATAAGCGTAATCACTCAGATCTTCGAAGTGCGTCACGTCGGAGGAACCGCGATTCAGATGCCGGCCTGGGTCATGATTTCGCGGACGTGAGCGCGCCAGCGCTGGAGTTCGACGCGGTCGCCGAGTTTGAGCTGCTGCGCGGCTTCGCTGAGGGTGATGCGGCGGGAATAGAGCTCGTCGGTGACGCGATCGGCGAGGTCGGGCAGGAAGAGGCTCTTGCCGCCCTGCTGCGCGATGGTTTCGGGCATGGAACTGGATTGATAGAGCTCGAACTTGCTTTCGTCGCCGAAGTAGCCGTTGCGGACGACGTGGACGATGCCGGTGGTCATCGATTCCATATAGTTGCGGAGCAGCTCGAGCGAGTCGCGCTGGCGGTTGATGACCCAGAGGGTGATGAGGGGGCGAGCGAGTTCCTTGAGGGACTCGAGGAGGATGGAACCGTGGTGGCGCACCGAATCGTTATTGCGCGCGGGTGTGTTGATGACGATGGCTTTGAAGGGATTTGCGTCGCAGGTATTGACGAGGTTAATCCAGCCGTCGACGTCATCGAGGTCGGCAACCTCGCCTTCGACGGTGCGGCGGTAGGATTTCCAGACGTCGGGGTTGGTGGTGTCGGCTTCCAGGAGCCGGACATAGCGATGCTCGGTGGCGAGGAAATCGAGCACAGCCATCGCGGTGAGGGATTTGCCCACACCTCCCTTGCTGCCGCTGACGAAGACGATGGGTTGATTCATGGGAATTTCCTACGGCTGTTGGTTGGGTGGACGCAGAATCGAGGGGGACCCGAAGATTCGAGAGTACACGGGCGGCGCGGTTGGGGCAATGGGGATGCTCGGGTCGCGTGATGCCGGTAACCGAGTTGGGAGCGGTGTCAGAGCCCGCCGCCGCCGACAAAGTGGACGATTTCAAACTTGTCGCCGTTGGTGACGGGGGTGGAGGGCCAGGCGGGGCGAGAGACGATGGAGCCGTTGTGTTCGACGGCGACACGGTCAGGCTGGAGCGCGAGGGCAGTGAGGAGATTCTGGAGTGTGGCGCCGGCGGCGAGCTCGGGGAAGGTGCGCGGCTGGCCATTGATGATGAGGTCCATACAGGGTACAGGGTACAGGGTNNGGGTACAGGGTACAGGGTACAGGGTGCAGGGCACTGGGTGCAGGGTACTGGGTGCAGGGTACTGGGTGCAGGGTGCAGTGAACAGTGAACAGAGAGCGTGGGGTAGCTATCTCGGGAGATCGCGGTGAGCTACCAGTGGATGAAGCGCAGGAGTTGCCAGACAACGCCGCCGAGGGCGACGAGGACGGTTTCAAAAATGAGGGCGAAGGCAAGACCGCGGAAGGCGCCGACGTTGATTTCGTCAGCGTGGGGGCAGGCGTCCGCCTGGGCAGCGATGAGACTATCACCGGTGAAGTCCTGAAGGTCGATCGATACTTCGATGGAATGGGTAGCCATAAAAAATCCCCTCGTAGAAACGGTATCGACCAGGGACGGCCCCTGCTTAAAAAGATGCGGGAGAAAGCCTCGGGGTGAGCCAAAAAGGAACGCCGATTGAGACCGGATCAAAATGGGAAGGCCCGGATCCGTGTGGATCCGGGCCTTTCTGTGCAATGGTTTAAAGCACAAACGTGCTTCGCGTTGCTATCTCACAACATCGCGAGCGCCCGCGGACTGAAGGCGACGGGTTGAGCGCTGCCCTCATTTTGGAGGGTGGTCATTTGGGGGATGTTTGTGCGATTGCCATCTCCGTGACCGCGGTGTAACCGTGTTCGACGACCCGGGCGGCGCGGGCGCGGTAGATGTCGGGGTCCTGAGGGGCCCAGGTGCCGAGTCCATCGACATAGCGGTTGCACATGCAGAAGACAGCGGCGATGAGGACGGTGTCGTGGATCTCGCGGTCGGTGGCGCCGGCCTGGCGAGCGGCGGAGATGTCCTCTTCGGTGACGTGTTTGCCGCCCTGCTGGACTTTGCCGGCGATATTCAGCAGGGTTTTGAGTTTCGGCGAAATGTCGGCATGGATCCAGTCGGTTTTGACGCGCTGGACCAGAGCTTCATCGTGATCGAGTTGGGCTGCGGCGATCGCGCCGTGAATGTTCTGGCAGAAGAAGCAGTCATTGCGCCAGGAAACGTGGGTGGCAATGAGTTCGCGCTCGCCGGGCGAAAGGGTACTTTCGCCGCGCAGCAGGATATTGACCAACTGGTTGATGGGCTTGGCGGTTTCCGGGCGGAAGGTCATAGGTCCGGCGATGCCGGGAAACTCGCGGCCGAGTTCGGGGGCGATGGGCAGCTCGATGTAAGCCATGATGAGAAGCTCCTGTTGTGGCGTGGGAGGTGTCTGGGAACACCGGCATCGGGATTGTATGGGTTGGCGGGCAGACGGTGCATCCACCAAACGGTTGAGAGGAATGCCGCACCGCGAGCGGTTGTAGGCGGCGGGTTGGGTCGGGGATAATCGGATGGCCCGTTCTGATCCCCAGAACTGCTTAGCGCGTGAGCGGATGGAGAACGTGAGGAGAGAGACGATGGCACATATCGCACTGGAAGAAGGCGTACCGGGAATTGTGGGGGCGTTTGGGTTCAGGCCAGAGACGGCGAAGCCGATGCGGGAGCTGGCGGAGATTCTGCTGCGTGGGCCCAATTCGCTGACGAGCGCGGAGCGGGAGGCGATTGCGGCTGTGGTTTCGAATGGGAACGAATGCCGGTTCTGCCAGCTGTCGCACAGCGCGGCGGCGGCGGAGCATCGCGGGGGACGCGAGGCAGACTACGAGTGGATCGAGGCGGTGAAGGCGAATCCGGAGGCGGCCGATGTTTCGCCGAAGTTGCGGGCGCTGCTGCGCATCGCAAGCAAGGTGCGGGAGAGTGGGAAGAGAGTCACGGCGGGTGATATTGCCGCGGCCCGCGAGCAGGGCGCGACCGATGTGGAGATTCACGACACGGTGCTGATTGCGGCGGCCTTCTCGATGTACAACCGCTACGTGGATGGGCTGGCGACGTGGCAGCCGGAGGATGCGGCGAGCTATCGGCCGATGGGCAAGCGGATGGCGCAGGAAGGCTACAACCGGCCTGCTGCAGCACCGGTGGGAGCGAGGCGCTGAGGGAGCAGCCTGTAGCCGGTAGCCAGTAGCGGGTAGCCAGAGTCGATAAGGAACCAGATGCGGGACACGATCATGACGATAGCGGAGCAGCGGGAGGCGTTTGGCGTCCCGGTGGCCGGATCGTTGCTGCTGCACGCTGGACTGGTGGGCGCCATCGCACTGCTGATCTTCGCGAACGCGCGTTTTCACGCTAACCAATGGGGAGTGAACGGGCCGACGGGCGCGATTCAGGCGAACCTGGTCAATTCCGCGCCATCGATTCCGCTGCCGCAGATCGCGCCGCCGACGCCGAACGTTCTGGCTACGGATCTGCCGAGCCCCGCGCCGGCGCCCCCGTCGAAGGCGACGATACCGATTACGCCGCCGGATGCGATCCCGCTGGCCTCGCACAAGCCGAAGCTGAAGCCCGTGGAGAAGCCACAGCCGGCTTCGCCGCAGCATGCGCAGCCGCTGAACCAACCGAACCGGGCCAACTACGGAGAAGCAGCGCCGACGCAGCTGGCACACGCCATGAATAACGCACCGGCGCGCAACAGCAGCCCGGTCAGCGTTGCCGGCGGCGATTTCGCGGCGCGGTTTCCGTGGTATGTGGACAAAATCACGCGACTGGTGAGCCAGAACTGGTACACGCAGCAGATCGATTCGAGCACGCACTACGGCAGCCAGGTCTCGGTAACGTTCACGATCGAGCGGGATGGGAGCGTCAGCTTCACCAGCATCACGATCCCGCAGCCGAGCCCTTCGCCGTCGCTGAACAAGACGGCGCGGGAGGCGGTGCAGAGGGTGGGGAGTTTTGGGCCGTTGCCTGATCAGTACACAGGCAGGAGCGTATCGGTGGAGTACACTTTTAACTACGATCAGCCGTCGCACTGATGGCGTGCGGATGGTCTTTGGTGTGTGGATTCAAAGGTTTCGCATACCGGCGGGCAATCCTTTAAGGGTGGTAGCGCTTCCCATACAGAGGCGCACAAGGCCGCAAGCCGCCGAGCCAACCAGGCCTGCTTCTGATTAACATCAAGGAAACGGAAAAAGCATGATCGTGAGTCTCCCCCGGAAATCTGCAGTCCTTCGAATTTCTCTTTTTATCGCACTGATCGGCGTCCCCTTCTCGGGGCTGCGGGCCCAGGACTGGGTACGTACCGGAACGAATCTGGGCGTTTCGAAGATTCGCATCGCGGCAGCGGATTTCAAGGCGGCAACGCCCGATGTGCAGACGAGCGGGCTGAAGTCTGCGTTCGATCAGGTGCTTTATAACGATCTGCGCTACGCCGGAATCTTCGACGTGGTTTCGAAGAGCATGATTCCCACGGCCACGCCGGGGTCGCCGCAGGAAATCAATCTGGCGCAGTGGACGGCGGAGCCCGCGAATTCGGCGTACGTGGCTTTCGGGGCAATGTCGGCCGCCGGCGGGCATCTGGCGGTGCAGGGATTTCTGTACGACACGCACAGCACGCAGAATCCGCAGGTGCTGGGCAAGCAGTATGGCGGCGAGGTGACAGCGGACTCGGCGCGGCAGATCGCGCATCGTTTTGCGGACGAGATTATCGAGCGGCTGGGCGGGGTTCCGGGGATCGCGGAGACGAAGATTTTTTACGCTTCGGGGCAGGCGGGCGGAAACAAGGAAATCTGGGAGATGGATTACGACGGCATGAACGAGCACCAGCTGACGCATCTGGGCACGATTTCGCTTTCGCCGCATGTTTCTCCGGATAATTCGCGGGTGGCGTTCATCTCGCTGGGGAAGAATGGCTGGTCGATCCGGATGTACTCGCTGGATCTGGGGCGGCTGACGGCATTTCCGGCGTGGGGAGGGACAACGCTGTCGCCGGCATGGTCGAGCGACGGAACGAAGCTGGCGTTTTCTTCCGATCGCAGCGGCGACCCTGAGATCTACGTAAGCGATCCGGGGGGATCTGCAGTGCGGCGGCTGACGGCATTTCGCGGACCGGATGTTTCGCCGGTGTGGAATCCGAAGACGAACACGCAACTGGCGTGGGTGAGCGGTCGGACGAAGCTGCCGCAGATCTACATCATGGATTCGGACGGGGCGAACATCTCGCGGATGACCGACGGCGGGTACGCGACGTCGCCCTCGTGGTCGCCGAGCGGGCAATTCCTGGCGTTTGCATGGAACCGCAGCTATGGGCCGGGAGCGCCGGGCGGCGAAGACATCTATGTGATGGACATCGCGAGCAAGCGGTGGACGCAGCTGACGCACGAATCCGGGGCGAACGATTTTCCGTCCTGGTCGCCGGACAGCCGGCACATTGTTTTTCAGCGGGAGCAGAACGGACGGACAGAGATCTGGATGATGCTGGCCGACGGCACGGATCAGCAGCAGCTAACCCACGGTGGGGGCAGCAACACAATGCCCAACTGGAGCTGGAAATGACACCTTGATGTTCTTGCGGGCCGGATTTTCTGACCTGCTTTGCCTGGTTAACCCCCAAATTACGCTCCTTGAAGGAGGAGAGACACGTGCAATATTCAAATCGCAAGTTCCTGGTTGTGACAGCAAGTCTGGCGGCGATGCTTACGGTCGCGGGATGCCACAAGAAGAACCCGGCGCCTCCGCCTCCACCCACAGCGCCGGAAGCCGCTCCAGCGCCCATGGCGACGATCACCGCCAATCCGAGCACGATCGCCCCCGGGGGCAGCTCGGTACTGACATGGAAAACCACGGACGCGACGAACGTATCGATCGTCGGACTGGGACAGGTGGCCTCCTCGGGAACGCAGACGGTGCAGCCCACGCAGACCACGAGCTATCACCTGATCGCACAGGGTGACGGCGGAAACGCCGACGCCACAGCGACGGTGACGGTGAGCGAGGCCGCTCCGCCGCCTTCGGCACCGGTGAGCGAGTCGAACATCGACGAGAACGCCTTTGAGGCAGCGGTGAAGCCGGTGTTCTTCGATTACGACAGCTACGACGTTCGCCCCGATGCGACGACGACGATCTCGGCCGATGCCAACTTCCTGAACCAGCATCCGGAGCTGAAGGTGGTGATCGGCGGATACTGCGACGAGCGCGGCTCGACGGAGTACAACCTGGCACTGGGCGAGAACCGGGCCAACGCGGCCAAGCAGGCGCTGGTGACGGCGGGCATCAGTCCGGACCGGCTGCGCACGGTGAGCTACGGCAAGGAGAAGCAGTTCTGCACCGACCACACGGAAGCGTGCTGGCAGCAGAACCGGCGGGGGCAGTTCACGCTGGACCAGTAGAAGCCAGGGCACAGGTTGCAGGTTGCAGGTTGCAGACCGCGGTTCTATGGGCCGCGGTCTGGGACCTGCCCAAAAGTAGCCGGTAGCCAGTGGCCGGTGGTCACAGGGAACGACACAGCCCGCGCCTTGTGCTCGCCGAGTCCCGCGCGTTCGCGGCACCCACCTCCTGTCATAATGAAGGGAGCGCTTCCAGCGCTTCATTGGGGATGGTTTTATGCGAAAGATTGTGGCTTCGCTCTCTACCCTTTTCCTATTCGTCCTTCTGTGCGCGGCTCCTCCGGCGCATGCCGTCTCAAAAGAAATGGTGCAGCTGCAGACGCAGGTGCAACAGCTGCAGGACGCCCTGCAGCACCTGCAGGAGACGCAGGACCAGCAAATGAGCGTGATGCAGCACGTGGTGCAGCAGATCTCGGACAGCGTCGCGCACATCAGCACGACGATGACGACACTGCAGCAGCAGGTGCAGACGCAGAACGAGTCGGGGGGCGGGAAGATCGATCAGGTCTCCGGGCAGATGCAGGGGATCAACGACTCGGTGGACGCACTGCGCACGCGGATCGACAAGCTGAGCGCGCAGGTGGCGGCGGTGCAGTCGGAACTGCAGAACGTCGCGACGCAGGCGGCGGTGCAACAGCAGGGAGGGCAGCCGGGACAGCCGGGCGCCGAACAGAACCAGGCTCCGCAGCAGCAACAGCCGCAGCCGCAGGCTCCGCCGGTGAACGACCTGTACCAGGGCGCTCTGCGCGACTACAACTCGGCGCGCTACGATCTGGCGGCGGGCGAATTCGGCGACGTGCTGAAGTACTATCCGCAGGACGATCTGGCGGGGAATGCGCAGTTCTACCTGGGGGAGATCGCCTACCGGCAGGGAAAGTACCAGGACGCGATCAAGGCCTATGGGGTGGTGCTGCAGCAGTTCGCGGGCAACTCGAAAGCACCAGCCGCGCAGCTGCGCAAGGGCGAGGCAGAGCTTTCCCTGGACCAGCGGGACAACGGCATTCGCGATCTGCGCGAGCTGATCGCGCGCTATCCGCAGACGCCGGAAGCCTCGCAGGCGCGCAGCCGGCTGAACGGGATGGGGGTTCGCCCCACGGCGTCGAAGCCGACGGCGTACCACGAATAGGCGCAGCGTTGGGCAGACACTCCGGAAGCGAGTGAGCAGAATGTTTTTGCGCCGACTGCCGGCCTGGAATAGTCCTGGCACTGCACAGTGCCATCACTGACAGCGGCGAAAACTTTTTCTCTTGACAGGTGAGACGCGCGGAGTTAATCCGCGTGAAAGCAGCGTGAAATGGCCTTTTCACGAAGCGTTGACAAAGAGCATCGTCAATCGCACAATCGGATTTCAGCTTGATTCCGTCGTCTCCTCCGGGACTCGCCGCTGGGACCCACATGCACCGTCCGGCAACAGCCTCGACGATTGGTGTCCTGCGAAACAGCAACGGCTCACGATACGTTCTGAAGCCGCGGGAAAGGTTTGTGGCATTGAAAGCGCTCCTGGAAACCGACTTCCGCAACCTTACTCTGGTGGCTCGCGGCAAGGTCCGCGACATTTACTCGCTGGGTGAGTATTTGCTGATGGTGGCGACGGACCGGATTTCGGCTTTCGATCACGTACTGGCCACGGGAATCCCCGGGAAGGGGATGATTCTGACGCAGCTTTCGCTGTTCTGGTTCGAGATGCTGCGCGAGATCGTGCCGAACCATGTGGTGGCTTCCAACGTAAAGGATTATCCAGAGGAAGTCTGGAAATACCGGAAGGATCTGAAGGACCGGTCGATGCTGGTGACGCGGGCGCAGATGTATCCCATCGAATGCGTGGTGCGGGGATACCTGGCGGGGTCGGGCTGGAAGGATTACGTGGCCACGGGGATGGTGTGCGGAGTAAAAATTGAGCCCGGTTTGCGAGAGGGGGATCGGCTGAGCCGCCCGATCTTCACGCCGGCGACGAAGAGCTTCCGCGGGACGCACGACGAGAACATCACCTTCGACCAGATGGCGACTCTGGTGGGTGGCGAGGCGGCGGAGAAACTGCGCGACATCAGCCTGAGCCTTTACAATCGGGCGGCGGAGCACGCGGAGAGCCGCGGCATTTTGCTGGCCGACACGAAATTCGAATTTGGGTCCACGCCGATGGGGGTGGTGCTGGCCGATGAGGTGCTGACGCCGGATTCGTCGCGTTTTTGGGTGCGGGACCTGTATTCGCCGGGCCGGTCGCAGCAATCTTTCGACAAACAGTACGTTCGGGACTATCTGGAGAGCATTCACTGGAATAAACTGGCTCCTGCGCCAGCCCTCCCCGAAAATGTGGTGAACCGCACGCAGCAGAAGTATCTGGATGCGTACCGTCTGCTTTCGGGCAGACCTCTGGCTGTGTAGGTGGAGATAGCAATGGCCATCGTCGACTGGGTAATCCTGATAGTCTTGATTCTTTCTGTAGGGTCGGCGGCGAAGGCGGGTTTGATTCTGGAAGTATTTTCGCTGGCGGGGCTGGTGCTGGGATTGCTGGTGGCCGCCTGGGATTATCAGAAGCTGACGCCGTGGATGGGACAGTGGATTCATTCGCCCTCGATGAATCAGGCACTGTCGTTCATCCTGATGGCGCTAGGGGTCATGATCGTAGCCGGCATAGCGGGAAGAATCGTGCGCTGGTCGGTGAAGTCAGTTGGGCTGGGATGGGCGGATCGGATGGCGGGTGCGGCCTTCGGTCTGTTGAAAGGGTGTGCGCTGGTGACGATCGCGGTGATGGTGATTGCCGCGTTCTGGCCCAGCGCCACGTGGTTCCGGCAGTCACGCTTCGCTCCAGGATTTCTGGCGATGGCGCGGCGTGCCGCGGATGTGGCTCCTGCCGAACTGGGAGATCGGATCAGGAGCGGTGTGATCGTCCTGCGTAAGGCGCAGCCCGAGTGGCTCAGGCCGGCTGCTTGAATCGGGCTGCTGTGAAACATTGGAAGATTGCCCCGGCAAGACCGGGATCGGGAAAGAGGTTCCTGTGAAACGCGAGCTGGACAACCTTGTCACCCAGATGCACGCAGGCGGCATCACGTACGACGAAGCCGTGCGCGAATTCAAGAGGCGGTTCATCCTCGAGGTTTTGTCCGGTCACAGGGGCAACCAGTGCAAGGCGTCCAAGGAACTGGGCGTGCACCGCAACACGCTGAGCCGCATTCTGAACGAACTGAACATCGATCCCGCGCAGGTCCGCACCGGCCTGCGCCGCCCGCCGCGCAGCGAGCGTGGGCCAGTGGACGCGAACCGCCAGCGCGGCGAACGCGCCTGAGTCCATCAGGGAATCAGGGATTCACGATTCGAGATGAGGGTTTGGGTGTACGGCCCGTGCACCGTACCCATCCCAACCTATAACCTGTAGGTATGAGCAGTTCGCCGGAGGCGCGCGTCTACCTCTCCGAGGGGTTCCGCTGGGACGAGCAGCGGGCTTATCTTTTTGACATCGATGGAACGCTGCTGCGGCACCGGGACCGGGTTCACGTCGACGCTTTCCACGAGAGCGTGCGCGAGGTGATGGGCCGGGAGCTGGTGCTGGACGGGGTTACGCTGGCGGGCAATACCGACCCGGGGATTCTGCGGGATGCTTTCGCGCGGGCCAGCATCGAGGACAGTGTGTGGCGGCCGCACCGCGAGGACGTTCTGAAAGCCATGTGCGCCCGAGTTGCCGCGCGGCGCGGGGAGTTGCTGCCGACTATCATGCCGGGAGTGGAAGCCGTGCTCGCGCACCTCGAAGGCAAGGGAGCGCTGTTGGGCGTGGCGACGGGCAACCTGGAGCAGATTGGCTGGCTCAAGATTGAGAATGCGGGCCTGCGGCCGTGGTTCCGCTTCGGGGGCTTCTGCGATCGCTTCGAAGCGCGCGCGGAGATGATTGCTCACGCGGCGGAGCAGGCGCGGGCGATTGTCGCGACAACGGAGCCGGATCTGCCTCGTTCGGCGGGGACGGTCTGCGTGGTCGGCGATACGCCTTTCGACGTGGAATCGGCGCGGGCGAATGGACTGCCGACCATCGCGGTGGCGACGGGGCGGTACAGCTTCGAGGAGCTGATGGAGCATGAGCCCGCGGCGTGCGCATCGACGCTGGAAGCGCTGCTGCAGGCGTCGGACATCACAGTGAGAGCGGCAGAACATGCTTCGTAGCGGAGTTTTCATCGCGGCGCTGGGGCTGGCGCTGGGCACTGCCCAGGCACAGCAGGGTGCGACCCAGGCGCAGCCTGCGCCGGCACAGGAGCCGTCTGGGGCCGCCGCGACGCAGCCGGCGGCGGCAGCTCCCGCGGGCGCGGCGACACCGCAGGTTGGCGCGGGACACCGTCCGACGAAGAAGGAGCGAGAAGAGGCGCAGAAGCTTTTCGTGCAGGGCGCGAAGGACATCGACCACAACAACATTCGGGCGGCGATGGATTGTTTTGTAAAGGCGGCCGAGCTGAATCCTGAAGAACCGAAATACGCGTATGCGGACCAGATCGCGCGGCAGCATCTGGTGACGGATCTGATCCAGCAGTCGGACAAGGACAAGATCCTGGGCCATTTTGCCGACGCGCGAGAAAAGGTCGCGGAAGCGTACGGCATCGATCCGGCGAGCCCGATGGTGGCGCAGCATATGGACGAGCTGGCGTCGGCAACGGTGGCCGGCGAGCCGGCGGTGCGTTCGGAGGCGATCGCCGGGGCTCCGCCGATTGCGCTCGAGCCAAAAGCCGGCGTGCGCAGCTTTCATATTCGCGGGAGCGAGCGCAATGTGATCTCCCAGGTGCTGCCGGCTTACGGGATTCAGCCCACGATCGACGATTCGGTTGGCTCGCAAGGCGTACGTTACGACGTTGACGACGCTGACTTCGCTACTGCGGAGCGAACTTTGGCGCTGGTGACGGGGACGTTTTTTGTGCCACTCGATCCGGCGCGGGCACTGGTGGCCAAAGATACACGAGCCAACCACGACAAATACGAACGCGAAGCTGTGGAGACCGTGTATCTGCCCGGCATGGCGGCCGACCAGATCACCGAGATCACGAACATCGCGAAGAATGTCTTCACGCTGCGGACCGCCAGCGCCGACGTGGACCAGAGCGCGCTGACGGTGCGCGGGCCGACCGCCGATCTGAACGCCCTGAACAAGACGCTGACGACCCTGCTGGAAGGCCGGAGCGAACTGCAGCTCGATGTGCGCCTGTATGAGATCGACCGGACGAAGGCGGTGAATCTGGGGGCGATCCTGCCCAACCAGACGTCCGTTTTCAATGTGTATTCCGAGGCACGCAACATTCTGAACAGCAATGCGAGCCTGGTGCAGGAGATCATCTCCAGCGGGCTGGCTGCGCCCGGGGACTGGGAGGCGATTCTGGCCATCCTGATCGCTTCGGGGCAGATCAGCAACAGCATTCTGACGCAGCCGTTCGGCGTTTTCGGGGGCGGACTTTCGCTGACTGGCATCGCCTACCAGGGCGGATCGCTGAACATGCAGCTCAACTCCTCCGACGTGCGGGCTCTGGACCAGATCCAGCTGCGGGTGCTCGACCGCCAGGAATCGACGATCAAGAGCGGAGAGCGTTACCCGATCGAAACCTCCAGCTTTTCCAGCCTCGGGGCGGCACCGCTGAACATTCCTGGATTGTCGACGGCGGGTTTGTCGAGCACGCTGCAGGGCCTGGGAATTACACCGGCTCAGCTACAGGCGGCGGCTACGGCGACGATTCCGCAGGTGCAGTACCAGGACATCGGACTGACGCTGAAAGTAACGCCGAGCATCGAGGGCACCAACAGAGTCTCACTGAAGTTCGACCTGACGCTTTCGTCGCTGGCGGGGTCGGCGCTGAACGGCCTTCCGTTGCTGAACAACCGCGAGTACAACGCGATTACGTCGATGAAGGTGGGGGAGAGCGCGCTGCTGGTGAGCTCGCTGTCGCGGCAGGAATCGAATGCGATTACGGGGATTCCGGGGCTGAGCGAGATACCGGGGTTCCAGAACACGACCAACAACAACAGCAACCTGGACGTGGCCGAACTGGCCATCGTGATCACGCCGCATATCGTGCGGGCGGCGCACCAGGGGGCCCAGGAAAAGATGATCATGCTGCCGACAGCGCCGTGACAGCGGTCACTTTTGGTTTTTGGGGTCGAGGGTAGACTGAGGCTGTGATCGGGTCTTTCCATCGGCGGACAGGCAAGGTGCTGGGGCTGGTTTTGGCGGCGGTGTGGGTGGTGACGCTGGCTTTCGCGGACACTGCTGTTGCGCCGGCCATGCAGTGCCAGCGGGGCCACATGCCCTGCTGCCCGACCACGGGCTGCGGCGCCGAGAGCTGCTCGTCGGCTCGGTGCGCGGAGCAGGTCCCGGAGAAAGCGGAAGCACAGGTTGTCAAGGCCAGGGAAGGCGAGGCGGTCGCTGCTTCGCCGGTCCGGATGGACGCTGTGGGCCTTTCGACCGCGCAGCCCGTGCGCGAACTGAGGCCGGGTCTGCGGTACAGCGCACCGGTTTTCCGTCTCAAAGACGATTTGCGCATTTAATCCTCTTCGTGTGTCGCGTTGTGTCTTTGCGCGTTTGCGCACAACCGTCCTATTCACACTGAGAGGAATTCCAATGAAAGCGAAAATCATTGCTTTAGCCGCGACGTCGTTGTTCTCGCTGTCCGCACTGGCGCTGACGGGCGCGTCCTGTTGCACGTCGGGTGCGAAGTGCTGCCCCGGCAGCTGCTGCGGCGCGAGCTGTTGCCAGGGACAGTCGTCGTCCTGCTGCCCGGGCGACTGCTGCAAATAACAGCTGGGAGCCGGGAGCCAGGAACTGGTAGCTGGGAGCCTGTAGCCGGTAGCTCACACGAAAAGCGGGACACTTTGCGGCCTTACCGGCGCGGGGTGTCCCGCTTTCATTTGCGGTCGAAGCGGAGCTTGAGAGCAAGGATGGCGAGGGAGAGAGCGAGGGTGACAGCGTTGGCCAGGATGACGGGGACGGAGCGGATGAGGATTCCGTAGAGCAGCCAGAGGAAGCTGCCAAGCGAGAAGACGAGGAACATGGTGAGCGAGATTTCGCGCGCGCTGCGCAGACGCCAGACGCGAATGAGCTGCGGGACGAAGGAGATGGTGGTGCAGACTGCGGCTGCGAGTCCGATGGCGTTGACTACGGGGGCGATGGCGGTGGGGACGATCACAGACCCTTCTTATGTATGAAGAAGTAGATGGCGATGACAAAGCCGAGGACGATGATGATGGGGCGCAGGATGCGGTCGCTGATGCGGCGGGAGTTGCGCGCGCCGGTATAGCCGCCGACGGCGCAGGCGATCATCATGAGCCAGCAGTAGCGCCACTCGACGGCGCCGGCGATGATGAAGGTGATGACGGCGACGCCGTTGGCGGTGGTGGTGAGGACCACTTTGAGGGCGTTCATCTCGGCGATGCGGTCGACGCCGCAGAGCGCGAGGGCGGCGAGGGTGAGCAGGCCCGCACCTGCCCCGAAGTAGCCGATGTAGTAGCTGATGACCAGCTGCGAGGCGAGCATGGGGACCACGTAAACGCGCGTACGGTGCTCGGGGTGCGCGGTGTGGTCCTCGGCGCGGCGGCGCACCATGCGCGAGAGCGGTCCGCTGAAGGCAAACGTGACCGAACCGAGGAGGAAAAGATACGGGACGAGGCGCAGGAAGGAATCCTGGCTACCGTGCAGGAGGGTGAGCGCGCCGGTGAGTCCACCAACGAGGGCGACGAGGATGACGGGGATGACGAGGCGGTGATGTTTGCGGAGGTCTTCGCGGTAGCCGGCGATGGAGGTGAACTGGCCGGGCCAGAGGGCGACGGTTCCGGTAGCGTTGGCCTGGATAGGGAGCAGGCCAGCCTTCAGGAGCGAGGGGAAGACGAGGAATCCGCCGCCACCGGCGACGGAGTTGACGAGGCCGCCGAGACCAGCCGCGAAGGCCAGAAAAATGTATTGGAAGAGCGTGGGGTGCACTTGGAACAGGGTACAGGGTGCAGGGTACAGGTTACNNACTTCGCTCAGGATGACAACTCGGGGGTGGCGGCGACGAGTTGGCGGGTGTAGTCGTCGCGCGGGGATTCGCAGACCTGGTCGCGCGTGCCGAGCTCGACTAATTTGCCGCCGCGGAGCACGGCGATGTTGGTGGAGAGATAGCGGACGAGCGGCATGGAATGCGAGATGAAGAGGTAGGTGA
>PKVY01000040.1:1015-4339 GCA_003131625.1 Acidobacterium sp. | reverse complement strand
TCGATCATCCACGGGATGGGACCCCAGAAATAGCTGAGGAACTTGAGAAATACGTTGGTTTTCTTTTCCGCGATCTCGTTCGGCCCGTATTGCGCCAGCCGTTTCTGCACCTCGGCTTGACTCAGGCCTTTCGGAGAAGATCCCAACTTTTTCTCCACTTCCGGCATCGGCAGGGATTTCAGATCGTCCTTGGAATCGGGCTTGGATCCCGACTTAGATTCGGGACTCTTGGGCTGCGACCCCGGCTTCGATTCGGCAGCCTTCGGCTGATCGACATTGGGCTTCATAAATGGGATCCTTTCTGTCTTTGCAAAGCCACGTGCTGGACGGCCCGCGTTTCCGTGACGTTGATTCTGTCCCCGCGAAACATGGCATCAATGCGGGCCCGTAGGCCGGACTTCTCCGTCCGCGCATGTTGTGGGTTGTGCAATTGCTGTCATGCTGATTTCCTTTTGGTTTGCGGCTCACTGATCCCAGCCCGGACGATGGCCAGAAACTGGCCGGCATTCAGGCTGGCGCCGCCGATCAGGGCGCCGTCCACATCGTGCTGGGCAAGCAGCGCGGCGGCGTTCTCCGGCTTGACGCTGCCGCCGTACTGGATGCGGACCCGTTCCGCGGCCGCCATGCTGAACATCTTGACCAACTGGTGGCGGATGAACTGGTGCGTCTCCTCGGCCTGCTCGGGCGTGGCCGTCTTGCCGGTGCCGATCGCCCAGACCGGCTCGTAGGCGATGCTAATGTGGGGCAACGCAGCGCCCGGCACGTCGGCTAATCCCAGGTTGAGTTGCCGGTCGAGCAGCGCTTCAGTCTGGTTGGCCTTACGTTGTTCCAAGGTCTCACCGACGCAGAGGATGATGTCGAGCCCGCAAGCCAGGGCAAACCGAACCTTCTGGTTGATGAACGCATCGGATTCTCCCAGCTTGTGCCGCCGCTCGCTGTGTCCGAGTATGACGTACCTGCACCCGAGATCGAGCAGCATCGTCGGGCTGACCTCGCCGGTGAATGCGCCCTCTTTTTCGGGATACATGTTCTGTGCTCCGAGCGCAACGCGGCTGCCCTTGAGAATCTCCCCGACAAGCGCCAGATAGGGAAAGGGCGGACAGAGGATGACAGTGACTGGGTCTGAATTGCCCACACCGTCGACCACTCCCCCAGCCAGATGCCTGGCTTCAGCGGCGGTCGTATGCATCTTCCAGTTTCCGACAATGGTTTTCCGACGCTTGTCCGGTTTCATCGGGCGCTCCCCGCGAGTTCTAAGTCTGAAATGGCGTGCGCGGTGTGCTTCCGATGATCCCCCTCAACTGTGGCATTGTATTCGCCACGGCGCGCGGCCCGGTTGCACCTTGCTCTATGGCAGAGGGCTTGCTGTGCCGCCTGCACATTGCGTGGGTCACCATGCCATATCTCCAAAGCCGGCTCCTGGATGGCACGCCCGAACGAAAACGCCAGCGCCCGCGGCAGCCGAGATTTGAATCGGAGGTTCATGCCGTTCAAACGGGCCGAGGCAAGTTCGCCAGTTTGGCCGCCCGACAGGAATGCGACCCCTGGAACGGCAGCAGGAACGGTCCGCAGCAAACACCTCACCGTAGCGTCTGCCACCTCATCCACTGTCTCCTGCTTTGGGCATGTCGACCCTGGAAGCACCATGTTGGGCTTCAGAATCAATCCTTCCAGCTTCACCCGCTGCAAGTGCATTTGAATAAAGACAGCGCGCAGCACTTCCTCTGTGACCTCGCCGCACGTTCGCAGGGTATGAGCACCATCCATGAGCACTTCCGGTTCGATTACGGGCACCAGGCCGGCTTCCTGGCACAGCGCCGCATAGCGGCCTAACGCGTGTGCGTTGGCCTCGATGCATCCCTGGCTCGGAATGCCATCGCCAATGGCAAACACTGCTCGCCATTTGGCGAAGCGTGCACCCATCTGGAAATACTCAGCCAGGCGTGCGCGCAGTCCGTCCAACCCCTCGGTGATCTTCTCGCCGGGGCAGGCAGCCATCTCCTTCGCTCCTGTGTCGACCTTGATGCCCGGAATGATTCCCACCCCGATGAGCGCTTTCGCAAACGGGGTGCCATCGTTCTTCTGCTGCCTGATGGTCTCGTCGTAAAGAATCGCCCCACTAATCGATTCGCCAAGACCGGGAGTGCTTACGATCAACTCCCGATATTTGCGCCGCGTCTCAGCAGTCTGCGGAATCCCCCACTTCGCAAATCGCTTGTTACAGGTTGACGTGCTTTCATCGATCGCCAGCAGTCCCTTGCCGTCAGCTACTATTTTCCCCGCGGTATCTATAAACTCTGGCGCATTCATTTGGTGGTGCCCCATTTCTAGTTACCAGGCTGCGATTCACCCAACCACTTCCGCGCCTCAGCGGCGTCGTCGTGATCGAAGTATCGAATCGTCGCTTTCGTGAATGGCTTGAAGAACGTCGCCATGCCTTGTTGCCACTTCTTATCACCGACTATCGCGAGCCGTTCGATGTCTGCGAAGTGTTTTGTGTCGAACTTGATGTCTTCCCACATCGCAGCGGCGTCCCAGCCATGGAAACCAGTCATATCGAACAGCACGCGCAGTTTTCCATGCTGCCGGAGGAGTCGCTCGAACTCAGGCACGAAGTGCCTGTAATCTGCCTTTACCAGCTTTCCGCTGATGTGAACAACGAGAATCTTCCCGCCGTTTTCTTCATTGAGTTGAATGGGCATTGGGGCTCCTTTGGTTCGTTTTCAAGGCAAGTCACAGTCCATGGTTTCCCCGCTTATCCACCCTTCCGCGTTTCGCTGCCGCTCCATTTCCAGTTCCGGATCTCCGGCATGTCCTGGCCGTGAGCGTCGATGTAGTGTTTGTGTTCGATCAGTTTGTTTTGCATCTGCTGCTTCAGGTAGGCTCCCCTGGAACCCAGATTCGGCACCCGATCCACCACGTCCTGCACCAGGTGGAAGCGGTCAAGGTCGTTCTGCACCCTCATGTCGAAGGGGGTCGTGATCGTGCCCTCTTCCTTGTAGCCCCGCACGTGCAGGTTGCGGTTGGTCCGCCGGTAGGTCAGCCGATGGATCAGCCAGGGATATCCGTGAAAGCCGAATATGATGTGTTTATCTTTCGTGAAGAGCGAATCGTAAGCCAGTTCAGTCAGCCCATGGGGATGCTCTGTACTCGGCTGCAGCTTCATCAGATCGACGACATTGATAACGCGGATTTTCAGGTCAGGCAGATGTTCGCGAAGAATAGAAGCGGCGGCGAGAATCTCCAGCGTGGGCGTGTCTCCGCAGCAGGCCATCACTACGTCGGGCTCGCTGTCCTGGTCATTGCTGGCCCATTGCCAGATGC
>PKVY01000040.1:0-979 GCA_003131625.1 Acidobacterium sp. | reverse complement strand
AGCCGGGATCCTGGTGCGTGAATCCGTTGTGGTCCTGCTGCCAGACATGGGAGGCCAGCAGGTAGTTCAGCGAAGAGATATCGCGTCGCCACGGTAGCTCGCGGCATACCTTCAGCCACTTCGCATGCTGGCTGAACATCGAGTCGATGATGCGAATGAAGGCTTCATAGCTGTTGAACAGTCCGTGCCTTCCGGTCAGGAGATACCCTTCCAGCCAACCCTCGCACTGGTTTTCACTCAACATCGAATCCAGAACGCGGCCAGCCGGCGCGAGGAACTCGTCGTTGCTGAATTCGCGCGCGTCCCACTGGCGATTGGTGACCTCGAAGACCGCCTGCAGGAGATTCGAGACTGTTTCATCCGGGCCGAAGACACGGAAGTTGCGCTTGTCCTGATTCAACCGGGCAACATCGCGCAGGAACGAGCCCAGCACGAGCGTGTCTTCGATCTCCACAGCTCCGGGTGAAGTCACTTTGACCGCGTGATCGTGGAAGTCCGGCATGTGCAGGTCGTGAAGAAGAATGCCGCCGTTAGCGTGTGGATTGGCGCCCATGCGGCGGGTGCCCTGAGGGGCCAACTCGGCCAGTTCCTGAATGAGTCTCCCATTCTCGTCGAACAATTCCTCGGGCTTGTAGCTCCTCATCCAGTTCTCGAGGAGTTTTACGTGATCGGGGTGCTGGGGATCGACGAGCAGCGGTACCTGATGGGCTCGAAACGTCCCTTCGATTTGCAGGCCGTCGACGACCTTTGGTCCCGTCCAGCCTTTGAGCGATTTGAGGACGATCACGGGCCAGCGCGGTCGAGTCGCGTTGTTCTTGCTGCGGGCATCGCTTTGAAATCGATGGATGTCCTCAATGGCAGTGTCGAGCGTGGCGGCCATGAGTTCGTGCATCTTCTCCGGCTCGTCTCCTTCCACAAAGTAAGGCGTCCAGCCACAGCCCCTCAGGAATTGATCCAGTTCCTCATGCTCGATGCGGGC
>PKVY01000042.1 GCA_003131625.1 Acidobacterium sp. | reverse complement strand
AAGCTTGCGAGCGCCATTTTCAGCGGCATCCGTACCTTCTTCGCCGCCAATCCGCCTCCCGGCACCCGCTTTGCGCAGCTGCGCCGCGGTCTTGCCAGACTCGCTCCCGAGACGCCCAGCCTGCCCTGATGGGCTGTAAACTTGCGGACTGCTGTCCGTGAGTGTGTCGTCATGCCGATCCGGGTTCTTGCCAACGAACTCATCGATCAGATTGCTGCCGGTGAAGTGATCGAGCGTCCGGCGTCGGTCGTCAAGGAGCTCGTGGAAAANNCGAGCGCGGTGGCATCGGCCTCATTCGCGTGCGCGACGACGGCGTGGGCATGAGCGCGGATGAGCTTCCCATTGCGCTTGCGCGCCATGCCACGAGCAAGATCTCATCGCTGGCGGATCTTGCGGCAGTCACGACACTCGGATTTCGCGGCGAGGCGCTGCCCTCGATCGGCTCAGTTTCCCGCCTGCGCATCCTGTCGCGCCCGCGCTGCGGTGAGGATCGGGCCTGCGAAGTGGGTGTCGAAGGCGGCCGAGTGAACCCCGCGCGCCCCGCGCCGCATCCGCCCGGCACCAGCATCGAGATCCGCGACCTCTTCTTCAATGTGCCGGCGCGGCGCAAGTTCGTGAGGAGCGAGGCCACCGAGTTCGGCCACATCATGCGCTGGGTGGAGCGCCTTGCGCTCTCGCGCTTCGATGTCAGCTTTCGGCTGCGGCATGGCGAGCGCCGCGTGTTTGACGCGCCCGCGGTCGACGCCGCGGGGGAGGAGGCGCGCCTCACGGCAGTCCTCGGACCTGAATTCCTGCCGCGGGCGGTGGCGCTGCGCAGTGTCGCAGGCCCCGCGGGCCTAAGCGGTTGGGTAGGACTGCCAACGGCATCGCGCGCTCAGCCGGATCAGCAGTTCTGGTTCGTGAACGGCCGCAGCGTGCGCGATCGCCTCCTCAGCAATGCCGTGCGACTCGCCTATCGGGACGTGCTCTATCACGGGCGGCATGCTGCGTACGTGCTCTATTTGAACCTCGATCCGCATCTGGTCGACGTCAACGCCCATCCGTCAAAGCTCGAGGTGCGCTTTCGCGACGGCCGCCAGGTCCATGACTTTGTCTTCCGCGCGATCGAGCAGGCGCTCGCCGGAACCTCGCCGAGCGCAGGGGCTCTTCCTGCCGCCGCCGCTGCGCCGCAAAGGCCGTACGAGGCGGGCGGGGCGCCGCAGTCTCTTGACTTCGCCGATGGGGGGCGCGACCCGTGGGTGCTGGCGGCGAGTGTACGCGACCTTGCGCCGGCGCCGTCCGGGGCGGCGCAGCCACTCGGCACTGCGCTTGCGCAGCTGCACGGCATCTACATTCTTTCGCAAAGCGCCGAGGGCCTCATCCTCGTCGACATGCATGCGGCGCACGAGCGCGTGCTCTATGAAAAGTTCAAAGCCGACGAGGCCGCCCATGGGATCGCCTCGCAGCATCTTCTGGAGCCCATCGTCATTGATCTTAAGTCGCACGAGCTCGACGCCGTGCTCGAGGATCGCCTGAGCTGGGAGCGCGCCGGATTTGAGCTCGATGCGCTCGGGCCCACGCGCCTTGCGCTGCGTCGCGTGCCGGCGCTCCTCGCAGGCGCCGATATTGCGGCGACGGTGGGCGCGGTCATCCGCGACCTGGAGCTTGATGCCGGGGTGCATCACCTGGATGGCGCCGTCGACAAGTTTCTGGGCACGCTCGCCTGCCGGACTTCAATCCATGCGCATCGGCGCCTGACCCTGCCCGAAATGAATGCCCTGCTGCGCCAGATGGAAGACACGGAGCGCGCGAACCAGTGCAATCACGGACGTCCCACCTGGGCGCGGCTCACCCTTTCGCAGCTCGACCATCTGTTCCTGCGGGGGCGCTGATGGGTGAGGCCGCCGCGACGGGGCGGCTGGTGTGGGTGCTGACCGGCCCCACCGGCACGGGCAAAAGCGACTGGGCGCTCCGTGCGGCGCAGCGCCATCCCATTGAAATCGTGAGCGTCGACTCGGCGATGGTCTATCGGGGGCTCGACATCGGCACGGCGAAGCCGCCGCGCGCGCTGCGGGAACTCATCCCGCACCATCTGATCGATATCTGCGAGGCGACCGAGCGCTACTCCGCCGGCCGCTTCGTCGCAGATGCCACCGCAAGGATCATTGAAATTCACGCGCGCGGCCATATACCGCTCTTGGTGGGGGGTACCTTCCTTTATCTGCGCGCGCTCGTTTCCGGCCTGGCACGCCTGCCGCAGGCCTCCGTCGAGTTGCGCCGCGAGCTCACCGAACGCGCCGCACGGATCGGCTGGGCCGCTCTGCATGAGGAACTCGGGCGGCTCGATCCCGAGGCGGCAAAGCGCATCCATCCTAACGACCCCCAGCGCATCCAGCGCGCCCTCGAGGTATGCCTCACGACGGGCCGCAGGATCTCCGAGTTGCAGCGCACCAGCCCAAGCGCGCTTGCGCCCTATCGCCTGCGCCGCTGGGCGCTCGTCCCCGCCGATCGGGCGGTGCTGCATGCGCGCCTTGAGGAGCGCTTCAACGCGATGATGGCGAATGGCTTTCTCGGTGAGGTCGAATCCCTGTACCGCCGCGGCGACTTGGACCCTGACTTTCCGGCCATCCGCGCGGTGGGCTACCGTCAGCTGTGGGCGCACCTCGCCGGTGCGGCGAGTCTCGCCGAAGCGGTCAAGCGCGGGATCGCGGCAACGCGCCAGCTCGCCAAACGTCAACTGACATGGATTCGCGCAGATGCGACACTCGAGCATGTTAACCCGCACGCACCCCGTGCGTTCGAGGACTGGAACCTGCAACTGGCGAGCGAGTTATGCACGCTTGGCCGCTGATTGAAGGCGCATGCTAAGATTATGCTCACGGAAAAATTAAAAAACCGTAATAAGAAGGAGAAAACGATGGCCAAAGGCCAGTCGCTGCAGGATCCATTTTTAAACGCCTTACGAAAAGAGCGCGTGCCGGTCTCCATTTATTTGGTCAACGGCATCAAGCTGCAGGGGCAGATCGACTCCTTCGATCAGTTCGTCGTATTGCTGAAAAACAGCGTCAGTCAAATGGTGTACAAGCACGCCATTTCCACGGTCGTTCCGGCGCGCAACGTCAATTTGACGGCGGCCGATGAAAGCGACGTGGCAGCGGAGTCTGCTGCCGAATAATGCTTCCGCTCACGGAGGTATGAGTGTTCGAGCGCCCGAGGAGCGGTGAGCGCGCGGTGCTCGTACGCCTGGGATTCGGCGCGGCAGTCGATCCGGAGGATCTGCGCGAGCTCGAGCAGCTCGCCCGCTCCGCAGGTGCGCAGCCCGTTGCGACCGTGATCGGCCGGCGCGAGCGCCCGGATCCGCGCTTCTTCATGGGCAGCGGCAAGGCGGACGAGGTTCGCGATGCGGCGGCAGCAGCCGAAGCGGACGTCATTCTCGTCGATCACGCACTCACGCCGAGCCAGGAGCGCAATCTTGAAGAGCATGTCGGCCGGCGCGTACTCGATCGCAACAGCCTCATTCTCGACATCTTTGCGCAGCGCGCGCGTAGCTTCGAAGGCAAGCTCGAGGTGGAACTCGCGCAGCTGAAGCATATTGCAAGCCGCCTGGTGCGCGGCTGGACGCACCTCGAGCGCCAGAAGGGCGGCATTGGCCTGCGTGGTCCGGGCGAGACTCAGCTCGAGACCGACCGCCGACTCATCAATCAGCGAGTGCGCGTCCTCACCAAGCGCCTCGAAAAGATCAAGCAGCAGCGCGAGACGGGCCGGCGCATGCGAGCGGAGATCCCGGTTCCTTCAATTGCGCTCGTGGGCTATACGAATGCGGGCAAATCGACGCTGTTTCGCGCGCTGACCGGAGCGCAGGCCTACGTCGCGGACCAGCTCTTTGCCACCCTGGATCCGACCGTGCGGCGCATCAGCCTGCCCGGCGGCACGCCGGTGGTGATCGCCGACACCGTAGGTTTCATCCGCGCGCTGCCGCACGAGCTCGTGGCGGCCTTCCAGTCGACCCTGACCGAGGCGCGCGAGGCGACGCTCCTTCTGCACGTCATCGACGCCAGCGACGCGCGGCGCTCGGAGCACATGGCGCAGGTGGATGCCGTGCTCGCCGATATCGGCGCGCAGGCGATCCCGCAGATCGTCGTCTATAACAAGATCGACCGACTCGAGCTTGCGCCGCGCATCGACCGCGACGCGGACGGCCGTGCCACGGCCGTGTGGATTTCGGCCGCCGAGAACGTGGGGCTTTCTGCTCTGGAGCAGGCCATCACCGAGCGTCTGTCGCGCGCGACGCGGCGCGCGCGGCTGTGGATTCCCGCGAGCGGCGGCGCACTGCGCTCGCGCCTGTACGCCGCGCGCGTGGTGCGCAAGGAGCAGCCCAGCGAAGACGGCTCGATCGAGCTCACGGTGGAACTGCCCATGCTGGAGCTCCTGTCGCTCGCCCGCACCGGCGGCGTGCGCATCCTCGAAGTCGCCGCTGACGAATTGGCTTGTGCGCCTGCGGAGGGCTTCCTACAATCTGCGCCCTTTTCCGGCGTTACCCGGCTCCGCTGAAGCTTGCGGTAGTCGGGCGCGCGCCACTCTTTAAGTATCCCTAGTATCCCTATGGCTTGGAATCAACCCGGCGGCAGCGGTCAACAAAGTCCTTGGGGGCGGCGGCCCGGGGGTGGCTCGCGCCTGGATGAGCGTGTCAAGGATTGGCAGCGCCGCCTGGAATCGCTGTTTCGGCCGGGTGGATCCGAGGGCGGTTCGCTCATTTTCATGGTCATCGTTATTGCGCTCCTCTTGTGGCTTGCGAGCGGGTTCTTTCAGATCAAGGCTGCGGAGCGCGGCGTCATCCAGCGCTTCGGGCGTCTCACCCACGTGCGCGGGCAGGGGTGGGGCTGGCGCCTGCCGTGGCCCATCGAGACCCTGACGAAGGTCAACGTCGCGAACGTCAACAGCAGCGACTACAAATCGCGTGTGCTGACCTCAGATGTCAATCTCGTCGAGCTGCGTTTTGCGGTTCAGTACCAGTACACGGATCCAGTGAAGGTGCTGTTCAAAGTCGCCGATCCGGAGGCGACCCTGCGCGGCGTTTCCGAAAGCGCTTTCCGCCAGATCGTCGGTCAGAGCACGCTCGATGATGTCCTCGTGGGCGCGACCCGTCCGCACATCACGCAGCGTACCAAGGAGCTCATTCAGCGCACGCTTGATTTCTACAATGCCGGTATCACCGTCACCTCCGTGAACCTCACCGATGTGCAGGTTCCCGATGCGGTGATTCCTTCGCAGCGCGATGCGAACAAGGCGCTCGCCGATCAGGAGCGCTTCGTGAAGGAAGCACAGGCCTACGCCAACGGCGTGCTGCCCGTGGCGCAGGGCGGCGCCTCGCGCCTGCAGCAGGATGCTGCGGGCTACCACGCGCAAGTTGTGGCGCTCGCCGAAGGGCAGGCGTCGCGCTTCACGCAGCTTGCCCAGGCCTATGCGCAGGCGCCCGACGTGACACGCAAGCGGCTCTATCTGGAGACCATCGAGACCATCCTCGCGCGCTCTCACAAGGTGCTGATTGATGCCAAGGGCGCCAACGGCAATCTCATTTATCTGCCGCTCGACAAGCTCTTGGATCGCGCTGCGCTGAAGGAGCCGGAGGTCACGACCGACTCGACCCCGCGCGCCACGCCAGGCGGCGACTCCGAGACCGCGATCGTCGACGGCCGCAGCCGTACGGACCGCTGATGCTCAGGCGATATTTTCCGCTGCTGGCGGTGCTTGCGATCGGGCTTCTGATCGTGCTCACCTCGCTTTTTACCGTGCAGGAGACGCAGGTCGCGATCCGCACCGAGTTCGGCGCCATCGTCGGCATTGACTATGACCCCGGCCTGCACTGGAAGTGGCCATGGGATCAGGTGGTGAAATTCGAGCGCCGCATCCTCTCGCAGTCCTATGAGGGCGAGACCTTTCTCACCAACGACAATCGCGGCCTCATTGTCGACTTCTACGTCAAATGGCGCGTCAATGATGCCTCGCGATTCTTTCAGGCGACCGGGGGAGTGGAGGACATCGCAGCGGAGCGTCTGGCGGAGATCGTCACCGACGGCATCAAGAGCGTGGTCGCACAGCGCACCCTCGAGCAGATCGTCACTTCGGAGCGCGCCGCCGTCACCGGCGACATGTTTGGCAAAGCCAATCACGCAGTCGCAGGACTGGGTGTCGAGCTCATCGACGTGCGCGTGCAGCGCATCGACCTGCCGGAGGATGTCGCCACGCGCGTTTACGACAGCATGAAGCAGAATTTTGCGAAGATCGCGAGTCGCCTGCGCGGCGAAGGTTCGAGCGCCGCCGTGCGCATCCGCGCCACCGCCGAGCGCCAGCGCACGGAGATTCTCGCCGACGCCGAGCGCGATGCGCTGCGCGTGCGCGGTCAGGCCGATGCCGAGGCGGCTNNTTCTACGCCTTCTACCGCAGCCTGCAGGCCTACGAGCGATCTCTGGGCAAGGACGGTGATGTGCTCGTCATCTCACCGGACGGCGAGTTCTTCAAATACTTCAAGGATCCGGGCGCTGCGGGTGGCCCGAGCAAGTCGGGTAAGCGCTGATCGCCCGGGCAAGCTTTTCGGCCTAATCGCCCCATGCTCCACCTGTCGGATCTCATCGCCGCGGTCGCGCTTTTCCTGGTGCTTGAGGGCATGGCGCCCTTTCTGAACCCGCGCGGCATGAAGCGCGCGCTCGCTCATCTGCTCGACGTGGGCGATCGGGAGCTGCGCATCGCGGGCTTGGGGAGCATGCTGGTCGGTCTCGGGATTCTCTTTCTGGTTCGGTAGCGTCATGGGCAAGTTCGTCATCGTGATCGGCACGCAGTGGGGCGACGAGGGCAAGGNNCGGCCACAATGCCGGACACACGCTCGTCATCGGCGGTAAGAAGACGGTTCTTTCGCTCATCCCCTCGGGCATTCTGCGCGAGGGCGTGCGTTCCTTTATCGGTAACGGTGTCGTGCTATCGCTCGAGGCGCTCCTGAGCGAAGCGCAGATCCTCATCGACCAGGGGGTGCCGGTCTTCGAGCGTCTGCGCATCTCGCCCTCCTGCCCGCTCATTCTGCCCTCGCATGTGGTGCTCGACCGTGCACGCGAGCAGGCTCGCGGCGTCAATGCCATCGGCACGACGGGTCGGGGCATAGGGCCTGCCTATGAGGACAAGGCCGCGCGCCGTGCGCTGCGCGTCGCTGATCTCTTCAAGCGCGATCATTTCGCCGCCCGGTTGGGCGAGGTGCTCGACTTTCACAACTTCATTCTGCAGAACTATTATCGCCAGCCTCCGGTCGACTTTCAGAAGACGCTCGACACTCAGCTCTCCCTGGGCGCGAGGATCGAGCCCCTCGTGACGGACGTGACGCTCGCTCTCGAGGCGCTGCGGGTGGCGGGCGCCAATGTCCTCTTCGAAGGCGCGCAAGGTGCGATGCTCGATGTGGATCTGGGCACCTATCCGTATGTGACTTCGTCAAATACCACCGCGGGCTTTGCCAGCTCCGGCACCGGCATTGGTCCGCGCGCCTTCAATGCGGTGCTCGGCATCGTCAAGGCTTANNCCCCCACCGAGCTCTTCGATGGCTACGGCGAGCACCTGTCGCGCGTCGGTCATGAATTCGGCTCGGTGACGGGCCGGCGCCGCCGCTGTGGCTGGTTCGATTCGGTGGCGCTGCGCCGCGCGATCATTCACTCCACGGTGTCCGGACTTTGCATCACGAAACTTGACGTGCTGGATGGCCTCGACACGCTGCGCATCTGCATCGGCTACCGGATCGATGGCAAGGTGGTCGCGGAGCCGCCGCTCTCAGTCGAGTCCTATGACCAGATCGAGCCGGTCTATGAAGAAATGCCCGGCTGGACGGAATCGACCGTGGGAGTCACGGACTACGGCGGCTTGCCGCCTGCGGCGCGCGCTTATCTGGAGCGCATCGAGGCCCTGGTGCACGTTCCCATCGACCTCATTTCAACCGGTGCCGAGCGCGATGAGACCATTGTGCTGCGCCACCCGTTCGCCAATTAAATCTCGGGAGAGTGGGCGGGGCGGCGCCCTGTAGTAGGCGGGACTCAATGAGCGCTACTCGATTTGAAGTGTTCGGCAACGTCGCCGTGATCACCCTCGACAATCCGCCGGTCAATGGTCTCGGATCTGCGCTGCGCCGGGGCATCTCGGAAGGGGTGAAGCGCGCGCAGAATGATGATGAAGTGCGCGCCATTGTCCTCGTCGGTAGCGCGAATGGCTTCTCCGGCGGCGCGGACGTCAAGGAGTTCGGCACTCCCCTGGCATCTGCCGCTCCCAATCTGCGCGCGCTCGTGAGCGAGATTGAGGAGAGCAGCAAGCCCGTCATCGCGGCCATCGCCGGCATTGCCATGGGGGGCGGCCTCGAACTTGCGCTGGGCTGCCACTATCGCGTGGCGCTGCGCGACGCGCGCATCGCGCTGCCGGAGGTCAAACTCGGTCTGCTGCCGGGGGCGGGCGGCACGCAGCGCCTGCCGCGGGTGATTGGGCTCGAACGCGCGCTCAACATGATCGTCTCCGGGACGTCCGTTCTTTCGCAGGAGCTCGCCGACACGCGACTCTTTGACCGCATGATCGGCGGCGAGCTCGCCACGGGCGCCATCGAATTTGCCCGCGAAGTGGCCGCTGTGCGCCCTCTGCCGCGCGTGCGCGACTTGTCGGTGCACGATGTCAATGCGCAGGAGGTTCTCGGGCGGGCGCGCGCTTCCGTCAAGACACTCGCCAAGAACCTGCCGGCGCCTGCCGCCTGCGTAGCCGCCGTCGCCGCTTCGCTGGGCGATTTTGCTGAGGGATTGACGGAGGAGCGCGCGCTCTTCGACAAGCTCGTGCAGAGTCCCGAGTCAGCGGCGCTGCGTCATGCGTTCTTTGCCGAGCGCGCCGCCGCCAAGATCGCAGGCGTGTCGGCGGACACCGCAGTGCGCAGGATCCGCTCCGCCGCCGTCATCGGCGCGGGCACCATGGGCGGCGGCATCGCGATGAACTTTGCAAACGCGGGCATTCCGGTCACGGTGCTCGACGCGAGCGCCGAGGCGCTCGCGAAGGGGCTCGACATCGTGCGCAGGAATTACGAGAGTGCCGCGAAGAAAGGCAAGCTCTCGCCTGAAGAGCTGGCGCAGAGATCGGGGCTCATCAGCGGCACTCTTGCCGCGCAGGATCTCGCCGGCGCCGACATCGTCATTGAAGCCGTATTTGAAGACCTCGAAGTGAAACGCAGAGTGTTTCAGGAGATCGATGCCGTGGCGAAGCCCGGTGCGATCCTCGCATCCAACACATCGACTCTCAACATCGACACGATCGCGCATTTCACGCAACGGCCGGCGGACGTTCTCGGCATGCATTTCTTCAGTCCGGCGAATGTCATGCGCCTCATCGAGATTGTGCGTGGCCAGGCGACTTCCGATGAGGTACTCGCAAGCATCCTTGCGCTTGCGAAGAAGCTCAAGAAAGTTGGAGTCGTTTCGGGCGTATGCGATGGCTTCATTGGTAATCGCATGCTGCGACCCTACATGCGCCAGGCGGAGCTGCTGCTGCTCGAAGGCGCATTACCTGCGCAGCTGGACGGCGCGCTTGAGCGCTGGGGGTGGGCGATGGGCCCCTGCCGCATGTCAGATCTTGCGGGCAACGACGTCGCGGGATTCATCCGCAAGCGCCAGTACGCCGAGGATCCCGGCGCACCCCATTCGCAGATCGCCGACCGTCTGGTCGAGCTTGGGCGCTTGGGCCAGAAAAGTGGCAGGGGCTACTACCGCTATGCACCGGAGGGACGTGAGGCGCTTCCGGATCCGGAGGTCGAGCGGATCATCCTCCACATCGCCAGGAGCGCGGGGCTCACCCAGCGGCGCATCAAAGATGATGAAATCGTCAAACGCTGCGTGTTCGCGCTCATCAACGAGGGCGCAAAAATCCTGGCGGACGGGATCGCCGCGCGTGCTTCTGACATTGACGTCGTGTACCTCACAGGCTACGGCTTTCCGCTTTTCCGTGGCGGGCCCATGTTCTACGCGGACACGGTTGGCCTGCAGACGATTGTTCACACCATGCATCGTCTCGCCGCCAATCCGGTGGCCGACCCAGGCTCCTGGCAGCCCGCTGCTTTGCTTGCGCGGCTGGCGGTCGAAGGCAAGACCTTCAACGGATAACGTGCGGCGTTTCGATACTCAGTGCGCACGCGTTCGGCCATGCGTCGCATCTTTTGCGCTGCGGGCGCATCGGTAGGAGCTGGTACGATACGCGACCTCGATCGTGTCGCGGCTCTCGCACCGTGATTGATCGATCATAATTAACTTTATGTTCTGCGCTTAATAGATTGAATAATAGAGGATTAATTAACAGATTTTCGAGTGTTTTGGCTCTCACCGTTGCCGCTCTCGGGGGAATCGTCACCGCGCAGGAAATCCAGTCTCCCGCAGCTTCTACGGCGGATGCTGCGAGCTCCGACGCCCCGCTCACTCAGATAGTCATTACCGCAACGCGCGTTGCGCAGTCGAGCTTTGATCTGCCGGTGTCGGTGGACCGGGTGAGTGAGCGGCAGATCCACGAGGGGCAGCTGCAGATCAACCTCTCCGAATCGCTCGATGAAGTGCCCGGCATCTCCGTTCAAAGCCGTCAGAATTACGCGCAGGACCTGCAGCTCTCCGTGCGCGGCTTTGGCGCCCGCTCGAGTTTCGGCGTGCGCGGCGTGCGGCTCTACTCCGACGGCATTCCCGGAACCATGCCCGACGGGCAGGGCCAGTTCTCGCAGTTTGACCTAGGGTCGGCGGATCACATTGAGGTGCTGCGCGGACCGTTCTCGGCGCTCTATGGCAACTCCTCCGGCGGCGTCATCGCAATCTTCACCGCGGATGGCAAGCCGGGTTTCGAAGCCGAAGGCACGGCCGAGTACGGCAGCTTCGACACGCAGCGCTACGCGCTCAAAGGCAGCGGCGCGAGCGGCGCTGTCAACTACGTGGCCGACATCGCGCATTTCCAAACCGACGGCTACCGCGATCACAGCGACGCCGAGCGCAACAATTTGAATTCCAAAGTCGGCATCACGCTCTCCGACGTATCGAAGCTGACGCTGGTGGTCAATGCGATCGAGACGCCCTTCGTGCAGGATCCGCTGGGACTCACGCGTGCCCAGCTGGGCGCCGACCCTACGCAGGCGGGCGTCAACGCCGTGGCCTACAACACTCGAAAATCCCTGAATCAGGAACAGGCGGGCGCCAACTATGAGAGGCAGCTTACGGCTCACGATGATCTCTCGGCCGAGATCTACACTGGACACCGTGATACCACTCAGTTTCAGGCCATCCCTATGGCCACCGAGTCAGCCCCTACCAATCCGGGCGGCGTCATTGATCTCGGGCGTGCCTACTGGGGAACGGATCTGCATGTCACCGATCACCGCAGCATTTCGGGCACACCGCTGCAGCTGACGGCGGGTGTGAGCTACGACGAGCTTGACGAGGCGCGGCGCGGCTTTCTCAATTTCGTCGGCGACACGCTCGGGGTCGAAGGCGCCCTGCGGCGCGATGAGACCAATCATGTTTACGATGTCGACGAGTACCTCCAGGCGCAGTGGGATCCGGGCGAACGCTGGCGGCTCGTCGCCGGACTACGCAACAGCATCGTTGAAGTAAGCTCCTTCAATCACTTGGCCTCGGCAGGCCTCGTGGGTGAAAGCGGCGTGCGCTATAGCGCGACCAATCCGGTTGCGGGCGTGACGTACCGAGCAACCTCCGTGCTCAACTTCTATGCCTCCTACGGCAGGGGGTTCGAGACGCCGACCCTGAATGATCTCGCCTATCGCTCGACCGACGGCAGCATCCCTGGCCTCAACCTTGGCCTTGAACCCGCGCGCAGCGACAACTTCGAGGTGGGGATGAAGGCGGAGGCCAGCCACGTGCGCGGCAGCCTCGACGCGTTTTACATCAGGACCCATGATGAGCTTGCAGTTGCGGCCAATACCGCCGGACGCTCGGTGGATGAGAACATTGATGAGACCCAGCGCCGCGGCGCCGAGCTTGGCCTCGACGCCTGGTGGAGCGGCGGCTTCACCGCAAGGCTCGCCTACACCTATATCAAGGCGACCGTCGTGTCGCCCTACAGCACCTGCATTACCGTGCCGTGTCATCCGCTCGTCATTCCCGAGGGGAATCGCCTGCCTGCCGTTCCCGCGAACTCTGTCTATGGTGGACTCACCTGGCGCTACGCCCCGGCCGGATTTTCGATCACGGCGGAGACGATTGGCCGCGCCGAAATCTACGTGGACGACCGCAACAGCGATGCGGCACCGGGCTATTGGACAGAGAATGTGCGCTTCGGCTTCGAGCAGGACGCCGGCCATTGGCACGTCACGGAGTACGCGAGCGTGAACAACCTGACCGACCGGCGCTACGTGGGCTCGGTCATTGTCAACGAGACGAATTCGCGCTTCTTCGAGCCGGCACCCGGTCGCACCGCCTTGGTGATGTTTACCGCCGCGTACCGCGATCGGCCCGCGTCGCCCTAAAAGATTTGATGAACTCTGGCTCACATTCGACGCGTACAATACGGTCTCGAGTACCCTTGGGATGGATCTTGCGCTGCAGATGCGGGCACATCTTTTGCTTTGCTCGCGTCTTTGCGCACCGGCGTGTGGGCGCAATGATCGCGTCCGTAGCGAATCAGGCAACTACCGCACGCTCGGAGGGTCGAAATGCGCTTGGACCGCCGGGGTCCGCGCGGTGCAGGTAGGTCCCGTAGCGCCGGCACCATCGGTATTGCCGTGGCGCCCCACTGTGGGGCGTGCCGCGGTCCATTGATCGAACGGATGCAAAATGGCGCTTGCCTTGCTCGGCGGCACTCAAAGCCGAGCGCACACGATGGGAGGACACGTGAATTCAACACAGCAGCTGCATGATCTGGGTCAAAGCCTTTGGCTCGACAACATCACACGCACTCTCCTGGCGGATGGCACGCTGCGCCGCTACATCACGGATCTTTCGATCACCGGCCTGACCTCCAATCCCACGATCTTCGATGAGGCCATCAAGAAGAGCAGCGCCTACGATGATGCGATCGAGCGTAAGACGGCGGCGGGCGGCTCCGGCGAGGGGCTGTTCTTCGAGCTGGCCCTTGAGGATTTGACGCAGGCCGCGGATCTGTTCCGGCCAATTCACGACGCGACCGGCGGCGTCGACGGCTGGGTATCGCTCGAGGTATCGCCGCTCCTCGCGAATGACACGGCCGGCACCGTCAAGGCGGCGTTGCAACTGCATGAGCGTGCACAGCGCCCGAACCTCTTCATCAAGATTCCAGGTACTCGCGCGGGCATCTTGGCCATCGAGCAGGCGATCTTCGCCGGCGTGCCCGTGAATGTGACTCTGCTCTTTTCAACCGCGCAGTACATCGCGGCGGCCGAGGCCTACATGCGCGGCATCGAACGGCGCATTGCCGCCGGTCAGGATCCGAAAGTCGGCTCGGTTGCATCGCTCTTTATCAGCCGCTGGGACGTGGCGGTGAAGGACAAAGTGCCGCCGGCGCTGCGCAATCGCCTCGGGATTGCCGTCGCGAAGCAGGCCTATCAGGCCTACCGTGAACTTCTGGACTCGCCGCGCTGGCGCAAGCTTGCCGGCGCCGGGGCTAGGCCGCAGCGGCTGCTCTGGGCCAGCACCGGACCCAAGGATCCGGCCGCTCCCGACACTCTCTATGTGGATGCCCTCGCCGCACCGGATACGGTCAACACCATGCCGGAGAAAACCTTGCACGCCTTTGCCGATCACGGCCGCCTGCAGGGGGCCATGCCGCTCGATGGCGGCGACGCCGCGAATGTGCTCGCGGAGTTTGCGCATGACGGCGTGGATCAGAATCAGCTGGCGGCCCAGCTGCAGCGCGAAGGCGCCGAGTCGTTCACCAAATCCTGGCGCGACCTCATGGATGTGCTGGTCGCGAAGAGCGTCGCCATTGCCACCGGTACACACAAGAGTGTGGGGCGCGCATGAGCGCAATCCCTCGTACCGCGCCGACGCCGCTTGCCGAGCGCCCGGCGTGGCGCGCGCTTCTCGAGCATCATAAAAAGACCGGGACGTTGCATCTGCGGGATCTTTTTGCTGCCGATGCGGGCCGCGGCGAACGCCTGACGCTTGAGGCTGCCGGGCTGTATCTGGATTACTCGAAGAATCGCATCACCGACGAGACCATCGCGCTCCTCATGGGTCTGGCAAGCGAATGCGGCCTGCGAGAGCGCATCGCGGCGATGTTCAGCGGCGAGAAGATCAATGTGACCGAGGGGCGCGCCGTGCTGCACGTGGCGCTGCGCGCGCCTGCGGGTGAGCGGATGCTCCTTGACGGCGTTGACGTCGTGCCCGAAGTGCAGGCCGTGCTTGCGCGCATGACGGCCTTCTGCGACGACGTGCGCAGCGGCAGCTGGCGCGGCCACAGCGGCCGGCCGATCCGCAATGTCATCAACATCGGCATCGGCGGCTCCGACTTGGGGCCCGTGATGGCCTATGAGGCGCTGCGCCATTACAGCCGCCGCGACATGACCTTCCGTTTCGTCTCCAATGTGGACGGCACGGACTTCGCGGAGGCGACCCGCGACCTGGATCCCGGGGAGACACTCTTCATCGTCTGCTCGAAGACGTTTACGACGCTTGAGACCTTGACCAATGCGCACACGGCACGCGAGTGGGCCTTGCGCAAACTGGGCGACGAGCGCGCCATACGCCGGCATTTCGTCGCCGTGTCGACCAACGCCGAGGAGGTGGCCAAATTCGGCATCGACCCGCAGAACATGTTCGGGTTCTGGGATTGGGTCGGCGGGCGCTACTCCATGGACTCGGCGGTGGGCCTGTCCACCATGCTCGCTATCGGTCCGGAGGGCTTTCGCGCCATGCTCGCAGGCTTCCATGCGATGGATGAGCATTTTCGCAGCGCGCCTTTCGAGCGCAACCTGCCGGCGCTCATGGGGCTGCTGAGCGTCTGGTACAACGACTTCTTCGGCGCGCAGACGGCCGCGGTCTTTCCCTATGATCAGTATTTGAAGCGCTTTCCCGCCTATCTGCAGCAGCTCACCATGGAGAGCAACGGCAAACACGTGACGCTCACGGGCGCGCCCGTCGGCGTGCAGACGGGACCCATCTACTGGGGCGAGCCCGGCACCAATGGCCAGCACTCCTTCTATCAGCTCATCCACCAGGGAACGCGGCTGATCCCTTGTGATTTCATTGGATTCGGAAAGACACTCAATCCTTTAGGTGATCATCACAACCTGCTGATGGCCAACGTTTTCGCGCAGGGAGAAGCGTTGGCCTTCGGCAAGACTCCAGAACAGGTGAAGGCCGAAGGCACGCCGGACTGGCTGGTTCCCCACCGGGTTTTCGAAGGCAACCGGCCGTCGAGCACCTTCCTGCTCAGCGAGCTGACGCCCGAGGCGCTGGGCAAGCTGGTGGCGCTCTACGAGCACAGCGTCTTTACCCAGGGCGTGATCTGGCAGATCGATTCCTTTGACCAATGGGGCGTGGAGCTGGGCAAAGTTCTGGCGAAGAAGATCATCGGTGAGCTCGAGGGTTCCGGACCCGCCCCGGGCAGCCACGACAGCTCGACCACGGCGCTGATGGAGCGCTACCGGAAGCAACAGGGTTAATCCGATTACTGCCGATAACCTGCGGCCTTTCAACAGAACTTTTCATCTAATCTGGTGTTGGAAATGACAGAACAGTGACGCTTCAGGCGGCGCTGCGTCTGACACCCACGAACGCAGAAGAAGATCGGCCTGAAGCAAGGGAGTTGCACATTATGCTTACGAATGGCTTTCGGAAGTTTTCATTGCTGGCGGGCACGGGCCTCCTGGCCGGTTGCCTTTGGATTCTCGCGGGAACCGCGACGTTAGCCCAGAGTTCCGGCGATGGCGACCTGCAGGCTGCCGTTGCCAGCGCGCTGACCCACGATCCGATGCTCAAGAACCAGCCGGTGACGGCGTACACCGCGAATGGCGTCGTAACCCTGACCGGCACGGTCGAGACGCAACAGCAGAGGCAGGAAGCTGAGACCGTCGCAGCGAACGTGAAGGGCGTCAGCGGCATCCAGAACAACATCACCGTGGCCGGCAGCGATTCCTCGCAGGCGCAAACCGCGCCGCCTCCACCGGCCGACGCGCAGCAGACTCCGCCTCCACCTCCAGCCGACACGCAGCAACCCGCAGCGGCTCCCGAGTCGCAGCAGATTCCTCCCCCACCTCCCCCCGACGAGCCCGCCCAGCCCGCTCAGCCGGCAGCCCCGCGCGCTCCGTATGCGCCTTATCCGCAGAGAGGCTACGGACAGCCTTATCCGCCGCAGCAAACCAGCGGACCGGTGACGATCCCCGCGGGCACGCTGCTGCAGATTCGCATCAGCGAGCCACTGGATATCGCCAAGCTGCAGGACGGCGCCGCGTTCCAGGCGACCGCCGCCAGCGACGTGTTTGAAGGCAACGTGCTGGCGATTCCGCGGGGTGCTGTGCTGCAGGGCTCGGTGGTCAAGGTGAAGAAGCCCGGCGCGCTGGGCGGCAGCGGCGAATTGCAGCTGCAGATTACCGGAGTCAATCTGAGCGGGAACAGCTATCCGGTTGTTTCGGATATCTGGTCGAACCGGAGCCCCAATAAGGCCGGTTACACCGCGAGCAACACCGCCGGCGGCGCGGTGGTGGGCGCCATCATCGGCGGCATTCTGGGTCGCGGACCCGGCGCGGCGATCGGCGCGGCGGTTGGCGGTGGAGCGGGCCTGGCGGCATCGGCCGGAACCAACGGACCGCGGCTCTATCTGCCTCCCGAGTCTCTGCTGAACTTCCACCTGACGAGTGCGGTCACGGTGCAGCCGGTTTCGTGGCAGGAAGCGCAGCGTCTGGCGCAGAGCGTTCCCCAGCTGCAGCGCAGGCCGGTTTATATGGCGCCGCCGTATCCGTACGGATATCCGTATCCGTATCGCGTCTACGGATGGTAATCGATTCTCAAAACAAAGAAGGGCCGTCTCGTCGAGGCGGCCTTTCTTGTTTGTTGCGATAATGAAATAGATGCGCCAGTCCTGATCGGCTCGCGGTCTCCGACTCCTGAGCAGGAATTTCGCGTCCAATCGAAGAGTGAATACGACCATTTCAGTCGAAACGCCCCCAGCGACTGAGGAGAAGCTGGATTTTTTGCCGCCGGAGCCGAAGCGCCGGCTGACGCGGCGATCTTTTCTGAGCTTGTCCGCCGCTTCGGTGGCCGGCCTCGCCCTTTATGCCGGCGAGATCTCGCGCCACGAGCTGAGTGTTGAGCAGCACACCATTCAGCTCGCCCGTCTCCCCGATTCCTTCCGCGGCATGCGCATCGTGCAGATTTCGGATTTCCACTACGCCGAATTCACCGAGGCGTTTTTCCTGCATGAGATGGTGAGGAGAGTCAACGCGCTGCGCCCGGACATGGTGGTGCTCACCGGAGACTTCATTAGCTACTCACCGTTGCCCAGGGCCTTCGCGCGCCGTTTTGCGCCAGCCTGCGCGGCCATTCTGAGCGGGATCGAGTGCCCGCTTCGCTATGCCAGCCTCGGCAATCACGATTACTACATTGGGCCGCACTATGTTTCTGGACCTTTGCAGGAGCACGGGATTCCTGTCCTGATGAACTCCGCCGTCGCGCTCGAACGGGAGGGGCAGCGCCTATGGCTGGCGGGTCTGGGCAGCATTTGCGAACACCAGGCCGATCCGGCGCGCGCCATTCCTCGCGCCGTCGCGCAGGAGCCCGTCATTCTGCTGGCGCATGAGCCGGACATTCTGCCCGATATCGCGCGCTACAACGTCGACCTGATGCTCTCCGGCCACACCCACGGCGGTCAGGTGCGGATTCCCTTCCTGCCGCCGCTGGATCTGCCTGAATATGGCCGCCGCTATGTCGAGGGGCTCTTCCGGCACGGCCCCACGCAGTTGTACGTGAACCGCGGCATCGGCGCGGTCGGGGTGCCCTTCCGTTTCCGCTGCCCTCCGGAAATCACCGTGATCACGCTTGCGTGAAGCTGCCTCAGTAGGTGGCCAGCTTCACCCGCAAAACCTGCGGCGCTGAAGTGAAGTTCAGGCCGTAGTCGGTCTGATCGCCGTTCCAGATGCGCTCGAACCGCCATACGCCGTTTTCGTAGCTGCCTTCCTCGACGCGCAAAAACTGGCGCTGTTTGCCGGCTGCTGTGGGCGTGAAGTCGACGCGCGCATGCAGCGCGGAGACCAGAAACTCATCGGGACCGAGTTGGCCGATCAGCGCGCCGCCGTCCGGCTGCGGATTTCCGCCGGGCTCTTTGCCGAACCCGAACTGCGGCATGCCGTAGGAAATCACCGCGCGCCACGAGCCGAAGTCGAGGCTCTGGCGATGTTCGGTTGGGCTTTCGGAAACCCCCTGGAGCTTGCCCTCGAAGCTGAGGCGTGCCAGTTCGCGATCCATCGGCGCGGCGATGGCGTAGTCGAGAGCAAACGGCGCCAGCGCATCCTTGTCGAGTCGCGGAGCCCCGAGCGGCTCGTTGACACTGGCGGTGTAGTCCACGCCGAAGGGCGAAAAGCCGATGGCGCCACGGCCGAGGGCCGCGAAGAAATATCGAGCGTACGGTGGCTGGTTGCCGGTCTCGGGAATGAACAGCGCATTGCCGGCGCGCCCGTACAGTTCCAGGTAACGCGTGTAGGCGTCGTAGCTCGGGTTATAGATGTCGGGAGAAAGCACGTCGAGGGCGGGCGCCGCGATCTTCCAGATGTCGAGCACATTGTCGGTGGGTCCGCCGCTTTCGTAGCTGCCGCGCTTCGGATGGAATGGATCGCGCAGAGCGGCATTCGCGTACATCGGCAGCGGGTCGATGGCTTTGCCGGCCGCGGCGACCTCGCCAATGTAGTGGGCGACATTCCAGGCGTGGAAAAACTCATCGGCATCGTCGCCGAAAATCTGCTGCCAGGTGCCCGGCTGCTTGTGGAGGCCGGCAATCAGCTCAGCCGGGACCGGACCATCGAAGAGCCGCTGCGCCGTTGGCGAGTAGTCGCGAATGCAGCCCCATGTTCCGGCTTCGTTCTCTACCTGCACCATGAGGACGGTGTGCAGCGGATCGGCGGCTTTCAGGCGGCGCATCAGCGCGGTGAAGGCGGCGCGGTCGGCCTCGAGCGTGGACTGAAAGAGCGGCGAGAGCGAATCCATGGTCCGCCCGTCGGAACAGATCACGCGCGGATAGCGAGCGTTGTCCAGTTTGATCCACTCCGGCGTGTAGTGCCCGCTGCCGTTCTTCCACGTGCCAAACCACAGCAAGACGAGATGGACCTTGTGCTGGCGCGCCTGCTGGAGGAGCGTGAGCAGCACGGAGTCGTCGAAGTGCCCCGGGCTCGACTCAAACTGCTCCCAGTAGATGGGCATCTCCACGGTGTTGGCGTGGAGAGCCTCGATGGCCGGCCAGACTTTCGGCAGCATCGCGGGCCAGGCGCTGGAATTGTTCACCTGCGCGCCGAGCATGAGGTACGGCGCGCCATCGACCATCAGGGCGTAGCGCCCGTCGCGCTGTTCGATGCGCGGCAGGCTGGATTGCGGCGTGGGCGCGGCAGGCGTCTCGGCGTGCGACAACACGACACCCGCGAATAGAACCAGCGTGCTCAGGACTAAACTTTTGCGAGCCACGGAAACGACCCCCGATGCGAAGACGCATTATAGCGGGGCGAACGGCCGAGCCTGGATGCAAGCCGCGCGCCGGTTCAGCGCTCCGTTGACGATTCACGCACACTGATCCCCAGAGCCTTCATCTTGCGGTAGAGGTGGCTGCGCTCGAGTCCCAGGGTTTCCGCCGCGCGGCTCATGTTGCCGTTGCAGTCGTCGATCTTCTTCAGGATGTATTCGCGTTCGTAGGCGTCGCGCGCCTGCTGCAGCGTGTCGAAGTCGCCGGCGCGCCCGGTGCGGTGCACCAGCATGGGCAAATGGCGGCGCTCGATGCGCCGCGCCTGAGGGTTCAGGATGAACACCCTCTCGATCACATTTTTCAGCTCGCGCACATTTCCCGGCCAGTGATACTGGCGCAGCAACTCGATCGCGTCCTCGGCAATCTCGACCCGCGGACGTCCGTATTCGCGACCGAAACCGCGCAGAAAGTCGCGCACCAGCAGCGGAATGTCCTCGCGCCGGTCGCGCAGCGGTGGCACGTAAAACGGAATCACGTTCAGGCGATAGAAAAAGTCCTCGCGGAAGTTCCCTTTGGCGATCTCGTCTTCAAGCTCCTTGTTAGTCGCCGCGATCACGCGCACGTCCACGCTGATGGGCTGCAGCGCGCCCACCGGGACGAAGCGCTGCTCATCGAGCGCGCGCAGTACCTTGGCCTGGGTTTTCAGGCTCATGTCGCCTACTTCATCCAGAAAAAGCGTGCCGCCGTTAGCCCGCTCGAAGGTGCCGCGCTTCTCGGGAGGGCCGCCGCTGATGGCGCTGTTGCGATAGCCAAACAGCTCGCTCTCGATGTAGTCCTCGGGAATCGCCGCGCAGTTCAGCTCCACGAAAACGCGGTCGCTGCGCAGGCTCTCCGCGTGAATAGCGCGCGCGATCAGCTCCTTGCCCGACCCGGATTCGCCGTAGATGAGCACGCGGCCGTTGGTCGGCGCCATCAGCTTGATCTGCTGCCGCAGCGCTCGCGCCTGCACGCTTTCGCCGGTGATCTGCTGTTCCAGCGAGAGCTGCCGCCGGAACTCCAGGTTCTCCGTGCGCAGCCGCTTCGCCTCGATCGCGTTCTTCACCACGATCAGCGTCCGCTCCAGCATCAGCGGCTTTTCCAGCAGATCGAAGGCGCCCAGCTTGGTGGCCCTGACGGCGGTTTCAATGGTCGCGTGGCCCGAGATCACGATCACTTCCGGCCGCGACTCGGCGTCGAGCGCGCGCAGCTCTGTCAGAACTTCCAGGCCGTCGCGATCAGGCAGCCAGATGTCGAGCAGCAGCACGTCGTACACGGGATCGCGCGCCTGCGCCAGCGCCTCCGCCGCCGTGCCCGCGCTCGCAACGGAGTAGCCCTCCTCGCGCAGAATCTCTTCGAGAGACTCGCGTATCTCCGCTTCATCGTCCACGATGAGGATATGGTTCATCAGGTCCCGGGGTTCAGACGGCCCTGGTCAGCGTTGCGGCAGGCGCGGTCTCCACGCCATTCGTCTCCGCCAGCGGCAATTCGATAATAAAGCGCGCGCCCGCGGGCACATTGTTTTCGGCGCGGATCGAGCCGCCGTGGTCCTGCACGATCTTCGCGACGATCGAGAGCCCCAGCCCCGTTCCCCGCTGCCGCGTCGAAAACCACGGCAGGAAGAGCCGCTCGCGCATCTCATCGGTCAATCCCGGCCCGGTGTCGGCCACAATAATCTCCGCCATGCCTGGGCGTTCCCCTGCGCTGGTTTCAATCGAAAGCACGCGCAGCAGGCTCTCCTGCATCGCTTCCGCCGCATTGTCGATGAGGTTGGCGACCGCGCGCCGCAGCGCTTCCGGATCGGCCATCACCGGCGGCAGGTTCGGATCCAGATGCTTTTCGACGCGGATGCTCTGGATGCGCCCCTCGAAGAGCAGGGTCGCGCTCTCGACGATTTCGTTCAGATCCGCGGAGTGAGGGTGCGCCACGGGAAACTCCGCGAGCGCGCCGAACTGGCCCACCAGCGTGCGCATCGACTCCACCGAGCCCAGGATCACGTCGCAGCACTTGCGAATCACGCCCGCCGATTCGGGCAGCCCGCGCTCGACATGGCGGCGAATGCGCTCTGCGGAAAGCGTAATCGGCGTCAACGGGTTTCTGATCTCATGCGCGACCCTCTGCGCCACCTCTTTCCACGCAGCCTGCCGTTGCGCGTGCAGGAACTCCGACAAATCCTCCAGCACCAGGATCGAACCGTGATTTTGCCCGTGCGGCGGATCCAGTGCGGCCAGGGTCACGGAAAGGTTGACTAAGCCGCGCGAGGTGCGCAGCTCGAACTCCGACGAAGCCACACCCATGCGGCGTGCCCGGCGTTCCAGGCGCGTCAACTCCTCGTTGAATTCCGCAGGCAGCAGCGCGTCCAGCGAAGTTCCGGCCAGGTCCGGCTGCCCTTCGAGGCGCAGCAGTTCGGCAAAGGCGCGATTCCCCAGCACTACGCGACGCGACGCGTCGAGCGTCACCACGCCGGAAGGAATGGTCTCGAGGATGGTCTCCAGTTCCTTGCGCCGCGCCTCGACCGCCAGATTCGCAGCCGAAAGCTCGCGCGCTGACGTTTCCGCCAGCAGGCGGCTTTGCTCCAGATCGGCGGCCATAGCATTGAACGAACGCACCAGCTCGCTCATTTCGGCCGTCGCCTCCGCGGTCACGCGATGGCTGTAGTGGCCCTTGCCAATCTCGACCGTCGCGTCTGCCAGAGCTTCCAGCGGCCCCGTCATCTGGCGTGACACATTCAGCGCCAGCCAGCTGCTGGCGAAAAACACCAGCGCCGTGAGCATCAGCAGCAGCAGAAAATACGTCATGCGGATGATGCGCCGCTGCCGGTACAGCGCCCAGTACTGGCTCGTCCCGGTGCTCAGGTCCGCAACAATGGCATTCAGGCCCGCGGGCATGGGCAAACCGGCGACGACCACCCCTCCACCCGGAAGGCTCGCCGCGCCCAGGGCATATTCTGTCCCACCCGCCACCAGCATCGGCTCGTCCGACCGCCGCGCCGCTTTCAGGATCGCCCCCGTGAGCGGTTGCCCCGCTTCGATCTTTTGCCGGTCGTCGCCATTCAGCCACGAATGCACTTCTGCGGCGCTCGACGTCTGCGGCAGCTGGTAAGCGGCCACCGGCGCTGAATCGCGATAGAGGACGGCGAATCCTCCCTGCAGCGTGATCTGGTGGGCGCGCATTTCGTTCAGAATGGCGTCGCGGTCCTCAGAACCAAGGGCCGACGACAGCGCCGGCGAGCGCGCCATGCTCTCGGCTTCCGCACGCGCGTTCAGCGACGCATAGTGCGAAAGCTCCATGGCGATCTTCGTCGAGTCGTCGCGAACCTCGGAAGCCGGCTCGGAGAACCACCTGTCGATGGAGCGGTTCATCAGCAAGAAGCTAAACAAAAACATGAAGAGTGCCGGCACGAACGACAACAGCAACGCGCCGATGAACATGCGCGTCCGCAGCCGCGCCCCCAGCACCTGGCTGCGCTGTTCGGCCAGCAGCTTGATGAGGTTGCGCAGCAGCAGCACCAGGACCGTAACGAACAGCAGAAAAACCAGCACCGAGAGCGAGGTGAGGAGGAAAATCTCGCCGGTGGTGGTGGGATTCAGAGAGCGGACATTGAACGCGTTGAGCGCGATCAACAGCAACAGCAGCACAAACACCACTGCCGCCAGCAGGATCAAAGTCGCCCGGCGATGCTTGATTTCAGCCAAATCGATGGTCCGCTTCTAAAATTACCGATGATTATAGGCCGGGGAATGGCCTAACCCGCTGTTCTTCAGACGGGTTGGCGGCGGCCGTTGTTGCAGAGGGAACCCCGAGTTAAGCGGGAGAGCCGACGCTCCCTTCATTGTGGCTTTGCCTTATGCTCCTCTAACCACTTCAGTACCCGCTGCCGTTCTGCGTACAACTCGCCGGGCATCAGCATTGACGCGTCAGCGTCCCGTAGCTTCACAGCTCGGTCCATATCTGAGGAGTCGAGCTGCTTGCCAGAAATGGCCAAATCTACCCAGAAACAGGCTTCTGCGAAATCCTGGGGCACACCTCGGCCTGTCCCATAGAAGCCTGCAAGGGTAAACTCCGCGTCAGCATTGCCCCGTTCGGCTGCTTTGCGAAACCAAAAGACAGCCTGAGTGTCGTCTTGGGGCAGACCGAATCCCTTTGCATACATGGTGGCAAGTACGACCTCGGCGCGAACGTTTTCCTGCTCCGACGCCTTGCGAAACCAGAAGGCCGCTTCTATGTAGTCCTGCGACACACCGGCGCCGCCGTAGTACAAACGCCCGAGACCGTCCTGCGCCTCAGCGTCGCCCTGTTCGGCTGCCTTGCGATACCAAATCGCCGCCTGCGAGTAGTCCTGCGCAAGACTCAGACCGCCCTCGTACATTGCCCCCAAGCCAGCTTGCGCCATGGCGTCCCCTTGCTCCGCCGCTTTGCGCCACCAAGAGGCAGCTTGAGCGTCATCCTTGGGTACACCTCTTCCGTTCAGGTAGGCATACCCAAGATTGCTCTGCGCCGTGGCATTATTCTGATCAGCCGCCTTGCGAAACCAAAGAGCGGCCTGAGAGTAGTCTTCCGGTACTCCCTCGCCGACGTAATACATTCGCCCCAACCCGCATTGAGCGGCAGCATCGCCACTGGCAGCTTGCTGTTCGAACGTGGTGATGCTCTTTTCATCGAATGCGGGGGGTAATCCGCATTGCAGCTCCGAAAGCCGGACGGTTGCCTCCCAGCTTCGGTTAACCTTCATTTGATCGGATGCTGGCGGCACGCTCTGCTGCGCCCTTGCACTGGACGCTGTGATAGCTAGAGCCAGAACACACAGGGGATGGCAGAGTCCAGGATTCATCGTGCCTGCCTTTCTGCGCTTTCCTCCGCGCGCGCTAGTTACAGTTGAATTGATTTGCCACAAATTCTACAGGCCTAGCGGTCGAGGGTGGTGACATGGTTTCCAACAAGGACCAGGCAAGGAAATTATCCCGAGGTTTGCGCCGGTTCAGTAAGAAGTTCTTCGAGGATTTCTATGCCGGGGCAGAAAAGGCCGGTCGCCACCCGTCACCCCTCGAGGCGGTGGCTGCGTTTGGCAAAGTTCCTAGCCGGGCAACAGAAGAAGAGTGGCCGCCTCAGCCGCTAGGCCAACCTAGCGTCTCGGCCGAGGTGATCGAATCGGTAGCTTCTAGGTTTTGCCAACAGGCATATCATGAGGCCGTCGAAGCGTGGTACAGGCACACCCCAGGACTTGAGATCAAGAAAGGAAGACCGGGGAGAAAGCCGAACGTCCAGCTGGCCGAGCGAATCCAAGCCTGGCGTGCTGCCGGGAAGACGAACAAGCAGATTCAAGACCTATTGAGGGCCGAAGGGCTGTCCCTCAGCTTGGAAGGCGTGGAGTCGTACTCGAAGTCCAGGCGAAGGCGAAAGCCATAGCGGCTTGGCGACGTGGGAAATACCCCGTTTGTATTTCTCACGTGTGGACAATTGCCAAGGCGGATTAACCACGTGGCCCTGAGTTTGGCGTGTAGGCGATCATGCGAATCCTAAGGAGGAAACGCATGGCCGAGCCACAGAGCAAAGACAATAACACGCGCCTTTTTCAGCCCGGGCTATTCCATCTCCCCCGTGATGAACTCGCCTCTACGCCAGCAGCTCGCGCACCGGCGTCCAGGGCTTCTTCTGCGAGACGGCGACCGGTTCGCAGGTCAGCGTGCCCTCATACGTATTCACGCCGTCGCGAATGCCGTCGTCGTCGAGAATCGCCTGCTTCGCGCCATTCCGCGCCAGACGCAGGACGTAGGGGAAGGTCGCGTTGGTCAACGCCAGCGTGGAAGTATTGGGCACCGCCGCCGGCATGTTGGTCACGCAGTAGTGGACTACGCCATTCACTTCGTACGCCGGATCGCTGTGGGTGGTCGGGTGCGCGGTCTCCACGCAGCCGCCCTGGTCGATGGCAACGTCGACAATCACCGCGCCCTTCTTCATCTTCATCACCATCGCGCGGGTGACGATCTTCGGCGCAGACGCGCCAGGAATCAGCACGCCGCCGATCACCAGATCGGCTTCCTGCACGGCGCGGGAGATGTTCCAGGAATTCGAGGCCAGGGTAAAGATGCGGCCGTTGAAAATGTCGTCGAGCTCCCGCAGACGGTTCAGGTTCACGTCCACCAGCGTGACGCGCGCCCCCATGCCCAGCGCGATCTTCGCCGCATTCGTGCCGACGATGCCGCCGCCTATCACGCAGACGGCAGCCGGAGGCACGCCCGGAACGCCACCGAGGAGAACGCCGCGCCCGCCTTTTTCTTTCTCCAGATACGCCGCGCCCACCTGCACTGCCATCCGCCCGGCCACTTCCGACATGGGCGTCAGCAGCGGCAGCGTGCCTGCGCGGTCGCGGATCGTCTCATACGCGATCCCCACAACCTTCTTCTGCAGCAGCTTTTCGGTCAGAACCGGGAGCGGCGCGAGATGCAGATACGTGAAAAGCACCAGCCCCTCGCGAAAAAACACGTATTCCTTCTCCACCGGCTCCTTGACCTTGACGATCAGGTCGGCGTTGCCCCACACGTTGTGGGCTGAGCCGACAATCTCCGCGCCCGCGTCCTGGTATTCGTCGTCGGTGAGCGCCGAAAGCTCTCCGGCGCCCGTTTCCACCAGCACTTTATGTCCGGCTTCGCTCAGGGATTTAACCCCGGCAGGGGTAATCCCCACGCGGCTTTCGTGGTCCTTCACTTCCTTCGGCACACCAATGATCATGGTTCTCCCGCGATCGGCTAAGAGAGTTGAGGGGCAGACTGAAGATTCTACATCCTGGCGTGCAGGAGACGCCGCAGTTCGCGAGTCAGCATTCCCGGCGAAATCGGCTTGCTCAGAAACACGGTCGTCGGGTCGATGTCCGTATCCATAGGATTGCCGCTGACCAGAATCGCGGGAATCTCCGGCCGCATGGCGCGTATGCGCGCGATCAGCCTTGGCCCCTGCATCCCGGGCATCCTTGCATCGGTAATAACCGCGTCGATTTTTTCAATCTGATTGCGCGCCGCTTCGAGGCCAAGGGTTCCGTTCTCGCAGGCGATCACTTCATATCCCGCGCTTTGCAGGATCTTCGTGAAGAGGAGCCGCACCGCGCGGTCGTCCTCCACCACCAGGACGGTTTCCGTCCCTGCGGGGGTCGCTCGATCTGTGTCGGCCGTAACCACTGTTGATTCCTGGGCAGGGGAGACCTGACGCCGGAAGAGGCGAGCGATGCCGAGCATTCCGAGGCTGCGCTCGCGAGCACCCGCGAACGATGGATGAAAGTACCACGGTAGGAATCACGCTGAAATTCACCGAAAGAGGGATGATGAACTTCCCCATCGGAACGACAGGGGTGGTGACTTTAGGAGTAACCCGTTTAGAGCCACCCTTTGGCCCGCGCCAGCCGGGCGGCCTCTACACGGTTCGACGCTCCCAGCTTGCTGATGGCCTCGGAAAGGTAGTTCCTCACCGTGCCTTCGGAAAGATGCAGCTCCTCGGCGATCTCGCCGCTCGACTTCCCTTCTCCGGCGCGCCACAGGATCTGCCGCTCCCGCTCCGTCAGCGGATCGGGCCCGCTGTCCCAGGCCTCGAGCGCCAGGTCGGGATCGACCACGCGCAACCCCTGGTTCACGCGCCGGACCGCGTCGGCCAGTTCTGCCGACGGCCGGTCCTTGAGCAAATAGCCCTTTGCCCCGGCGTCGAGCGCGCGCCGCAGGTAGCCGGACCGCGCAAAGGTCGTCAGGATCATCACGCGCGTCTGCGGATAGCGATCCCGCACCTCGCCGGCCAGCGTCAGTCCGGTCATCTCCGGCATTTCGATGTCCGTGACCAGGACATCCGGCTTGTGTTTGCCCACCGCGGCCAGAGCCTCGCGCCCATTCGCGGCCCGAGCGCACACCGCGATGTCCGGCTGCGTCTCCAGCAAGGCCGCCAGCGCGCCCAGAACCATCGCCTGGTCCTCGGCCACCACAACCTGAATCTTCTTCACGACGTGCTGCCGGATTGCGGGGGAAACTCAATGAACAGCCGCGTTCCCTGCGCCGAATCGATCCGGAAACGGCCGCCCAGCGCCTCCACGCGTTCCCGCATCCCACGCAGCCCGTTTCCTTCCTGCTGGATGCCCCCGCGCCCGTCGTCCTCCACCAGCAGCGCGGTCCCACCACCGTTCTCCGCGAATTCCAGCCGGCAGTGGCTGGCCTGCGCATGGCGCACGATATTTGTAACCGCCTCGCGCACAATCAGCGAAAGAACCGTCTCTTCCGCGGGCGCCAGCTGCAGCGGCTTCGCCTCCCACTCCAGGGTCACCCCGGCGGCATCCAGCGTCTTCTGGGCACGATTGATCTCCGCCGCAAGTCCTTCCGACCGATAGCCGCGAATCGCCTCACGAACCTCGCCCAGCGCCGCCCGGGCAATGTGTTCCACTTCGCCGATTTCTTTCCGCGCCCGCTCCGGATCGCGCTCCATCACTTTGCCCGCCAGCTCCGACTTGAGCACCACCACCGACAGCGTGTGCCCCAGCACGTCGTGCAGATCGCGCGCGATACGCTCGCGCTCGGCCAGCTTGGCCAGGTGAGCGATCTGCTCGTGCGCAAGATTGAGCCGTTTGTTGGCGCGCATGCGCTGCGCCGCGACCAGATTGCCCAATCCCACCGCCACGGAGAAAAAGGCGGTGAAAGCCCAGTTCCACGGGCTCATATGCAAAAGCCATCCCTCCAGCATCAGGGTGGCGCAGGCGCCAACGAAGGTGGCTACGCAGACGGCTATGGATTCGGAGATAAAGGGGATGAACGCCGCGACATAGATGAACATGCCGCTGGCGCCCGCGTTCCAGGGGAAGTAAGCGACGCCCAGCACGGCCATCAGGGCGAGCACAGAATATTGAATTCGCTTCGACTTTGCGTACACCAGCCCGGTATAGAGGCCAAGGAAGCAGAGATAAGCGGCGCTAAAGAGGATCCACCTATTCCGGCTGTGTTCCTGGATGGGCTGGATAAAGAAGAAAACGGTGTAGACCAACCAGATGAAATCGTAGAACCGGCCCTTGCGCTCGTGCCAGATCAGACGTCCCATCCCTCCCCGCACACCCACCTCAGCCGTCCGCAACTCCTCGACGAGGGACCGCGTCAAGGCGCTGGGGTTATCGCAAACCTCAAACATGGTCCGCGCGTTGGGATCGTCCGATTTCAAGCCTTCGCCTCACTGCGGGTGAAGATCATCCACGCCGCACCCACCATCAACAGGGTAAATCCTGCCAGCGCCTCCCAGTGCGGCAACAGGCGGCTGCCTGGCTCCGCGTATCCAAAGATGTGCAGCGCGATCTGCGCCAGGTGATACGTGGGCAGCGCCGGTGTGATCACCTTCAGCCAGTGCGGCAGATAGGTCACCGGCATCCAGAACCCCGACGCGAACGACATGGGCAGATAGATCAGGTTGATGACGCCGGGGCCTGCGTTCGGGGGAACCAGCAACGCCACCAGCAGCCCCATCGCCGTAAACGGGATGGACCCGGCCAGAATCACCCCGGCGAGTTTCAGTGCTTCAAACGCGGTCAGGGAAACACCGCCCAGCGTAATGCCCAGCGTGAGCAGTGCCGCGACGATCACCAGCGCAAACGCGGCGCAGGTGATGACCTTCGCGCCGAGGTAGGCCAGCCGCGGCATCGGGCTCGCCTGCTTCAGCTCCAGCCAGCCGTAGGCGCGCTCCATCGCAATGCCCATGCCGATGCCGAACAGGCACGCCGACACCACGCCCATGCAGCTGTAGCTGGGCATCAGGTAGCGCGCAAACATGTTGTGCCGGTTCGAGGTGCCGAACAGCAAATAGAACATCACCGGGAAGCCGATTACCGACAGCGAAAACGCCTTGGTGCGCAGCATCTTCACAAACTCGTACTGCACCTCTTTGCGGAAGAGGTTCGCGTAGTAGCCGAAGCTGAGTCCTCTCGGGGCTGGTACGGCAATTGCGTTGGTGGCCATTGTGTCTGCTCCTCTGTGTCGCTGTTCCCTGTTCCCTATTCCCTGTCCCTGGTCAGCTCCAGAAATGCATCTTCCAGCGCTCCCGACGATACTTCGAGGCCCTGCAGCGTCTCGTCCCGCAACAGCATCTCGCGAACCACCCTCTCCGGATCCTCGGCCACGATGAGGACCGCTTCGCGATCCTGCTGCACGTCGGAAACCGAGGGGAGGGCCCGCAGAAACTCCAGATCGAGCTGCGTAACGCAGCGAATTTTCCGTCCGGAGACTCGATGCTTGATCTCCGCCGACGTTCCTTCGCACAGCAGCTTGCCCTTGTTGAGAACCACGATGCGGTTGGCCAGCATGTCCGCCTCTTCGAGATAGTGCGTGGTCAGCAGAATCGTCTTACCCGCCGCGGAAAGCGCCCGCACCTGATCCCACAAGCCGCGGCGCGACTCAATATCCATGCCCACCGTCGGCTCGTCCAGGAAAATCAGATCGGGATTCCCGCACAGCGCAAGCCCGAACAGCACCCGCTGCTTCTGCCCGCCGGAAAGCTTGCCGAACAGCTGATCCGCGATGCCCTCGAGCTTCGCGATGCGCAGGACCTCGGCTGCCGGCAGCGGATGGGGATAGTAGCTGCGGAACAGGTCGATGTGTTCGCGCACGCGCAGCATCTCCGGCACGCGGGCTACCTGCAGCATGGCGCCGATGCGCGTCCTCGTCTCAGCATCGCGGGGATCGCGCCCCAGCACCCGCACGCTGCCCGTGTTGGGCGCAATCAGCCCCAGCAGCAGCCGCACAGCGGTGGTTTTGCCTGCGCCGTTCGGACCCAGCAGCGCGACCACTTCACCGGCGCCCAGCTCCAGCGAAAAGTTGTCGAGCGCGGTGATCGGCCCGTAGCGCTTGGTCACGGAATGCAGTTTGGCCACGGTCCTGGTCTGCGAAAGCGGCATGGGCCACGCCGCCGGCCCGGTTGCGGTAATGACTGCGGTTGCTGACATCGCTTGCTCTCCTGCCGCTTTGAGGGATTTCAGCGGCATAGACAGGATCGCCGGAAAACGCGCCCGGCCCCAGTGGGCTTTGTCAGCAAAGCGATATGACAGTTGTCATGGGGCGCGCTGCCCAGGGAGGCCAGGATTCGTTTGTCCTGTTTGCATTACTTTGCATTACTGTGTAATGTATCCGTATGCAGCGAACTACCCGCCAATTCACGATTTCTCTGCCGCCGGACCTGGCGGAACAGGTAACTGCGATCGCAAAAGCCGAAAGCCGTACAATCAGCGAACTCTTTCGCGAGGCATTTCGAACTTATCGGGCCGTTCGTATTCGGGCACTGCTCGATGCTTCTCAGCAGGCGGGCCGCCAAAAAGGTCACATGGGTTACACGCCGGATGATGTGGCGGGCCTGATTCATCAAACCCGTAAAGAAGAGGCCAGGAAGCTGCGCCGCCGGTGATGCACGTTCGGCGGAACCGTGATCATTTCGCCAGCCGGCTATCTGGAGTTCCATTAGCGCGAGGTCCGCAAAGTGCGCAGCGTCTTAATTCACTTTTTCCGGCGCGGCACGCCGGAAGCGCGTCGATCGGCTGCCTTCCCGGGGCCCTTTCATCGGGGGAAAACAGGGCGGAGGGTCAGTCTATTCGCGGACGAACCCTCGACGGAGACTAAATCAATCCGCTTTTTCTTTCTCAAGTAGAAGCAACACGCTGTCGCGCCGCCCCGCCTCTTGGATGTACCTTCGCAAGACCGTGTATTTATTCGGCTCTTTGTTAACTAGCTGACTGACCCTGCCTCGGGTAATCCCCAACACCGTAGCCAACTTTGCTTGCTTCAAGGACTTCAGCTTTTTTGGCGTTATTCGGCCGGACAGTGTGTCTGGATTCTCCTCCTTGTCGGGACGAATCTTATGAGGGTAGACGACCTTGTCGATTTGTTCCATCGCGTCCTGCCGCAGGAATTTCTGGAGTTCTTTCCGCCTGTCGGACCCAAAGCGAGGTCTCTGCTTGTTGCCGGGAGGATGAGCCGCCGCTACGAGAAGACCCTCAAGTTCGGCGATGTCCGCTGAACCGCTAAGAAAAAAGAGCGTCATTTCGTCCCAACTGTCCGCGAGCCTATCGCTGAGATGTTGGTCCAGTCTTCGCGGCAGGTCGGACGCTTTGCCTGCATAGTACAGACGACCGGTATGGTCGTAGAGCGTATATAGCCCGCGGCGATCGTCGGTCTGCCGAAGGAACTCCAAGAACGCCGGCCGCTTTTCGCCCTCAAGCAATGCTCGTTTAATCCCACTTAGATGGCTCAATACCAATGCGCTAGAGCTTGTCCTTTTTTGGCGGGTAGGGCGCATCGCAGCTTTGCTCCGAAGAACTGTCTAACTTCATGCTTCACAACCCTGCAATAGTACTGCATCTGTCAGTTCAGCTTTTCCGGCGCGGCCCGCCGAAACCGCGCGTCAATCGGCTGCCTTCCCGCGAATCCGTCCTCGATGCGATGCCAGAAGTCGATGCGCGCCTCGCCACGCTTCCAGCACAGCAGCACCGTCTCGCCTTCCAGCAGGCAGGGAAAATCGAGCAGCCCGGTATCCAGATCCTTGATCTGCACGCCGATGGCGTCGATCTCCTCGAGCGCGTCTTTCGCGCGCTGCACCAGAGCTTCCAGGGTGACTTTGCGCTTCTGCGCCGCCACAATGTCCAGGAACATTCCGCCGCTCACGAACACGCGCCGTACCAGCGCGGCCATCTCTTCCTGCAAATCGACCGCGGCTTGTTTCGCTTCGATGGCGCGGTTCAGCAGCCCTTCCACAATCGGCAGCAACGCCTGCGCTTCGTCAAGCGTAAAGGTTTTCATACACTCCCGGCCCGCGGGCCCTGGAACCTCAGGTCCTGATCTCCAGCATGCGGTCCAGCGCCACGCGCGCCCAGTATTTCACATCGTCGCGCACCTGAATGCGATTCACCACGCGCCCTTCCACAAGGTTCTCCAGCGCCCACGCCAGATGCTGCGGGCTGATGCGGTACATCGTCGTGCACAGGCAACCGGTATCGTCGAGCGTGACGATCTTCTTGCCCTGTGGCGCAAACTCCTTCGCCAGCCGGTTCACCAGATGAATCTCCGTGCCGATCGCGAAGCTCGAACCTTGCGGCGCTTCCCTCACAATCCGGATCAGCCCTTCCGTCGAGCCCATCGCATCGGCCTTTTCGCAAACCTCAATTCGGCATTCCGGGTGCACGATCACCTGAATCCCCGGATACTTTGCCCGGACCTTGTCGACATGCTCGGGCAGGAACCGCTGGTGTACCGAGCAGTGTCCCTTCCACAAAACGACCTTCGTCGCGCGCAGCCGCTCCGGCGTAATGCCGCCGCCAATCTGCCACGGGTCGTAGACCACCATTTCCGTCAGCGGAATGCCCATCGCATGACCGGTGTTGCGGCCCAGGTGCTGATCGGGCAGAAAGAGAATCTTCTTCGCGCGCGCAAACGCCCACTCGAACGCCTTGCGCGCATTCGACGAAGTACAAACCAGTCCGCCCCGCTCTCCGCAAAAAGCCTTGATCGCCGCCGAGGAGTTCATATAGGTGACTGGCAGAATTTCGTTCTCGCTCATCCCCGCGTTGAGCAGCGTCTCCCAGCACTCCTCCACCTGGCCGATCTCCGCCATGTCCGCCATGGAGCAGCCCGCATTCAGATCCGGCAGGATCACCTGCTGTCCTTCGTGCGCCAGAATGTCGGCGCTCTCCGCCATGAAATGCACGCCGCAGAAGAGGATGTAGTTCGCGTCCGTCTCCGCGGCCACTTTCGACAATTTGTAGGAGTCGCCGGTGAAGTCGGCGAAGCGGATCACTTCGTCGCGCTGGTAGTGGTGCCCCAGCAGGATCGTCGTCTTGCCCAGCGCGCGCCGCGCCACAGCAATGCGCTCATCCATGCTGTTATCCGGCAGCACAAGATAGCTGTCGAGGGAACACACCTCGGCAGATGCAGGTACAGCAACTTCTTCCAGAACACTCACGATACGCCGCCTTCAGTCCGTTTCGGCCCGTGCCTTTATGGGCTCGTACCAATCTGGACGGGGATGTTGAAAGCCAAACCCGGCATGCAGTCAGCTCGCTGCGGCTATCGGAGCCCGCCCAGCCAACGGGGATGTTGCAGCCTCTACTTCTTAGACGCACCGGTTGCGGGCTTCGTCGCAAAAACGGCAGCCCGCAAAGGCTTGTCGATGCAATTAGTTTAACCGCAGCTTCAACAAGGATCAATGCCCCTGGCGGGGCAGGAGGCTCACCGAGCGGGCGTGTGGGGCCCCATTTGTGACCCGTCAATCGCGGCGGGTATCATGAGCTATTCATGCATTTCGGCGACTCCATCTTCATCTTCCTGCTGGCTCTGGTGCTTTTCGGCCCGAAGAAGCTGCCGGAAATCGGGCGCACCATCGGGAAGCTGCTCGCCGAGTTTCGGCGCGCCAGCAACGAGTTCAAGTTCCAGATTCAGGAAGAATTGCGCAACATGGAGGACGAGGAGCGGCGCAAGAAGCTCGCCGAGCAACAGGCGCTGAAGACCGCCGAGGCCCTGCCGGCGACTACCGCCGAGAACGCCGCCTCGCCCACCATCCTGCCCCCATCGACGGGCACGCCGGTAAGCACGAGCGCCCCGTTTGCAGCCCCGGTTGAGCCAGCCAACGCGTCTACGGATCCACACGAAGTCACGCCGTCCCCCGCCGAAGTCGCCATCGCCCCCGGCATCGTCCCGGCTCCCGCACCGCCGGCCCCGGTCGACCTGACTGCGCACACCAACGGCACCGGCTCCGCTACAACCGGCGCCGAGACCGTCGAATCCGCTGTACCCAGCGAGTCTCTGCACCATGGTTGACCTCGTCGATCGCGCGCGCGCCGCCGTCACCGAGCGCGCCGAACTCCCCGGCATGAGCCTGCTCGAGCATCTTGCCGAGCTGCGCCGCCGCATCATCCACTCCGCCATCTACCTTATCGTCGGCTTCTTCATCGCGTGGTTCTTCCACGAAAAGATTTACTACTTCATGGAAAAGCCGATCCTCATCGCGCTGGCCAAGCACCACTTGCCCACCCAGCTCGTGTATCACAACCCCATCGACCCCTTTAACATGTACCTGAAGATCAGCTTCATGGCGGGCTGCATCCTCGCCTGCCCCTTCGTGCTCTACGAAGTGTGGCTGTTCATCTCGCCCGGCCTCTACAAAAACGAGCGCCGCTACGTCGTCCCCTTCATGTCGGCGACGATCGGCCTGTTCCTTGCAGGCGCGTATTTCGGATACCGCTGGGTCTATCCCGGCTCGCTCGATTTTCTGCTGAGCTTCAACCAGGATTTTCGCGCCCTCATCGAGATCAACGAATACACCGACCTCTTCCTCACCGTGATCCTCGGCCTCGGCATCACCTTTGAGCTGCCCATCCTTATTATGTTTCTCTCCTTGTTCGGCATCGTGAGCCCGAAGTTCCTCTGGAAAAACTTCCGCTACGCCATTCTCCTCATCTTCATCATCGCGGCCATCATCACGCCCACCTCCGACGTGCTCACCATGTGCGTTTTCGCCAGCCCCATGCTCGTCCTCTACCTCCTTGGCATCGGTGTGTCCTGGATGGTGCACCCGGCGACGCGCAAAAGACGCGCCGCAAAGGCTGCCGCGTGAGACGATCCGCTCTCCTCGCTGCGCTCCTGCTTGCCGCGGCACTTTCCAGCGCTCGCGCGCAGGGCCTGCCGCAATTTGACGGCAAGCGCGCCCTCGACTACACCCGCCAGTTTGTCGCCGTCGGCCCGCGCTGGATCGGCAGCCCCGGTCACGCCAAAGCCGAAGCATTCCTGAAAACCCAATTTCGCCGCGATCAGCTCGAAGAGGACACCTTCACCACCAACACGCCTGCCGGCCCCATGGAGATGCACAACTTCATCGTGCGTTTCCCGGGCAAGAAGGACGGGGTCATCGTCCTCGCCTCGCACTACGAGACCAACTATCCGCTGCGCGACATTCATTACATCGGCGCCAACGACGGCGGCTCGACCACCGGCCTTCTGATCGAGATGGCCAACTACCTGCGCGGCAAAACCCTCGACGGCTACAGCGTCTGGCTGCTTTTCACCGATGGCGAAGAAGCGATCAAAAGCTGGACCGATGCCGACTCCGTTTACGGCAGCAAGCATCTCGCCGAAAAATGGCAGGCAGACGGCACGCTGAAGCGCATCAAGGCCTTCATCCTCGCCGACATGCTCGGCGATCGCGATCTCGACATCCAGCGCGACCTCAATTCCACGCCCTGGCTCGAGGACCTGATCTATCAGGCGGCGTCCGAATACGGCTGGCAGTCGTATTTCTTCGAGAACAAAACCTCCGACGAAGACGATCACCTGCCCTTCGTCCATCGCGGCGTGCCCTGTGCCGACCTCATCGACCTGGACTACGGCTACAACAACGCATACTGGCACACCGCCGAGGACACCATGGACAAGCTCAGCGCGAAGAGCCTGACCATCGCCGGCGACACCATCCTCGAAACCATTCGCCTCCTCGATCAACGCTAGCCGCCCGCGATGCCCCACCACTGGCTCGCCTTCTTCTCGCTCGTCGCCGCTCTGCTCATCGTGGACCTCGCGCTCCTGCAGCGTCGCGGCCGCAACGTATCCCCCCGCGTCGCCTGGCTTTGGACCGCGTTTCTCGCCCTGCTTGCCTGCGCCTTCTCGCTCTACCTGGCGCGCACCAGCGGCAAACAGCCGGCGCTCGAATTCCTCACCGGCTACCTGATCGAAGGCTCGCTCAGCATCGATAATTTGTTCGTCTTTCTGTTACTGTTTCGCGCTTTCCACCTCGGCGCGGAGCAGCAGCGACGCGTGCTGCTGTGGGGAGTCCTCGGCGCCATCGTGCTGCGCGGCCTCCTCATCGCCACGGGAACCACGTTGCTCGCGCACTTCGCCTGGGTTCAGTACGCCTTCGGCTTGTTGCTGGCCTTCGCCGCCATCCGCCTGCTCTTCACCAAACCCGGCGCGACCACGGCTCGCGGGCCCATCCGCTGGATTCGCGATTGCTGTCTCCGCTACGCAAAAGGCACGCGCCTCGCGCTCTCTTCCCTTCTGCTGGTCATCATCGCGGTCGAGGCCACCGACCTGATCTTCGCGCTCGATTCCATCCCCGCGGTCCTGGCCGTCACCCGCAACTTCTGGATCGCCTTCACCTCGAATATCTTCGCCGTCCTCGGCCTCCGCGCGCTCTACTTCGCCCTCGCTTCCATGCTCGACCGCTTCCACCTGCTGCATTACGGGCTCGCCTGCATCCTCGGCTTTGTCGCTTTCAAAATGCTGGCCGTGCGCTGGATCGAAATCCCTGCCGGAACGTCCCTTGTGGTGATCGTCTCCATCCTCGCGATCTTCGCCGTTCTCAGCCGGATTCTTCCCGCCGCCGCTCCCGGCCGCCCCGCCTGATGGTTTCCCGCTTTCATCTCGTCGCGTTATAGTTTCTCTGCATTGGTGAGGAGGATTGGTTATGAAAGTCGGCGTTCTCGGATCGGGAGCCGTGGGGCAAACGCTCGCGGCTGGATTTCTCAAGCATGGACATGAGGCGATGATCGGCACGCGGGAGCCCGCGAAGCTCGCCGACTGGAACAAGGCCAACCCCAAAGCGCGCCTCGGGAGTTCCAGCGAAACGGCAGCCTTCGCCGAAATCATCATCCTAGCGGTTAAAGGCGATGCCGCGGCGGCTGTGCTGCGCAGTGCAGGCAACGACAATATCAAAGGCAAGACCGTGATCGACACCTGCAACCCCATCGCGGAGGCGCCGCCGGACCATGGCGTTCTGCGGTTCAGCACCGGCCCCAACGAGTCGCTCATGGAGAACCTGCAGAAGGAATTTCCCGACGCGCACCTGGTCAAAGCCTTCAACTCCGTCGGCGCTCCGCAGATGGTCAATCCGCAGTACGGCGGCGGCGTTCGGCCCACCATGTTCATCTGCGGCAACAATGACGCGGCCAAGAAAACGGTGACCGGGATCCTCGACCAGTTTGGCTGGGAGACCGCGGACATGGGCACGGTGGAAGCCGCGCGCGCCATCGAGCCGCTCTGCATGCTGTGGTGCATCCTCGGGTTTACGAAGAACGAGTGGACGCACGCATTCAAACTGCTGCACAAATAAGTCAGGCGAGCGCTTCCGTCCTCTGAAAATCGACGAACGTCACGTCTCTGCCCTTCGAAACCAGAGAATGCTTCCCGAACTGCGCATCGTCGCGTTTCGGAAAGTCGTTGCGGTAGTGTGCGCCCCGGCTCTCGTGCCGTGCCAGTGCCGAGCGGACAATCAACGCCGCAACCGTCTGCAAATTTCGCAATTCCACCTGCGGCCGATCGAACCCCATCAGATTCTCGCCTTCAAAAGCGCGGATCGCTTCGCCCGCTTCCCCCAGGCCTTCCGCATCGCGCAGCAAACCAGCCTTCTCCCACATCGTCTGCTGCAATTCACGCAGCACACGCGCCGAGTCGTCGCTTCCGGCTGCGCGCGTGTCTCCCCGCACGGCATCCCTGTACCCTGCACCCTGTACCCTGTACCCTGCCTCTACTCGCATCGCCTCCGCTGCGCGCGCCCCAAACACCAGGCCCTCCAGCAACGAATTGCTCGCCAGTCGGTTCGCCCCATGCACGCCCGTGCAGGCCACCTCGCCCGCCGCGTATAGCCTGGGAAGCGACGTCCGTCCATGCACGTCGGTCCGCACTCCGCCCATCAGATAATGCGCCGCCGGGCGCACCGGGATCAGGTCGCGCCGCAACGCCAGTCCATGCTCGGCCAGGAATTTCGAAATCCCCGGAAACCGCGTCGCTGGATCGACTTTCGTCACGTGCCGCATGTCGAGATAGACAGGCAGCGCCTCGCCTGCCGGCCCCATCCCCTCGCGTGTGATCGCTCGCGCCACCACATCGCGCGGCGCCAGCTCCAGCAGCGGGTGATAGCGCTCCATGAAGCGCTCCCCGCGTGCATTCCGCAGGTACGCTCCTTCGCCGCGCAACGCTTCCGACAGCAGAAAGCGCTGCACGCCCGGCAGACTCAGCGCCGTGGGATGGAACTGGTAGAACTCCATGTCGGCAATCTCGGCCCCGGCGCGCCACGCCATCGCAATGCCGTCGCCGGTCGCAACTGCCGGATTCGTCGTATCGCTGTAGACCTGTCCCGCGCCGCCACTCGCCAGCAGCACAGCGCGCGCTCGCGCCCGCGTCCCCTGGCCGTCGCGATCGAGCAGGCCAACACCGGCAATCGCTCCGTCCTCAATCAACAGGTCCGTGGTCGTCGTCCATTCCAGCAGCGTGATCTTCTCGACGGCCCGAGCATGGCGCAGGAGCGACCGTCCAATTTCCGCCCCCGTTGCGTCGCCGTGCGCGTGGAGAATCCGATTGCGGCTGTGCGCGCCCTCGCGCGTCAGCATCAGCTTCCCGCCTTCGCGGTCGAACTCCGTTCCCCAGCGCAGCAGCTCCTCGACGCGCAGCGGCCCTTCCTCCACCAGCACCCGCGCCGCCTCGCGGTTTACCAGGCCGTCGCCCGCATTCACCGTATCGTCCAGATGCAGCGCGACGTCTTCCTCGCCGCTCATCGCAACGGCAATTCCGCCCTGCGCATAGTAAGTGTTCGATTCGTCGAGCGCTTCCTTCGTCACCACCAGCACGCGCGCGCCATCCGCAGCCAGGCCAATCGCGGCACGCAGCCCCGCGATCCCCGCGCCTACAATAACGAAGTCCGTTTCCTCGACTGCAGCCATCAACTTTCAGGCTATAGGATTTTCGAAGCCGCTGGAACGATGCAGCGTCCGTTTGCAGGCGGCGCGTCTACGCTTCGAAATCCACTTCGATCGGCAGAATCAGCGGCATCAGCCACGCCAGCAGCTCCTGATGCGCCGGATGCGCGCCATACCCGGCGAGGGCGGCGCGATCCGTGAACTTCATCACCCCACCCAGCTCGTAGCCGTGCGATCGCGGAGAGAAGTTGACGCCCACCCACGTCTCCTCGAGGCCCGGAATCCTCCCCTGCAGGCTGCGCACGGTGTCGATCACGCGCTGCCGCTGCTCCTCCGCAACGCCGGGTTTCCAGCGAAACGCGAATGTGTGAATGACCATGCGGCGATTGTAGTCCGGGGAGATGGCGTCCGCTTACGCCGGCGCCAGCTCCGCCAGCCGCACGTCGGCAAACACAAATCCATCCCGCTCGACCACTTCCCCGCTCTCGATCGGAATCGGCTCGCGAAACATCGGTCCCGCATAAACCGCGCTGTGAAACTCCCCGTTTTCGCCGCAGGGATCCACTCCCTCGGGGAGATCGCGCAGAAAATCCACATCGAATTCCCGCCCGGCAAACTCCGCCGGCAGCTTTTTCGGATCGACGCACACGATGCGCGCGCGCAGGCCCCCCGCGATCATCTCCTCGGCGAGCAGGCGCGTGTCCTTGCCCCAGACCGGAAAGACCGGCTTCAGGCCAGTTCCTTCCAGCCGCTCCTCGCGATAGCGCCGCACGTCTTCCAGAAACAGGTCGCCAAAGGCAATCGCCTCGATGCCCTCGGCAAGCGCCGCGTCGCAGGCCGCTCGCATCGCCGCCTCATATTGCGCGTTGGAGCACGGCCACGGCAGGGGCACCGCATGCAGCNNGAGCCTGCGCCTCCAGCAAAGCGCGACGCGTGCTGTGCATCGCCACCCGATCGAATGCTGCGTTGAGTGTGGTCAGCAGCCCGGCAACCTCGTAGTCGCCGCCCTGGCGCAGGCAATGCAGAGCCCACGCGCTGTCCTTGCCGCTGCTCCACGAAAGAAGTAGTTTTCGGCTCACCTCTGGAGCTTATCGCACCTCGGTTACTGGTTCCGGCCGCTAATTGACGCGCGCGATCCGGCTCATCCGCGCATCTGCTTTCCGGCTCCCGCCTGAACGCGGCAGCGCCAGACCGTGCCCGATTGCCCTCAGCCCGCCGGGCTGCTGCTCTCTCCGCGCATGAAGCTGAACGCGCAGCAGCAGGTTGGCGGCCTCCAGTTGCCGCACCCTCCGCCCCGCCAGGAGAAGCGCAACGCCGCAGCCAACCATGACACCGATCCAGCAACCGGCGACAGCTCCCACAAAAAAATGGGCCCACGAGTACAAAACCGACATGAACATGCCCCTCTCCTTACCTCCTCGAGGGGTGATCGCGCAAACCGGGCAGCCTCGGTTACTTACAACGAATTCCTGGGCTCAACACTTCTGGGGAGAAGTTACGACCGGCTCGGAACCACCGTCTTCCTTATGCTTCGATGCGATTCCAAAATAAAGTGATCTGTCATTCCAGCAATATAGTCGGCAACCACCCTGGCCGCGCCTTCCTCCTCAACCTGGTTGAAGTGGCTCGGCGGCAGCTGAGCGGGGTCGGCCATCCACGCTGCGAACAGTTCGGCAATCACTTGCTCCGCCTCTCTGTGTCCGCGCTTCAGGTCCTCTGAAAGATACAGGTTCTGGTAAAGGAATTCCTTCGCTTCGCGCCGCAGCCGCTCGATTTCTGTGGAAAACGCGGCCAGCCGCTCCGGAGCCTGGCGAATCCCTTCCAAATCCTGAATGCCGTGCTCCCGTATGCGCCGTCTGATCTCCATCACCAGATCGTCGGCCAGAGCATTCAGCATCAGCTTCAGTGCTTCCTGGAACAGCAGCTTGTCCGGCGCGCCTGGGTGCGTCCCGGCAATTGGCGCGAAGTAGCGCTCGAACAGACTAACTTCGCCCCGGATTTGTTGCAACGTCAGAATTTCGGCCTCCATGCCGTCGTCCAGATCCGCCGTAAGGTAGGCGATTTCGTCGGCCAGGTCGATCAGCTGCGCCTCGAGGGGCGGACGCCGATCCACAAAATACTCCGCCAGCTCCGGATGCTCCTGCGCGGAGTAGTCGTGCGAGTGCTTCACGATGCCCTCCCGCACCGCGAGGGTGAGATTCAGTCCGCGAAATTCGAGATGCCGGTTTTCGAAATGCTCGACGATGCGCAGCGCGTGCAGATTGTGATCGAAGCGCAGCCCCTGACCCTGCAGCGCCTCATCGAGGGCCCGTTCCCCGGCGTGCCCAAAGGGCGGATGCCCGATGTCATGCGCGAGCGCCAGCGCCTCGGTCAGGTCTTCGTTCAGCCCCAGCGCCCGCGCGATGGTGCGCGCGATCTGCGCCACTTCCATGGTGTGGGTCAGGCGGCTGCGGAAATGATCGGAACCGCGATGCGTGAACACCTGCGTCTTGCCCGCCAGCCGGCGAAAGGCGCGCGCATGAATGATGCGCCCGCAGTCGCGCTGAAAGGGAGAGCGGTAAGGATGGTCAGGCTCGGGGAAGCGGCGCTGCGCGAGAGGCCCATGCTCCGGAACCGCGCACCCCGCCGGCAAAGCCGTCAGCCCTGGCATGAAAACAGTGTAGTGTGCTTTGACACGAGGCTCCCATCGGCGGAGACTTTAGCCAGCGCGAGTCATTCCCCGCCACGGAGAAACCGATGGAACCGGACGCCGCACAACAACGGCAGCAGGCTCACATGCTGCTCGACGCCGTACCGGACAACAAGATTCCGGCGGTCCGCAACCTCCTGGAAACCATCGTCGACCCTCTGTCGCTCGCTATGGCGAACGCGCCGCAGGAACGCGAGCGGATCGTTGGAGAAATACCCCGGGGGCTCGCCGCGGAGCCTTCCCCGCACGCGGACGGAGAAAGCATCCTGCACGAGGCTATCCTCAAAGAATTTGGCCTCAGTCCAGAGGATTGGGAGCAGATGGGCCGCGCCGCCTTCGAAGGCGCCACGCACAAACCCTGAGCTATAGGAATTCCTGGAAAGCCAGTCGCTAAGCCGGTTCCCTACTCCGGCTTGCCGCCCGTCTGCGGGCTCCCCGACTCCCGCGCCAGCCGCACGCGCGCGCTGTCCAGCTTCTTCTGCACCTTGCCTACGTCGCCCGCGTCCATGTCGGCTTCCGCAGTGTGTGCGTACTCGTTGAGCGAGAGCTCCCACTGCGCCGCCGCCTGTTTCAGCCGCCCGGTCTTCTCGTAGACGTCGCCCAGATGATCGTGCACCGTCGGATCGTTCGCGCCCCGCGAAATGGCGCGCTGCAGATTGTCCTCAGCCTGCGTAAACTGTCCCATCCGGAAATACGTCCAGCCCAGCGAATCCAGGTAAGCGTAGTTCGTCGGCTCCAGCTGTACCGCTTTGCGGATCATGGTCAGCGCCTCATCCAGCTTCACGCCCCGATCCGCCAGCATGAATCCAAAATTATTCAGCGTCAGCGCATTGTCCGGATCCACCGCCAGCACCTTGCGGAAATCCGCCTCCGCCTCGTCGTAGTGTTTCGCGCGGTCCGCCATCATCGCGCGATCGAAGAGAACCATGGTCTGGTCCTCTTTCTTCGGCGACTGCTTCTCGGCGTCGTCCAGCACTTCCGAGGCTTCCTTCCACTTCCGCAGATCGGTATAGATCTGCGACAGCTGGAAGTAGATCTCCATATTCTTCGGATCGCTCTGCTGCAGGCCCTTCGCCATCGCCAGCCCCTCGTCGGCATGGCCGGTGTCGGCGAGTTGCCGCGCCAGGGTCAGCTTCGCGCCCACGTTCTTCGGCAGCTTGTCCACGGCTGTCTTCGCCACGGCTACAGCCTTGTCGTAATCGTGCGCCTCGCGCCAGGTTTCCACTTCCTGGTCGTAGGCCTGCGCCGGCAGGTCGCCGCCCAGCGCCACCATCTTCTCGTACGTCGCAATGGCCTGGTCCGGACGATTCTGCTCGCGGTAGACCTCGGCCAGGTGCACGAGAATCGTGACGTAGTTGCCCTTTTCGTCGTCGGAGTACTGCCCGCTGGCGTGCTCCGTCGCCGTCGCCAGCTGCTCGTAATCCTTCGCGGCGTCGTCCAGCCGTCCCAGAGCATCGTCGATCATCGCTTCGTGAAACTGCACGTCCAGGGAGTCCGTCGCCAGCTCATGCGCCTTCTTCACCGCGGCCAGCGCATCGTCGAACTTCCCGTTGTGTTCGTCGATCTCCGCAATCTGCAACTCCGCCTCAGCGTCGCTCGGATCCCCCGCGGCGATGTCCTTCCACGCCTGCAGCGCCTGGTCCGTCTGGTTGTCCGCCTGCAGATCGGCCGCCAGCTTCCGCTCCACATCCAGGTCATCCGGCTCCAGGTCGAGCGCTTTCCGGTAGGCCGCGATCGCGTTCTTCGTGTCCTTCTGCTGGTCGTAGATCTTTCCCAGCTGGGTCTGGGTGCGCGAGGTCTGGTCGTCGTCCGGCAGCGCCTGCAAAACATCGATGGCGCGCTTCGCGTCTCCCACGTCTGTGTAGAACTGGCTCGCGATCAGCGCCGTCTCTTCTGAGCCCGGATCGATCCTGCGCGCCGCCGCCAGCTGCTCTTCGGCCTGCGCCGATTCGTGATCGGCCGCGTACAGCCGCGCCAGCATCAGATGGTCTTCCGGATTGTTCGGCGCCAGCTGCACAATCTTCTGGAATTCGCCGATGGCCAGCTTCAGCATCTGCGCTGAAACTTCCTGCTGCTGGTTGTCGCCCAGCGAGCGCAGATACACATCCGCCAGCAGCCGGTGCGCGTCCAGATCGTTCGGATCCTGCTTGATCCGATCCTGCGCCGCCACCACCGCCTCGCGAATCCGCCCCGTCCTGAAGTACAGCTCCGCCAGATGGCTGTTCAGGTACTTCGAGGCAGGATCGGCGTTCAGCGCCGTCTTGTACTCTTCGATCGCCCGCGTCGCGTACTCGGTGCGTCCCAGAGTCGTCGCCATCTCCTCGTATTCGTGCGCCACCATGTAGTGGAAATACGCGCTCGAAGTATCGGGCGTCGCCGCTGCGGCGGTCGAGGCGTTCGCTTGCCCCTGCGCTCCTTTGGCAGCGGGCGCAGCCGGCGCGGCCGGCTTCGATCCCGCCGGCGTCGTTGGCCCTGGATTCTGGGTTTGCGCGACTGCGGTCAGCGCGAGGAGGGCGGCACTACACAGCAGCAGGACGGGGCGCGAGAGATTCTTCATGGAGTAGGGGTTTCCTGTTCCGGACTGGCCGCCAGAAGACCGGGGACCCTGGCTGAACCCGTGCAACGGCATTCCCCTGTCCGGCGAGGCGCCGTACTCCTTAGGACGATTGTAACCCGCATCCGGATGCAGCCTTGCGCTTTTCCATCCCCCATTTGTGGCGGGTTTGGGTACGTTTGAGTCCAAAGTCTCCCTCAGTATTCCGTTCGCCGGGTCAGATCGAGCAGCGCAAACAGGACCACTGCCAGCAGCGCGTTCACCGTCGCCCGAACCAGCTCATGGAACCCATGCCACGCCACCGGCTGGCCCAGCATGTGGCGCTGCAGCAGCCACAAAATCACGGTCTGCGCCAGCGAAAAGCTGAACGTCAGCAGCAGCCGGGTACCGTGGTTGTCCGTATCCACGCGCACCCCCAGCGAAGCCGCCATGTAGCCGATCACCGCCTTCGAAATCCCGAAAATGCCGAGCGCGTGATGCGTCAGGGCATCCTGGGCGATCCCGATCAGCGCCCCCACCAGCGTGCCGCTCACCGGCTCCCGCTGCGTGATCGCGTAGTAGATCGTCACCAGCAGCGGCAGGTCGACCAGGTCGAATCGGCTGAAGTGCAGCGAAAGCAGCGACTGCAGGCCGAGCGCCAGCAGCGGAACCACAACATAGATCACCAGGGGGAACGACTTCGTCCCTGCCTCGCGCCGCGAGGACGCCATCAGAGCCATGCTCAGTCGCCTCCCTGCTGTGGCTGAGGAGTGGTCTGGCTCGGCGGGTTCGGAGCAGGATTCGTTGCTGGCGGGCTGGTCGCCGCCGGCTGCCCCCCTGGCGCCGTCCGATTTCCCGGCGCAGGGGGCGCAGCCGGTTTCGGCCTAGGTTTCGTAGTCGTGCTGCCGGCCGGTTTTGTTGCCGGTTTGCCGTTGCCCGGCTTTGCCGTCGTTCCTGGAGCCGCGCTCTCCGGATTCGTTGCCGCTTTCGGTGGATTCTCCGCGCCATTTTCGTTGACGCTCGTCGCTTGGCTCTGCCCGTCGGTGATCTTCTGCCCTGGCACCAGATCCGTAGCCGGGGGCGTATCCGATGGCGTGTAGCGGTCTGGATGCAGAGCTGCCGGCGGCTTCACCGGGCGAGCCGCGCCTTCGTCGGCGCTGTCGTCCTCAGGTTGCTGCTGCTGGTCCGCCGGCGCGTTCGGATCCACGCGCGAAGGCAGCCGCTCCGCCAGCACGTCCGACGCCTTCTGCTCGGCCTGGTCGGCGTCCGTCAGGTCCTGCTGCATCTCCGAGGGCATCGCCTCGCCGGTGCTGGTAATCACCAGCACCTCTTCAAGGCGGGAAAGGTTCGCCGAGGGCTTGATCAGCACGTTCACCAGCGTCCCCTCGGGATCGGGCCTCACCCGGTCCACCGTTCCCACCGCCAGCCCCCGCGGATAAATCGCGTCCCCGCCGCTGGTCAGCACCGCCTCCCCCCGCTGAATCCGTTCGTCCGGCGACACGTTGACGATCTCCGGCTGTCCCCACGTATCCCCCCGCAGCACCCCGCGAATCCGCGTCTTCTCGAGGATCACTCCCGCGCCGCTGGTCGTGTCGGAAATCTCCAGAACCTGGCTGGTGTGCCGGAACACGTCCCTGGTCTTGCCCACGATGCCGTCCGGCGTGATCACCGGCATGTCCGGCTTGATGCCGTCCTTCGACCCCTTGTCGATCAGCAGAACCTGCGACTGCTCCGTGCCCGATGTTCCGATCACCTGAGCCGCCACCGTCTTGTAGACGTATTTTTCCTTGAATCCCAGCAGCCCCTGCAGCCGCTGTCCCTGCCGCGCGTCCTCGGCCATCGAGTCCTCTTCCAGGCGCACCCGGTCCAGCTCTGACTTGAGGGCCTTATTCTGCTGCCGGACGTGGATCAGGTCCACGTAATTCGTCCACAGCCCCCGGATTCCCCTGCCCGTGCCATGCAGCAGCCGCTCCGGCGGCGTCACCACACCCACCACCCAGGAACGAATCAGGCGCACTCCGCCTTTATCCGCCTCCCCTGGGTCGGGCCGGCGCACCTGCACCGCCAGGCCGATCACCTGCGCCAGGAGCACGGCAATCAGCACCAGCGCGTTGCGGTATCGGCTGAAAAACGATTCCATGAACTTTGGGCCTGGGAGCCTTGCTTATGTTGCCGCCGCGCCGGCCGTCAACCGTCGATCCTGATCTTCTTCAGCAGGCGGAAATCGCTGAGCATCTTGCCCGTGCCCAGCACCACACTGGCCAGCGGATCGTCTGCAATCGAAACCGGCAGCCCGGTTTCCTCGCGAATCCGCTTGTCCAGGTTCTTGATCAGCGCTCCGCCCCCGGTCAGCACGATGCCGCGGTCGCTGATATCCGCGCTCAGCTCCGGCGGCGTGCGTTCCAGCGCCACGCGGATCGCATTCAGAATCGTGGCGATGCACTCGCCCAGCGCTTCGCGGATTTCCCCGTCATCCACCGTGATGGTCTTGGGCACGCCCTCGATCAGGTTGCGCCCCTTGATCTCCATGGTCAACGGCTTGTCCAGCGGAAACGCCGATCCCAGATCAATCTTGATTTGCTCCGCCGTCCGCTCGCCGATCAGCAGGTTATATTTCCGCTTCAGGTAATTCATGATGGCTTCGTCCATCTGGTTCCCGGCCATCCGTACCGACCGCGAATAGACGATGCCCGACAGCGAAATCACCGCGATGTCCGTGGTCCCGCCGCCAATATCCACCACCATGTTGCCGCTCGGCTCCGTAATCGGCAGTCCCGCGCCGATCGCCGCCACCATCGCCTGCTCGACCAGGTAAACTTCGCTGGCCTTCGCGCGATACGCCGAGTCCTCGACCGCGCGCTTCTCCACCTGCGTAATCTCCGAAGGCACGCCGATTACGATCCGTGGATGCACCAGCATCTTCCGGTTGTGCGCCTTCTGGATGAAGTAATTCAGCATCTTCTCGGTGACTTTGAAGTCGGCNNGGCTTGATGGCCACGATGTTGCCGGGCGTCCTGCCCAGCATCTCCTTGGCCTCCTTGCCCACCGCTTCCACTTCACCGGTGTTCTTATTGATGGCTACAATCGACGGCTCGTTGACCACTATGCCCTTGTTCGCCGCAAAAACAAGCGTGTTGGCGGTGCCCAGATCAATGGCCAAATCGTTGGAGAAGACACTGAAGAGAGACCGCAGACTGTGCGATCGTGCTAAACGAGGCTTGTATCCATTCGATGACATCGAGGGGGTAGTTTTTCCTGAGAGAAGTCTTCTTTATTGTAAGGCTTTGCGATCCTTCCGGCACTTTCGCAGCCGGGTTTATTCCCGTCAATGGCACCTTTGTGTTCAACCCACCACTTCCGTCGTATCCTGAGGATTCGTCTTCAGGAGATCAACGCGCGTGGCGCGCCTCGCCCGATTCGGCGCCTCGGGCCAACAAATACCCTCCCTGGGGCTTACCCAGGGACTCATGCGACAATCCGGGGTTTCCGATCGGATTGTTGGATTATCGTGGAGTATGGTCCCGCTCACGAAAACCCCCGTGAATCCGCATTTGCGCGAACTGAGCGACTCCCCGATTCGCCCGATTCATCGCAAGCCCCTCCCCGCGCTCACCGGAGTTCGCTTCTTCGCTGCGATGCAGGTCGTCTTCTTCCATTACGGCGCGGGATTTGCGCTGCGGCACAACTTTTCCACTCCCTTATATCGCCTTCTGGACAATGGCTGGACTTCTGTCACCCTGTTCTTCCTTCTCTCCGGCTTCATCCTCAGTTACACCTACGAAGGCCAGATACAGGGCGGGCAGAATCGGAGACATTTTTGGCAAGCCCGTTTTGCCCGGATCTACCCCGTCTACTTCCTTTCGCTTGTTGCAATGATTCCTTTCGCCTTCTCCAGCGGCTATCCGAACGCCGTCCACAGCGCGTGGCAGGGATTGTCTGTGGTGGCGATGGTCCAGGCGTGGAACCCCTTTCTCCCGGCGAACGCGCAGATCTGGAATTCTCCTGCCTGGACTCTTTCAGTGGAGGCTGTTTTCTACCTCGTTTTTCCATTCGCCGTTCCTGCGCTTGAAAAGGCGTCCTCGCGCGTCCTCCGGATCGCAGCCGTCTCGCTGCTCCTGCTGATCGTCTTCGGTCATACAATGAACCCTACCGGTTCGTCAGGGACACTGTTTTTCATTCCGCTTCCCATCGAGCGCCTTCCCGAATTCTTGCTGGGAGCGATCGGCGGCATCGTTTTTCTTCGATCCAATCCGCCCCGCTATCCCATCCTTTTCGCAATCGCTTCTTTGCTCGGTATCGCGATCATCGAAACAACCGTTCATGGCCGCTGGGTTTCGTTGCTTGCCATCCCCTTTGCTGTTCTGCTCTATTCACTGGCGGATGGTAAAGGATTCGTGGCCCGTGTCCTGTCTTCCAATACGCTCGTTCTGCTGGGCGGCGCAAGTTACAGCATTTATCTTCTGCAGGTTCCCGTTCGCCTGTGGGCGCATCGTTTCCTCAGCCGAGCCGGGGCCGTTGACGCCGTGGTAAGCCCCGTATTGCTGGTCGCGATCTCCGTGCTCGTTTTTCTCGCCTGGGAAGAACCGGCTCGAAGGTGGATTAGAAACCGGTTTCGCGCCAGCCAGAAAACCCAGCGGAACCCCTCGCCTGCACCCGTTTCTCCCATGAATGCTCCGTGAGTGACTGTTTGACGGCTCGCAGCCGCCGGATTACCAGAATTGGATTGCCAAATACCATGACGACACGAACCTATCAAAACCTCATCGGCGGCCAGTGGGTCCCCTCCCGCTCCCGCAAAACCTTCCTCAACATCAATCCCGCCCGCCACGACGACGTCGTTGGCGAGTTCCAGGCCTCCGCCGCCGAGGACGTCGACCTGGCCGTTGCCGCCGCCACCGAGGCCTTCAAAACCTGGCGGCTGACTCCCGCCCCCAAACGCGCCGAAATCCTCTACCGCGCCGGCCAGATCCTCCTCGACCGCAAGGAGCAGTACGCCCAGGACATGACCCGCGAGATGGGAAAAGTCATGGCCGAGACCCGCGGCGACGTCCAGGAAGCCATCGACACCGCCTTTTACATGGCAGGCGAAGGCCGCCGTCTCTTCGGCGTCACCACCCCGTCGGAGCTGCGCAACAAGTTCGCCATGTGCGTCCGTTTGCCCGTCGGCGTCTGCGGCATGATCGCGCCCTGGAACTTCCCCATGGCCATCCCCTCCTGGAAGCTCCTGCCCGCGCTGGTTTGCGGCAACACCTGCATCATCAAGCCCGCCATGGACACCCCGCTCTCCACCCTCAATCTGGTCCAGGCGCTGGTCGATGCCGGCGTCCCTGCAGGCGTGGTCAACGTCGTCACCGGGGCCGGCTCCCAGGTCGGCACCCGCCTCGTCGAGCACCCCCAGGTCCAGGCCATCTCCTTCACCGGCTCGTCGGAAGTCGGCCGCACCGTCGGCCAGGCCGCTGCAGGCCTCTTCAAACCCTGCTCCCTCGAAATGGGCGGCAAGAACGCCATGATCGTCCTCGAAGACGCCAACCTCGACCTCGCCCTCGATGGCGCGCTCTGGGGAGCCTTCGGCACCACCGGCCAGCGCTGCACCGCCACCAGCCGCATCACCGTCCACCGCGCCATCGCAAAGGAATTCATCTCCGCTCTGGTCGACCGCGCCGAAGAACTCAAAGTCGGCGACGGCCTCGACGAATCCGTGCAGATGGGCCCGCAGGTCAACCGCCAGCAGATCGAAACCTCGATCCGCTACTGCGAAATCGCGAAGAAGGAAGGCGCGAAGCTGATGACCGGCGGCAAGCCCCTGACCAAGGGCGCGTTCGCCAAAGGACACTTCTTCCCCCCCACCATCTTCGCCAAGGTCAAACCCGGCATGCGCATCGCTCAGGAGGAAGTCTTCGGTCCCGTGGTCAGCATCCTCGAGTGCGCGAGCTTCGACGACGCCATCGCCATTTCGAACGGCATCCAGTACGGCCTCTCGACCTCGCTCTACACCCGCGACGTCAACCGCGCCTTCCGCGCCATGCGCGACCTCGAAGCCGGCATCACCTATATCAACGCGCCCACCATCGGCGCCGAAGTCCATCTCCCCTTCGGCGGCGTCAAGCAAACCGGCAACGGCCATCGCGAAGGCGGTATCGGCGCCATCGATTTCTACACCACCTGGAAATCCGTCTACGTCGACTACTCCGACAAACTGCAGCGCGCCCAGATCGACGCGGGAGAATGACCAGCGATGCAGCGATGGCTGCACGGAAATCAGCACTCCCCACGAGCTTCTCGAAGCAAACCCCACCCCCCTAAAAACCCCGGCCAGGTTCACCCCATAGCAAGTAGCGGACGCGCTCATCCTCGCCATCGTCAACAAAATGATTCTCCGCTCCAGCACCAAAGGCACCTCTCTGTGCCGTTTCGGGAAAGTGCAGTCTCTCAAAACCCGTGCGCCCAACCCCGCTCTGTCCGCCAATTCTTACCCGCGAAGAGTCGCGCTGGTCGCCGAGCCTCAGCCCCGCCGCCCTTCAAAACTTTTTCACCCCACCCCGCTCGCATTGACACAAAAAACCGCCAATGCTTTAGCATGATCCTTGGTTCGAATGTTGATGCTCGCGCAATCGCGCGCATCAGGCCCCAACCCGAAATGCTAACGACTTCCGCCCCATCGAAGTCCATCATCGTTTAGTCAGACATGATCACAGTCACAGACCTGACCAAGAGGTACGCCCGCACCACCGCCGTCGACCACATTTCCTTTTCCGTTAATAAAGGCGACATCGTCGGATTCCTCGGCCCCAACGGCGCCGGCAAAACCACCACCATGCGCATGCTGACGTGCTTCTTCCCGCCCACCTCCGGGAAAGCCACCGTCGCCGGCTTCGACGTCTTCGATCAGTCCATCGAGGTCCGCCGCCGCATCGGCTATCTCCCCGAAGCGCCGCCCCTCTACCTCGAAATGGAGACCATCGAGTACCTGCGCTTCGTCGGCCGCCTCAAAGGCCTCTCCGGCGCGGACCTCGAAAAGCGCGTCACCTACGTCTGCGACCGCTGCGCCATCGCCGACGTCAAAATGAAGCTGCTCGGCAAGCTCTCCAAGGGCTACCGCCAGCGCGTCGGCCTCGCCCAGGCCATCATCCACAATCCCGACGTGCTCATCCTCGACGAGCCCACCGCCGGCCTCGATCCCAAACAGATCAACGAGACGCGCGACCTCATCAAGAGCCTTGCAGGCGACCACACCATCATCCTCAGCACCCACATCCTGCCCGAAGTCGAGCAGACCTGCGAGCGAGTCATCATCATTAATAAGGGCAAGCTGGTCGCTACGGATTCCGTCCAGAACCTGCAGGCCCGCGCTCGCGGCGCCGAATCGGTCCTGATCGAAGTGGCCCCGCGCACCGGCAGTCTCGCCGCTCCAACCGCCCAGCAGCGCCTCGAAAAAATCGCAGGCGTCAGCCGAGTCCAGCTCAAAGAAGAACGCGGCCAAGGCTCCGTCTTCGAAGTCGAGAGCGACAAAGGCAAGCTCGTCCGCGGCGATCTCGCCCGCGCCATCGTCGAAGCCGGCTGGGACCTCAACGAGCTCCGCCCCTCCGCCATGAGCCTCGAAGAAGTCTTCCTCCAGCTCACCGGCAGCGATGCCGCCGCAACCCCCGAAGCTGCCCCATCCACCGACGCCCCCGCTCCGGAGGCCGAAGCATGAGAAACATCTGGATCATCTGCCGCCGCGAACTCTCCAGCTACTTCACCTCGCCCATCGCGTGGCTGCTGCTCACCATGTACAGCGTCATCTTCGGTTTCATCTTCTGGAATTTCGTCGCCGAATTTATCAAGCAGGGCATGGAAATGGAAATGATGGGCCAGGCATCCCCCATGAACATCAACGAGCAGGTCATCCGCCCCCTGCTTGGCACCAGCAGCTTCCTCGGACTGTTCGTCGTTCCCCTCATCAGCATGCGCCTCTTCGCGGAAGAGAAACGCAACGGCACCATCGAGCTGCTCGCTACTTCGCCCGTCCGCGACATCGAAATCATCCTCGGCAAGTGGTTCGCCGCCACCGTGCTCTACTGCTGGATCATCCTCTACGCCAGCATCAGCTTCGTCTTCCTCTTCCGCTTCGGCAATCCCGACTGGAAGCCGATGCTCGTCACCCTCCTCGGCGTCTTCCTCCAGGGAGCGGCCCTGCTGGCCATCGGCACCTTCATCTCCACGCTGACTAAAAATCAGATCATCGCCGGCGCGCTCACCTTCGGCGCTTGTCTGCTCCTCTGGGTTTTCTCCTGGGTCAGCAGTTATGACTCCTCTACCTGGGCCCAGGTCATGTCCTACATGTCCGTCATTACTCACTTCGATTCCTTCGACCGTGGCGTGCTGTCCACCAAAGACGCGATCTACTACCTCAGCGTCATTTTTGTTGGACTCTTCTTCACCGCCCGCTCGATGGAATCTCTTCGCTGGAGGTCGTAACTCGGAATGGCAAGCCAGTGGCTGAAGGCGAGACAGACAAAGTACGCGGCCTACGCGACCACCTACATCCTGGTCGTCCTCGCCGTCGTGGTCGTCGCCAATTACCTCGCCAACCGTTATTCAAAGTCGTGGGACGCAACCTCGAACAAGCGTTACAGCCTCTCCCAGGAGTCGAAAAAGATCGTCGACGGGCTTAAGTCGCCCGCGACCATCACTTACTTCAATGTTAGTACCCGCTTTGCCGAGGGCAAAGACCTCCTCGACGAATACCGCGCCCTGTCCTCCTCGAAGGTCCAGGTGAAGTACGTCGATCCCGAAAAAGAGCCGATGCTCGCCCGCGCGGCCGGCATTCGCACCATCCCCGCTGCCACCGTGCAGATCGGCGACCACACCGAAACCGCCACCGACATCACCGAAGAAGGCATCACCGGCGCCTTCATCCGCGACATCAAGGGCAACACTCGCACCGTCTGCTTCCTCACCGGCTCGGGCGAGCATGCGGTTGACGACACCAGCCGCGACGGCGCCTCTCGGCTCAAGGACCTTCTCGCGAAAGACACCTACCAGACGCAGTCCATCAACCTGATCCAGAAAGCCGAAGCCCCCTCCGACTGCACTGCTATCGTCATCGCCGGCCCCACCGGCAACTACGAGCAGCCCGAAGTCGACGCCATCAAAACCTACGTCGAAAACGGCGGCCGCGCTCTCATCATGCTCGATCCGCCCCTCAGCATGGGCCCCAACGGCATCGCTGACAACGACGCGCTCACTTCCCTGCTCGCCAGCTGGGGCGTCACCGTCGACAAAGACCTCGTCCTCGACCTCAACCCCATCGGCCAGCTCTACGGCTTCGGCGGCCAGGTGGCGCTCGTCAACAGTTACGGCACCCAGCCCATCGTCGCCGACATGAAGAGCACCTTCACCGGCTTCCCGCTCGCGCGCTCCCTCACCTACAAAAACGCCGACAAGACCACCATCGAGAAGCTCTTCGACACCTCCGCCACCAGCTTCGCGACCACCAACCTCAGCTCACCCAAAATCAATGTGAAGGACCCCAGCAATAAACAAGGTCCGCTTACCCTCGCCGTCGCCGGCAGTTACAACACGGGGAAGCCCAGCTCCGAGGGCCGCTTTGTTGTGATCGGCAGTTCCGCCTGGGCCTCGAATGCCTTTCTCAGCTTCAACGGCAACAAGGATCTCGCCGCCAACACTGTCAACTGGCTCTGCTCCGACGAAGACCTCATCTCCATCCGCCCCAAAGCGCCGGAAGACCGCCGCATCACGATGACCACAGGCCAGCTCGCCATGGTGCGCATCGTCAGCCAGTTCGTGCTCCCGCTCATCGTCATCGTGGGCGGCATCATGGTCTGGTGGAAGCGGAGATAACTCGCCGGACAAGGAGCAAAACAATCCTTCATCGTTTTTCAAAACCGTTCTATCAGGGCACGACACAATGGGTGCCCCATATCTGCCCGGTTTTGGCAGATATGGGAACAAAGAATCCTGGACAGCCGGTTTTGTATCAGGGCACGAGTTNNCACCATCGGAGGACAGCCTTGTATCACGGAGCGACTTTAGTCGCGCCGATAGCGGCGAGACAAAAAACGGGGCTTTAGCCCCTGAGCCATCTCGAGCCAATCCTGGAAATGCTCTATGAAATTTCGCGGTCTCCTCGCTGCAGTCGTCGTTCTCCTCATCCTCGCCGGCGTTCTCTACTGGTCCGAACATCGCAAGACCCCTGAGACCGCCTCGACGGCCACTCCCGCAAGCCCGGCGATCCTCAAGCTCGATCCCGCCGCCATCACTTCCATCACTGTGAAGCAGCGCGGCGCGCCGCCTGTCACCCTCGTCCGCTCCGGTGCGGCCAACTGGCAGATCATCGCGCCCAGCGCCTTCCCTGCCGACAACAGCGTCGTCTCCGCCATGCTCTCCTCGCTCGCGCCTCTCATCTCCCAGCGCCTCGTCGAAGACAAGGCGGCCGACCTGTCGCAGTACGGCCTCACCGACCCAACCCTCGAGCTCGACGTCACCACCAAAGACAACAAGACCACCCGCCTGCTCCTCGGCGACGACACGCCCACCGGCGACGCCACCTACGTCGCCCTCGCCGGCGATCCGCGCCTCTTCACCGCCGCGTCGTACCTCAAGACCAGCCTCAACAAGAGCCTCACCGACCTGCGCGACAAGCGCCTGCTCCCCGTCGACGCCGCTTCCGTCAGCAGCATCGACCTCACGCGCAAGGACCAGACCATCGGCTTCGCGCGCGTGCAGAACGGCTGGCAAATCGAGAAGCCCGCGTCCTACCGCACCGACAATTTCCAGGTCGACGATCTCCTCCAGCAGCTCACCGGCGCCAAGTGGGATCCCGCCGTTTCACCAGATGACGCGGCCAAAGCCTGGCCGAAAGCCACGCCCGTCGCCACCGCGAAACTCACCGGCAGCTCGGGCGCCGACACCCTCGACGTCCGCAACGACAAGGACGGCTACTACGCGAAATCCAGCGCGATGCCTGGAACCTGGAAGATCGACTCCTCCGCCGCCAGCTCCCTCGACCAGGACCTCACCCGCACCCTCGACGACTTCCGCTCGAAGCAGCTCTTCGACTTCGGCTACGCCGATCCGGAAAAAATCGAATACCACGCCGGCGCAACCTCGCTCCTCCTCACCCGCTCCGGAACCAACTGGCTCTCCAGCGGCAAAAAGATGGACAGCGCCAGCGTGGAGAACCTCGTCACCGCCCTGCGCGATCTGGCCGCGACAAAGTTTCTCGACACCGGATTCACCACGCCGCAAATCGAAGTCACCGTGACCTCGAACAGCGGCAAGCGCGTGGAGAGCGTCCAGTTCCAGAACACCACCGACGGCGGCATCGCGAAACGCGAAGACGGCCCCTCGCTCTACTCTCTCGATCCCGTCACGATCAAAGGCCTCACCGACGCCGTCGCCGGAATCAAACCAGCGGCCACTGCGAAGAAATAGCCGCGCCGCACCCTTTACACTAAGTCGAAATGACGACGACCGCCAACCCCCGCACCGCCCTCCTCGACCTGCTCGCCCGCACTTCCTTCCGCCTCGGCAACTTCACTCTCAGCTCCGGCGCGAAGTCCGACTACTACATCGACTGCCGGACCACCACCCTCCACGCGGAAGGCGCGCGCCTCACCGGCCTCGCCATCCTCGATCTGCTCCGCGAGCACAATCTCCACCCCGTAGCCGTCGGCGGTCTCACCATGGGCGCCGATCCCGTCGTCTCCGCTGTCTCCATCGCCAGCGCATGGCACGCGCTGCAGCAACCCGGCGCGCCACTGATCCACGGCTTCCTCGTCCGCAAGGCCGAAAAGTCCCACGGCACCGGCCGCCGCATCGAAGGTTTCCTCGAGAGGGACGCGCCGGTCCTCATCGTCGACGACGTCTGCACCACCGGCGCATCCACCATCACCGCCATCGAAGCCGCACGCGAAGCAGGCATGAAGGTCATCGCCGCCGTTTGTCTGGTCGAGCGCGAAGAAGCCGCCGGCCGCGCCGCCCTCGAAGCCGCCTGCCAGCCCGCTCCCTTCCTGCGCCTCTTCACCGCCAACGACGTCCGCGCCGCGCACATCCGCCAGCTCGGCTAAATCCCCTCACCACACTGGCGGCTGGGCGCTTGGCACGAACTCACGGAGAGTAAACTTCCAACCATGGCCCGCCACCTCCTCGGCGCATTCCTTCTTTTATCGGCGCCTCTCTTCGCTCAACAAAACCAACTCACGCCTGAGCAAGAAAGCTCGTTGAAATACCAGGCCGGCCTCGAAATAACATTCAGAAATCCACCGGCGTCCATCACTCGACTGGCTCTCGGAGTGGCGGGGACGGCTGAAATGGATGGTCTCAAGGTGATCCGCTACTCAGTCCGCGCTCCGGGAATACCACAAGGCGGCCCCTATTTTCTGATGACCTGGGACATCGGCACTCGAGCGCCGGTGATTGCAATGCCCGATCTCCAGGTTGACTTGAGCGGAGCGCTGCTGTGCAACGACAAGAAAGGATGCAATGGGAGTTCCCCAGGCGCCGATGTCGTAGTTGGAGTCACCGGCATGGTCGGCCAGCCGCGCCGCTTTGTTCTGACCGGCAAGGATAAGAAGCCTCTCGCTATGGGCGAGGTGGTCCCCTTTCCTGCATCCGGCACAGATGGCAGCTGCACGGTCGAGGCGGTTCTGCTGGCTCCCAATGGGGCGGCAACATTACTGCTCGGCAGCGGATTTGAGCCGAACGAACCGATCGCCTTCGCAAGCACATCCTGGGACGAAAAGGTGGGAAGCACCCGCAACGCCGATGCCAACGGAGCCTATCAGTCAATGGTGTTGCCGTTTGTCAAAGGACATGACCAGGGAGACACATCGGTCGAAGTGCCACCCGAGCACTTCGTTTCACTGGGGCGCATATCAGGAGGTCAAGGCGGAGCCAAAGGCTGGCCCATAGCCGAGGGTTCGCGCTTCATTACAGCATCCCACGCAAAAAAGAAAGGACGTCGCCCCTCAACCGGTTCCCGCGCTACGATAGGAAATCCATGAGCACCCGCCCAGCTTCTCAAACGCTTCGCTCCGCCGCCGCGGCTGCGGTTCTTTTTCTCTCCGTAGCCTTCGCGGCAGCGCAGGACGTCGGAACCGAAGCACAGCCGGCTCCGCGCATCGGCGTCATGACCCGCCACGGCCTCGCCGGCGTCGTCACCTCCATCAGCGGCTCCGTCATCGTTATGCAGATCCCTGAGAACGTCACCTTCACAGTTCAGATCAGCCTCCCGACCCTCATCGTCGGCCGCGGCGGGCCACTTGTGCTCGCTGACATCCACCCCGGAGACCCCATCCTGGCTAGCGGCGACATCGACGAACAGGCTCGCACCATACAGGCCCAGGAAATCACCGTCCAGCCACCGATTGCCGCTACGATGTTGGAGCATCAACGCAAGAATTTTGGCAAAACCTGGACGGCCGGCATCGTCAGCGCCGTTCAGGGCAACGCCATCACCCTCCAGCGCAGAGACGGCCAGTCCCAGACCTTCAGCGTCGACGAGGGCACCGAATGGCGCCTCCACGATCAGTCGGCAACCTCCGCCATGATCCGCGTCGGTGAGAGCATCCGCGTCCAGCTGCGCCCCGGCGCATCGGCGGCGAGTCAAGTGAGCATCCAGGGCATGACGCATCCCAACTAACCGCCCGCGCAAAAAGAAAGGGCGCGCTCAATGCGCGCCCAAGTTGCTTCGAGAATTCGTTACCGCCCTGAAGGCGCTCCGCCGGTGGGACTCGTGCTGCCCTGCGCCGCGGGTGCACCGCTGTCCGCCGTGTTGCTCAGCAGCTGGATTTCCACGTGCCGGTTCTTCTTGCGGCCTTCTGCGGTCTTGTTGGTGTCCACCTCAACGTCTTTGCCCAGGCCCACCAGATAAAACTTGTGTGCCGGCACGTTGTATTTCGCCGCCAGATACTGCACCACCGCCATGGCCCGGCGATCGCTCAGATCGTAGTTGTATTCCTTCGAGCCCGCCGAGTCCGTTCCGCCCGTCACTTCCAGGATGTAGCTCTTCGCGCTGGCCAGCTGCCCGCCAAACTCATCCAGCTGATCCTTGTCCGCCTTGGTCAGCACCGACTTGTTGAAGCCGAACGTCACCGAAACGTCGCCCACCTGCTTGTAGTTGTCCAGATTCGCAACCACGCCCGAAAGCGAGTCGGCGCGATTCACAGCGTCCTGCGCCGAAGACTGCGCAGTGTTGGCGGCCTGCGTCGCATTCTGTGCATTCTGCTGCGCCGTGTTGGCCGAACTCTGCGCCTGCTGGATGCCCGCCTGCGACCGCGTATCCACATCGTGAATCGCGCGATTGTTCGTCGCCGTGGCATCGTCAAGCTCGTTGGTCTTCTGCACGACCGGCTGGGTCTGGCTGCGTACGTAATTTTTCGTCGTGCAACCGGTTGTGAAAACCAAAGACAGCGCCGCAACTGCTGAGGCGGCCGCCAAACCTGTTCTGGAAATATGCATCATGGGTGACGCTCCGTTTCTGATTCTGCCGTCCATGGCCCTGTAGTGAGACACCACCACCCCGCGGGATGGATGCCTCGCACTCACCGTGAAAACAGCACGCGCAGGCCCAAATGCCGAAGAGTTGCCGTAACTCTATGTTCCAAAGCGACTTACCGCGCCAACAGAACCCTTTTTCACCCCCAAAAGGTGACCACAGTTGAGTACTTTTTACCCATAAAACGGCTCTCCTGACCCCAAAAACCTCCCTTCCACCCACCCGTTACACTGGAAACCACGGCCGCCATGGATTTACACGAAAAGATTCGCACTCTCCCCCCGCGGCCCGGCGTGTATCTATATAAAAACGCCTCGGGCGAGGTCATCTACGTCGGCAAGGCCAAAAACCTCCGCTCCCGGGTCCGTTCCTACCTCCTTGAAGCCAACCAGGCCAACGCCAAAACCGGCTCCCTCATGCGCGATGCCGTCGACGTCGACTACATCCTCGTCGACAACGAGCACGAAGCCCTCGCCCTGGAAAACAACCTCATCAAGCAGCGCAAGCCCCGCTTCAACATCCTGCTGCGCGACGACAAAACCTACCCCTACGTCAAGCTCACCCTCGGCGATCGCTGGCCGAAAGTCTTCGTCACCCGCCGCCTCCGCCGCGACGGCAGCGTCTACTACGGTCCCTACTTCCCCGGCAATCTCGCCTACCGCGTCGTCGACCTCATCCATCGCAGCTTCCTCCTGCCCAGTTGCAAGGTCGATCTCTCCCGCTACCACGCGCGCCCCTGCCTCCAGTACTACATCGGCCGCTGCCTCGGCCCCTGCGTCGAAAACCTCACCACCAAAGAGGCCTACTCCGAAGCGGTTCGCGACGCGCAGCTTTTCCTCGAAGGCCGCACCGCCGACCTCAACAAATCCCTGCAGCAACGCATGGCCGCCGCCGCTGCCGCCGAGCAATTCGAGTTAGCCGCGAAATACCGCGACCTCCTCGTCACCATCGACCAGCTCTCCGAAAAGCAGCGCATCGCCTCCGTCGAGGACGACGATGCCGACGTCTTCGGCTACCACTGCGAAAACGGCATGATCGCCGTCAACCTCTTCCACCTGCGCGGCGGCAAGATCGTCGACCGCCGCGAATTCTTCTGGGAAGATCTCCCCGACTTCATCGCCGAACTCCCCGAAGCCGAGACGCCGGGTGCCCCAGATCTGCCTGAAGTTGGCAGATCTGGGATTGCAGCATTCCAATCCGGGGTCCCCGGCGCGCCCGCTGTTGGCGCGATGGGGTTCAACCCCGGCGCCTTCTTCTCCGCCCTCCTCAAGCAGCTCTACATCGACCAGCCCTACGTCCCCCGCACCATCTACGTCCCCGTCAATTTCCCCGACCGCGAAACCCTCTCGACCCTCCTGGCCGACCACACCAAACATCGCGTAGAAATTGCCGTCCCCCAGCGCGGCGAAAAGCGCTCCCTCGTCGACCTCGCCGCTCAAAACGCCAAGCAAAGTTACGACCAGCGCTTCCGCGTCCTCGCCCCCAGCCGCAAAGCCATCCAGGAAGCCCTCCAGGACGCGCTTATGCTCGAAGACCTGCCCCGCACCATCGAGTGCTTCGACATTTCCCACATCCAGGGCGCGGAAACCGTCGCCTCCATGGTGGTCTGGGAAGACGGCGAGATGAAGAAGAGCGCCTACCGCAAATTCAAAATCAAAACCGTCGAAGGCGTCGACGACTTCGCCTCCATGCGCGAGGTCATCACCCGCCGCTACCGCGCTCTCGTCCGCGACTCTGACGCCGACGCACCGGATCCTTCGTATCAGGGCACGACTTCACATCTCGCGGAAATACCAAATCCGGCTGGCCCGGGTCTCGATTTTGAGACCCGGGATTCGCGCGAAGCGCGCCACCTTCCCCCAACCAGTCACGAACCGGATCAAGACACGCCTTCATCGGCTCAAGGCGAGAACGAGCTTTTGTATCAGGGCACGACTTCAGTCGTGCCGAAAAGGCCAAATAAACACGGGGCTTTAGCCCCTGAGGACTCCTCTCCCGAAGAATCTGCATCCGAAGAAGCTGTTTTGAAGCGGCAACAGTCCGTGAAGGGGCACGGCTTCAG
>PKVY01000027.1:34153-51239 GCA_003131625.1 Acidobacterium sp. | reverse complement strand
CGCGCCGCGCCGCCTCCGTCGACCCCATCGTGGCCCTCCACGCGGAGTAGCTTAGCGACCAGCGACCCGACACGAGCTACCGGCTTCCTCAGTCTGTCCTCAGCGCCCGCGCTGGATCCACCGTCGCCGCGCGCCGTGCCGGAATAAATCCCGCCAANNGCTAGCCCGCCGCGCCGGAATAAATCCCGCCAGCGCCGCCATTAGGCAAATCACCACGATCCCCGCCCCATACACGGCCGGATCCGCAATCGACACGCCAAACAACTGGCTCCTGACAGCGCGCGTTGCCAGCATCGCCAGCGGAATCGTCACCAGCATCGCGACCCCGGCCAGCACCATCACTTCCCGCAGGATCAGCCGCACCACCGTCCCGCGCTGCGCGCCCAGCGCCATCCTTATTCCAATCTCCCGCGTGCGCTGCGCGGTCGAATACGCCAGGATTCCGTACAGACCGATCCCCGCCATCAACGCCGCCAATCCTCCGAACACCGTCGCCAGCATCGCGATCACTCGCTCGGCAATGAGATTGTCGTCGATCGCCTTCGTCATCGTGCGCGGGTTGCCGACAATCAGCTTGCTGTCGAGATTCGCAATTGCGGCGCGTATAGTGTTCGTCGCCGCTTCCGGCGCCTGCCACGTCCGCACATAGAGCGTCAGCCCCGCGGGCTTGGGCGCCTGCGTGAACAGCGTGTAATCCGTCGCGATCGCCGGGTCGCGCACGCTCTCGTGCTTCACGTCGCGCACCACGCCCACAATCGTCGCCTCCGTCCCCGGCCTCCGCGGCCGGCTCACCACACGCCCCAGCGCCGCCTGCGGGCTCCCGTAAAAGTGCTGGGCAAATTTCTCGTTGACCACCGCCACCTTCTCCGACGTCGCGGTGTCTCCTTCGTTGAAGTACCGTCCTGCCGCCAGCGGAATCCCGAGCGTCTGCAGATAATCGTTGCTCACCCAGGGAAGTTCCACGTCGAAATCTTCGTCCGGCTTGGGCGTATACCCGCTTGCCAATACGTCGCCCTGAACATCGTTGCCCGCCAGGTCGCTGTCGTTCGTTGCACCCACGCTGCGGACGCCCGGCAGCGCCGTCACCGCATCGATCGCCCGCTGCTCCACCGGCGCAACTCCCGGCGCAGGATAACCCGCCAGCATCGGATCCAGATCGAACGACAGCAGATGATCTGTCGCGAAACCCGCATCCACGTTCCGCAGATTCTCAATCGTTCGCACAAACAGTCCCGCGCCCACCAGCAACAGCAGGCTGAACCCGATCTGCAGAGCCACGCAGCTTCGCCGGAATTGCAGCGACCGCCCGCCTCCGCTGCCGCCCCGCTCCTTCATCGCTTCCGCCAGCCTTGGGTTTTGGAACTGCGCCATCGGCGCCAGACTGAACAGCAGACTGGCCAGCACCGTCACCCCCAGCGTGAACACCAGCACACGCCAGTCGAGCGTCGGCATGAAGGGCAGGCCGCCGTCTGGCGACCCTCCCGACAACCCGTGAATCAGCACGTGCAGCGCCTGCGGCGCCAGCAGCAGCCCGATTGCCGCGCCGCACCCGCCCAGCAGCAGGCCTTCCGCCATGAGTTGCCGCAGGATCTGCCCGCTGGTTGCGCCCAGCGCATAGCGCACTGCGAACTCTTGTGCACGCCCCGCCGCCCGCACCAGCAGCAGGCTCGCCACATTCACCACCGCCATCGCGATCACCAGCAGCACCATCCCCATCATGATCGTCAGCGGCATCTGTATATCTCCACGCAGCGGCGAAAATCCCTTTGCCCCTGCATCCACATTGATGTGCCCCTGATCGATGAAAGCCGTCCACGTCTTCGCCGATTGGTCGTGCAGCAGCGTGAACTCCACCCTGCGCAGCGAAAGAAACAGCCCGTTCAGTGAAGCCTGCGCCTGCGCCGCCGTCATTCCCGGCCGCAGCCGCCCGGTCACATCGATCCAGTACGACTGGTGATCGTTCAGGTAATCCCAGTCCGGCTCCACTACCTTTTGTTCCGTGATCGGCACGAAGACATCCGGCGTCCGCCCCCACACCATGCTGTGAAATCCCGGAGCTGTCACTCCCGTAATCGTGAACGGCGTGCCATTCACCAGCAGCGTCTTCCCTGCCACCGGCGCTTCCGCCAGATGCGTTCTCCAGTAATCGAAGCTCAGCAATACCACCGGATTCGCGCCCGGCGCGGTTTCATCGCTCGCCGTAAACAGCCGCCCCACCGCCGGCTGCACGCCCAGCATTTCAAAATAATTCCCGCTCACCAGCTCCGCGCCCACGCTCTCCGCGTGGTTGTTCCACGTCACCCCAACTCCGGTCGGCTCTGCGGCAATCAGCCCACTGAACACCGTGTTCTTGTCGCGCAGGTCCTTGTACATCGGATACGAAAACTCGTGATGATGCCCCGCGTCGTTTCCTCCATTGGAATGCGTGTGCCCCGGCGACGATCCCGCGAAGCTCAGCACCACCAGCTGCTCTGGATTCTTCACCGGCAGCGCGCTCATCAGCGCCTGATCCAGCAAACTGAAGATCGTCGTATTCAGCCCGATGGCCAGCGCCAGCGTCAGCACCGCCACTGCCGCAAATCCCGGATTGCGCCCGAGCCCGCGGATCCCATACCGCACATCGCGCCACAAGGACTCCAGCGACCAGCTCGGCCGCTCCTCCCGGCACTCCTCTCGCGCCCGCTCACGGCTCCCGAATGCAATCATCGCCTGTCTCCTCGCCTCCGCCGCCGGCATCCCGGCCGCGATATTGGCTTCCACCTGACGCTCAAGATGAAACGCAATCTCCTCGTCGACTTCGCGCCGCCGCTTGCCCGTGAAGAAAAACTTCATCCGCGACCAAATTTGTCCGATCATCGACCACCGCTCCCTGCTGGCTACTCCCTATTGGCTGCTGGCTGCTATTCAAATCCTCTCCAGCACCAAATTGATGGCCCCCGTCAGCCGTTCCCAGTTCGCCAGCTCCGCCTCCAGCTGCTTCCGCCCCGCCGCTGTCAGCGAATAGAACCGCGCCCGCCGGTTGTTCTCCGAAGCGCCCCACTGCGCGCGAATCCACCCCTTGTATTCCAGCCGATGCAGCGCCGGATACAACGACCCCTGCCCAATCGTCAGCACATTGTTCGAAACCTGCTGGATGCGCTGGGCAATCGCCCAGCCATGCTCCGGCTGGAGCGCAATCGACCTCAGGATCAGCATGTCCAGCGTTCCCTGCAGCAAATCTGCGGATGGCGGCATCATTCCCCTCGACATTCGACAACAGAATGGAAACAGCATCGCCCACCCTCTTGTCGAATGTCAAGGGGTACGCAGAACCTCGGCAGAAAGTTCCGCCGCCACTCGCTCGCTGTCTGCGGCCACCGTCGCAGTTTCGGTATTCGCCGTCGGTACGCCTCCAAACCGCCGCTCCCTCCGCCGGAACTCCGCGACCGCCGCCTCCAGATTCGTCTCATCGAAATCCGGCCACATCCGATCCGTGAACACCAACTCCGCGTATGCCGACTCCCACAGCAGAAAATCCGATAGCCGCTTTTCCCCACCCGTTCTGATCAGCAAATCCACATTGCCGACCGCCGCGTCGAGTGCCGCAGCCAATCCCCGTTCCAGCGCCTCTTGCGACTGCATCCCACCCTCGCCCACCAAGTCGGCCGCAGCCCGCGCAATCGCCTCCCGCGAAGAATAATCCACAGCAACCCGTAAATGCATGCGCTGTCCTCCAGCCGTCGCCACTTCGCACGCATCGATCTCCCGCAGCAACAACCTCGGCAGGCGATCACGCCGGCCGATCGCCTCCAGCCGGACACCCGTCGCCCGCAGCCGCTCTCTCTCGATGCGCAGATAAGCAGCGATGAGCGAGAAAATGCTCTGCACTTCAAGCGACGGCCGGCGCCAATTGTCCGACGAAAACGCGTAGAGCGTCAGTCGCGCGATGCCGAGCTCCGGCGCCCGCTCCACCACCCGCCGCACGGCAGCCACGCCTGCACGATGCCCCGCCACCCGCCGCCATCCGCGCCGCGTCGCCCACCGTCCGTTGCCATCCATGATGATGGCCACATGTAATCCCTCGCCGGCTTCACTTTGCATCGCAAAGTTAATCGATGCAGGCAATCTACTTTGCACTGTAAAGTCCCCTCTCAAAAAAATTACGCCCGCGACGGCTCCAGCCCGCCCATCACGCTCCCCCGCCGCTCCTCTTTCGCCCCCTGCGCCGCATCCCGCACCACCTGCTCCAGCGTCGACAAATATTCGAGGTACCGCTTTCGTCCTGACGCCGTAATCCGGCACACCGTCTGCGGCCGATTGCGATCATGCCCCTTCACGATCTCCACCAGCTTTGCTTTTTCCAGCACCTGCAGATGCCGGCTCAGGTTCCCATCGGTCAGCGAGCAGAGCTGCTTCAAATCTCCAAACGTCAGCCCCCTCGGATTCGTCACCAGCGACGTCAGCACGCTCAGCCGTGCGCGCTCGTGGATCACCCGATCCAGCCCCTCATACGCGAAGCGCCCCTCGCTCGCCTTAGCCTTCATGCTCGTCCTCCTGCGCGGTCCACAGCAGGATTCCCGCCACCAGCATCTGGCCGGCTCCAAACGGAACGCCCATCACCCAGGGAGAAAATGCTCGTCCGCCGCCCAGCGCGATCGCCACCATCCCCGTCAGCAGATACCACGCGCCCGCCGCCACCATCGGCCGCGGCAAAAATCGGCACGAGGAAAAAACTCCCAGGCTGAAAATCACCTGCCACAACCCCGGCAGCATCCACAGCACTCCCGGTACCGCGCCCACCAGCACAATCGTGATCAGCAGCCCCGCCGCCGCCGACGGCAAAAACTGCTCCACCGCCATGCGGATCATCTCGTCTGACAACCCCGAATGCTCCCGCTGCGTGCGCCGATAAACTTGCACTCCGGTCAGTGCCGCCGACACCACCGCGGTCGCAATCCAGATCGTCAGATACCGCGTGATGTGATACGCCGCGTCCGTCGCCCACCGCGCCTGCACAGCCGCGGCCACCATGGCGAACACGCTTGTCGTCGCCAGCGTCGCCGGCCCATACCCGCGAAACTCCGTGCTGCGGGCCATCTGCCTGCGAATGCTGCTGATCTCACCCAGCGCTTTATGCAGTTCATTCATCGTTCTTAACTTTGCATTGCAAAGTAAACTACCCGACGAGCCTTGTCAAGCAGAGAAGGGAATTGCCCCCAAAGAAAAAAGAGGGCAGCATCGGTGTCGATGCGCCCTCCCGCTTGTTGCGCGATTCAAAGGAGCTTGATGAATGAAATCCGCCGCCTTACCGGCCCAGCACCACCCGCGTCGGCGCTTCCTCGGTCCGGTTCCTCTTCCCGTCCAGCCTGGACGTGATCACGCTGCCGTACTGCACCGACTGCAGCGTGTGGTTCGGCCCGTCTTCGTCGAACCGCAGAATCACTCGGCTGTCGGTGGGAGCTGGATCGCCCGCACCCGCAATCCACGTGAAGCTGCTCTTCCAGTCGTCGTTGCGCAGCGTCACCACGTTGCTGGCGAGGTTCCGGTCAAGCGTGTAAAGCCCTGCCGGGCACACCTTGCCGTTCGCCGTGAAGCTGAAAGGTACGTTGACCTGGGTTTCAGCCAGCGCGTTGGTCGTTGTCAAAGCGGCTGCCGCCAGCACCGCGGTCGCCAGAAATTTGGGGAGTATGGATCGCATCTCGTAACCCTCCTGGGTATGCCCACCACGCTAGCGATCCCAAAAAATAAATGCGTTAAGTTCCCGTCCAGAATTCGTCAAGCTTTTCGCTGTACGATCCGCAGGCGTCCCGCCCCTCCGTTCGTTGTCTCCTGCGTGTCTTTCAGTTCCTCCCGAATCGCCCGCACGCCCGCGCCGCGGTCCTGCTGGCCCAGTCTTTCCGCCATCCGCAGCGCCTCTTCCAGCAGCTGCGTCGCGTCGCTGTGCTCCTGTCGATCCCGTGCGCACCGTGCCGCCGACCGCAGCGCGCTCACCGCGCGACCCCGCTCGCCCGCCGCGTCAAAATGCATCGCCATCTCCCGCGCCACAGCCCAAACCCGCTCCGCAAACAGCTCCCCCAGCCGCTCCGCAATCCGCACGTGCCACGTCGCGCGCCGCGCCGCCGCCTGCCTCCGGTACAAAACCTCGCGGTACAGCCCGTGCACAAACACGTAAAACTCCGACCGCGTCCCGTCAGGAAGCTCATCCTGTCCGCCGCGCTCCACAAAATGCAGCCGCCGCGCCAGCCCCGAGCACGCCTCTTCAATCTCCGCCGCGTCTTCTTCCAGCGCCGCCGCCACTGCCCACGCCGGAAACGCAATCCCCATCGCGCTCCCCGCTCCCAGAATCCGCTGCTCCTCCGCGCTCAGCCCCCCAATCTCCAGCTCGATCATCTGCGCCAGCCGTTCCGGAACATCCGCTTCCATCTCCTCGAAAGCCCCGGTCGGCTCCCATCGCGCGGAGCCGTTCGTTCCTGCACGCACCAAAAACCGTCGCGCGATCAGGTGCTCTAGAATCGCGATCGCAAACAGGGGATTGCCCTCCGAGTGCTGGTGCACAAATCCCGTCAGCCCCGGCGGCAGCGACTCCTGCTGCAACTCCCGTGCCAACAACTCCTTCACCGCGGTCCGCGAAAGCGGCGCCAGCGCTATCTCCGTGCACAAATGCCGCATCAACAAATTCTGCTTCAGCCCTTTCAGCGAATGCTCGCCCGCTCCCCGCATCGCCCCATCGCCAGGCCCGCAGGTTGCCACCACCATCAGCCGCGCCGCCGCCCGCCGTCGCGCCAGCGCCGACAGCAGATGCAGCGTCGAACCGTCCGCCCAGTGCATATCCTCGAAGACGAGCATCAGCGGCTTCTTCTCCGCAATTTGTTCCAGTGCCCCGCACAAATCCCCCGGCATCCGCTCGTGCGTCCTCGGCGCGCCCTCGTCACTCTGCCTGCCCAGCGTCGCCAGCCACGCCGGAGCCCTCCGCGCCAGAACCCCGCACGCCCTCTCTCCCTCCGCCGCCGCGCACAGCTGCCCCAGCGCTTCCATCACCGGGTAATATTCTTCCTTCCCGCCAAATCCCTCCACGCACTGTCCGCGCGCCACGCTCCAGCCCGCATCCAGCCGCTGGCAAAACGCATCCACCAGCGCGCTCTTCCCAATCCCCGCCTCGCCCGTTACGAACACCACCCGCCGCTGTCCGCCTTCGACGCGCTTCGCCTCGGCCCGTAAACGGCTCAGCTCCTCATCGCGCCCAACAATCCTTCTGCCTTTGCTTGCGGAACCGTCCCCGCCCACACCCGCATCGCGTCCGTCGCCGTCATGCTCGCTCACCGACGCAACAAAACAGTACCCCCGCTTCGGCAACGTCTGAATAAATCGCGGCTGCCCGGCATCATCGCCCAGCACCTTCCGCAGATCCAGCATGTAGGTCCGCAGCACCTGCGGCTGCACGTACGTCTCCGGCCACAGCGCATCCAGCAACTCATCGTGCGTAATCAGCCGCGCGGGATTCTCCACCAGATACCGCAGCACCATAAACGGCCGCGGCGGCAGCGCGATCCGCGCTCCGTGGCGCCACAGGCACTCATTCGCCGTATCCAGTCGAAACGCCGCGAACTGCTTCATCCCGCCGGCCCCCACCCGGCACGGGCCCATGGTTATCGTTCTGCAAACATCCTTCCACACCGTTAGACGTGCAATGTCACCGCATCTTCAATCGTTGGTTGCGGGTTTGTGACGAGCCGTCGCGCCTTCCACCGCCCCGGTGTCCGCTCCCGGACACAACTGTCCATGCCCGAAAAGACGAAGCACCCCCTGCGCGCGCCTGGGGACACGCAAAGATACGCACCCACCCACCGCCCTGTTCCCGGCGGAAACGGCTGTCGCTGAGCGAAGGTTTTTCGCGTAAGCGAAAAAAACGTAGTTGAAGGCCCCCCGAGCTTTCCACTGCTAACTGCGGCCCGGCAGCGCTCCACATGGCACACACGCATCGAAGACCGAACCATCGTCTGCATATACGATCGAGGCGTAAATATCATCCAGACAGGCGAACGCGAGACCGAAGGAGCAGGGAATGCCGGATGCGCCTCGACAGACGATGCGCACGTGGCGCCTGTTCGGCGGCGCTGCCGTTCCTGGCGCGCTGATTGTGCTCACTCTGATGGCGATTGGTGTCGCACGCTATCCAGCCAGCCTGCAGGGCTCCGGAAATCGTCTTCTCTGGACGAACATCACGCTGCTGCTGACCTACGGTCTTGCCGGAATATGGGTGTGGTGCCAGCGACGTTCTGACGTCCTCAGCGCGATTCGGATCGGCGCGACCGCCGGCCTGCTGTTAGGTGCCATATTCCTGGCGAACCATGCAATCGAATTGTTTGTCCGCGATCGCGACTTTGCCCTGGTCATTACCCCGGTCTTCCTGGCGTTCGCGCTGCTCGGCGCTGTAGGCTCGGCTGCTTGGCAACGCACGCGCTCGCTGGTGCTGGCCGCGATCGCTGGAGTGTGGTGCGCAGTCGTCGCCACTCTGATCTTGATTTCCGTAGTGCTCGCCTTTAATCTCGCCTTCGCGGCGCGCGCCGAACTGCCCCTGCGGGAACCATTCGCCGCAAGTGGCATGACCGATCATGGCGCTTTTCTCGAGAGGAATTCGCTTCAGGCAGCCTCCGAAGGTCTTGTTCGCATGCCGGTGTTGGCGCTGCTCCTGTCTCTTCTCGGCGCCTCGGCAAACGCCTGGATCGCCCGATGGTCGCGAACGGTCGTGTTGGCCGCCGCATGGATTGCGCCCATTTTCCTCGTGATGGGTGCAGCCGCACTCTGGTCCGCGAACTCCCTGGCGCGCTCCGCTCGCCCGCCACTTGTCCTCGCTGGAGTACTGCTTTCCGGCGTCGCCCTCGCCGCTGCGCATCCGATCGCAGCGACCCTCCGCCGCAGCCGCCGGATTAGTTAGAACCTGCGAGTCAGTCCGCGCGCCTAATAAATCAGCTTCAGCGAAAACTGGATCTGCCGCGAAGTCCCAGCAGTCTTGCTGATCTCCCCGAACCCCGATCCCTTGATCGTGTTCGCCGCCAGTCCCATATTCACCACATTGAACAAATTGAAAAACTCCGACCGGAACTGCAAATCCGCCCGCTCCACCCCGCTCTTCCTGTGCCCAAACGGAGTGTCCTTGATCAGCGCGTAGTCGAAGTCGTAGTACGCCGGTCCAAAAAACGTGTTGCGGCCTAGGGTCCCGAAACGGCCGGAATTTGGCCCGGTGCCTCCCGGCAAGCCGACCGGGATAAAAAAGAACGAAGCGTTGTTCGTACCTTCGCCAAAATAGTCGTAACGGGGCCGGGTGGAGCTATGGGCTGTGGAGAGGTGGGGCTTTCCGATCTGATCGGGCCGGTCCGCCCCCATGGTTCCGTAGCCGGTCTGTTGAATTCCGGAGTAGATGGTGAAGGGCGAGCCGCTGGTAATAGTCGAGATGCTGAGCAACTCCCAACCCGAAGACCACTCGCGCACCCGCGGTTTGGCGAGCCAACCAAGTTCCTGGAGGTGGAGATCCTGGGCAGCGCTGACGCTGAAGGCATGGGCCACATCGAAGCTTGATGGTCCCTTCTCCGGATGGGTGTCGAAGGGGTTCTGTGGGAGGGTCAGCGCGAGAGCGCCGGTCGAGCCGGTTCCGCCGACGACGGCGCTGGAGTCGTCGAGGGATTTCGACCAGGTGTAGCCAGCCTGGATGCCGGGGCCGCCGTGCTTCAGTGCGCCGGAGAGCGACGTCTGCAGAGCGTGGTAAGAGGAGTGGTCGGTACCCACGATGACATTCTCAAGTCCGTAGCCGCCGGTGACGGCGCCGGAGCTGTCGAAGGTGGTATAGGGAGCGAATCCGGGTCCCGCGCCCGGGTATGCGTTGGGGGCCGATTGCCACGGCAGGCGGAACGCGGCGGTGCCCACATAGCTCGCGTCCGCAGTCAGGCCGAGAAAGCTTTTCTCGAGGCCGAGCGTCCAGGTTTGCAGGAAGGCATCGCCGAAGTGGGGATCGATCGCGCTTAGGGTGAGGAGGGAGAGCTGATGCCCAGGTTCGAGGGCGGCGAGATTCTGCTGGTATCGGTTAACGTCCATGGGTGTATTGGCTGCGACGGCTTTCGGATTGCCGCTCGCAAACACGTTTTGCCCGCTGGGCGTATAGGTTTGCGGCAGCTCGTTGGGAGTGATCTGGAAGCCGTAGGCGACCTCGCCGGCGGTTGATGCGTTGACGCGCGGGTAAACCGCGAACGGCGTCGAGCCGGTGAGGTAGTTGTCCTGCCAAATATTGGGCGGGATGACGGTGATGGCGCCGCCGGCGTGGACATGCACGTCGTTTGGCGCGTTCCAGCTGATCTGGACGCGCGGGCCCCAGCCGTTCCATCCAGATCGATATCCGGGCTGCGGATTGATCAAATAGACCTGGGTCTGGCCGGGCGGCGGGGTCACGTTGAGGAAACTCGAAGTCCGGTGGGCACGCTCGGTGATAGGGGAATACACCTCGTAGCGGAGGCCGTAGTCCAGGGTCCATCGGTCGTTGATCTTCCAGGTGTCCTGGAAGTAAACGTTGACGTCGTTGCGGTTGATGGCGGCAGGACCGATATGCGGGCCGTTCGAAAAATAGGGTGGGGCCACGGCCACTGTGTAGCTGTAGGGATACCCCACCAGCAGGCTGGCCAGGGTATTCGGCAGTGGATCGCCGGGGTTGACGTTGTGAAGCCCGCTTTGCGATGGGATGAAGACGGGCGAATACACGGTGCCGCCGCCGAAGTCGTACTCGCCGTTGGGGCTGATGCCGAAGTAGCTGGTGTCGCGGTTCAGGCGCGCCTCGATGCCCCACCTCCAGGCATGCCGCGCGTGCGTCCAGGTGAAGTTTTGCTGGCCCTGGAAGAGGTTCCCGTACTCCTGCATCACTGAACCCGCGGCAACGTCAAACCCCTCATACAACCCATCATTGAACTTCAGCGCCGGATCGATATGGTTCGGCGTCGGAAATCCGGGCGTGGCCCGCGTGATGCTGAAGACGGACTCCCAGGAGAAGTGAGGCGACTGCGTGCGGGTGTAGCGGAACTCTACGTTGCGTTGGCGGTCCACATACTGCACGCCAAAGCTGGGATCAATCGTTGTCTGATCCGGATTCGTCGTCGGCCCCGTCAGATTGTCGTAGTTGAACCGTCCCAGAAACTGCCCCTTCTCGCCCAGCTTCTGATCGATCCGAATGGAAAACTGATCGGCATTCGTCACCACATTCGAAGGCGCCGCATACGTCCGCGCTCCATACGCCCCTGTCGGATTGTTCGGCTTCGGATACCGCGCCAACACCGCCGCAATCTGCGCGTTCACCGGGACCGTCAGCGTATCCGTCGTCCCATCCGCATAGGTCACCACATCCTGCCCCGCCCGCTCCGCCAGCGTTGGCATCGGCAGCACCTGCGTCGTCCCCAGCACCTGCCGGAACCCCTGATACTGCCCGAAATAAAACGTCTTTCCGCGCCCATCATAAAGATGGGGCAGCAGAACCGGCCCGCCGTTCGTAAACCCAAACTCATTCCGCTTGAACGGCGGGATCCGCCCCGGTTCCACAATCGACGGATAATCGAAGTAATTCCGCGCATCGAGCGCCGAGTTCCGCAAAAACTCAAACACCGACCCGTGAAAACCGGCCTTCCCCGACCGCGTCACGATGTCCGTGAACCCCGCCGCTCCGCGCCCAATTTCCGCCGGCATCCACCCAGAGCTCGACTGAATCTCCTCCACCGCATCAACATTGAAATTCGTGAATGTCGCCCCGCCCATCTCCGGATCGCTCACGTCCGCCCCATCCATGGCGAACACCGCCTCCACGCCTCGCTGCCCGTCGATCGCAAACTGCTGCGTGAAGTTTGTCGCCCCGTTCGTATCCGTCATCGTTCCCGCCGCGAGCAGCAACAGCGTGCTGAAGTCGCGCCCGTTCAGCGGCAGCGAACTCACCGCCTCGCTCGAAAGCTTCTCCCCGCCTGTCGCCTCAGCTGCCGCACTCCCGGTACCTGCAGCGCCATCCTGTGCAGCCGCCAGCAAAATCGTGTTTTGATCAGTGATCGTTACAAATCCCGGCGCGCCCGGCAGTTCCACTGTCACCGCAGTCATCGTCGGCCGCCCCTTCACCCGTACCACGAACGAATACTGCCCTGCCGCCAGGCTCTCGAAGCTGAATTTCCCATCAGCGCCCGTAGTCGCGTTGCGAACACCGCCCGCCCCGCTTAACTCAACAGATGCCCCGGCAACGGCCTGCCCAGAACCACTCCGGACAACTCCGTTCCATGCAATGGTCTGCGCCCGCACCGGCATCGCCAACCAGCTCAGCGCCAAACACCAAACTGTAATCCGCAACCCGCGACCCATCCGCTGCCCGTAGCCCTTCATCAAATCAGCAAACCCTGAATTCTTCGTAGTCCCGACCCCAAAGAAGTATATCCGCCCTTCTGATTCCCTGCACTAAAACGTTTTGGCAGTGATTCCCTACGCCATTACCCCCGTTTGTGATCGCCATCACAATTTCCGTCCCACACGCTTGTGACCGCGAGCACATACAGTCCTCCCCGCCGAAATTAACAATCATTTCGTTTTGAGATTGCGGATGGCGTTCGTGCTCTCCAGTTCCTCTCTGCCCGGCGCCCGCCATCACCGCAACACACTTTCTAGACACATCGCCTCAGCGGCGGCAGAACGGAGATTCCAGATATGAGCACTCCCAGCGTGAGTTCCCAGGCAATCGTCAAAGAATCGACAGTCCAGGCTCCCTCCCCCTACGTCTTTTTCTTCGGTGCAGGCGTCGCCGAAGGCAACGGCAAGATGCGCGACATCCTCGGCGGCAAAGGCGCGGGCCTCGCCGAAATGACCAACGCTGGCCTTCCCGTACCTCCCGGCTTCACCATCCAGACTGAGGCCTGCCGCGAATACATGCGCGGCTCGCTCTCCGCCCAGGTCACCGACCAGATGCAGGCCGCCCTTGACCGCCTCGAGAAGCTGCAGGGTCAGCGCCTCGGCGCCGGCGACAATCCGCTTCTCGTCAGCGTCCGCTCCGGCGCAAAATTCTCCATGCCCGGAATGATGGACACCATCCTCAACCTCGGCCTCAACGACATCTCCGTCGAATCCCTCGCCAAAAAGTCCAGCAACCCCCGCTTTGCTTACGATTCGTATCGGCGGCTGATACAAATGTTCGGCGACGTCGTTCTCGACATCCCCAAAAATGAGTTTGAGCACATTTTCGACGAGGCCAAGAAGAAGCACGGCGCGAAGCAGGACACCGAGCTCACCCCCGCTGCCCTCAAAGAAGTCATCATCGCCTACAAGAAGCTCGTGCTGCACCACACCGGCGCCGAGTTCCCGCAGGATCCCGACCGCCAGCTCACCATGGCTCGCGATGCCGTTTTCAGGTCCTGGAACAATGAGCGCGCCAAGACCTATCGCCGCCTCAACCATATCGACGACTGGCTCGGAACCGCCGTCAACGTCCAGGCCATGGTCTACGGCAATCTCAACGAGACCAGCGGCACCGGCGTCGGCTTCACCNNCAGGCCATGGTGTTCGGCAACCGTGACCAACGCTCCGGCACCGGCGTCGGCTTCACCCGCAATCCCGCCAACGGCGAAAAGGAATTCTACGGCGAGTTCCTCATGAACGCCCAGGGCGAAGACGTCGTTGCCGGCATCCGTACCCCCGTTCCCATCAGCGAACTCCAGAAGCAGATGCCGCATGTCTACGGTCAGCTCCGCGACCTCACTTCGCGCCTTGAAAAGCACTACCGCGACATGCAGGACTTCGAGTTCACCATCCAGGATGGCCGCCTCTACATGCTGCAGACCCGCAACGCGAAGCGCACCGGCCTCGCCGCCGTCCGCATCGCCATCGATATGGTCCGCGAAAACCTCATCAGCATCGACGAAGCCGTCCTCCGCGTCGAGCCCAACCAGATCTTCGACTTCCTCGTTCCGCGTTTGGATGAAAAAGGAACCCTTGAAGTTCTCGCCCGCGGCCTGCCCGCCTCACCCGGCGCTGCCGTCGGCCAGATCGTCTTCACCGCACACGAGGCGGTCAAGTTCCACGAGAAGGGCACATACAAATCCATCATCCTCGTCCGCGCCGAAACCTCACCCGAGGACATCGCCGGCATGAACGTTGCCTCCGGCATCCTCACCTCCCGCGGCGGCATGACCTCCCACGCCGCTCTCGTCACCCGCGGCATGGGCAAGTGCTGCGTGGCCGGCGCCGGCGACGTCACCATCGACGACAAGAAGAAGGAAATGCGCGTCAAAGGCAAAGTCTTCCATGAAGGCGACTGGCTCTCTCTCGATGGAACCACCGGCCGCATCATCAACGGCAGGCTCAACACCCTGCCCGTCAACCCCGACAACCCCGACCTCATTCAGTTCATGGCCTGGGTCGACGAGCGCCGCAAGCTGCGCGTTCTCGCCAACGCCGACATCCCGCGCGACGCCAAACAGGCGCAGGCCTTCGGCGCCGAGGGCATCGGCCTCTGCCGCACCGANNCACATGTTCTTCGCCGAAGATCGCCTGCCCCACATGCAGGCCATGATCCTCGCCAAAACCGAAGAAGAACGCCGCGCCGCTCTCCATCAACTGCTGCCCATGCAGCGTGCTGACTTCCAGGGCCTGCTCAAAGTCATGGGCTCTTACCCGGTCGTCATCCGCCTGCTCGATCCGCCGCTCCACGAGTTCCTGCCCAAGCGCGAAGACCTCCTCGTGCAGATCGCGAAGCTCGAGTCCACCAAACCGCACTCGCCGAAACTGAAAGAGCTCCACAGGATCCTCGAGCGCGTCGAAGAACTACATGAGCTCAACCCCATGCTTGCCCTGCGCGGCTGCCGCCTCGGCATCACCTATCCCGAGATCACTGAGATGCAGGCCCACGCCATCTTCGAGGCCGCTGTCACCGTGAAGAAGAACGGCAGCGACCCGCACCTCGAAATCATGATCCCCCTCACCACCGGCCCCGAGGAGTTCAAGGCGCAGGCCGCCATCATTCACGCTGTCGCGCACGATGTCTTCATCAAGAAGGGCCTTTCGGTCGAGTACAAAGTTGGCACCATGATCGAGCTGCCCCGCGCCTGCATCGTCGCCGATAAAATCGCCGCTGAAGCCGAGTTCTTCAGCTTCGGAACCAACGATCTCACCCAAACCACCTTCGGGATCTCCCGAGACGACTGCAACAAGTTCCTGCCGGCGTATCTCCAGCAGGGCATCTTCAAGCAGGATCCCTTCGCGGTCCTCGATCAGGAAGGCGTCGGCACGCTCATTAAGATGGCCACTAACAAAGGCCGTTCCGCGCGCCGCGACCTCGAGGTCGGTATCTGTGGCGAACATGGCGGCGAGCCCGAGTCCGTCAAGTTCTGCCATCGCGCAGGACTCGATTACGTCTCCTGCTCACCCTACCGTCTGCTTACCGCGCGTCTCGCGGCGGCTCAGGCAGCCATCGAGGAGCAGAAGATCTTCAACCCGGACCTGCGCACGGGTAATTCGAAATAGCAGGGAAACCCCGGCGAGCCCGCACCAGGCTCGTCCGGGACGCAGTTTTTCGGTGAGGTAGTGTACGGACTCCGCCGCGTTCTCATAACGGACTTATGTAACGAAACGCGGCGGCCGTCCAGGGATTCCGGTTTCGATCACTGATCGCTGATCGCTCGCGTTCTGCCGCATGTGTAGTTCATCTGTCGTATTTGCAATCATTCCCGCCGCGCTCCTGGCAGAGGACACGGCGGGCTTTCCTTTTGTGCGGGACAAGCTCCGCTCCTGCAAGCGACCCCGCAACGACGCCTGCCCCAAAATCCGGCCAGCGATTCGTCCTCCAACACCCGCCCTAACCTATCCGCCGCCCCTACCAGCTACCAGCCCCCCGCACCAGCTACCCGCCGCCGTTTGCCTGTCTTTCGTAACCTTGCGCCTCCTCCCAGGGAGGCCCACTCTACCCACAGCACTTCGCAACCCAACTTCACACCAAATGGGAACCGCCGCTGCTCATGTTCAGGAGTTACCCATGAAAACTGCGCTTCTGTCTGCCCTCGTTCTCTTCACCGTTTTGGAAAGCGTATCGACCGCATCCGAGCCCAATGCCCTCCGCGCCAGAATCCCCCGCGACACCATCATTCAGGGTTTCCCCTGCGCCAAAGGCGATGCCTGGTTTTATCCGGATGGATCGCTCAACCAGTGCACCCTCTCCCGCACCACGGTCCTCGGAGATCTCCAGGTCCCGCGCCGCTCCGTCATCGAACTCTGGCCCAACGGCGCCACCCGCCACCTGACCCTCCCGCACAATGGCGTCATATCCGGATATCGCGTCAGGGGCGGCGCCCTCCTGCGCGGCTCTTCCCAGGGCGACGTCACCGCCTTTTATCCCAGCGGCAGACTCCGCTCCATCGTTCTCGTCGGCGATCAGACCATCCATGGCGTACCCTGCGGCGCCGGCGCGTCGACCCTCTTCTCTGACTCCGTGGATGGCGGCAATCACGTCGATTTCTATGAAGACGGCCAGCTCCAGTCCTGCAAACTCACCCGCGACTTCGCCGGCCAGAAACCCGGCCAGCGCCTCGTCCTTCCCGACGAGCCAAATCCGCTCACCGCCAAACGCTAACCGCTGGCCTCTGTTGCCTGTTGCCTACGGCCTGTTTTTGATCTTCCCCGCGTATATTGATTCCGGCCTCCAAATCAAACCGCGGTTCTGCAGGAAAGGGACTCCCATGGAAGCGACTCCCATGTTCGTTCTTATCGTCCTCGTCGTCCTCGGCATCTTCGTCCTCATCACTGTCGTCAAGACCATGTACACGGTCCGCACCTACACCGCCGGCGTGGTCGAGCGCTTCGGCAAATTCAACCGCGTCGCCCAGCCCGGCCTCCACGTCCTCGTGCCCTGGTGCGAAACCGTCCGCTTCATGGACCTCCAGATTCGTCAGGCCGATGTCAACGTCGAAACCAAATCCAAAGACAACGTCTTCGTCACCATCCCCGTCTCCGTCCAGTACCAGGTTCTGCCGGAAAAAGTCTTCGAAGCCTACTACAAACTGAGCTCCCCACAAAAGCAGATCGAGAGCTACGTCTTCAACTCCATCCTCGGCCACGT
>PKVY01000027.1:0-34140 GCA_003131625.1 Acidobacterium sp. | reverse complement strand
TCCGCCATGAACGACATCAACGCCGCCCAGCGCGAACAAACCGCCGCCCAGGCCCGCGGCGAGGCCGAAAAAATCCTCAAGGTCAAGCAGGCCGAAGCCGAAGCCCAGTCCAAAGCCCTCCAGGGCGAAGGCGTCGCCAAGCAGCGTGCGGCTATCATCCAGGGTCTCCAGGCCTCCGTCGAGCAGTTCAAGTCCGCCGTCGAAGGCTCCACCGCCCGCGACGTCATGGCCATGGTCCTGCTCACCCAGTATTTCGATACGCTCCGCGACATCGGAACCCTGGGCAAGTCCAGCACCATCCTCCTGCCCAATCAGCCGGGCACCGTCAACGACCTCATGACCCAAATCATGGCCGGCTTCCAGGCCACCAAACAGGGCTGAACCGAGCGAGTGGGGACTGAACCGAGCGAGTGGGGGGCTGAACCGAGCGAGTCGGGGGCTGAACCGAGCGAGTGGGAGCTGAACCGAGCGAGTGGGAGCTGAACCGATGGCGTAGCTCAGACGAGGGTAATCGGTGCACCAAAAAACGTCTCCCCGCCAGGTTCACCCCACAGCAAGAAGCTAAAGCTTCATCCGTTCGATGTGCAATTCAATTCCCGCGGTTCTTCACCCGAAAGTACCCCTCCCCAATCCGTTTCGGGAAAACACTCGCTCGTTCACGCCCTCCCGTAGCGTGATCCTGCACTCCCACACCGAGCCACTCAAGCCCGGGTCCAGTTCGCTGAACGCTGAACGCTGTTCCTGTACCCTGTACCCTGCGCCCTGTACCCTCTATGGACCCCAAATCCCAGCTCCGCAAAACCATGGGCTTCTGGGACGTCCTCCTCTTCAACATCGCCACCGTCCTCGGCCCTCGCTGGATCGCCGCCGCCGGCCACAACGGCACCTCCTCCATCAGCCTCTGGGTCCTCGCCGCCGTCTTCTTCTTCGTCCCCGGCGCTCTCGTCATCAACGAGCTTTCCTCCCGCTTTCCCCAGGAAGGCGGCCTCTACGTCTGGGCCAAAGAAGCTTTCGGCCCCTTTCACGGTTTCGTCGCCGGCTGGACCTACTGGATCTACACCGTCTTCTACTTTCCCGGACTGCTCCTCGCCTCGGCCTCCATGTCCGCCTACATCTTCGGAACCCGCGGGGCAGCCCTCGCGCAAAACCGTCCCTTTCTTCTCGAAATCTCCCTCGGCCTCCTCCTCGTCGCCGTCGGCCTCAACCTCATCGGCCTCAACATCGGCAAGTGGCTCCAGAATGCCGGAGGCGTCGGCACCTACATCCCGCTTCTCATCCTCGTCGTCGTTGCCGCCATCGTCGCCCTTCGTCACGGCTCCGTCACCCACTTCACCGCGCGCAACATGCTTCCCACGCTCAACTGGGACACCGTCAATTTCTGGTCCCAGATCGCCTTCGCCTTCACCGGCCTCGAACTCGTCTCCGCCATGAGCGAAGAAGTCCGCGACCCGCGCCGCACTCTGCCCCGCGCCGTCTACGCCGCCGGCGCCCTCATCGCCTTCATCTACATTGCCGGAACCTTCGCCGTCCTCGCGCTCGTGCCCGCCGCCGACCTCGACCCGCAAAGCGGCGTTTTCCACGCCATCGCCATCGGCTCCGTTGCCCTCCGCATCGGTTTCCTCGGCATCCTCGCCGCCCTCCTCGTCACCGTCGGCAACGCCGGCGGAGTCGGCTCCACCGTTGCTGGCATCGCCCGCGTTCCCTTCGTCGTCGGCATCGACCGCTATCTCCCCGCCGCCTTCGGCAAAATCCACCCTCGCTGGCGCACTCCCTGGGTTTCCATCCTCGTTCAGGGCGGCCTCTCCGGTCTCTTTCTCCTCCTCAGCCAGATCAACGACTCCACCCGCGGCGCCTATCAATCCCTCGTCGACGTGGCCATCATCCTCTACTTCATCCCCTTCCTCTATATGTTCGCGGCCGTCATCCGTCTCGCCCGCCGTCCCGATCGCGCCTCCAACCCCCACGCCATCCTCGTTCCCGGCGGCTCCGCCGGCACATGGATCTGCGGATCCCTCGGCTTCCTCATCGTTCTCGTCGCCATTTTCTTCTCCGTCATCCCGCCCGGAGATACCTCCAGCCGCACCTTCTTCGAGTTCAAAGTCGTCCTCACCACCCTCGCCGCCATCCTCCTCGGCCTCATCCTCTACTGGCGCGGCGCCCGCACCAAATTACACAGCTGATCCAGTACCCCGGTTCCCAGAGCTCGCGCCGCTCACCCCGAGCTCACCTTCTCGAAAGGATCGTGATCGTCCCCTGAATGGTCCGCGGCTGATAATCCAAAAGCCCGTTCGAGACCACGATGTCGTCTTTGCCACGTCCTTCGAGGTCGGCGACCGCAACCCCTGCCCATCCCGTCTGAACGCTTTCCGTGGCCATCGTGAAGCCCCCATCGCGCGCGCCGAGATAGAGCATCAGCCTGTTGTTTTGTCCGCAGGTCACCACGATGTCCCGCAATCCATCTCCATTGATGTCTCCCGTCGCTACGCGGTCCGGACCTTCGCATCCAGCCAGAGAAAACGGCGAGCCCGGCATCTTCCTGAATCCGCCCTTGCCGCCGCCCAACAAAACCGTGACGCCGATGTCCTTCGGATCGGCAACGTCCGGCGCATAGGGGACGATGACCAGGTCGAGATTCCCGTCGTGGTTCATGTCATCGATGGCCACCGCCCACGGCGCCTTCCCCGCGGGAAAAGGCGAGCCGGGCGCGTCCCGCAAACCGCCCTTGCCATCCCCAAGCAGAATGGAAACGGCATTCTGATCCAGGTCGGTTGTCACCACGTCAGGCTTACCGTCTTTATTGAAATCCGCCGAGCGCAGCCGTTGATAGGGTCGCTTTCCGGTCCTGAAGGCCTGCCCCGGCAAAATCAGGTTTCCCGCGCAGTCCCCCAAAAACATCAGGATCTGGTCGTGTCCCCAGCTATCCGTGACCACATCCAGTTTTCCATCGCTGTTGAAGTCCGCAACGGCAACGCCGTGAACGTGGGGATACGAGTGCGTATCGAACGGAGAATGAGGCGAGGGCGCAAATCCGCCCTTGCCGTCGCCCAGCAGAATGGTGAGGTAGGGAGTTTCGGTATTGGCAATCGCAAGATCGAGATTGCCGTCGCCATTGAAGTCGCCGGTAGCAAGATCGTTCGGATTCTTTCCGCATGCGAAAGGCGACCCTGCTGCTGCGACAAAGTGCCCTTTGCCATCGCCGAGCAGCACCTCCACGGTCCCGTCAACCGTGTTCGCTACGATCAGGTCGAGCTTGCCGTCGTGATTCACATCGGCGATGGCGATCGATCCCGGGCCGTGACCCACCGGAATAACCGTCCTGCTGAACTCGAGCGCAGGTCCCGCCGCCATCCCGTTCGACGAGCCGCTTCCACCTGCGAAATCGAACCTCGCAGACACGACGGGCAGCGTCATCGCGATCATCACGATTGAAATTCCCGCGCCTCTTTTCATTCGTCTCGCTCCGGATTGCAGATGCTTTCTCATTGCGGCACTGTGCTTAAACGCCGTTGTTCCTCCTCCGACCATGAGCAAATCCTCTGAACATCTGCGGCGGAAAGCCGCGCATGCCAGTGGATCAGTTTGTAGGAAGTCAGCGGCATCTCTCCCTTCCGTACCTCCCTGCACATCGCTTTCAATCGATCGATGGAATCGACCGGCTCCTTTCCCGGCCGCACCCAGGTTGACATATTGATGTGGCGGCGGCCGTTGTCAACATGCCCCACCACGAACCACGATGTGGGCGCGACATACGAGTACCACGGCCAGTGTGGACGCGAGTACTGGGCCGAGCGTATGACCAAAGAAAACTGTAGCCGCAAACGTAACAGTCAGGATGCCGGAATAAAGCGCGAGGAAACGAGGATTCGAGAGGATTTTCATGCGAAGGAAGCATCTTTTGCAGGTGCTTCTTGCCCTTTGATCAACTGTGAATGAAGCCAACCGCAAGACGCACACACGAATCCCGCGCCAGCCAGGTACGAAAAGCTAAGTAATGCGACGAAGGCGGTTGCCGAGTGCGGCAGATGCTTTCCCGCTGTCACGCTGAGCGTCAGCAGGATCGGCCATATCAATATCTGGAGCGCTGTCACTGCAGCAACCACCCCGAACCCCCTCCTGCCCGATCGCGTCAATAGCGAGACAATCGCAATCGCGGCTGCAATACTCACGGCGGCAAAAACGACCTCATTCCGCCACCAGAAGGTGCTTGCTACAGCGCCGACCACGGTATAACCCAAAGCCAACCTTGAAACGACATCTCTAACACCGAACCGGATCAAGCAATACCCCGCAACGATTGCAGTCAGGCCGCTCAGCAGCGATATCGAGCTTCCCCATGCGCGCTGTGCTGCGGTCCAATCGTGCAACGCCATCGAGGAGAAAAATGCGGATTCGAAATAGCCAAGGAAAGCGCCACCGCCCGCGGCGGCAACCAGATACCCTCCTGTCGGGCGCCATCCGCAAGACAGCCAAATACTAAAAAGAGACCTCCAGAACCACATCTCGCCCTTCTTTCCCCTCGCCTCTTCCAGATCGCCGATCACGGAGGCGGCATTGGCTCTTGTCATAACCCTGGCGAGCATCCACTCCACAACCGATGCCTTACGCATGAGAACCTCCCAGCAGATTCAAACCTTCCAGCAGCCTCTGATACGAACGTTGAGCCTCCGTCAGCGCCTCACTTCCGGTCTTCGTCACTTTGAAAAACCGCTTCGCGCGCCCCCCGCGCTCGGCCGTGGGGTCTGCCAATCGTGAACTGAGCATTGCTTTCCTCTCAAGCCGGTCCAGCGTCGTATAAAGAGCCCCCGGTGTGGGGTCCCTGCCGGTACAGGTTTCAATCTCCGCGCGAATCGATGCGCCATACGCATCTTGTCCAAGACGCAGAATGGCGAGCATCACGATTTGCTCGAACTCTCCAGGCGATTCCTTCATGTACTGCAATGTAGAGTAAATGGCGACAAAAAGCAATCTCTTCCTCGGTTCGGTCGCCCCGCGTACCGGTTCCTGGCACGCTGATGCGACCGAACCCCAGCTTTTACTGATCACCGATCCCGTCTCTCGTGAAATGTGGAAACTTGTCAAGCTTTTCGTCTTCGGTACGAAAGTTTTGTCCCTGATTCCACGCCACTTCCACCACAATACCCTCAAAGAAATTTGGCCGGTTTTAGTGCTGGACTTGGTATCCTGATAATAGGGGGCAAGAAAAGAAAATCCCCTCAATTCCAAAACGTGAGGCCGCCCGCGAATGGCGGCCTTTTCTTTTGCTGGAGACAAACAGGTGCAGCCAAACTCCGACAACCCGCAGACCTCGCTCTCCGGCCAGACCTGCCGCTCGCCGGGTGCCTTCCTGTCTCCTGCCTCCTCGTCACACGCACCAATGCAGCATTCATGCGCACCAGGGATGCATTCATACGCACGAACCCATCATTCATGCGCACGAATGTATCAATGACAGGCACGACGCAACTGACTCGCCCTCAATCATCAAGCCCCGTCCCACGCATGAATGCATCATTCATGCGCACCAGGGATGCATTCACGCGCATCAAGCAACTGACTTGCTATCAACCACTTTCCATGCCGTCCGTCGCTAAGCGACAAAGAATCAAACACATGCAAAATTCACCCAGGGGTAGGGGTGGGCAGACGCGACGCGATAATGCGCTCATGCGTACTGCTCTGGATCGCCTCGTGGTGCGTGAACTAACCGTGGACGACGCGGGTTCTTGAGAAGAGCGTGGGGTGAGGCAGTACCTTTGCGTGCGAACCAGCGGCGTCATTGCATTTCGGGACTATCCCCCATAACCTTAAAGTATTCCCCACGCGCTCGGCCCCCAGCATGTCCGCTTCGGGCGCGATGCGGTGGCAGAAGGAACATGCAATGCTGATTACCCTGCTCGATCTCGAACGCGAGCCGGTATGTTTTGATCTGGAAATCCCTCCTGGTGCGATCGACTACGGAGAAGACGCGAAGCAAGTCGGCAACCTGGCCGTCCAGGGGCAGGCTGAGTTGCTGCGCGAGCATCGCGGACCGAAGGAAATCGTGCCGGACATCCGGGCGCGCGCGAAGTGGTCGGGGAGTTTTGAGGCTCCGTGCGCGCGCTGCATCGATCCGGTGCGGCACACGCTCTCGGGCGACTTCGACCTCCTGTACCGGCCGCTGGGGATCGACGCCGGTCCCACGGAACGCGCGCTGGTCGTGCCGGAAACGGAAATCGGTTATTATCAGGAAGGCGGTCTGGTTCTGGAAGACGTTCTTCGGGAGCAGGTGTTGCTAACCCTCCCGGTAAGAACGCTTTGCCGCCCGGACTGCAAGGGACTTTGCCCGCGCTGCGGAGGTAATCTGAACACCGAACCCTGCACCTGCGAGACCGCACCGGTCGACGCGCGGTGGTCGGCGCTATCAGATCTGCGCAGCCGGATCCGTCCGGAAACGAAAGAGACGAATCACTGAAGTTTTTGCCCGGAAATTTCTGCCGGGAGCGAAAGGAATCTGCAATGCCGAACCCAAAGCGGCGCCACTCGAAGGCCCGCACTTCCAAGCGCCGCGCGCACGACTTTCTGACCGCCACCGGGCTTTCCGAGTGCCCGAATTGCCACGAGCGGAAGCTCCCGCATCACGTCTGCCCCAAGTGCGGTACTTATAAGGGGCGCGAAGTTCTGGAAGTAAAGGAAGCCAAGTAGCGCCAGCGCTTGATGCTCACAGACATCGCTCTCGACGCCATGGGCTCGGACAAAGCTCCGGAGCCTGAGATACGCGGAGCGATCCTTGCCTGTCGGAATCTGCCCGTTCGCGTGCATCTGGTTGGGCCGGAGTCGTTTCTGCGCCCACGCCTTGCCGCAGCTCTCGGCTTCGCGCGCTTGCCCATCGCCATCGTGCACGCCGAGGAATTCATCGGAATGGACGAGAAGGCGGCGCAGGCGGTGCGCACCAAGCGCAACAGCTCCATGCGCATCGGGCTGAAGATGGTGAAGGAGAAGCGGGCGGCCGGCTTCTTCACAGCAGGCAACACGGGCGCCGGCATGGCGACGGCGAAGATGGCGCTGGGAGCGCTCCCGGGAGTCGATCGGCCGGCGCTGGCGATTGTGGTGCCGACGCTGTCGGGCTCGCCGTGCGTGCTGCTCGATGTGGGAGCGAACGTCGACTGCAAGCCGCAAAACCTGGAGCAGTTCGCGGTGATGGGCGAGCTCTACGCGCGCAGCGTGTTGCGCATTCCGCGCCCGCGGGTGGGAATCCTGTCGGTGGGTGAGGAAGAAGGCAAGGGCAACGACCTCACCCGGGAAGCGACGCTGCTGGTCCGCAAGCTGCCCGTGAATTTCGTTGGGAACGTCGAGGGCCGCGATATTTATAACGGCAACTGCGACGTTATTGTCTGCGATGGATTCGTGGGCAACGTCGCTCTCAAGACCTCAGAGGGCCTGAGCCGGCTGGTGCGCGAGATGCTGAAGGCTTCGCTGACGCAGACGGTAACGGCGCAGGTGGGTGCACTGTTGTCGCGGAAGGCGTTCAACGCGTTCCGGAGAAGGCTGGATCCGTCGGAGTATGGCGGCGCGCCACTGCTGGGCGTGCGCGGCGTGTGCATCATCGGGCATGGATCGTCGAATGACCGCGCCGTCATGAACGGAATTCGGGTGGCGGCGGAGTTCGCGCAGGCTGGCGTGAACGACCGGCTGGAGCGCGAATTTGCAGGCAGGCCCAGCGACGACCGCCCTGACTCCGACGCGCAATTGCCGATCCAGTAAGGGACTCATTGTCCAGGCCCGTTCGACTTCCGGAGAACTCGATGCACAGCAACGCTCAAGGCCCTACGCGCCGGCAGTTTGCCGGAAGTTTCGCGGTCGCGGTTGGCGGCCTCGCCTTCCCCTCGGCTCTTCACGGCGAACAGCAACCCCAGCCGACCAACTCAGGCGACACGCGCACCGCGCTGCATCAGGAGGTTGAACTGGCCGCATCCGCATCGCGCATTGAGAGCGCGCTTCTCGATGCGAAGCAGTTTGCCGCGTTTAGCGGGCTGGCCGCGACTATCGACCCACGCGAGGGCGGAGCGTTTTCGCTGTTTGGAGGGCTGATCGTCGGCCGCAACATCGAAATTGTCTCCGGCCAGCGCATCGTGCAGGCGTGGCGGCCCACGCATTGGGATCCCGGCGTGTATTCGGTCGTGAAGTTCGCATTCAAGCCCAGCGGCAGCGGTACGCTGGTGGTGCTCGACCACACGGGTTTCCCCGTCGGCGATTATGACCACCTGAGCTCGGGCTGGTACGCGCACTACTGGGAGCCGCTGAAGAAACTTCCGGCCTGAGCGCGGGTTCTGCCGGCGGCGGAGTTCTTGACAATCCGCAAAAACGGCGCATGATGGAGCGCATCCGTAAATGATCCACCGTTTGGGTTCGGCAGCAACGCCGGCTGCGAAGCGGTGCGGCGGCTGAATCCACGCCCCAGAGGTCGATCATGACCAGTCTCCCGGAGCCGACGCCTGCTTCGGGGAAGCCGGCAGAGCAAGCGCCGGTTCCCCCGCCGAAACCAACCAGCTGGCTGCAGTACCTTTACTTCCTTCGATTCAGCGTCGCGGCGTGGTGTCTTCTGCCGCTGCTGTGCGGGTTGGACCTGTGGCATGTGACGAGCAATCTGACACGCGCCATCATGACGCTGGACAGCAGCTGGCAGGTCTTCAACGCAACGTTTTTCATCGTTGCGATGGGGATGGTGGTGCTGATCACGGCGCGCAACACAGCGAGGAATGGGGAAAGGCGGTTCGAGTCCGCGTGCCCGCGATGGGCCTATGACGCGCTGACGGATCACGGATCGAGGGGGCTGGGGTGGACGCTGGTGGTGGCGCATGTGCCGACGATCGTGACGCTGATTTACCTGGGACACACGGCTCTGTCGGAAGGCGAATCCTACCATGTGTGGCCGTTGGGAACGCACTGGTGGAATATCTGCTTCCTCGACCTGTTAGGGATTATGGCGGCGCTGGCGTTCTGGTACGTGGTGTCGCTCTTCTACTACTGGACCTACCGATCGGGGCCCGCGAATCGAGAGGCGGCGGCGCTGATCTTTCCGGAAAGGTGGTTTGGGGAAACGCGGCGTGCGGTTCCGCCACCGCGTCTGACGCACTGGATCGAGGTGCTGACGGAGAAACTGTTGTCGGTGACCGCCTACGAAGGCTATGCGGATTCGCCGGATGGGCCGCTGTGGGAGCTGCATTTTCTGTCGACGATTGCGCTGGTGGGGATTTTCGTTGTTTATCTGCTTCTGTATCCGGTAACGGCGCCGGCGCTGCTGCGGTTCACGGACAAATGGTGGATAGCGGTGGCATTCCTGGTAACGTTGGTATTCGAATACAGCATTTGGAACGCCGGAGCGCTGGCCGAGGATGGAAGTGACAGTAAGTGGGCTGCCGGGGTGAAGCTGTGGTTTCAGTGGTCGCCGGTCGCGGTGCTGGCGGGTTATTTGGCGATCGTGATCTGGGATCTGGTGCACGGCACAGTGCGGTTCGAGATGGGGTTTCCGACGCTGGCTTCGCTGCTGGTGCTGGCGAATTTCTTCGTATGGCTGTTTGCGGGCGCGGCGTTTTTCTTCGACCGCTTCCGGATTCCAGTGATCACGGCGGTTCTGATGTTCGTCTTTTTGCCGAAGTGGATTGCACCGTACGCGGCCGAGTTTTGCGACTGGATCCATTTCCCGTGGGGGGCTGAGCATCTGGACCTGGAACACTACTACACGGTCGCGACGAGGCCGCAACTGGTGCTGCCGCTGCCGACACCGGGCGATCTGATGGAGAAGCGCGTGCAGAATGCGGAGGAGCCTTACATCATCGTGACGGCTTCGGGGGGCGGAATACGGGCGGCGGAGTGGACGGCACAGCTGATGGCCCACATGGAGAAGCGGTTCGCTTACGACCGGCAACTCAGGTCGAAGGGCTACACGTTTCACGATCATCTACTGCTGGCTAGCGGCGTGTCGGGCGGGAGCGTCGGGTTGATGCCGTATCTGCTGGAATACACAGCGGACCCGGCGCAGTGGTTTCCGAACAGAGACGGCCTGCAATTGCGAATGACCAGTGCGCCAGCCTGCTCAGACCTGGAAGCGGTGGCATGGGGACTGAACTACTTCGATTTGTACCGGCTGCTGCTGACGGTGCGGTTGCCGGTGCCGAGCGGGCTGAGCGCCGGGGGAAACGATCCGGACCGGACATGGGCGCTGACGACGGCGATGAATCGCAACCTGACCGACGTCCGGCATTGCGTATCGAAAGAGGAGAGAGCGAAACTGGAAGGTTTGCCGGCGATCAAGGATGGCGCCGAGATGACGCTGGGAGACGCGGCGGAGCAGGCAGCGGCGGGACAGTTTCCGGCGTTCACCTTCAACACGACAGCCGCAGAGACGGGAGGACGTTTTCTGCTCTCGGACTATTGGGTACCGGCGCCGGCGCCGGATGTGATTCCGGCAGATTCGTTCCTGCAGGTTTACCAGCAGGCAAATGCGCAGGGGCAATATCCTGACTTACCGCTGGCGACGGCGGCGCGGCTATCGGCGACGTTCCCGATCGTGTCTTCGGCGACCCGGATCCCGGCAGAGTTTGCGAAACACGCGTATCACTTTGTGGATGGGGGCTATTACGACAATGACGGCACGGCGTCGGCGATTGAGTTCATCAAATCGGGGCTGGACAGTTCGACCCTGGGAAGGGGTAAGGACGGGCGGCTGAAGATTGTGCTGTTCGAGATCCGGGATGACGATGGGTCGACGGTGAGGGACGAGAATAGCTTCACCAGTCAGAATCAGAATACAGATGATAAGCGGAGCTGGACGCAGATCAATCAGTTAACGGCTCCTCTGAGCGGGATGTGGGCGGCGGGGCACGAGAGCATCTCGATGCGAAACCGGCGGGAGCTGTGCATTCTGGAGCAGGCGTACCAAGACAGGCTGGACATACATCACGTGGTGTTCACGATCAAGAACGACCCGGACCAGTTGTCACCGTTGAGCTGGAACCTGACGATCGCGCAACGCGACATGATTACGGATCGAGTGCGCGGCACAAAGGGGGACCGCGAGACGAATCAATGGATCGACGGAGCGATCCATTGGATCGCGGACCATGGTGTGGTTGAGGCGGGCACGGGGGATTCGGGCGAGGTTTGCCAGGCGCTCGTGGAGCCCGGAACGTCGACAACGACGGTGGCGACGCACTGAGGGGCGTTCGCTTCAGAAATGCGAGTTCAGCAGACGGGTACGAGCTTGCCCTGGAGGCCGTCGGCGGTTAGCGCGGTGATGCGGGTGGAGACGAGGCGATTGGCGGGAATGGTTTCGTCGAGCACGAGTTTCAGGAAGTTGTCGGCGACGGCGGCGGTGGTTGCGGGGTCAGAGCCCGGCTCAATGGTGACGGCGGAGAGCGTGCGGCCGAGGAAGCTCGTCCGGAAGGCGCGGGACTTTTCGGCGATGAGGTCGCGCAGGGCGGCCATGCGTTCGTGCACGGCGCGGGCGGGAACGGGGCTCTGGCGGTGGAGTTCCCAGGCGGGCGTGCCGGGGCGCGCGGAGAATGGAAACAGATGCAGGTAGGTGAAAGGCTGCGCGGCGATGAAGCGATAGCTCTCATCGAAGAGGGCGTCGGTTTCTCCGGGGAAGCCGATCATGACGTCGGCTCCGATGGCGGCGTCGGGGAGAAGTTCGCGAATGGCGGCGAGGCGCTCGGCGTAGTGCCAGGGGCGATAGCGGCGGTACATGCGGCGGAGGATCGCGTCGGAACCGGACTGGAGCGGAAGATGCGTGTGCCGCGCTAAACGAGGATGGTCATTGCCGGCGAATTCGCGGTAGAGGGCGAGGAGGTCGGGGGACCAGTCCATGGGTTCGATGGAGCTGAGGCGCAGGCGCGGGAGCGCGGTTTCGGTCAGGATCGCGGCGACCAGATCTTCGAATCGCTGGGCGGGCTGAAGGTCGCGCCCCCAGCGGCCGAGGTTGATTCCCGATAACACTAATTCCTTGCCGCCCTGATCGACGAAGCGGCGAACGTTGTCGAGACAGGCGGCGAGGGAGACGGAGCGTGAGTGCCCGCGCGTGGTGGGGATGATGCAGAAGGAGCAGCGGTTGCCGCAGCCGTCCTGCACCTTGAGGTTGGGGCGAGTCTGGTGAGCGTCGAGGGCGAAGGGGAGCGCGGCGAGTTCGGAATGCGCGAAGGCGTCGTCGTGGAGGATGGTGCTGAGAGGAACCCATTCGACTCGATCGCTCGCGCGATCTTCGCTCAGGGCAGGCTCGTGCCCTCGCGAGAGGAGCTGGAGGGCGACGTCGGCGACCATCGACTTGTGGCTGTTGCCGATGACGGCGTCGACCTCAGGCAGGGCGGCGAGTTCCTGCGGGGCGCGCTGGGCGTAGCAGCCGGTGACGATGAGGCGGGCAGCGGGGTTCTGGCGGCGGACGCGGCGGATCCAGGCACGGGCCTGGCGGTCGGCCTCGGCGGTAACGCTGCAGGTATTTACAATGACAACATGCGCGGAGGCAGGGGCTTCGGCGGGCGCAAGGCCGTTCTGGCGCAGCCCGGCGGCGATGGCTTCGCCATCGGCGCGGCTGGCGCGGCAGCCAAAGTTTTCGACGTGATATTCTGCCACGTTGCTCAGTGTATCAATGGGGACGAGGAGGGGTCCGGCACTGGCCGGACGCGCGCGTCTCTGAGGCTCTTTTCATTTTTTCGTGTACGATCCAGCGATACGGGACCCCAGGAGTTCGATATGAAACGACGCATTCTGCTTGTCGATGATGACCTTGCGATTTTGCTGACTTTGAAAGCGGTGCTGGAGATCAGCGGGTTCGATGTGGAGACGGCGGCTTCGGCGCGGGAAGCCAAGCTGCGGCTCAAGGCGAACGAATACCACATGGTGATTACGGACCTGCGCATGGAGAGCGAAACGGCGGGCGAGGATGTGGCGGCGGTGGCGAAGAAGGCGGCGAACCGGCCGGCGGTGGCCATACTGACGGCCTATCCGCCGAAGGATGCGGAGTGGATGACGACGTCGGACACGGACAAGGTGCTGGTGAAGCCGATGAACACGCAGGATCTGCTGCGGCAGATCGAGGCGATGCTGGTGGCGCACGAAGACAAGAAGCGGAAGGAGGGCAAGCTGGCCGCGGTGCGGGTGGCGCAGGCAGCCGCGAAGAAGCCGCGCAAGCTGGCGGATGCGCGGTAGGAACAGAGTTTAGAGTTTGGGGCAAGCGGGGTCGATCGTGACCCGACCCCACAGCGCGCAGAAGTGGCACAGGCAGGGCGCGGCACACGATCCTCTTCTGAATATTCTGAACGATGCGGGAGCCGAACCGGGGGATGGGTTCGGGGCTAGCTGGCTTGGCTCATGGCGGTCCGCTTCTGCTGGAAACAACCGCGACAGAGAACCGGACGCCCCTGGGTGGGCTTGAAGGGGACGGTGGTTTCCGTTCCGCACTCCGAGCAGACAGTGCGCGTTTCCGGACGGGCGGAGCCTGAGCCGGAAGCACGTTTGGCCTTGCATTGCTTACAGCGTTTCGGATCGTTCTTGAACTGTTTGTCGAAGAAGAAGAGTTGTTCTCCGGCTGTGAAGACAAAATCGGTCCCGCAGTCGGCGCATTTGAGATTTTTGTCGACGAATTCCATGCTTCCCTCGCCTTTGCCCGAAGCACCCGTTCTAACAGCGCTCCAACTAACGGCGTGCCTGGATCGCCCGGCATCCAGGAATGCGGATACCAGCTTGCTGCGACACGCCAGTAGGGAGCCGACGTGATACTTCCTAAATTGGTTAAGGGGCCCTGGGGGCAGTCCAAGGACAGCGGCCCGGGCAGGAGCGACATTCCTGGAGGGGCCATCTCGAGGCTACCCAGCCGCATTGAGCCTGCGGCGAAGAACAACACCAGAACAAGCCCGTTGGGGGAACGGGCTACAGAAAAGGGTACAAAGCCGGCCTGACGACTCACAAGCGCGAACTGGGCGCTGGTGAGGGTTGGTCCTCCACCCCGCCGGCATCGCGCCGGCAAAGGCTCAGATCTGTCGGAGTCTGGGGACCTGAACAGACCGGCTTGGTGATTAATCCTGCTCTTTACGAGCCTTTTTACGATTCCGCTTCCGCGCCAGCGCTTCTTTCACGCGTCGCTTTTCGCCGGGCTTCAGGTAGAAGGAATGACGTTTGACTTCCTTAATAATGTCTTCCTGCTGGACCTTGCGCTTAAACCGGCGCAATGCATTTTCAAGCGGCTCGCCTTCCTGAATGCGAACTTCCGCCAAAGGACTACACCTCCAAACGACCCACGCTGGGCATGGACAAGATTACAGGAAGCAGGATTCATTTGCCAGTAACAGAGCCGCCCGGCAACCTGCCCCGAAGCGTCAGGACGCGGTGTGCTGGCGGAGATGAAACTGCTCCCGCTTGAGGCCGTCAGACGGACGTTAGGGTCCCCAGGTTTCACTATCTTTCGATAAAAGAAATCCGGCTACCTGTTGACATTCTAATGGAGACGGTAGTATCTGTAGAGATCCAACAGGAGGGCACGTGGGCGAGGACAAGCGCGATGTATTGCAGGGAACGCTGGACCTGATGGTGCTGAAGACGCTGGAGACGATGGGGCCGCAGCACGGGTACGGGATCGCGCGGCGGATCGAGCAGATCAGCGAGCAGGCACTGCGGCTGAACCAGGGGACGATTTACCCGGCGCTGCTGCGGTTGCGGCAGAGGGGATGGATCCGCGCGGACTGGGGAACGAGCGAGAACGGCAGGCGGGCGCGGTATTACACGCTGACGAAGACGGGCAAGGCGCAGATCGAGAAGGAGACGGAAAGCTGGGAGCGCGTGGCGGCGACGATGGCGCGGTTTTTGACGGTGCAGTGAACGGTGATCAGTGAACAGTGAACAGTGAACAGTGAACAGTGATCAGAGCACAGAGCACAGAGCACAGAGCACAGAGCACAGAGATGGACGAGGTCAGCCGATTGAGGACGATGTTCAGCCGAATTGGGGCGATGTTTCGGAGAAAGAAGCTGGACCGCGAGCTGGAGGATGAGCTGCGGGCGCATCTGGAGATGGCGGCTGAGGAGAACCGGCGGCGCGGGATGAACACCGAAGAGGCGCGGAGGAAAGCGATGCGGGATTTTGGCGGTGTGACGCAGGTGCGGGAGACGGTGCGGATGCGGGAGGGAGTGCCGTTCGTGGAGAATCTGCGGCGCGATGGGTTGTATGCGCTGCGGCAGATGAGGAAGTCGCCGGGATTCGCAGCGGTGGTGATCATCACGCTGGCGCTGGGGATTGGGGCGAACACGACGGTGTTCAGCATTGTGGATGCGGTGATGCTGCGGCCGCTGCCCTACGCGCAGCCGCAGCGGCTGGTGGATGTGGAGTCGCGGGAAGTGAACGGGACGTACGTGAGCGGCGCAGTTTGCTATCCGGATTTCTTCGACTGGCGGGCGCAGAACCACAGCTTCGAGCACCTCGTGTCGTATCACGACCAGTCGCTGACCCTGACTGGGGTCGAGCGGGCGGTGCATCTGGATGGGGAAGTCGTGAGCTGGGATCTGTTGCCGCTGCTGGGCGTGCAGCCGGAGCTGGGACGGGGATTCGGACCGGAGGAAGAAAAGCTGGGCACGAGGGTGGTGCTGATCAGCCACGCGCTGTGGGCTTCGCAGTTCGGATCGGATCCGTCGGTGATGGGGCGGACGATGCACCTGAGCGGCGAGGCGTACACGGTGATCGGGGTGACGCCGGCGTCGTTCCGGTTTCCGGTGGACGCGCCGAAGAACGATTTCTGGACAACGCTGGCCGTGGATAACGATGGAACGCCGCGCACGGCGACGGCGAATCGCGGCAACCATTCGCTGGCGGTGATCGGGCGGCTGAAGCCGGGGGTGACGGTGGCGCAGGCGGATGCGGAGATGAAGGCGATCGCTGCGCGGCTGGCGAAGCAGTATCCGGACACGAATACCAGGCACGACTCGGCGGGTGTGGAGAGCGAAATACGGGCGCTGTTGGGGGATACGCGCACGCTGCTGCTGGTGGTGCTGGGCGCGGTGGTGCTGGTGCTGCTCATCGCTTGCGGTAATGTGGCGAACCTGCTGCTGGCGCGGGCGCGCGAGCGGGAGCGGGAGATGGCGATGCGCTCGGCGCTTGGCGCGAACCGGGGCAGGATCGTGCGGCAGCTGCTGGTGGAGAGCGTCACGCTGGGAGTAATGGGCGGTTTGGCGGGATGCGGGCTGGCGTTTCTGACCACGCCGGCGGTGCTGCGGCTGATCGGCGAGAGCGTGCCGCGCGCAGCGGATGCGGGCGTGAATCTGCCAGTGCTCGCGTTTGCGCTGCTGGTCTCGCTGGTTTCAGGAGTGCTGTTTGGCCTTGTACCGGCGGTGGCGTCGGCGAGGGCCGATCTGTTGTCGGCACTGAAGGAGGGCGGCCGAGCAGAGACCGCGGGTGGTCATCGTCTGGGATCGGCAGTGATTGTGGGGCAGGTGGCGCTGGGCATTGTGCTGACGGCGGGAGCCGGGCTGCTGATGACGAGCTTCCTGAAGCTGACGCACAGCAATGAGGGGTTCAACCCGGATCATGTGCTGACGTTCACTTTCGAGACGCCGGATTCGCGGTATACGAAGACGCGGGCTGAGTTCTACCGGCAATATTTCGAAAAGCTGCGGGCGCTGCCCGGTGTGCAGTCGGCTGGCGGTTCGATGCTGCTGCCGATGACGGACAACAGCGGCCACTTGAGCTTCGAGAATCCGGAGCATCCCGTGTCGAAAGGGGAGCAGGAGAGCGCGAGGGTCGACGTCGTGTCTCCGGAGTACTTCCACACCATGCAGATTTCCCTTGTGGCAGGGCGCGACTTCAGCGATGGAGACGATATGCAGTCGCCGCAGGTGATGATCGTGAACCAGGCTTTCGCGGAAAAGTATTTTCACGGCGAGAACCCTCTGGGAAGGAAGCTGAAGCCGGGCGCGGGGAATGGGACGCCGGGCGGACCTCCGTGGCGGGAGATTGTGGGCGTGGTGGGAAACATACACAGCTCGGCTACGCAGAGGGAGATGGATCCGATGCAGTATCTGCCAGCGAGCCAGCTTTCGACGTGGTGCTGTATGTATTCGGTGGTGCGGACGGAGATGGATCCGATGAGCCTGGAGCCGGAGGCGCGGAGCATCGTGACGTCGATGGATCGTGATATTCCGGTGACCGACGTGCACGCCATGCAGGATCTGATTGGGATGCAGCTGGCGCAGCCACGCTTCGCGATGGTGCTGCTGGGTGCATTTGCCGGACTGGCGCTGGTACTGACGGTGGTGGGGCTCTACGGGGTAATGGCGTACTCGGTGGCGCGACGGACACGGGAGATTGGCGTGCGGCTGGCGCTGGGCGCGCAGCGCGGCACGGTACTGCAGATGGTGCTGCGCGATGCGGCGGTGCTGGTTGGGGTCGGGATGGCGATTGGGATCACGGCAACGCTGGCGTCGGCGTCGGTGCTGCAGTCGATGTTGTACGGAACCGGCTCGCGCAATCCGCTGGTGCTGGCGGGAGTTTGCGGCGTAGTCGCGCTGGCCGGGATGGTGGCGGCGTATCTGCCGGCACTGCGGGCGGCGGGAATCGATCCAATACGCGCGCTCAGAGCGGAATGAGCCAGGGCACAGAGTAGGGAAATGGACGAGGTCAGCGGAATGCGGAGAATGTTCAGCCGGATTTTGGCGATGTTTCGGAGGCCAGCTCTCGATCAGGAGCTGGATGAGGAGCTGCGTTCGCATCTGGAGCTGGCGGCTGTGGAGAACCAGCGGCGCGGAATGGCAGCTGACGAAGCATGGAGGAAGGCGTTGAGAGATTTCGGCGGGGTAACGCAGGTGCGGGAGACGGTGAGAGTGCGCGAGGGGCTGGCGTTCGCGGAGAATCTGCGGCGGGACCTGGGATACGCGCTGCGGATGCTGAAGATGAGTCCGGGATTCGCAGCGATTGCGATCGGATCGCTGGCGCTGGGGATCGGCGCGAACACGGCGATCTTCTCGATTGCGAAACAGGTGCTGCTGGATCGGCTGAACGTGCCGCGCGCGGGAGAGCTGCGGCTGTTCGCATGGAGGTCGAAGCGGCAGAGCGTGGTTCATAGTTCGTGGGGTGACTGGGACAGGACGGCGGATGGGGCTGGGGTGACCAGCACGTCGTTTTCGTACCCGGTGTACCAGCTGATGCGGAAACAGAATCACGAGCTCGCGGATCTGTTCGCGTTCAAGAATCTGGGGCGGATCAACGTGACAGTCGATGGCGAGGCCCAGGTGGTGCAGGGAGACCTGGTCTCGGGAAATTTTTACGACCAGATGGGTGTGCAACCGCAACTGGGGCGCGCCATCGGACCTGCGGACGATGACAAGCCAGGCGGGTCGCCGGTGGCGGTGATCAGCGACGGGTACTGGACGCGGCAGTTCAACCGCTCGCCGTTGGTGATCGGCAAGACGATCCTGGTGAACCTCGTGAATGTGACGATCGTCGGCGTGAATCCGCGCGGGTTCACCGGAGCCAAGGGGACGCAGAACTCGCCGGAACTTTTTCTGCCGTTCAGCATGCAGCCGCTGGTGTTCCCGTACAGCACGATGGATTCGCTGCTGACCAGCGACCGCGTGTGGTGGACGCAGATCATGGCGCGCGCGAAGCCGGGCTTGGACGAGGCCAAGGCACGAGCGGCGCTCGATGTTGCGCTCAAGAGCGCGGTGCGGGCGACGATGACGGTGAAGCCGAATGAGTCGCTGCCGGACCTGTTGCTGACGGACGGCAGCCGCGGCATGAACGAATCCGCCAGAGAGATGGCGCGGCCGCTGTTCGTGCTGATTTCGCTGGTGGGACTGGTGGTGCTGCTGGCGTGCGCGAACATGGCGAATCTGCTGCTGGCGCGGGCGGCGGCGCGACAGCGGGAGATGAGCGTGCGCATGGCATTGGGCGCGGGGCGTGCGCGGATTCTGCGCCAGGTAATGACGGAGAGCCTGCTGCTCGCGGTGCTGGGCGGCCTGGCCGGCCTGGTGGTGGGCTACTTCGGACGAAATGCGATTCTCGCCATGCTTTCGAGTCCCGCGGAACCCATGACGTTGCCGGGAGGATTCGACTGGGGCGTGTTCGCCTTCAACGCTGCGCTTTCGCTGGTGACGGGGCTGCTGTTCGGCTTGGGCCCGGCATGGCAGGCGACGCGGACGCAGGTGAGCAGCGCGCTGAAAGACAGCGCGCAGACGACGACGCAGCGGCGCAGAGGCTACGCGGGCCGGGCGATTGTGGGATTCCAGGTGGCGCTGTCGACGCTGCTGGTGGTGATGGCCGGTTTTTTTCTGCGTACCGTGATCAACCTGGGCCGGATCGATCCGGGATTCGACCCGAGAAACATCGTGCTGTTCGAAGTGCGGCCGCCGCAGTCGCAGTATTCCGGAGCGAAGGGGACGGCGCTGTTCCGGCAGATTGAAGAGCGGCTGGCCACGGTGCCCGGCGTGATGTTGGTGTCGCCGACGAGCGTGCCGCCGCTTTCGCACGACTACGAGAGCGACGACTTCAAGCCGGTAGGCAAGAAGGTCGCTGCGGGCAAGGAGGAGAGCGCGCTCAACACGGCGGTCGGCGATCGCTATTTCGCGACGTTCCGCGTCCCAATCCTTGCCGGGCGGGGCTTCGCGCCGACCGATACGGAGACATCGCCGAAGGTGGCCGTCGTCAATCAGGCCCTGGCGAAGAAGTATTTCCCGAATGAAAATCCGATCGGGAAGAGCTTCGAGACCTCGGACCCGAAGAACGACAAGCTGATTTACCAGATTGTGGGGGTGTGCGCGGATACGCGCTACGGGAGCCTGCGCGAGGTTCCGCCGCCGGTCTATTACCTGGACTATCGCCAGAGCCCGGAGATTGACTGGGGGATGACGTTCGCGGTGAAGACGCGCACGGCGCGGGCCGGGATTACGCCGTCGCTGCGGCGGGCGGTGCAGGCGGTGGACCCGAATCTGCCGCTGATCGATGTGCGGACGCAGGAGGAGCAGATCGAAGTGCTGCTGATGAACGAGCGCGTGTTCGCCGATCTCACGACCGGCTTCGGCGTTCTAGCGCTGGCGCTTGCTTGCATCGGGATTTACGGTCTGATGGCGTACACGGTGTCGCGGCGCACGAATGAGATTGGGATTCGCATGGCGCTGGGCGCGCGGTCGGATCAGGTGCTGCGCATGGTGCTGGGCGAAGCGGTGTGGATGACGGCAATCGGCCTGGCCGTGGGGCTCGGCGGCGCGCTTGCGCTGGGCCGCGTCGTCGCCAGCCAGTTATATGGGCTAAAAGCGTGGGATCCGGCAACGCTGACCGCGGCCGCGGCGCTGCTGATCTTCGTGGCGCTGGGAGCGACGTGGGTTCCGGCGCGACGGGCGGCGGGCGTGGATCCGAGCCGGGCGCTGCGGGCGGAGTAAAAGCAGGGAGTAGCCAATAGGCAGTAGGGCACAGGGCACAGAGCACGGAGCACAGAGCACAGAGCGCAGAGCGCAGAGCGCAGAATTGGACGTCTCGTTTTCGCGAACGGGCTGCGGGCGATTCTCGCATGCGGCGGCCGGTGGTAGCCTCAGTTAGTTCCCATGGATATCAGGGCGTTCAGCGCGGGGTCCGGACCCATCTTGCTGGCGGCGATGCTGATGGTTGCTGCTGGATGCTCGGGCAACTCGCAGGGGCAGCTGCCGCCGGTGCCCGTGACCAACGCAATGGCTCCGCATTCGATCACGTACACGACGGATTTCCCTCTGAAGGAAGATCCGATCTCGGAGGCGGGGCGCTGGATCGGCGGAAAAACCGTCGGCATCGACTGGGGCGATGTCGCGACGACGCGCGGATTCGCCTTCGGGCGCGCAGGGCCGAAGGAGTATGCCGACTCGGTGGCGCTGCTCGCCGGCAGCTGGGGGCCGAGTCAGACGGTAGAGGCGGTCGTCGACAGGGGCCACGTCTTCCGGGCTCCGGAAGTGTCGCTGCGGCTGCGCTCGTCGCTGGCGGCGCATCGCTGCACCGGCTATGAGATTTCCAGCTCGCTGCGCGGGGACGACACAGCGTATCTGATCATTGTCCGATGGAATGGGCCGCTCGCCGACTTTACTTATCTGCTGAACGTGGCAGGGAAGCAACATGGCGTGACGACCGGCGATGTGGTGAAGGCGACGATCGTGGGCGACGTTATCACGGCGTACAAGAACGGTGTGCAGATGGGCCAGGCGAAGGACGCTACGTTTCGGACCGGGCAGCCCGGCTTCGGCTTCAACGAAGGGAAGAACGGCGACTACGGTTTCACACAGGTGACGGTGACGGCCAGCGACGCCGGACCATGAGGGGACGAGGCGGCCGCAGCAGCTCGAAAAAGACGGATTTGGGCCGGGAAATCCCGCTACAGTAAAGCAAGTGGCTGCCGCCAGGCAGGGGCCTGTAGCTCAACGGTTAGAGCAGGGGACTCATAATCCCTTGGTTGGGGGTTCAAATCCCTCCGGGCCCACCAAGGTTATAGCGACCTAGGTCTGCAGCGCGCGCGGGATCTCACCGCTGCGGCCCCCAATTTGCGCCGTTACTCCGCCGATTTCTGTGGAAATCTCAGCCCTGTGGTAACCGCTCTTCCCTCGATCGTTTCCTGTTCTGACACGCCCGTGTCGCGGTGGCCTGAAAGTACCACGCCGTCCTTACCAAAGTAATTTTATTAGGTGACTTACCGTGCTATGTTGCCTGCAGATTGGTAACAGGGACTGACTTACCTGGCGCTCCATTTCTGCCGGGCCGCAGGTCAGCCGCTCGCCCTGTTTACCCTCCGCCCATTTTCGCCATCCCGCCTGCGAAATGCGGCAGAGAACTCGACAAGAAGGTACATGTATGAAGGCTCTGTTTTGCTTCTGCCTGGTCTCGAAACGCACGCGGTTGCTGTTTACCAAAGCGATATTTCCTCTCCTGATGACCGCTGCGGCGTGCGCGACGGCGCTGGCTCCGGCTGCACGGGCGCAGAGCCTAACCACGTTTGCCCCGACCGCTGTGGGCACTACGACGCCGGCGACGCAAACCGTGACTGTGAGCCTGCAAAGCACGGGGACGGTGGCCAAAGTGGAGGTGGTGACGCTTGGCGCGCCGAACCTCGACTTTACGGAATCTGGGACGGACAACTGCGCGGGGATCAGCTCGGGGAGCTGCACGGTGACGGTAGCATTTGCACCGAAGTATCCGGGACAGCGCAACGGCGCGGTGGTGCTGCTGGGCGCGAGCAACAACACGCTGGGGACGGCCTGGCTGACGGGCATTGGCCAGGGGTCGCTGGGTGTGATGGTTCCGGGATCAATCAGCATTTTGGCCGGCCAGGTGGGCGAATGGACGATGGTGAACGACGGCGGACCCGCCACGCAGGCGGATCTGTATCTGCCTTCGGGAGTCGTGGTGGACGGCGCTGGCAATCTGTACATCGCGGATTCGCACCACAACCGGGTGCGCGAGGTATTTGCGGCCGGGGCGAGCGCTGGGACGATAACGACGGTCGCGGGTGACGGCAGCGCCGGCTATGATGCGACGGCGACGGTGGCGATCACCACCTCGCTGAATCAGCCCGGCGGCGTGGCCATCGACGGCGCGGGCAACCTGTTCATCGCGGATACGAACAATAACGTGATCCGCGAGGTGAATCTGACGACGGGCAGCATTGCCACAGTCGCGGGCACAGGCGCGCCGGGCTATACCGGCGATGGCGGAGCAGCCACAGCGGCCACGCTGAACTCGCCGGAAGGCATTGCGGTGGATGCGGCCGGCGATCTCTATATCGCAGATACAGACAACAACGCGGTGCGGGAAGTGATCGCGGCGACGGGCAAGATTGCGACGATCGCGGGCGATGGCACGGGCGCGCCGGGGTTCGCCGGCGACGGCAGCCTGGCGATCCACGCGAAGCTGGACGCGCCCTACGCCGTGGCGCTGGACTACGCGGGCAACCTTTACGTTGCTGACTCGGGCAATAACCGGGTGCGGCAGGTGAGCAACGCGGGCAATATCAACACCTATGCCGGCAACGGGACGCCAGCGTATCTGGGCGATGGCGGAGCGGCAACTTCGGCGGAGCTGTACTCACCTCTCGGCGTAGCGTGCGATCCGGCGGGGAACGTGTATATCGCCGACGCACGTAATTATGTGGTTCGCAAAGTGAACGCGGTTTCGGGAACGATCACGACCATCGCCGGCACGAACGCGGACGACAATTACATCGACGGAAAATCGGATTACAGCTACGGCAACGGGCAAAGCGGCGACGCTTTCAGCGGAGGCGGCATCGCGACCGGCGCGGGCATTTACGCGCCCTATGGGATTGCAATCGACGCGAGCGGAAACCTGCTGATCGCGGAGTATTTCGACCACCTGATCCGGAAGGTAAACGCCGACGCGGCGACGCTGTTCTTCTCGCCGGAGTTGTGGCAGAACCAGGTGAGCTCGCCGGAGAACCAGAAGATCGAGAACGACGGCAACGAGGCGCTGACGTTTTCAGCGGTCGCGCCCGATGCAAATGCCGCGGTGGCATCGAGCGGCACTACCTGCAGCACGTCGAGCAGCGTAGCGGTCGATGCACAATGCGTGGTCGCGGCGGAATTTGCGCCGACCAGCACGGCCAACCCTCTGCCCAACCCGCTGGTCGGAAATGTGAATCTGGCGGGCAATCCCGCGGATTCGCCGCTGGATATTTCGGTTGTGGGTGAGGCGCTGGGGCTGAATGGGGCGATTGTGACGCTGAGCTCGAGCCTGAACCCCGCGCCCTACGGGCAGACCGTGACGCTGAACGTCTCGGTCAAGCAGGACCCCAACTCGACGCAAGGGACGCCGACAGGAACGGTGACCTTCTCTGACACGTTCCAGGGGACGACGAACCCTCTGGGCACGCCGCAGACGCTGAACAGCAGCGGCAACGCCAGCCTGCAGCTGACCACCCTGGCGGTGGGTACGCATGTGATCACCGCGAACTACAGCGGCGACACATATTACAACGCGGCTGCTTCGAACCCGCTGTCGCAGGTGGTGCAGGAGCAGGTGACGGTGACGATCGCCAGCTCCAGCCCGAACGACACGTCAGCCTGGGGATCGACGGTGATCTTCACGGCTACGGTCGCGGTTTCGGGCGGAATTACGGTGTCGGGATCGGTCTCCTTTTATAACGGCGCGACCTACATGGGCAGCGGGACGCTGAGCGGGAGCGGGGTTGCAACCTACACGACAGCGACCTTGCCGGTGGGCAGCAATCCGATCACGGCGAGCTACACGGATACGAACAACGTAACCGCGACGTCGTCGGTGCTGACGCAGATTGTCGAGCAAACCACGGCGACGACGCTCACATCGAGCGTGAACCCCTCGATCCATGGCACGCCGGTGACGTTTACAGCGGTGGTGGTAGCGACGGGAACGACGGTGCCCACGGGAACGGTGACGTTCTATGACGGAGGGACGCAGATTGGGATGGGAACGCTGGCGGCAGCCGGCACAAGTACAGCGGCAGCGACGTTCCAGACCTCGACGCTGGCGGCGGGCACCCATTCGATCACCGCATCCTACGGCGGCGATGCGAACGACTTCAGCAGCACCTCGGCCGCGCTGGCGCAGACGGTGAACATCGCGTCGTCGACGACGACGCTGGCGGCGAGCGCGAATCCGTCGATCGCGGGCAAGGCGCTCACGCTGACCGCGACGGTGACGACGAACGGCGGGACGGCTGCGGGGACGGTGAACTTCTACAACGGGACGACGGTACTGGGCGCGGGCACGCTGAATGGCGTGGGCGTGGCGACCCTGACGACTTCTACGCTGCCAGCGGGCAGCTATTCGATCACCGCTGGCTACCAGGGCGACGCGAATGACACAGGCAGCACATCGGCGGGGCTGTCGCTGACGGTGATTCAGGCGACGACCGCGGTGAAGCTGGTTTCGAGCGCTCCGTCGGTGGTCGTCACCAACTCGGTGACGTTCACGGCGACCGTGAGCGGGAACGGCGGGGCTCCGACGGGCAACGTGACGTTCATGGATGGAACGAACACGCTGGGTTCGGTGGCCGTGAGCGGCAGCGGAGTGGCAGCGTACACCACATCGTCGCTGACGGTGGGGACCCACAACATCACGGCGGTGTATGGCGGCGACGCGAACGACACAGGCAGCACATCGGCGGCGCTGGTGGAGACAGTGACGGCCTACGGCACCCAGACTTCGCTGGCTGCTTCGTCGACCAGCCTGAACACGGATCAGGAACTCACGCTGCTGACGACCACTACAACAACCAGCGGTGGCGCGGTAACGGGCACCATCACCTGGATGAATGGGACGACGACCCTGGGATCGGCGACGGTGGGTGTGAACGGCACGGCGACGCTGAGCATCAATCCCGCCGCGGGCTCGTACAGCATTACTGCGCACTACAGCGGCGACGCGCTGAACGCGCCGTCGGTTTCGAACGCTGTGACGGTGACGGTGTCGCAGGCGACGGAGTTCACCATCGCGCTGAACCCCACGACGCTCAGCATCCCAACGACGCAGTCGGCGGCGCTGACGATCAACCTCGGCTCCCAGGACGGATTCACCGACAAGGTCGCGCTGGGGTGCGGCTCGCTGCCGTATTCGGTGACGTGCAACTTCGCGAGCAACGATATAACGCTGAACGCCAACGGAAAGGCGTCGGTGCAGCTGACGGTCGACACGAATTCGCCGCTGGCATCGGGATCGCAGTCGAAGAACGAATTGCCGTTCGGCGGCAATGGCATGCTGGCAGCGTGCGTGTTCCCGGGAGCGGCGCTGTTTGGGTTCGCGTTCTGGCGCTTCCGCAAGAACGCCGCCGTGCTGCGAGTGCTGGTGGTGATCGCGATGCTGACGGGCACCACGTTCCTGATGACAGGCTGCGGCGGGTTTTCGCTGAACAGCGCCAAACCGGGCAACTACGTGATCCAGGTGACGGCGACCGGCGAACAGACCGGCGTAACGCACGTGGCAAACCTCACGGTGACGGTGACCCAGTGAGCGGAGCTGGAATTATGTCGAAGCGCAGGTGGGTAATGTGCGCGGTGCTGCTGGCCGGATCGCTGGCCGGGATGGCGAAGGCGCGCGCGCAGTCGCCGGAGGCGGCGACGGGCGACTGGTCGATGCTGTCGGCAGGGGGCAGCGTGAACGCCACGCGGCTGCAGTACGGGCAGCACTGGATGGTGGGGGGAACAGCGTTTGTCGATGCCAACTTTACCTGGCGGTACGGGATCGAAGGCGAGACAAACTGGGAGGTTCTGCGCTCGATCGAGAATACGCACGCCAGGACGTATCTGATTGGGCCACGGTATCAGCTGGCGGGGTTGGGCCAGAACGCGCAGTGGCGGCCGTATGTGAAGTTTCTGGCCGGTGACGGGTACTTTGATTTTCCCTACCACTACGCGTGGGGGAATTACTTTGTCATGGCGCCGGGCGCGGGGATGGATTACCGGGTGAATTCGCGCATCCGGCTGCGGTTATTCGATGTGGAGTATCAGTATTGGCCGGGGTTCACGTATGGGTCGATGACAAACCTCAGCGTGAGCGCGGGTGTGCGGTACAGGATTCGCTAGAAGATTGCACTTCTGAAACGAGAGAGGTTTTATGCCACGGTTCTTTGAACGTTTGTACAGGATTGCTGTTCTTGGTGGGGTAGGTTGCACCCTGGTCGCGGGCCCATCGGCCCGCGCACAGGATGCGGCGACAGTGCAGCAGAGTTTGCTCGATGCTGCTTCGTCGACCAGCGTGCCTGCGACGTCCGGGGCATTCGGTCTCAATCATCCGGATACGTTTGCCGCGTTCATCCAGGAGATCGGCTTCGACGATCTGGCGGCGCGCAAAGAGGCCATCACCGGCGAAAAGCAATTCCGGGTGGACTGGATTGCGGTGAACCACAACATGATTGGCCTCAGCGACGATGAGTGGACAACCGCCTATGCAGTCCTTCTCGATGGCAGCCTGCGACTCGGCGACTGGGGCGACCAGATGCAGGAAGCGCTGGGGTGGAAAGATGGCCGATTCCAGGCCGATCCGTCGAAGGCCGCGACACTGCAGTTGGCCAGGGCGGAATCGCTGAGCCGGCAGGGCGATGACATCGTCGGCGACACAATCGCCAAGCTGCGGAAGAACCTGGGGGACCAGGGGTTCAACCGGCTGGCTTCTTTCGTCGACCAGCGAGAGGGTACACAGACGGTCATCAACCGGGGCCGGATTCGCCGCGGGCTGATCCAGACCGCGAAAGCTTCGCAGACGGGCATTCCCCCGCGGAAGTAGCTTGTTTGGGGCCGCGGGGCGCGCGCATTGGGATCCCCTCACGAACCGGCGACCCTACTGCGGTTCTGAGGTTGAGGGTGGAACTTCGCTCAGGGGTTGCTGCTCGGGGGCTGGCTCCGAACCTGCTGTCGGCGCGGCAGGCTGAGCGGGCAAAATCTGAACCAGCAAAGGTTGCTGCGGCGCAGTTTCGCCCATAGCAGCTTCGTGCTGGGCGCGAGAAGCTGCGTTGAGGTCCACGGGAATGCCGGCAGGGACGATTGCCGCGAAACCGTACTTGTGTTTCAGGTCGCCGGTGACGCGAACCATCCAGAAAAGCAGCAGGAATGAGACGAGCACGGCGAAGGCTGAGCCTTCAGGGCCCTGCAGGCCTCCGGTGATCCACGCTGGACCCTTCGCGTTGGTGACGATGAGAGGCGAATAGCTCATCGATCCCGAGACCGGCAGCCCGAACAGCATGCTCATCGTGGCAATCCAGGCGAAATGGAATCCCCAGCTTACCCAGAGCGCCCGCGTGCGCAAAACAGCGATCGCCAGAACCAGGCCCAGGAAAAAAGAAACCAGTACGGAGGCGGTCGTGGTGGGCGCGGCGTGGGTGCGCCAGATGGCGTAGACGACGGCCATGAAAAATGCGCCGAGCCCGGAGCCCATGGCCTCAACGAGCCGCAGGAAGGGATAGCCGCGAAAGACGATCTCGATGGCGAGGGTTCCCGCGGCGAGGGCGATGAGATCGAGAAACGCGACGAAGTACTGATGCGCATTGGTGAAGGCAGTGATAACGAGGCCGCCGATGAGCGCGGCGGGCAGGACACAGGCGAGTACGCCAGCCCAGCCAAGCGCGGCGCCGAGGGCGAATTCTCCGCCCCAGCCGGGACGCGCGATGAGAGCGGTGGCTTGGCCCGATTCCATGCGGCGCTGGCCGACCCGGCTCATCGCCCAGTAGCCGACGATCAGCAAAAAGAGGAGCAGGATGCGGTAAAGCGGCTCTTCGAGATCGCCCGCGTTGAAGCCGCTGGCGGCGCGTGTGGCGGCAAGATCGGAGAAGAGAAACCAGGCTGCGGCCAGAAGAAACCACGCCAGCGCACGGAGCCGCTCGAGAAAAGTCACGTGGTTGCTCCGAAAAGAAAAATCACGCCGTGGATGGAGATCATCAGGGCTATTCGATGCCTGCCAGAGATCAGACGGTGTAGAACTGGGCGATGTTGCGGTACTTGTCGTAGCGGCGGCGGAGCAGGTCGTCGAGGGGCAGCGATTGGATCTCGCTGAGATGCCAGCGGAGTTTGTCCGCGAGCAGCGTGGCGGCTCCGGCGGGATCGGCATGGGCGCCGCCCTCCGGCTCGGGAACGATGTCGTCGACGCAGCCGAGGCCGTGAACGTCGGAGGCCGAGATGCGCATGGCCTCCGCAGCCTGGCTCTTGAAAGCGGCGTCGCGCCAGAGGATCGCCGCGCACCCTTCGGGCGGAATGACGGAGTAGATCGCGCTTTCGAGAATCAGCACGCGATCGGCGACCGCCAGACCCAGCGCACCTCCGGAACCACCCTCGCCGGTGATCACAGCGACGGTGGGAACGCGCAGGCGGGACATTTCGCGCATGTTGCGGGCGATGGCCTCGGCCTGGCCGCGCTCCTCGGCGCCCACGCCGGGATAAGCGGCGGGCACATCGATGAGGGCGATGACGGGGCGGCCGAACTTCTCGGCGATTTTCATCGCGCGGAGGGCCTTGCGGTAGCCCTCAGGGTTGGGCATGCCGAAACGGCGTTGGACTTTGTCCTTGGTCGAGCGGCCTTTCAGGTTGGCCACCACCATGACTTCCTGGCCCTCGAAACGGGCCATACCGCAGGCCATCGCGGGATCGTCGCCGAAGGAGCGGTCGCCGTGAATCTCGCTGAAATCGGTGAAAATCCGCTCAATAAAGTCCATGGGGTAGGGCCGTTGCGGGTGTCGTGCCAGCTCGGTTTTTGCCCACTCCGGCGTGACCGGCGGTGGATTGGTGTCTGGCTGATCGCTCATAGAGAGGGAGGCTGCTCGAGATTGATTGTATGGATGGGAGAGGGCAGGGGCAAATGGCGATGGGTCCCGGAAAGAGAGCGCGCATCCGATGAATCACGGCTCACGGTCGCTCAGGATGATGGCGCCGACTCGGTGCTAATTGTCGCGGCGCTTGCGCATGTAGACTTCGAATTTCTTCGCGGCGCGACGGCGTTTCCAGCGATAGTAACGGTTGCGCAGGCCGTAGACGGTTTCGCTGCCGGCGATGGCGAAGCCCCGCCGCGGTGAGAATTTGATGTAGAGGAATCCGAAGAGCGCGCCGCCGAGCTGCGCGAAGGCAAACGCCTTTTGTGCCGAGAAAAGCATGGCCAGCGCGATCAGCATGTAGACAGCGACGAGGTACTTTGCCTTGATGCTGATGGGAAACGGAAACATCATGAAGGGGGTGTCGGCGTAGAGCACGCCAATGGCGATGAGCAAGCCGAAGATACCGCCGAAGCATCCGTAGAGAACGACGCCGGAGCCGGGCATAGCGAAGAAAAGCGCGACCGCAGCGAGACCGGCGCCCAAAACAGAGACGAAAAAGAGCTCCGCCAGCCAGCGCGAACCGTGACCGCCTTCGAGCAGGCTGCCCAGGAACCACAGGGAGAGCAACTCGAAGGCGGTGCCGAGGATCGCCGCGCCGGGATGGATGATGAAGTAGGTGAGCAGCTGCCAGATCCATCCATGGTGAACGACCAGGGCGGGGTCGAGGGCGAGGATTCCGCCGATCTCAGACGCCAGTGGCCTCGCGACGACGCCGAGGATCAGCAGGCCGAAGTAGGACCCGAGGTTCCAAAGGATCAGGGCGCGCGTAAACCCGCGAAAATCGGGGAAGCCGAGAACGCCGCTGGAGAGACGGGGCACAGGGGATATTGTCTCATTCGGGGCGAGCTGGCCGCGGCGCGGGCCAGGGTACAACCGCGGGGCTGCGATGGCCGTGAGCATCGATGGCGCGGACGCCGAAGACGACATTGTCCTTCGACACGGGGATCTGCACGGAGAAGTGGCCTTCCGCGGTGGAAGCGAATTTTCCGTCGGTCACGGCGCCAAGGCGTTCCGCGGGAATGGATCGCTGCCAGTCGGGCGCGGCAAGCGGCCGCCAGACGATTTCAAAATGAGTGCCTGCAGGCGCGCCGGGGCCCTGGTCCCACTCAATTGCAGCGTTGTTGAGGGCGTTCGTGAACACCTGCGGCGGAGGCGGGTACTGGACATTGACGGGCGCAGGAGGAGCGTCGGCGAGGACGGCCATGGTGGCGGCATTGAGACGCGCGACGCGGGCGACGTAGTCGAAGTCGACAAATTTGAGCAGGTCGCCGTACTGGATGTCCTCTTCAACGCGGACATTCTGGTGCTGGTGGTTGAAGTCCTCGCGCCACTCGGTGAAGCGGACAGCGGCGAATCCATCCTGATTGAAGGAGCTGTCATCGCCGCCGCGGAGAAAGCGATCGCGGCGGAATTCCAGCACCGGATCGAGGGCGGAAGGGGCCGGGCGCCCGGTGTAGGTCCGGGCAACATCGGCGATGGCGCGGGAGAGCTCGCGCGAGGGCGAGTCGCTCTCGTAGCCGAGCTGGAGGATGCGGCGAATTTCCTCAGGCGGAGCGCTGGCCGGGACGCTCTCAGAGAAGACGCGGACGGCGTGGGGGTCCTGGAATTTGTCGCCGGGGGAGCGATTGCCACCGACGATGTCGTTGTTCAGGACGGCTTCCAGGTGCCAGCCTTCCTGCTTCGCGCGGTCGGCGAGGTGCTTGCTGCCGTAGAGGCCCTGCTCCTCGCCGGCGACGGCGACGAAGATCAGGGTGGCGGGCAATTTGAGCTTAGTGAGGGCGCGCGCGCATTCGAGGCTGACCGCGACGCCGCTGGCGTCATCGTTGGCGCCGGGAGCTTCGGCGTGCGTATCGGCGTTGGTGCTGTTGCGGGAGTCGTAGTGCCCGGTGACGAGGATCATTCTGGCNNTGTCACCAGCACGCGCCGTGCCGCCTGCGCCGGATCGCTGCCGCGCATCACCGCGTAGATGTCGCTGAGGGGCGTGGGCAGTACGACACGAGCGCCAGGGGTGGTTCCCGGCTGCTGGACGAAGCTGTCGCGGCGGACTTCGAGACAGCCGTTGCAGGCGGCGGAGATTTCTTTGAACTGCGACTCGATCCAGTCCGCGGCGGCGGTTACGCCGGTTCCGGGAGGCAGGTCCTTGTCCAGGCTGGACAGGGTACTCCGGTTATGGAACGAGACGAGGGTGGCAATCGTATGCTGAATCTGCGCGGGTGAGACCTGGGAGAGCGCGTGGGCAATGGCGGGATCCAGCGGCATGGGGCGGATGGGTGCGCCGACGGCATCGAGATCCCGGTGGGCGGCGTCTGCGGGCGGGCGGGACTGAGGTTGGGCGGCCAGAAACGCGGGAAGGAGCAGAGCGAAGGTGGAGAGGCGATAAAACTTCATGACTATCGAGTATGCCGCAAATTGGCACAAGAGAGCACGCTTGACGCGGGGACGATTCTCCTCAAAACTACGGGAGGCTGGAAGGATCGAACCGGGCGGCTGCGATTCGGAACCCGATTCTGCGATTGCCGACAACATTTTTCATGCTGGCGGCGTCCTTGTGATGGACCCGCAAGTTGTTTCTCCTGGTGGAGGGATTCATGATTTGCCCTGAATGCGAAAGCGCTCTCGACTTCGATGAAGACGAAGTGGAGGAAGGCGACGTGATCGTCTGCGATGAGTGCGGGACCGAATATGAGATTGTAGCGACCGATCCTCTGGAGCTCAGTAAGGTCGAAGAGGACTACGAGGACGAGGAAGAGCTCGGAGAAGAGGAAGAAGAATGAAGCGTGGGGCTCAGTTTTCTTTGCGGGGATTTTCTGCGCCGGCGCGGCGCTGGTGGATGGCGGCTGCCTGCGTGGCGCTGCTGGCTGTGGTGGGCGCGTTGCCGCCGATGGGTCAAGGGCAGGACTTCGGGCTCAGGAATCTGCAGGGCAAAGTGCTGGACGGGAAAGATGCGCCGATCAACGGGGCGATCGTGTATCTGGAAAACTCGCGGAACAACGATATCAAGACATTTATCTCAGGGGATGACGGAAGTTATCGCTTCGCGGCGCTCTCCGATGACACGGATTACACGCTGTGGGCCGCGTACAAGGGCAGGAAGAGCCCGACGAAGACCGTGAGCTCGTTCGACACGCGCAAGCTGGTAATTATGGATCTGCACATCAAGTGATCCGCGCTGGCTGGAAAATAGAAACGCCACCCGACTGGGGTGGCGTTCGCATTTGTAATCGAAAATCAGTCTTACTTTTCGCGTTTCCAGTTGACCAGATCGCCCAGCGTGGTGGTTGAGCTGGAGACGGGCTGCTTGTACGCTTCGACGTCGGCGCGGCTGGCTTCGTCGCCGCTGACGGCGCGGATGCTGAGAGCAACCTTCTTCTCTTCCTGGTTCATGCGGATGATTTTGAAGTCGTGCTCCTGGCCCTGCTCCAGCTTGACCGGAACGCCATGTCCGTCGGTCGCTTCGGAGACGTGGCAGAGGCCCTCGACTCCCTCGGCGATTTCGACGAAGGCGCCGAACTGCGCGGTCCTGAGGACCTTGCCCTTGACGATATCGCCGACGCGATGCTGCGCGAAGAAGGTCTCCCAGACGTCGGGCTGCAGCTGCTTGATGCCGAGCGAGAGCCGGCGGTTCTCAGGCTCCACGCCGAGCACCACTGCGCGGACCTTTTCGCCCTTCTTCAGCACTTCGGAGGGATGCTTGACGCGCTTGGTCCAGCTGAGATTGCTGACGTGGACCAGCCCGTCGATGCCGTCTTCGATCTCGATGAACGCGCCGAAGTCGGTGAGGTTGCGCACGCGGCCTTCCACGGTAGCGCCGGTCGGATACTTGTCGGCCAGATGCTCCCAGGGATTCTCGAGAAGCTGCTTCATGCCCAGCGAGATGCGGCGGTCGGCGGGATTGACGGCAAGAATGACGGTCTCGACGTCGTCGCCGGGTTTGACCAGCTTGGAGGGATGCTTCATCCGCTTCGACCAGGTCATTTCGCTGACGTGAACCAGGCCTTCGATTCCTTGTTCAAGTTCAACGAACGCGCCATAGTCGGTCACGCTGATCACTCGCCCGGAAACATGCGCGCCCACGGGATAGCGGTGCTCGGCGTCGAGCCACGGATCGGGCGTCAGCTGCTTGAATCCCAGCGATACACGCTGCTTCTCTTTGTCGTACTTCAGCACCTTGACTTGAATCTGATCGCCCACATTGACCAGATCGCGCGGGTGCGTCAGCCGCCCCCACGACATATCGGTGATGTGGAGCAGGCCGTCCAATCCGCCCAAGTCTACGAACGCTCCATACTCGGTGAGATTTTTCACCACGCCCGTCAGTACCGATCCTTCTTCCAGATGCTCAAGCGTCTTGTTGCGCTTTTCGCTCTGTTCGCCTTCCAGCAATTCTTTGCGCGAAACCACGATGTTGCCGCGCTTCTTGTTGAGCTTGATCACCGTCACTTCAAGCGTCTGGCCCTTCATGCCCTCGAGGTTCCGGATGGGGCGCAGATCCACTTGCGAACCTGGCAGAAAAGCCCGCGCTCCCAGAATGTCAACCGTCAGTCCACCTTTTGTCCGCTCAATCACGGTGGCCTGAATCGGCCGCTTTTCGTTGTGCGCCTNNCTTGCCTTCGTGATCCAGCACTTCCGAGAGCGGTAACATGCCCTCCGACTTGGCGCCCACGTCAACCACAACATGAGTGGAAGTCAGCTTGAGCACCGTACCTTTAATCACGCGGTCTTCGCCCACGGCTTCTTCCGTCTCTGTGGTGAAGCTTTCGAGGGCCGAAGCGAAATCCTCCCCTGCGTGTTTGTCGTCGGACGCAGAAGAGTGCGGGATTTCGGCA
>PKVY01000108.1 GCA_003131625.1 Acidobacterium sp. | reverse complement strand
TTCGTTCTGACGGCGGACGGCAAGCGCGAGAACTGGGAAGTCAGCGGGCCGTTCTTCGCGGGGTGGGAGGTCTACCACATGAAGGGGTCGCCCGTGAACCCCGACCGTATCTACGTCTCGCAGACGAGCGGATGGTTTGGGCAGATCATCCAGCGCTCCGATGACGGCGGCAAGACGTGGAACGCGCCGGGGGGCGGCCTGCAGAAGTCGCCGCAGGGCTGGCCAACCGGGGAGAGCAATCGATTCGTGTACGACACGTCGGAGGAGACTGGCAAGCCGCTGACGACCCATCAGTTTTACGACGGGACGCAGCATCCGTGGGAGTTCAAGCGGGTGTGGCACCTGGAGCCCTCGCTCACCGATGCGGAGGCGGTGTACGCGGGCGTCGAGGATGCCGCGCTGTTTCATTCGACGGATGGCGCCCACTCGTGGAAGGAACTGCCGGCGTTGCGCGGACACGGCACGGGGCCGCAGTGGCAGCCGGGTGCGGGCGGGATGTGCCTGCACACCATCGTGCTGGACCCGAAGGATCCGAAGCGAATCTACATTGCCATTTCGGCGGCCGGTGCCTTCCGCACCGATGACGGCGGCGCGACGTGGAAGCCGATCAACAAAGGGCTGCGTTCGCAGTTCATGCCCGACCAGGATGCGGAGGTGGGCCACTGTGTGCACCACATTGCGATGAGTCCGCGGCGGCCAGGCGTGCTGTTCATGCAGAAGCACTGGGACGTGATGCGCAGCGACGACGCGGGCGATTCGTGGCGTGAGGTGAGTGGGAATCTGCCCACGGATTTCGGCTTCGCCATCGATGTGCATGCGCACGAACCGGAGACGATTTATGTCGCGCCGATCACCAGCGATTCGCTGCACTATCCGGTGGACGGCAAGCTGCAGGTGTGGCGCAGCAGGACGGGCGGCAATGAATGGGAGCCGATGACCAACGGGCTTCCGCAAAAAGATTGCTACGTGAACGTACTGCGCGATGCGATGTCAGTGGACTCGCTGGACGATTGCGGCGTGTACTTTGGCACTACGGGCGGGCAGGTGTACATGTCACCCGACGGCGGCGACCACTGGAAGCCCATCGTGCGGGACCTGCCGGGAGTGTTGTCGGTCGAGGTGCAAACGCTGTCATGATCCGGGTGGAGTTGCCGCATCATTTGCGGACCCTTGCGCAGGTCGGCGGCGTGGTGACGCTGGAGGTGGGCGAGCCAGTGACGCTGCGGCGGGTACTGGATGCGCTGGAGGCGCGGTATCCGGTACTGCGGGGGACGATTCGGGACCACGACACGCTGCAACGGCGACCGTTTCTGCGGTTCTTTGCGTGCGAGGAGGACTGGTCCCACGAGCCCGTGGATGCTCTGCTGCCGGAGGCGGTGGCGACGGGCAAAGAGCCGCTGCTGGTGATTGGGGCGATTGCAGGCGGTAAAGCGAGTTCGCGAGTCAGCGAAAGCAGTCAGGAATCCCCTTCCGAGAGAGGTTCTATGCAGAAGATCCAGCCGTTTTTGTGGTTCGACGACAACGCCGAGGAAGCCGTCGCGTTCTACCTTTCCGTTTTCAAAAACGCCAAAGCCGGCGCAGTGACGCGCTGGGGCGAAGGCGGTCCCGGGAAGCCGGGATCGGTACTGACGGCCAGCTTCACCCTCGAAGGGATGGAGTTTCTCGCGCTCAACGGGGGACCGCATTTCAAGTTCAATGAGTCGATTTCGTTTGTTGTGAACTGCAAAGATCAGGCGGAGATCGACGAAATGTGGGAAAAGCTGGCCGCGGGCGGAGCCGAGGTGCAGTGCGGGTGGCTGAAGGACAAGTTCGGTCTCTCGTGGCAAGTCGTCCCCGCGAACATGGCGGAATTGCTGCAGGGCAAGGACGCCGAGGGCGGCAAGCGCGCGATGCAGGCCATGATGCAGATGAAAAAGATCGACATCGATGCGCTGAAGCGCGCCGGCGAGCTGGCGTGAGGGCCCTCTTCGGGAATCCCGGGACGCCCGAAAAACTTTGTGTTGCCGGCGCAGGCTGACCGCGGCTACTATAGGGCAATCTTTCCCCCGAGATAACCGGCATTGCACTCGGTGTTTCTTATTGGTACGACGGTGTGCGCCGTAACCCTGAGCCCCTGGAAGCCAGCCTGCGATCGACAGGCGAGACGGGCCGAGCCGTTTTTCCCCGGCTGCCCGCGTTGGGTCGAAAGACTTATTTACTTTCAATGAATCGGTTCGATTGCGAACCACGCGAAAGAAGCAGAACAGTCGCGGCTTCGAGCGAAGAACGCAACAATTAGTTGATGGACGGGTCCGACCTGACAGCAAGGACGGGATGTGAAAGCGGGAATCTTCGGGTGCGCCGATCACCGGAGATGAGCAGTTATTGCTATGATGTTTCCCTCCCTGACAGGGTGAGAGAAGCACGAGAAAACGCCGGTGCCCGGCGAAGAAAGGGAAGCGGCTGTGGCAATCTCACGAAGGCTATTTCTCAATGAGCTGGCGGCAACAGGAGCTCTGGCAGGACTGCTGGCGAAACCGGATACGGCCGCGGCAATGGCGGCGGCCATCGACGACACGATCCAGGAACCGGGCGAGGGGAATGCCGCCGCGTTCTGGGGCAGCTTCATGGCAGCACCCGGCCACGAACGCGGATTGGTGCATAAAGCGCCGCCGGGAACCGATGCCGATCGGCAGGTGAACTTCCTGCATTTTGACCAGGACAAAGGGTTGCGCTATGCCGACCAGATCGATCCCACCGAACTGCCCGATTATCCGGGGGACGTGGCCGTCAGCATGACGGTGGGCGGGATCCGGCTGTCCTCGGGAGACCGCGCGAAATTCGAGCAGTTGCAGTCGGCGCAGTTGCGCATCGATATGCTGCAGGGCCAGCAGATGTACGGTATGCTCGACCCGCTGGCGTGGATGGCGATGGCTGCGATCTTTCCGGATGAAGCCGGAAAGCTGCCGCCGCTGCAGAATCTGAGTTTCGATCCGGCTTCGACGGCGAACAACATGCAGAAGATCGTGCTGCCCGGCGGCTTCGGACATTTGGCGGTGAACGTTTCCATGGTGCATAAGGAGTCGGCGTTTTGGACGGTGATCAAGACGCTGGTCAACGATGCATCCGCCGTGGCGCCGGTGCTGGGATTTCCGGAGATCAGCGTGACAGCCTTGGCCGGGTTCAGCAAGCTGTATGGCGTCCTGGCGAACCGCTCGACGTTTCTCTTTCAGGCGCGGCCGCAGCCAGCCTATGCTACGCAGGAAGCCCGGCAGAAGGCCAATACCACCATCGGGATCAACTTGCCCCAGGGCGATTACGTGCTGGTGCCGCAGTCGCATACCGACGACCTGAAGCCGTACCTCGACAAGATGAAGGTGGTCAACGGTTACATGGTGCCCAAGGACGCGTCAGCGTCGGATTCGACCTACGAATCGGCGGAGAAGGCTCAGCCGGACATCAGCTACATCACGATGAATATGACGGTGAATTCGCTGGTGGCGATGGGCGAGCCACCGCCTCCGCCTGCCCCGCCCAAAAGCAGCAGCAGCAGCAGCAGTAGCAGTAGCAGTAGCAGCAGTAGCAGTAGCAGCAGCAGCAGCAGCAGCGGGAGCGCCCAGCAGGTCATCAACGAGACGTTCTCGGGGCACCGGAAGGTCACCAGCGCGAACATCGCGCTGTCGCTCAACGTGACGCCGAAGAGCACGAGCGGGACCCCCGTGTCGCTGACTGTCAACGGGCCTTTCCAGAGCAACGGCTCCGGCCAGCTGCCGTCGTTTGACCTCAGCCTCGGGGTCAACATTCGCGGTCAATCGATCAACGCCGGTGCCGTGTCCACCGGCACCGCGGGTTACCTGCTCTTCCAAGGCCAGGCGTACACGGTGCCGGCCAACACGTTCGCGTCGTTCAAACAGGGCTTCCTGCACTCGCAGTCAACGCCCGGCCAGNNGGCGGCACGACGACCGACCATGTCTCTGCCGGTCTCGACGTTCCGACGCTGCTGACGGATCTGGCGACCGCGCTCAGCAAGGCAAAAACCTCGGGCCTCAATACTACCGGCGCGCCGGTGCCGACGACCCTGACCCCTGCGCAGCGCCAGCAGATCCAGAGCGCGATCAAGAGCGCGACCGTCGACGTCTACTCCGGCCAAAGCGATCACATCCTGCGGCGGTTGACGATGAACCTCGG
>PKVY01000143.1:27692-39966 GCA_003131625.1 Acidobacterium sp. | reverse complement strand
TCTTTCACAATCGCGGCGACGGAACCTTCGAAGAAGTTTCCAAGAAGGCCGGCGTCGATGATCCTCATCATTACTACGGACTCGGCGCAACCTGGGGCGATTTCGACAACGATGGCTGGCCCGATCTTTTGCTGGTCAATGGGCATGTTTATCCCGAAGTCGATCAGCAGCACCTCGGCAGTCAGTTCCGCGAACCGCGCATCCTGTATCACAACAACGGCGACGGTACCTTCACCGACGTGACCGCAAAGTCTGGCCTCGCAGCTCCCGGGTGGGCGACCAGCGCCGTCTGGTTCGATTACGACAACGATGGACGGCTGGACCTCTTCGTCTGCCGCTTCGCCGACTTCAGCAGGAAAAAAAACGTATGGTGCGGTGGTCACGGCCCGGGCGAGCGTTACTACTGCAAGCCGAACGTCTACCAACCCGTGCCGAGCTGGCTTTTCCATAACAATGGCGACGGTACTTTCTCGGACGTCAGCCGTGAATCCGGTATTGCCGCCTCCCTCGCCAAAGCTTGGGCTGTCGTCGCGGCCGACCTCAATAACGACGGGCGCATGGACCTTTTTGTCGGCAGCGACACAGCGCCCAATCCCCTGTTCATGAATCAGGGCGGAGGCCGCTTCGTGGACAATGGGCTCCTCGCGGGCGTCGCCTACAATCCCTTCGGCCTTGCCCGCTCCGGGATGGGTGTCGATGCCGCCGACTACGATCAGGATGGCTGGATCGATCTTTTCGTCGCCAACGTCGACCACGAGATGTATTCGCTCTACCACAATAACCATCAGGGAGGATTCGACGACGTCTCGCTCCGGACGCCGATCGGACCGATCACACGCCTCATGAGCGGTTGGGGGCTGAAGTTCTTCGACTTCAACAACGATGGCGACCTCGACCTGATCGTTGCCAATGGCCATCCGGACCTTGTCATCCAGCAGCATCATCCCGAGCTCCGCTATCGCCAGCCCCTCCTTCTTTTCCAGCAGAATGCCGGATCGTGGAAAGATGTCAGCGATTCAGGCGGCCCGGCGTTTGTACAACCTCTCGCGGGCCGCGGGCTGGCTCTCGGGGATTTTGACAACGATGGCGCGATTGACGTACTTGTGACCACCAACGATGGCCCCCCCCTGCTCCTCAGGAACAATGCCGGTCGCGACCATCACTGGCTCGGCCTCCGCCTGATCGGCACACGATCCAATATCGACGCGATCGGCGCCAGGGTGACCTGGAAGAGCGGTGAACTTGTGCGCCATCGCACCAGGGTCGGCGGCGGCAGCTATCTCTCCGCGCATGATCCGCGCATGGTGATCGGTCTCGGCCCACAATCGCAAATCGATTGGCTGGAAGTGGCATGGCCCGCGCCCGGCGGCAGCCCGCAGCGTTTCACAGGCCTGCCGATAGATCGCTACATCACCATCACGGAGGGCGACCCAGGGTGGAAGTAGCGTCGCAGGTTTACTGGCCTTTTCCGAAATACGCGTCGCCCATCCGGATCTGCGTTCCCGGAGCCGGTCCGGCTTCGTGGTACAAAAAGCCAACAATCGAGGATTACGACCCAAACTACGACACAAAGACGCTGAGGCGGGTAGTGTGATGCCGCAAGTTATTGAAGGAATGGTAGGCACGAGGAGACTCGAACTCTCCACCTCTACCGTGTCAACGTAGTAAATGGGTAACCGGCTGTGCATCGTTCTGGATGGTTTGTCAGCAAGCCGGAAGTAATCCAGCCGCCGTCTCGATTGGTGCAAAATCGCCGATGCGCTAATCAAGAGCAGATTGTTAACGGGAGATCGGCCTGTCGCGCCCTGTCTGCCTGTGTCGGGATCTCTTTGGATGCGCGGACGAATGGAACCTGTTTGGTCTCTCAGCGTCAACGCCTGAGCGATTGCCGTGAATTATCATGGTAAACGCAGATTGAATTGTTGCATCGGGGTGTGTCATGAAGCAGCACCCATCTCCAGCACCGCTGGTTGTCATGACGATAGGGCATTCTACCCGCCCAGTGGTGGAGTTCATCCATCTTCTCAAGGCGCACGATGTGCGACGTTTGGTCGATGTGCGCTCCGTTCCGCGTTCGCGCCACAACCCGCAGTTCAACCGGGAACGATTGGCGGTCAGCCTGCATTCCGCTCGTCTTCACTACAGGTACATGCCCGGCCTGGGCGGCTTCCGGCATGCGCAGAGAGATTCCCTCAACACCGGATGGCATAACTCCAGCTTCCGTGGCTTCGCCGATTATATGCAGACGCCTGAGTTCCGGGGAAATTTGGATAAACTGATCGAGCTTGCGAAACACGAACGGATTGCAGTGATGTGTGCCGAAGCTGTTCCCTGGCGCTGCCATCGCTCCCTGATCGCGGATGCGCTATTGGCACGAGGCATTGAGGTCAGAGAGATAACAAGCGCGGTGCGCTCACAGATCCATACGCTGCCCCCCTGGGGACATATAAATGGAACCCTGGTCACTTATCCTGCTGGCCATTTAGCAGCGCCGGTCTGACAGCGAAGCAACACCTTAATCTATGCCGGGCTGGGTGGGGAGAAATGCGCTCTCGGTCGTATCGATCACGTTCAGGCCAGCGCCAGCAGAATCGCTTCTTTCCGGGAAACCAATGTTAAGATCCAGGGGAGTCCAGCCCGCTACGCCTGAAGTGAAGCTTGTTATTGCGGGAAAACAGGTCCGCGCAAAATCCGGTTCGCGGCAATCCAGTTTAGTTAGCCAGGAGAAGTTTCATGGACTACACTTACTTTGCCGATCTTTTTCGCGAGTTCGATCTCCCCGCTCAGGGCATTCTGAGCCGCGTGCTGCACAAGGACGATCGGTTGAATGTCACAGCGTTTGGGTTTTCTGCGGGTCAGGAGCTGTCGACTCACTCTGCACCCACACCTGCGATCCTCTATTTTCTCGAGGGGGAAGGCGAGGTGCAGCTGGGGAATGACAAGCGCGCCGTTCGTGGCGGCTCATTCGTCTATATGCCCCCCAACCTGCCCCATGGGATCAGCGCTACATCGCCGCTGCGCATGCTTCTGGTGCAAATCAAAGAGTCGCAGGGTGCAGGGCAGTAGGGAGAGTCGAGTTGCATCTATAGAGCCAGAGCAAAGCACCTGTCTCTGAGTCCGTTTGCAGGAAATCCTTATCTGTTGTCGGCTTTGGAGAGAAACTACTTCTGGTCTGTTTTGCTCATTCTTTTGCTGTGATGACCGGTACCGTTAGGCGTCGTACTGCGGATCGGAGCATTGGATCGGATTGTCGCCAGACGCTATAAGCGGCCCGCGTTTCTCAGCATACCGCCATCGATGAAGTGGGTGCTCCCCGTAACGTAAGCGGCCGCGTCCGAAGCGAGGTAGACCGCGAGCTGTGCGACCTCTTCGGGCTTTCCCCAGCGTCCCATCGGAATCTCGGCCAGAATCTGATCGTTCAATCGGGCATCGCTCTCGACATCTTTATCGATTGGCGTGTAGATGGCGCCTGGACCAATGTTATTCACGGTGATTCCATACGGAGCCAGTTCAACAGCGATCGTGCGCATAAGCATCCGCAGGCCGCCCTTTGTGGCACAGTACGGAGCATTGGTCGGCATGGGAAGATCCTCGTGAACCGATGAAATGTTGATGATTCGACCGCCGCCGCCTTGCAGGATCATCTGTCTGGCCGCCGATTGCGAGCAGAGAAACGGTCCCGTGAGGTTCACGGCGAAGATCTTTTGCCATTCCTCCAGCGGATAATCGACAAACGGGATCTTCTTTTCAATTCCGGCATTGTTCACAAAGATGTCAAGCTTGCCGAATGCTGCAACTGCCTTTTGAATCAGCCCATTGACTTCATCCTGGATTGAGATGTCTGCATCTGCGCCCAGCGACCTTCCTCCCATCGCCTTGATCTTGCTGAGTGTGTCCTCGGATACGGATGCCTTGCCCACGTAATCGACGACAACCGCAGCCCCGGCTTCGGCGAACGCAACAGCAATCGCCTGACCAATCCCGGTCCCGGCCCCTGTAACGACCGCCACTTTCCCTTGCAGTCTCATCGAATTGCCTCCCTCAGTTTTGATGCGACCAACGTCGAGTCGTGAGGCTCGCCCCTTAAGATTCTCCTTCATTGCCAGAGGAAGAAATCCATCTTCACTTCGAAAGGGAGGCAATGAATGGACAAACGGTGCCCAGCATAAAGCAAGAATGCGTGGCAGGACTATCGAATTGAACCAAACCGGCATCCATACCTGTATAGGAATGAGGCATTAAAGTGCAGGAAGTCGTTGGCAGGGAAGCTTTTTGGCAAGCCGGGAATCCTTCTTCTGGACTGAGGGCAACCGCTGGGAAGGGCAGGACTACGCCGTCACTGTGCACTAGCTCGCTCTCTTTTCGGATCAGGGTAACTCTGGCGGACCAGCACGCCGCCGCAAAGGTTGGTTGCACTTATACGGCGGGAGCTATCCCTTGAGCCACACGGTCAGCGGAGCTAATCCACAAGTTCCAAAGAGAATGGCCCGAGGTGCCTTCGAACGCAACTGGCGCCTGTATGTATTTGAAGGCGCCGAACTCGCCATCTTCATGAGCTCGGCATGCATGTCCACTGTCTTTCTCTTCGATCCTGCCTATCCGACGCTACATCTCATTCCGAATGCAGTCTTCCGCCGGGCCCTGATGGGAATCGCGATGGGCATCACGGCAGTGTTCATTATTCGTTCGCCTATGGGGAAGCGGTCCGGTGCCCACTTCAATCCAGCAATTACCATGACCTACTTTCGACTTGGCAAGATCGACGCATGGAACGCCTCTTTCTACGTGGTGTTCCAATTTCTGGGTGGCATATTCGGTGTGGCAGTTTCAGCACTCCTTCTGGGCAAGAGTCTTGCCGATCCAACCGTCAATTACGCCGTTACTGCCCCCGGGCGATATGGAACTGCAGCGGCTTTCCTCGCGGAGCTTTTTATGGCGACGGTTCTCATGGGAGTCGTTCTCTGGCTGTCGAACCGACCGTCTGTGGCTAACCTTACCAGCTACTTCGTCGGAATCCTGATCGCCCTGGACGTCCTCTTCTTCGCTCCCGTATCCGGCTTTAGCATCAACCCGGCCCGAACCACGGGATCGGCAGTCTTTGCCGATGTCTGGACCGCCGAGTGGCTCTACTTCATCGCACCCCTGCTGGGCATGATGATCGCGGCGGAGGTCTATCTCCGCATCTATGGCGCCGATCGAATCCTCTGCGCGAAGCTACACCCTGACCCAAAGTACCCGTGTCCGTTTCTCTGCCAGTATCCCTTCCATCGTCACCCGTTGGACCATGACACGCCAATCGCCGCAACCCAACCGCTTCCTTGATTGCAAAGTACGAGACAGTGCCCGCGAGAGACGGAACTTTGAGGAGCCTCGACGAGTGACGCGCCGATCGCATCTTACCAGCATGGAATACGACGCAATCATCGTTGGCGCCGGAGCGGGTGGTGGAACCCTCGCCTTGCACCTCGCCCAGGCCGGCAGGAAAATCCTTATCCTTGAGCGCGGTCCCTTCATGCCGCAGGAAAAGCTCAACTGGGACACGTCCGCCGTCTTCCTCGACAACCGCTACCACACCAAAGAGACCTGGCAGGACAAGGAAGGCAACCCACTGCACCCCCAGCAGTCTTACTTCGTCGGGGGACAGACCAAGGTTTACGGTGCTGCTCTGTTTCGCATGCGAGCCGAAGACTTCGGCATCATCCGGCATCAAGGCGGGATCTCTCCTGCGTGGCCCATTTCCTACGCCGATATGGAGCCTTATTACACCCGCGCCGAAGAACTCTTTTACGTCCACGGCGACCTTGGCACCGCGCCATCAGTCCCCGGCGGATACGGCTCCTCCTTCGATCCCACCGAGCCTTTTCATTCCAGGAAATATCCCTATCCCCCCCTCGCCAATGAACAGCACATGCAATCCATCGAGGATGACGTTCGTAAACTGGGCATCCATACTTTCCCGATTCCCCTTGGACTTAAACGCAACGAAGCCGATCCCCTCGCCTCGAAGTGCGTCCGCTGTGACACCTGCGACGGCTATCCCTGCCTCGTTCATGCTAAGTCCGATGCCGATATCAACTGTATTCGGCAGATCATGCACCTGCCCAACGTAACTGTGATGACGAACTCCCGCGTTACCCGTCTTCTTACTAATAGCAGCGGCACCGCAGTCACCGCGGTCGAGGTCATCCACTCCGGTTCCGGTAAGCCTTACGGTTCTGCGCCCGAACCCGCCGAGACCAATGCTCCCCCGGCATCGAGGAACGGCAATACCGCGATCTACACAGCAGGGTTTTTCGCCTTATGCGCCGGCGCGGTCAACTCCGCGGTGATCCTCCTCGCCTCCGCCAATGACCAGCACCCTGCTGGTCTAGCCAACCGCTCCGATCAGGTTGGGCGCAATTTCATGTATCACCAGGCTGACGCCCTGCTCGGCATTTCTACCAGCCGCAACGAGGATAGTTACACCAAGACATGGGGCACGAATGATTTCTACTTCAAGGACTCCGATCCCTCCTATCCATTCCCCCTCGGGCAGGTGCAGCCTGTCGGGAGCTTCCACTTCGAGATGATGAAGGGCGATGCGCCGCCTCTCACTCCCGGTTTTGTCCTGGAGGGAATAAGACACCACGCCGTGCCCTGGTGGCTCACAACAGAGGATCTTCCTGATCCAGACAATCGCGTCACACTCCACAACACCACCCCGCTCTCCGTAGAAAGCCAACAGCCCGGCCTCGTCGGCGCTCATCCATCCGGAGACACTGGCCGTACCAACGATTCTGAACCGGTCACGGACGCCACACCCGGGAGGATCCAGCTCTCTTACACTCCCAACAATGTCGAGTCATTCAATCGTCTGAAAGATCGTTGGGTCGATGTTCTGAAGAGGGCTGGCCACGCAACTACTTCCGTTCCGCTCCACGCCTATTTCAAGAAACGCATCCCTCTCGAGGGCGTGGGTCATCAGAACGGTACCTGCCGCATGGGCAATGATCCTGCCACCAGCGTCCTTGACCCGCACTGCAAGGCCCACGATCTCGACAACCTCTATATTGTCGATGCCTCCTGCTTCGTCTCGGCGAGTGCGGTCAATCCCTCGCTGACCATCATCGCCAATGCCATTCGAATCGCGGACCACCTCCTGGAAGAACGCCTCGGGTAAACAACGAACTTTTTACTGGACTCGCTCTCTCGCGACCTGGCGCCGTGAGCATTATTGACCGGAACGGCAAGAGCTTGAGTCGGTAGCCTTGACTCGACGATCCAGGGGCCAGAGCAGCGGCCGGGATCGAAGGGTACACCTGGCATTGCAACCGCCATACTTTTGCCAGTAGACTCGTGATGGCCGGGGTGGATTTGCGCACCGTCGCAGACCTGCTCGGGCACAGGACGCTCCAAATGGTAATGCGCTACTCCCATCTCGCTCCCGAGCACCAGGCTTCGGCCATGGAGCGCCTGGTGAGCCGCAGAAACGGAAGGGACACCAGATCGGACACCGGCGCGACTCGCCGGAAACCTGCAAAACGGAGCGATGCTGTAAGGTCAACAAAATAATTAGCTTAGCAATACGGAGAGGTGGCAGAGCCCGGTTGAATGCACCTGACTCGAAATCAGGCATACCTGTAAGGGTATCGGGGGTTCGAATCCCTCCCTCTCCGCCATAACCTGTCCAACCCCCATCCAGCGGCATCCCAGCAAGCGCAAAGACCGCGACCCGCTTCATGCAGACAGCATCGGTGTGATCGGCTTCGAGCGCGTTACTATAGGGCGAACATTCTCGCTGCATCGGAGACAGAATTCATGTCCAGGCGCCTCGCTGTGGTGCTGTTCGTAGTCTTTGCTGTTCTCTCCACCGCGTCCCCCGCGCAGACCATGGATCCTGACTACGCCGCACGCGTCAAAGATTGGACCACGAAGCCCGAGTTCATCAGCCCTCTGGTCGACCATCTTCCTGCGAGCGCCGGTGTGCCTTCGCCCAAGGACGTGCTCGGCCATCACATCGGCGCGCCCAAACAACTCACTTACTACGCCGATGTCCTCCGCTATTACGACACCCTCGCAGCGCATTCCGGCCGCGTCAAAGTGCTGCGCATTGGCAAGACCGAAGAAGGCCGCGACTCCGTCATCGTATTCGTCGGTTCTGAAGACTCCATCGCCCATCTCGACGAGAATCGCCGCAATCTCGCCCGCCTGGCGGACCCACGCGGTCTCACCGACGCTGAAGCCCACGCCCTCATCGCCAAAACCAAGCCGATCTATACCCTTTCCGGCGGATTGCACAGCGCCGAGCTGGGGCCCCCGGAAATGCTCATGGAGCTGGCGTATCGCCTGGTCACGGAAGACTCGCCGCTCATCGAGAGCATTCGCGCCAGCGTCATCGTCGCTATCATGCCCGTTGCCGATCCCGACGGACGCGATCGCTCCATCGACTGGTATTACGCCCACAACGTCGACATCACCGACTACGAAAAGATGTCCGGCGTCCCCTACTGGGGCAAGTACATCAAGCACGACAACAACCGCGACATTAATTATTCGGGCATGGCCAACCAGAACTTCCTCCGCTGGTATCTCGATTGGCATCCGCCCATCATTCACGACCTCCATGAGTCCGTCCCGTTCCTCTACATCTACAGCGGCCAGGCGCCGCAGAACCCCCTCTGGGACCCGATTGTCTACAGCGAGCTCCCCATGTTCGCTAACTGGGACATGACCCAGCTCACCCGCTACGGCATGCCTGGTGTCTGGACGCACGCCTACGTCGACGCCTGGTCCCCCGGCTACGTCGCCGAGATGGCCACCGACCACAACGGCCTCATGCGCTTCTACGAAATCATGGGCAATGCCGGCGCCACCACCATGGAGCGCACCATTTATCAGTCCAATCCAGCCATCACCGGTGGTGGCGGCGGTGGATTCGGCGACTTCACCAAACGCCAGTGGTACCGCCCCAACCCGCCTTATCAGCACGTCCTGTGGTCGATGCGCGACAACACGAACTACGCGGAAACCGGAGTCCTCTCCTCGCTCCAGTTAGTCGCGGCTTTTCCCCAGGTCATCCTCGAAGACTATTACGTCAAGAGCCGCGATGCAGTCACCGCCGGCACGAAAGATGAACCCTACGGCTTTATCCTGCCCGCCGATCAGGAAGACCCTACCCGCGTCGCATTCGTCATCCACATTCTTCGCATGCAGGGTATTGAAGTCGGCCGCGCGAAGGCGCCCCTCAAGCTCAGCGATGGCGACTATCCGGCCGGCTCGCTCATCGTGAAAACCAATCAGCCCTATGGCCCGCTGGCCAGGACCCTGCTCGGCAAACAAACCGACCCCGACCCTGAACTGACTACTTACGACGACAGCGCCTGGACCATGAGCCTGATGACCAACACGGTCATCAAGCCCACGAAGGATATCGCCGTCCAGTCCGTGGCCGTTGACCCCGTGGATCAGTACATCCCGGAAGGCACGCTGAAGGATGTTCGCGCCGCCGCAGTCTATGCGGTGCCCGATCACGGCTCTCCCAACATGGTCACGCTCCGTTACGGCCTCAAAGATGTCGCCGTGCAGATCGCAGAGAAGTCGTTCACCGCGGCGGGCGCCACCTTTCCCGCAGGCACGTTCCTCGTCCCCACCAGTGCCGCTTCGACCCTGAAACCGCTGGCCGCAAAGCTGGGTTTGGATGTCGTCGGTCTCGCCGCCGCTCCGCAAGTGTCCAAACACGATGCCATTCTGCCGCGCCTCGCCATCTTCAGCACATGGGCCGGCACCCAGGACGTCGGCTGGGTCCGCTACACCTTCGACCAGTATCAGGTCCCGTACGATCTGATCTTCAAAGAGCGTGTCCTCCAGGGGAATCTCGCAAAGGACTACGACCTCATTCTCATCCCAAACCAGGTACGCTCCGGAAAGGCGCTGGTCTTCGGTATTCCCAAAGAGGACAAACCGCTGGCCTACGAGAAAACCGACAAGTTCAAATTCCTGGGAGACTACGGCTCATCTCCCGATATCTCCGGAGGCATGGGCGCGGCGGGTGTAGCGGAGTTCCAGAAGTTCCTCGATGCCGGCGGTCTGCTCGTCACCCTCGGCACGTCCAGCGCTTTTCCTCCTGACTTCGCCCTGACGCCCACCATCGATACCAGCAATCCCGGCGCGCGCTTCTACGCTCCTGGTCCGATTGTCGAAGCCGATATCCTCCATCCCGAAAATCCCATCTTCTACGGCTACTCGGCAAAAACAGTCCCTGTGCGCTATGCGAACGGGCCGCTCTTCCGCATGTCCGAGGAGATGGATAAAAACGATGTGCTGATGCGCTTTCCCGGCGGTGAAAAGTCTGTGCTCAGCGGCCTGTTCAACGGCTCCGACGACATCAAGGGCCGAGCCGCTGTTGTCGTCACGCCCGCAGGCAAAGGCGAAATCGTCATGTTCGCCACCAACCCCGTCTGGCGCTGGCAGAATCTGGGCGAGTACCGCATGATCTTCAATACTCTGATGAACTTTCGCAACCTCGCCCCCGCGCCCCCTGCACCATCGCCGAAAGCATCGGGAGGCGACCCCAGGCCTCCAGCCCCCACACCCTAAGCTGGATGACGCAATTCTTGATACCACAAGCTCGATACCGAACCCCACCCCTGGCGCGGAGGATGCCATGATGATGGCGCTGTTCTTCGGAGCACCCGTTTTGCTGTGGCTTTGCAGAAGCAAGCTCCCACGCCCCCAGCCGCCTTGCCTCCCTGGTTGGACAAAGCTGCTACTGGCAGTGTGTCTCGCGTTGGCAGTGTCATGTTCCAGCCGGACTTCACCGTCGTCGCCGCGGCAGGCTGTAACCCCGAGCCAGGCTGTAACCTCGAACCGGCCCGTGACCCCGAGCCAGCCTGCGGCTCATCTCTGGAGCAAAGAAGACATTGTCAAATCCCTGCAGAGCTTGTCGGGAATGGGCGGCGTTATTACGCGACAGAACACGATGGAAATGGCCCCGCCATTTTATAAAGGTACGGTTCCCTTTTCTTACATCGACAAGGCCATCTATCTACCCGGTGGGTTAGGCAGCACGACAATTGATATCCCTCTTTATCATGAGTATCCAAGCTGGCGCACGCTCTTCATTTACACAAGTAATATGTCAGCGATAGAGGGGCTTCCTGACGGTGCTCAGACGGTGGACATTCAAACCGGTCGCGTTTTGGCCGAGGCTAAGAGGGTCTCCCTCGTTCAGGGCCAGGGCTTCGAGATTGAAGAGAGGCATTACGGGTCCGGAGACGAGCTGATTTTTCAATGCACGAGTCGCATCTCCTTTGGAACGGGCTGGAAGGTGCGGGAAACCGACGCGAAGGGAAAGAAAGACGCGGAATATTATTTCCTTTTCCCCGCTGGATAGAGCGCGTCGCCTGTCCTGGCCGCATTCCAAACAGACGACGCAGGCTTCTATCCTGTTCCCGAATCTCTACGCCCCCTAGAAATGCAGGCTAATCTGCCCCGTAATCGTCCGCGGCGTAACATAATGCGTCCCGCTGAACGTCGACAGGAAGTTATACAGCGCATACTTATCCGTGACATTAATCGCCGTCACCTGTGCGCCCCACTTATACCGGTCGCCGTGAAAGAGATCGTCTTCGCCTAACGACATGTCGATCAGACTCCGCGGATCGATTCGCTGCGGATTCGTGTCGTTGTCTCCCTTGTTGGGAGCGGGAATCGAGATCAGGCTGGAGGCGAACTCCGTGGCTGGACAGACACTCGGCAGCCCGCTAAAAGGCGTGGCCTTGACCCCGTTGCAGGCGAAGCCCGCCTCAAACTCCTGATCGGCCGTCAAAGGTGCGCCAAACGCATTCACCATCATGATCGCGGGTTGGCCGTTCAGCGTCGTGGAGGAGAGCAGGCAAGGGCTGTTGGGATCCGTCGTTCCATAACACGGCGCGTTCCCAGCAACCAGCCCGCTGTCGAACCGCCAGTTCAGGCTGTACCACGGACTGTGCCTGCCCGGAATCTGATACTGAAAATGGGTCGTCTCGTTGTACTTCTCGTCGTGGTCGATGCGAAACGGCAGCCCCGTCTGTCCCACCGTCGCGCCCGCGCCACCCACCTGCGGCGGGAAGAACCGAGCCGCCACCGACGACATCACGACATATCCGCTGAATCCATGCGTCGGCGTCACATTCGCGCGTAGCGCGAATCCCGGAATCTTCGAGTTATGCCACTCAATCGGAAATGTAATCGGCGTATTCCCCAGCACGCTGAAGTCGTACGCGTTCTGTGTGTATTTCCAGATGTACTCCCCGCT
>PKVY01000143.1:0-27660 GCA_003131625.1 Acidobacterium sp. | reverse complement strand
TCTCCAGCGTCCGCGCATACGACCCCCGCAGCACCGTGTTCGTTTTCTTGATGCTGTACGATCCGCCTAGCCGCGGTTCCGCCTGGCTCGCAGTCGCCAGTCCGTTATAAATGTCGCCGCGAATCCCCAGGTTGAACAGCCAATTACCCGCCGTAATCTGATCCTCCAGATACAGCGCCAGCTCCTTCACGTCCGTGTGACCGAGAAAGTCGTAGTAATGCCCGCCCCGCGTCAGATCGTACGGATACAGCGTCGTGCACGGCGCGCCCGTCGGCGTATTGCCCGTCATGCAGCCCAGGGAATCCAGATAGGTCGGCGACACGATCCCCAGCATGTCGCTCTCGTCCAGCAGCGTCTGCTCGTACATCGACCCCAGCTTGAAGTTGTTCTCGCCTTTCACGTACGAAATATCAGAGTGCACGCCCTCATTCGCCAGGCTGCGATCCTGCCCGATGCTCTGTTGCTGCACCGGCCCCAGATCCGCCAGCGGATCCCCGCTCGGATAGTAATGATAGTTATCCTTCCTTAGATATGCCCCGATATTCCACACCGATTCCTGACTAAGTACCCGCGTGTAACTCGGCGAAATATCGATCGTCCCGATCTTCGATCGCTGATCGGTTTGCCCTGCCACCGCCGCTCCCGCCAGATTCACGCCGCCCGCGTTCAAATTGTCATACGCGTTCGGCGTCTGGAACCACGACCGCGAATAGTTCAGGTTCAGGTGTACAGAATCCGCCGTGTCGACCTGATAATCGACGCGATCGAAGACGTTCTCCTCGTTCCCTTTGTCGTGAAAGACCACGAACTCCGGCGCATCCAGAAACCGCCCCGTGTTCGTCCCATCCGTCGAGATGAAGTTCCCCCACTTCTCCCCGCCATATCCCAGATCCAACCCGCCCCCCGTCGACCCAAACGTCCCATACGAAAAATTCACCTGCCCCGTCGGCTTCGTATCCCCCTGTCCGGACCGCGTCGTCACCTGGATCACCAGGCTCGTCTTGTCCCCGTACTCCGCCGGCGGCGCGCCCTCGATCACCTGCATCGACTGCACCGCGGTATCCGGCAGCTGGTTCGAAAACGCCTTGCTCTGCTGATCCGTGATCGGCTGCCCATCCACTGAAAACGAATTCTCCGCGTGATCCCCCAACCCGTGGAACATCCCGTTTGAATCCGCCGTCACCCCCGGTGACGACAGCGTCACCAGCGAGCTCAGCCCCGACGTCGTGCTTTCCAGCGGAATCTCCGCGAACGCCTTCCGGTCGATGTCCGTATCCATCGTCGCCGCGTTGTTCACCAGGTCTTCACCCGTCACATCCACCGTGATCGCCGTCTCTCCAACGTTCAGGCTCACCGGCACGGTTACCGGCATCGACGAGCGCACCTCCACGTCGTGAACGAACGTGCTGAATCCCGTCATGCTCACGGTCATGTGGTACGAGTTGGCCGGCACGTTCGGGATCTGGAAGTGTCCCGCATTATCCGTCGTTGCCGTGCGCTCGTACTGGCTCACCGGGTTCTGGATCTTCACCGTCGCCCCAGGAAGCACCGCGCCCGTCGGATCGGTCACCGTACCCGTAACCATCCCACTCGCAGCCGCCTGCCCCATCGCCAGACAGGGAACCGCCGGCAGCAAACTCAACATCAATAAAGGATAAAAAGCGGCGCAACGCATCAGCGTACGCATGCACGACCTCCTTCGATTGTCTGAAAAGCCACGTGATCCGGAAGAACGACCCCGAAACGACGTCCCGAAAGAACGTCGCAACGGCTACGCGAGGAGAGCGGAGCTCGAGGGCGGAGGACGGCTGGAAAGCTGGAAATAGACGGCGCGGCGCGGCCGATGCAGGCTCCGCACCGGCGCCACAGCAGCCACCTGCCGGCTGCTGAAGTGCAACGCGATCGGCGGAGCCGCCCGTGCCACATGATGCGCCGCCACGCACAGCGCGCAGTCATGATCCGGGCTCCCCGAAGCGTGGGAATGCGCAGCCTGCACCATCCCGCTCATCAGAACCAGCGCGATGCAGACGATCCCGAAAAGGCCACGCGATCTGGAGATGGCTGTGGGCATGCTGCCAATTTGATGATACCGGTGCTTCCCCGCGATTCGCAAATTGGCCCCCTCGCTTGACACCGCACGCCTTCCCGGTAAGCTAAGAGATTCCCGACCGGCGTTCGCGCGCTGGCGGCTTGCGGGGGCGGCGGCGTCTTGAAGGTACGGGTCTTCTATCACGATAAGTGTTTCGACGGAGCCTGCTCGGCTTCGTTATTCAGCCGTTTCCATCAGGAATGCATCCACCCGGGCGCAACCTACGAGTTTTGCGGCCTCGTCCACCGTGCGGGCGCCCTCTTTAACGAAGCCGACTTCACCGGCGTGGAAAACGCCATCGTCGACTTCAAATATTCCCCCTCGCCCAAAATCACCTGGTGGTTCGATCACCACCTCAGCGCCTTCCTCACCCCCGAAGACCACCAGGATTACCTCGCCGGCATGGCCGATGGCCGCTACGCAGGCCATCGCTTTTTCGATCCTGAGTACATCTCCTGCACCAGCTTCCTCGCCCACATCGCCGCAACCCGCTTCGGCTTCGACCCCACCCCCGTCGCCGAGCTCGTCCGCTGGGCCGACATTGTCGACGGCGCCCTCTACGAGAGCGCGCAGTCCGCCGTCGAAATGCCCGAGCCCGCCATGAAGCTCACCCTCATCATCGAAGCCTCCGAGGATCCCGCCTTCATCCCGCGCCTCATCCCCACCCTCACCCGCATGTCTCTGCAGCAGGTCCTCGATCAGCCCTGGGTCGCAAGCCTCCTGCCCCCGCTCCTCGAGCGCCACCAGCGCGCCATCGACCTCATCCGCACCCGTTCCGAATCGAAGCAGGGAACCATCTACTTCGACATCACCGACCAGCCCCTCGAGGGCTACAACAAATTCATCCCCTACTATCTCCATCCTGAGGCCACTTACTCCATTGGCCTCTCCAAATCCAGCTTCCGCACCAAAGTCGCCGTCGGCTCCAATCCCTGGACCAAAACTCCCCCCGAGGACATGGTCAACCTCGCCGCGATCTGCGAGCGCTACGGTGGAGGCGGCCACGCCCGCGTCGGAGCCATCTCCTTCCCGCCCGACCGCGAAGACGAAGCCCGCAAAGCCGCCGCCGAAATCGTCGCCGAACTCCGCGCCTCCCTCGCCGGCAAGTAACGCCTCTCGAATTGAAACAAATCCGGCTGCCCCGGGTCTCGCATTTGAGACCCGGGAAAAGCGCGAAGCGCTCCGCTCTTGTTTGTGTCAGGGCACGAGTTTACGGCCTGCGGAAAACCTGGGTGCTTTGAAGGGGCACGGGCTTCAGCCGTGCCATAACCGCACCAATATAACCACGCCTTCAGCCGCTGGGATGGTTTTCACTCCACAACCGGTCTCGTCAGCCCCTAAGTCTTCGTCGTCGCCTGGTGACCCGAATCCGGGAAACGTCCGCAGCGCGTGCTTGAGTCTTCTCCAGATCCACCGCACCGCCGCGAAAATCCCGATCAGCAAAGCCAACGCGATCACACCCGCCGCAATCGGATGCTGCGTCGCCAGCCCGGTCACAAAAACCGCCACCGCGTCTTCGCTGCTGCTCAGCGCGATATTTGATATCGGCTCCGGCGAGGGAGTCACCGCCACTCGCGCCGCCGTCTTGCCTCCGTGCGCCGCCAGCGCGATCGCCCCGCCCGCCAGCGTTGCCACTAGTTGCATCTGCGGCGAAAGTTGTGACGTCGCCCCATACGCCATCAGCGCCGCCACCGGAATCCGCACAAACGTGTGCAGCGCATTCCAGAACAAATCGAACGCCGGAATCTTATCGGCAAAGAATTCAATTCCAAAAAGCAGCAGGGAAGCCCCAATCACCCACCAGCTCGTCAGCACAAGCAGCCCCGGCGGCAATTCCACCCACCGGGTGTGCGCCAGCAGTCCCAGCGTCGCGGTCGTCGCATACACATTCAGCCCGGCGGAGAAGCTGATCGCGACAATCAATCCCACCAGTCCCGGCCCCACAAATCCCCGCCCCACCAGCCCCGCTCCGCCCAGCGTCATGCCTGCCAGCATCATGCCTGCCAGCATACCCGCCCCCGCCCCCTTCGCCAATGCACCACCTCGTGATTAGGGGAAACGCGCTACCCGCATCCCTTCCGGAGGTATCAAACTGTCTGCGCGCTCTCCTTTTCACCCCTTATTTCGCTTGCAAATCCACACCTCGCCCCCCAATACTTCCTCGCAGGCGCGCGTGTCCGCACGCCTTCCTCGCAGAGATCCCGCACGCGGTCGCAGAAGGCCCAGCCAGTTGCCTAAGCAGGGGGACGCAATCATGAGAACTTCACGTGCATGGGCCGCCAAAGCTCTCGCCCTTGCCGTCGCCTTCGCCATCGCCTCCGGTCCAACCCTCCGCGCGCAGACCCAGGGTCCCGTCGATCCCGGAGTCCGCGGCGGCGTTCCCAGTGCCGGCGGCCCGCTCCCCAGGCTTACCTCTGACGAAGCCGCCTTCTTCCAGGACGGCTCCGTTCGCTTCGGCGAAGTCGAAGTCGTCGCCGGAGGCGCCAACAACGGCCTCGGCCCCCGCTTCAACTCCAACCAGTGCTTCTCCTGCCACTCGCAGCCGGCCATGGGTGGAACCAGCCCCGCCCACAATCCGCTCCTTGCCGTTGCCACGCTCAGCGGAGCGAAAAACACGGTCCCCTGGTTCATCGCCGCCAGCGGCCCCATCCGTGAAGCCCGCTTCAAAAAGAGCCCCGACGGCACCAACGATGGCGAAGTCCACGACCTCTTCGTCATCGCCGGACGCACCGACGCCCCCGCCTGCAACATCGCTCAGCCCGACTTCCTGCCCGCCGGCAATCCCCTCACCGGCCAGCACGGCAATCCCAACATCATCTTCCGCATCCCCACGCCCGTCTTCGGCGCAGGACTCATCGAGGCCATCCCCGACTCCGCCATCCTCGCCAATTTCCAGGCCGACACCGCCGTCAAGGCCGCCGAGGGCATCTCCGGCCATCCCAACGCCTTTCTCGCCGGCAACGCCAACTTCAGCGCCAACGATGGCACCATCACCCGCTTCGGCTGGAAGGCTCAGAACAAATCCCTCCTCGTCTTCGCCGGCGAAGCCTACAACGTCGAGATGGGCATCTCCAACCAGTTGTTCCCCACAGAGCGCGACGAGACCCCCGGCTGTCTCCTTTTCCCCACGCCCAATGACACGCTCAACTTCACCACCACTTCGACTGGTGCCGTGAACCCCGCTTTCATCTCTGACATCGAAGCCTTCTCCAACTTCATGCGCATGCTCGCCCCGCCCGCGCCCGGGCCCGACACCCCTTCCACCGTCAGCGGACGCGCCGCCTTCATCCGCATCGGCTGCTCCCACTGCCACAACCCGTCCTTCACCACGGGCGCGCGGATCGCCAGCGGCTCCTCGAAGTCTCCCAGCGCCGCACTGTCCAATCAGACCGTCAACATCTACTCCGACCTGCTCGTGCACCATATGGGCCGCGGCCTCGCCGACGGCATCACTCAGGGCAGCGCCGGCCCCGATGAATTCCGCACCGCGCCCCTTTGGGGAGTAGGCCAGCGCGTCTTCTTCCTCCACGACGGACGCACCTCCGACCTCGTCGAAGCCATCCACGACCACAGGAGTCCCGGCAGCGAAGCCAACCGGATCATCGAGCGCTTCGACCGCCTCCCCACCCAGGAGCAGCAGGACATCATCAACTTCCTCCGCTCACTGTGAACGAATCCGGGCGCTCTGATCAAATCCGGGTGCCCCGGGTCTCGCTTTTGAGACCCGGGAAAGCGCGTGAGCGCCCGCATTTTCTGGTCTCCTTCGAGTTTCCCATCCCTCGACCTCAGAACGAACCCGGGTGCCCCGGGTCTCGCATTTGAGACCCGGGAAAGCGCGCGAGCGCCCGCTTTTACGCTTCTGACTCCAGAAGACTCCGGCGCCGCCGATCCGTCCACCACGACTCAATCTCGACCGGTCCCACCAAGCCCGTCTGGTAATGTCGGAAGCTCGACCAGGCCCAGTCTTCTGGCCGTTCAACCAGTCTCCGCCTCACCGGATTGCGATGGATGTACCGCAGCTTTTCAACGCGTTTCTTCTCCGAGTACACGACGAAATCGTAGTAGCGGTTCAGCCAGCAGTGCCGCTGGTGGCGCTGCCTTGCCACGGACAACTTCACCGCCTGAATCGCAGTGGCGAGCGATCCGCTGCTCGGCTCCGTCACAAGCAGGTGCACGTGCTCCGGCATGACCACATACCCGACCACAAGGAACCCGTAGCGAATTCGCATTTGTTCCAGAGAGCGCACAAACAGATCCCGCGCATCCGCGGAACCCAGATAGGGTCGCCGCTGCCAGCAGCTAAAGGTCAGGAAATGCTGATGCCCTGTGTGCTCATACCGAATCAAGCCTGCTGGCATGGCAGGAATCTTATAGATCTCTCGGAATCAGGCACAGATTACCGATGGGTCGGTACCCTGGCGTCGACCCCAGAACAAATCCGGCTGCCCCGGAGCACCGTCTGATCAATTTAGCCCACTGGAAATGCAGACACCCTCAACGTCGCTCGATTCAGGATTGATGAAGTACCGCCGCTGGAAATACAAAGCCAGATTCACCAGGGCGATCATCACGGGAACCTCGACCAGAGGCCCGATCACAGCCGCGAACGCGGCGCCCGAGTTGATGCCGAACACCGATACCGCAACCGCAATGGCCAACTCGAAATTATTCGATGCAGCCGTGAATGCCAGCGTCGTGGTCTTCGAATAATCGGCGCCCAGCTTCCGCCCCATGTAGAACGACACAAGGAACATGACGACGAAGTAGATCAGCAGCGGAATCGCGATCCTCAGCACATCGAGCGGGAGACGGATGATGTAGCTTCCCTTCAGCGAGAACATCACCACGATCGTGAACAGCAGAGCCAGCAGCGTCAACGGGCTGACGCGCGGAACAAAGTTCCGGTCGTACCACTCGCGTCCCCGGGCGCGAACCAGCACAGTGCGCGTAACAAATCCAGCAATGAAAGGAATGCCAAGATAGACGAACACGCTGCGGGCGATCTCGCCAATGGAGATGCGCACCACCGAGCCATGCAATCCAAACCATCCCGGCAGAACGGTGATGAATACCCACGCATAAACGGAATAGAAGAACACCTGAAACAGCGAATTGAACGCCACCAGTCCCGCAGCGTACTGCGTGTCGCCCTTTGCCAGTTCGTTCCAAACGATCACCATGGCGATACAGCGTGCCAGGCCGATCATGATCACACCCGCCATGTACTCGGGATAGCCATGCAGGAATACGATGGCAAGCACAAACATCAGCACCGGTCCGATCAGCCAGTTCTGCACCAGGGAAAGTCCCAGCACCCGCTTGTTGCGGAAGATCTCGTGCAGTTCCTCATAGCGGACGCGCGTGAACGGCGGATACATCATCAGAATGAGGCCGGCCGCGATGGGAATCGACGTTGTACCGATGCTGAAGCGATTCAGAAACGGCACCACTCCGGGAGCCACCCAGCCCAGGGCGACGCCCACCGCCATGGCCCCGAAGATCCACGCGGTCAGGTAGCGATCCAGAAAGGACAGACGACTTTTCTTCAACTTTGGTCTCCTCAAGCTGGGCTACGAGCGGCCGATCTTGTCGACTTCGCGCTTGATGGCGAGTTGGTCGAGGCTGGCGAGCGGCAGCGACAGAAACAGTCCGATCCTGCGGTCGAGCACCATAAAGGCGTCACGGTACGCTCGCGCAATCTCTTCCGCCGTTCCCCTTACCGCGGCTGGGTCGGGAATACCCCAGTGCGCCGTCATCGGTTGCCCCGGCCAATACGGGCATTGCTCCTTCGCGGCGTTGTCGCAGACCGTGAACACAAAGTGCATCTGCGGCGCACCCGGCGCGGCAAACTCGTCCCACGACTTGCTGCGCAGGCCCGCGGTCGACATTCCGGCGGACTCAAGCTGATGGAGCGCCTCTGGGCGTGGCTGGCCTGAAGGGTGGCTGCCCGCGCTGTAGGCCGCGAAGCGGCCTTTACCCTTTTGGTTGAGGATGGCCTCGGCCATAATCGAGCGCGCTGAGTTGCCGGTGCAAAGGAAGAGTACGTTGTATTGGTTGGCCATGGCGGCTATCCATTCCCCGCCTCTGTCGAACCCGCACAACATCCCGCCCCGCAGCACGCCTCGCTCGGCTTCGTCGCGCGAATAAACGCGCTCACGAATTTCCCCTCCACCTGCGGCGCCATCGCATCCACGTCAATTCCCGAGCCCGTCAGAAACTGCCGCGCGTCCTCCAGGTTGTACGTGCGTGTCGGCTCCAGCTCCACCTCTCCAAACCCCGCCGCCGTCAGCTTCGCGCGATAATCGTTCTCCTCCAGCGCTCCCGCAATGCAGCCCGACCACAGCAGCATGCTCTCCCGCACCGCTGCCGGAACCTCGCCGCGCACCACCACATCCGACACCGCAAATCGTCCCCCCGGCCGCAGCACGCGAAACGCTTCCCGCAGCACCCGATCCTTGTCCGCCGAAAGATTGATCACGCAGTTTGAAATCACCACGTCCACCGACCCATCCGGCAGTGGAATATTCTCGATCTCCCCCTTCAGAAATTCGACATTCTCCACCCCCGCCTGCCGCTGATTCTCGCGCGCCAGCGCCAGCATCTCGTCCGTCATGTCCAGCCCGTAAGCCTTCCCCGTGGGACCCACGCGCCGCGCGGACAGCAGCACGTCGATCCCGCCCCCCGATCCCAGATCCAGCACCGTCTCGCCCGCCTTCAGCGAGAGCAGCGCCGTGGGATTCCCGCACCCCAGCGACGCCAGCATCGCCTTCTCCGGAATCAGCCCCTGCTCGTCCGCGCTGTACAGATTCGTCGTGATCGGATCGCAGCATCGCAGGCTCGGCTCGCAGCACGCCTGCGCCTTCCCCGTCTCCGCCACCGCCCGCGCCGCGCTCCCGTACTTCTGCCGCACTTTCTCCCGTACTTCGCTCGCTCCAGCCACTGTGTCCCCCTTCGTATACGCCAAAGCGAATATATTCTCTCGTGCAAATATTTGTCAAGCCATATATGATTAGTTCCGATGACCCGTCCCGCCGCAGCCGCCGATCCGGTCCCGAGGGCCGACAGTCTGGTCCCCCTCTTCGCCGCCCTGGCCGATCCCACCCGTCTGCGCCTGCTCAACTTAATCGCCGGCCGCGAGCTCTGCGTCTGCTACCTGGTCGAAACCCTCCGCCAGAGCCAGCCCAAGATCTCCCGCCACCTCGCATATCTCCGCAAAGCCGGCGTCGTCGCCGCGCGCCGGGAAGGGAAGTGGATGCACTACCGCCTCGTCCGCCCGCGCGATCCCGTCACCGCCTCCATCCTGGCCACTGTCCTCGACTCCATCCGCCGCGACCCCAAACTCCAGGCCGATCGCGAACGCCTCACCCGCGCCTGCTGCCAGCCCAACCGCTTCGTCACCCTTCAGCGCGCCCCCCAGCCCACCGTCCTCTAATCGCCCGAGCCAGCATCGCCCAGGTCTGGTCTGGTCCCGAGAATGACGGCAGGGTCAATCCCACCCAGCAAATGCGATAAAATAGGCACAATCGTCGGAAAGGTCCAGGAACAGCAGTCATGCCCAAAGAGAAAATTCACCCCGATTACCACGAGATTCGCGTCGTCTGCGCCTGCGGCAACAACTTCACCACTCGCTCCACGCACAAAGGCGACATCCACGCGGAAATCTGCTCCAACTGTCACCCGTTTTTCACCGGCAAGCAAAAGCTGGTCGACACCGCGGGCCGCGTCGAGCGCTTCCGCCGTAAGTACGCCAAAACCGAAGCCAAACCGGAGCCAGCCGCTGCCGCGAAGTAACCCCCAGCGGCCCTCGCAACCCAGGCCTCCGCTGTGGCGGAGGCCTTTTCCATAGGAAGATGACACTGCATGCCCGACGCTCCCTTTGCTGTGTTCTATCGTCGCGCAACGCAATTGGCGGATGCCATGAGGCTCTGCCAGGACGACCTGTCGGCGTATGGCTCAGCGGCCGCTCTGCTCGCAGTCCACAGCGCCATCTCCTACAGCGACGCTGTTCTGATCGGACTCATTGGGAAGCGACCTCGCGGCGAAGATCACCGGCAGGCTGTTGTAGCCCTCAAACGTGCTTGCACGGGAGCCAAAATCGATGAGCGGGGAATTGCTCATCTGCAGACGTTGCTGAGTGTCAAGACAGACATCTCTTACGGCGATCAGCTGGTCGATAATGAAAAGATCGAAGCGCTCTGCAACACTGCGGAACGATTTCAGACCTGGGCGGAGCGAGTTCTCGCAAAGAAGGAAGGCTATCGTAATGACCGCAAAAATTGAGGTCCGGCAGCTGACCCCTCGACAGCGCGAGGGACGCGCGGTCAATGCCGTCGCAGAACTCCTTCGACGTACCTTATCGGTGCCCAATATCTATATTGAGCCGCCGAACTCGCTGATCGCTGCCGATGTGCTGGCGGTGGATCGCGGCGGTGCGGGCGACTTGCATGCGGTCGAGATCAAGCTCCAAAAGGACTTGACCCCCGAAGGTCTGCGAGGACGCTCGGCGAATCCGAAGGAACTCAATCGGATGTACGCAGAATGGTATCCGAAGTATCGGCAAAGGCTCGCCGCTATCCATCGCCAGGTGATGGCGATGCCGGCTCACTATCGGTACCTTGCGATTCCGGCGGAGAGTTTCGATTTGGCCTTCGGAGAACTGGGACACCTTGGATTGTTTCCTCCGGACGGAATTGGGCGCCTTGGCGTCATCACCATCAAGGACAAGAAGGAAGGAACTCCCACTGCCGAAATGGCCGTCAACCCGGAGCGGTTTCGGATGGATCCAGTGAAGCTTAGAACCATTGAAACCAGGCTGCTGGCGAAGAGTCGCCCCGATATTGAAATTCGAATCTGATCAATGAAGAAGCACTGGGACAACCCGCTCGAGCACGCCATGCCGGACACCACTCGTGTGCCCGCGTCGCTCCAGATCGGCGGAGTCACCGTCGCACCCGCCACCGTCCTTGCTCCCATGGCCGGAGTCACGGACACCGTCTTCCGCCGCTTCATCCGCAACGCCAGCGTCTTTTCACATACCGCCGAACCGGGTGCCCCATGTCTCGATTCTGAGACATGGGTTGTCGACGCAGTCGACAGTACAATCACCAACCAGCAGTCCGGCTGCGGTCTCATCATGACCGAGTTCACCTCCGCCGACGGCCTCGCCCGCATGCGCGAATCCAAGCGCAAGCGCTACCTCACCTTCTACGACGACGAGCACCCCATCTCGGCCCAGCTCTTCGGCTCCAACCCCGCCACCCTCGCCGACGCCGCCCGCATCGTCGAAGAAACCGGCTTCGACATGGTCGACCTCAACCTCGGCTGCCCCGCCAAACGTGTCGTCTCCTGCAATGGAGGCAGCGGCCTCCTCCGCGACCTGCCCCTCATCGCCACCATCTTCGAAACTGTGCGCGCCGCGGTTACAATTCCGTTCACCGTCAAGTTCCGCCTCGGCTGGAACGACAACCATATCGTCTGCGTTCCCCTCGCCAGGCTCGCTGAAGACTCCGGCCTCAACGCCGTCGCCATCCACGCCCGCACCCGTGAGCAGGGCTACGCCGGCCAGGCCCGCTGGGAACACATCGCCGAAGTCAAAGCCGCCATCAAGATTCCCGTCATCGGCAATGGAGACGTCCGCACTCCCGAGGACGCCTGCGCCCTCATCGCCAAAACCGGATGCGATGCCGTCATGATCGGCCGCGCCGCTCCCGCCAATCCCTGGATCTTCCGTCAGATCGCCCAATACACCGCAACCGGCCGCTACGACCTGCCCACCGAGCAGGACCGCTACCGCATGATCCGCACCTACTTCGAAATGCTCCTCACCGAACTCACACCGGAAACTTCGCGCGCCCCCGCCGCCGAAGCCGCCGGCAAGATGAAGCAGTTCGCCTCCTGGTTCACCCACGGAGTCCGCGGCGGAGCCGCCCTCCGCAAATCCATCTACGAAGCCAAAACCGGAGCCGCCATCCTCGAAGCCGTCGATCGCTTCTTCACGAGCGAAGCGTCGTCAGCGGATGTCAGCGCGAGCGAAGATGCAGTCGAAGCTAAAGACCTCGCGTTTTCCGACGCCTCCTAGCTCCTTGCTATTGTGGCTGCGACCAGCAACCTGCAACCTAAACTGCGTCCTAATCCCTAATCCCTAATCCCTAACCTCTAAACCCTGTCCTCATCCGTGAAGATTTCCTCGATCGTCATCCCAAACAACCGCGCCAGCCTGAACGCCAGCGGCAGACTAGGATCGAACTTCCCCGTCTCAATCGCGTTCACCGATTGACGAGACACCTCGAGCCTCTTCGCCAGCTCGCCCTGCGACCACTCCCGTTCCGCGCGCAGCACCCGCAGCCGGTTTTTCATCGATACCTCAGCCAAACCACCGGAAACGCCACCAGCACGAAGATCCAGAACAGCGGATACACCCAGATCAGATCCAGATGCGGCACGTGGACGAAGTCCTCCAGATTCCCCCACACCGTCGTCAGCGACAGCGTCAGCGCAATCCCGCCCAGCAGCGCCTGGATATAAAGGTTGCGCTGAAACTCATCCTTCTCTTCCACCAGATAAGCCCCGGTCACCAGCAGAGCCAGTACAATCGGCGCCGCCGGCAGCACCGCCAGCAGATACGCCGCCACCCCCGTCACATGTCCGTACCGAATCCCCAAAGCCGCAGCCGCCGACAGCACCACGCAGAAAAGCGCCGCCCAAAACATCCGCCCCACATACCGCCCCTGCGCCGGATTCGAAATGCACCAGGTCGACATCATGGTCAAGCCTCCTTGCCACTAAGACAACTAAACTTTACACATGCTGCCACGAGTTGTCAAGTTTAATTGACAAGGCACACGAAAATCATTTGGAACGCAAAAACTGGCGTTATTACATTGGGTGTAATATTCTGTGTTTGGAGGCTGAGATGACTGGGCAGACTCTTCGTCAAGCCAGAACCAATCTCGGCATGTCCCAGGTCGAAGCAGCAGCGCGGCTGGGCGTCTCGCAGACATTACTTTCTCTTATGGAGAAGGGCGAACGTTCTGTCACGCCTCCGGTTGCACAGAAAGCCGTGGCGCTCTTGCGTGCAACTCCTGAACTGCTTCCCGTTTCCGCGGGAACTCGGCACAGCGATGATCAACTTGCGGCTGATCTCGGCGCACTCGGTTATCCCGGTTACGCTTACCTCCGAGGTCAGCCACGGAATCCGGCCGAGCTCCTCTTCGACGCGCTGGATCGCCCAAATCTCGATGCGCGTGTAGTGGAGGCGCTACCGTGGCTGCCACTGCAATACCCGAATATGGATTGGGATTGGCTGACCACACAAGCCAGGGTTCGCAATCGGCAAAATCGTCTTGGCTTTGTCGTCGCTCTCTCCGCAAAGGTCGCTAAGAAACAGGCGAAACGCGGCGTTGCGGAACGCTTGTCCCAGGTTGTGAAGGCGCTGGAAGAAGCGCGTCTCGCGAATACCGATACGCTATGCCAGGAGTCATGGCCGCCGAGCCAGAGAAAGTTCGCGCATAAGCAGCGGTCTGCTCTTGCGGCTCATTGGAAAATGGATACACGACTCACAGAGGAGAATCTTGCCCACTTTACCGCCTAGCCCCTGGAAGGAGTTCCTCCAGGCTCTTGATGCAAAGATGACAGAGGTCTGTAAGCTGCCATGCTTCGGAGGCTTCGCAGTCACCATGGAGTACGGCATCAGCAGACCGACATCCGACATCGACGTCCTGGACGTCGCTCCGCCCAGCGCAGTGGAAATCCTCATTAGAGAAGGAGGCGAAGGCTCACCTCTGGCGATCGAGCATAAGGTGTATCTCCATATTGTCGGAATCGCAAATCCCCCATATGACTATGAATCCCGGCTGCATCCCCTCAACCCCGGGGCGTTTCAGCATCTTCACCTGCTGGTCATGGACCCGTACGATCTGGCTCTTACGAAATTGAAGCGGGACAGCGATAAGGATTTCCAGGACGTTCTCCAACTCGCCGAAAAAATCCCCTTCGATCTCGACCTGTTCGAGAAGCGTTATCGGGAAGAACTTCGCGAAAACACGACCGGGAAAGCTGAAGACAACGACATCACCTTCTATCGCTGGAAAGAAGCCATCCTCGAAAATCGCGTTAGGAAGAAATAGTTGATCGTCACTCATCACCTGGCTCTTCAGGCACGCTTGGGAGGCGCTTTGCGGTGCCACCGATATTACAATCAGGGAAGCAGCGCCGCAAACGGCGCGACGGGGGGTAAACGTGCGGGTTAATTCAACTGTGTCGGGAGCACATTCCGACGAACTGGACTCGCAGACCCAGTTCGTCAATTACTACCGTTGCCCGAACGACGGAACAGCTTGGGCTGATATCTGGACGGCCACTTGCAACGACCGGTGTCCCGCATGTGGGAGGGAGATTGAGCCCTACACATCAAAAGACCTGGACCTCGATTCAAACTGACAGCCGATACTCCCCGCGTCCCTCGAAGGAGAGCATCCCAAGGTCCCGCAAGTTCTGAAGCTGCTGGCGAATCTTGGCTCGCACGTGCCGGTTGCTTGGGTAAAACGCTGAGAATTCCTCTTCACGCAAGTAAAGATCGCCGAGCGAAAACTGAGGCCTGCCGAGCTTTCTGATGACGCTTAGTGTCAGCGTGGTCCAGCCTCGCTGTCCCACAGGAAGACTGGCCAGTGGCAGGAATCGCTGGAACTTATTTCGAACCTCGGCCTTTGGACAAGCCACTCCTGCACCGATAACGTTGATCTCTCCATCTGGCGGGATGCGATCGAGCCGAATATTACACCCGACCCACCCAGCTCGCCTTGCGACCTGGCTAAGTGGCCGCCGCTGTTCGATGACCCAAGGCGTCAGGAAGCTGGAATGAATAGCTGTCAAAGAGCGTATGCGCCAACAATCGCTGCGTTCAAGAAGGCACAACGTGGGCGCCGTCCCGGCCTGAATTCGACCTAGTAGCGAGAGATAGGCGCCGTCAACCAGCGATCTCCCGGGCCTTTTAAGGAAGGTCTTCAACTCGTAACGCTGCCCGCAACCATTACAGGTGAAATCAGTGGCAGCTGTATTGGATGGGGTCCGATAGAGCCGGTCTGCGTCGCACGCCAGGCAATAACTATTTTGCGCAAACCAGCCTTCGGAAACCACCCTCGCACGCTGGGGCGCACTTTTATAGGCGTTTGCAACGCTCGTATCGCAAACAAGTTCCATGGGCACGCTGGTCATCATGATAGCCTGCTCTGATTCGATTCTCGGGCTCTGTCCCTAATCGGCACCCGCTTTTCCATAGCGCTAGTCTCTTGATTCATGCCGGGCGCCCCACAACCTGCGCTGAGCAAAGCTCCCAGCGTAGCGAGGTGCGAGGTGCGCGCCGAACGGGTCTCCCGGTGTTGACAGATGTGGGGGATCAATCGCCCTCCCGCCCCCGACCGCGGTCCGACCCTGCGCCCTGCCGCCATTACAATTCCCCTCATGAGTCTTGCCGCAGAGTACCGGCAGCAGTTCACCTGGAGATCATGGAGCCTCATCTTTGAAGAAGTGCCTTTACAGCCGGGTCAGACAATCCTTGATTTGGGTTGCGGCATTGGCGATCAGGCTCGAGAACTCGCGTCTCGCGGCTGTAAGGTGATCGGGCTCGACGGCAACCAGGAGCTGATCGATGCAGCCATCCTCGAGCAGCCGCCGAATTGTGAATTCCTCACTTGCGACCTGCGCAACCCGCCAAACCCTGGCATCAGGGTTGACGGCATCTGGTCGAGCTTCGTGGCTGCTTACTTCACCAACCTGGTGGAGCTGCTGAGAAGATGGTCGCCCGTTCTCAGCCCCGAAGGCTGGATCGCCATCACCGAGATCGACGATTTCTTTGGGCACGAGCCGCTGAGCCCACGCACAAAATCGCTCCTGCAGGCTTTCGCTGACGACGCTCTCACGGCGGGTCGATACGACTTTCACATGGGAGGCAAGCTGCAGAGCTGCCTCGCGCAGGCTGGATTCGCTGTGTCGCGCGTTCTGACGCTCCCTGACAGAGAATTGTCCTTCCAGGGTGCTGCACCCCCGGAGGTCGTGGAAGCCTGGCGGACGCGTTTCCAACGCATGCCACGGCTGCAAGCCATTTGCGGTTCGGAGTTTGCAAATGTCCAGGAGGAGTTTCTCTCCTGCCTGTCCCGCCACGATCACGTCTCAACGGCGAAGGTCATATCCTGCATTGCAATGAAATCGGCTGATTCCTAACTCGCTTGGCCACACCTCCTGCCTCCCAGCTCTTCCAGCTCCAAGCTCCCAGCTGTCTGTGGAAATCTTGTCAAGCCCCGCGCCATTCCCAAAATGGCACTCACCTCATAACACGCCACTTATATCTTTATAACCTCCATCATATTTGGCCGAATAACTCGCTCAGTATGATATTCTGATCTTATAGGGTAGAAATAGAAAAAAGCCTCGCCATCGCGGCGGGGCTTTTCTCTTTTCCATCGCCCTTCGCTAAACGTACCTCGCCAAACGTACCAGGCTAAACGTACCAGGCTAAACGCTTCTCGCTGGTCCTATTTCTCCGGAGGTCCCCATGGAATGCCGTTTCACCTTCCCCAACGGGAAAAAGTGTCGCTGCGGTGCCACCCCCAGCCACGTCTTCTGCCGTCACCACGCGCCGCAGCCCAGGGTCCCCACTCTCCGCAACCGCAACACCCCATTCCGCACCTGGCTCGACCTCCGCCGCGCCCTCGCCACCCTCGACCGCAGCGAGATTCCGCCCGCCATCCTTTACCTCCTCAGCGCCCTCCTTGAGGACGGCCCCCGCGGCATCTCCGACCATCACGCCGGACTCCTTCTTCGCGCCTTGGTTCGCCGCTTCGGCTCCGTCCCCTTCACCCTCCCCGACGACCCCGCGCCCGAGCCCGACTACGCCTTCGCGCTCTCCCAGTCCATCGACCGGGTCACCGACATCCTCCGCCGTCGCACCCGCCAAACGACTCCGGCCAACGAGTAATGCAGCCGCTAATATTCAGTCCTCTATCTCCGTGGGGTACCAAGGTGACCCCTCTCGAACCCCTGCGGAATCAGCAACCGTCCCGCACTCCCACCCCAGGGGGGAGGGGGTACCCATTGCTGCAGAAGTTAACTTGAGACGCTCAGCGAACCACAGTTCGGGTGCCCCATATCTGCCCGGTGTTGGCAGATGTGGGATACCACGCTCACCGCACCACTTCATCCAGCCGCGCATCGTGTGCCGGAACTTCCGCCTGATCGCGCCAGGTCTTCTCAACCAGCACGAGCGCTTCTTCCGGATTCCGCGCCACCCGGACCAGCCCGCGATTCTCCGGCACGATGAAGCCTTCCGCTACGGTGTGATCCAGAAACCGCAGCAGTCCATCGAAAAAGCCGCCCACATTCACCAGCACGCACGGCTTCGAGTGAATTCGCAGCTGCGCCCACGTCACAACCTCGATGAATTCGTCGAGCGTCCCGTAACCGCCAGGCAGCGCCACAAAGGCATCGGCGCGCGACGCCAGCAGCGCCTTGCGCTCATGCATCGTCCGCACCACATGCAGCTCCGTCAGCCCTTTGTGATCGATCTCCCGCTCTCGAATTACATCCGGAATAACGCCGACGACCTCGCCGTCTGCAGCCAGCGCAGCATCGGCAATCGCGCCCATCGCGCCAACCGTCGCGCCGCCGTACAGCAGCCCATAACCGCGCGCCGCAATCTGTCGGCCCAGCTCCTGCGCAGCCTGCAAATAGATCGGAGACGCACCCGCAGCCGATCCGCAGAAAACGCACACCCTTTGTTTCGCAGAAAGTTTCGCAGGCATCTATGCGAGTTTATCGCGCCCCTGATCGGGAAATCGCGCCCGGGAAATCGCGCCCGGGAAATCCGCGGAAGCAGCCTATCGCGTTACAACATTGCCGGCCATGCGGTCGTACTCCTGCTCCGACACCACGCCCTTCCGGACCAGATCGTGCGCCGTTTTATACGGCCGGTTGTTCTCGATCCGTCGCGCCGTCGCTGCCGTCACACCCGGCAACCCCTCCAGATCGGCCCGGCTCGCGGAATTCAGATCCACGCCGCCGCCTTTGCCGTTGTGCAGTCCCGCCTTTACGCCTCTCGCGACGTCATTCGCTTCGCGCTCGGCATTCGCCGCTGCCACCCGGGCTTCCGCCGCAGCCTTGTCGGCCGCTTTTTTGGCATTCTCGGTGGCCTGTTGCGCCTGCTTCTGGATCTGCTGGTCCGATTCCGGCCTCCCGTTCGCATTGCAGGATGCCATCCACAGCAGCGCCGCACAAAGTCCCAGGGTCGCCGCCAATCGCAGGGTCAGGTCTGAAAGCATTCCTCTCCGCATCGTCGTATGCCTCGCACTTGCATGGAATCCTATGATTTGCAGAGAGTTGCCAGATGGTTACGGTAAAGATGAAAGAATTCGCTGTTCAACCCTATAGCAACAGCGCTAATATCCTGTTCCGGACGGCCCCTCCTGCCTTCCGAGCCTGGTCCTGGGTTTCTGACCCTGGGTTTCCAGACCCGCCGAGGCACAAGGAGCCGGCTTCAACCGTTGAGAGGTTTCGGCCCACCGGTCGGCCCTCGGTTGCAGCCGGTCAGCACGCCAGACTGGCTGCACACCCCGTCGTCCGGCCCGCCCTCGCAGCGGAATTTAATCCCCCCGAGGCGCTTATGAGCTCTGTGATGAGCTTCATGCCCGTTGTTTGGATCGTGTGGGCGGCAGTGATCACTTTCCTGCTGGTCCTTCTTGTTTACCGTTCCAATCTCACTCGCTACGAAGAAGACCAGATTTTCCTCGACGAAGCCGCCAACCACCAGAAGCAGGAGCAGGAGGAACTCTTAGCGAAGGTCAACAAAATCCAGCCCCTCATCCGGATCGTCACCGGCGCAACCTGCGCGCTGACGGTTGGCATCCTGGGCGTGTACGTTTGGGACGCATTGCAGCACCTGATGTAAAGCCGCGGTCGGTCGCACGACTTTATTCTTTTGCGGGGCCAGATTCTCGCCCAGGATCCGGCCCGCGCAGAGGCTATTCCCAATTTCCGCCCTGAGATCCTCTGTTCGTCGTCTCTCTGTTCTTAAGGAAGAAATGAAAAGCCGTCAGACAATCCACGTCTGCTTCGTCGCTGCTTTGTGTCTCATCGGTCCGGCTGTCGCTCCCGGTGCAGCTCAGAACTCCAACCCGCCAACTCCGTCCCCGTACGACTCGGTCGACCCCTTCATCGGCACGGCTGGCGGCGGCAACACATTCCCCGGAGCTACGCTGCCCTTCGGCATGATCCAGTGGAGTCCCGACACCGGCTCCGATGCCTGGTACGACTACGGCAAAAAGAGCATCTACGGCTTCTCCCTCACCCACATCAGCGGCGCAGGCTGCCCGCTCTACGGAGACATTCCCGTCCTTCCCTGGACTGGCGGCCTCACCGTCAGCCCGCACCAGAATCGAGAACTCTACACGCAGCCCTTCGACCAGACTCACGAGACCGCGCACCCCGGCTACTACGCCGTCACCCTCGCTAACGGAATCGAGGTCCAGATCACCGTCACCGACCGCGCTGGCATCGCCCGCTTCCGCTTTCCCCAGGGATCGCCTGCCCGTCTCCTCATCAACGCCGGCGGCAGCGCCAACTCCACCATCATTGACAAGAAACCCGACGATCCGGCTCGCTCCCACGACGGTTACGTCATCCGCATCAGCGGCAATAACGCCATCGACGGTGAAGCCCGTGCTGGAGCCTTCTGCAATTCGCCCACGCGCTACACACTCTACTTCGCCGCGCAGTTCCAGGAGCCCTTCGTCCGCACCGCAATGTGGAAAGACGACACCGTCGAGCCCTCTGCCCGCGTTGAAGAAGCCCGCCACGCCGGAGCCTGGCTCGATTTCGGCGACCAGCGCGAAGTCACGATGAAAGTCGGTCTCTCTTTCGTCTCTACCGACAACGCCCGCGCCAACCTCACCGCCGAAATCCCCGCCGTCTTCGACCTTGAAGCAGTCCACACCCTCGCCCAGCGCGAATGGTCCGAATACCTCAACACGATCGAGATCCACGGCGGCACGCCCGCCCAGCGCACCATCTTCTACACCGGCCTCTACCACATGTTCCTCTCGCCCAACATCTTCAGCGACCGCAATGGCGACTACACAGGGTTCGACAATCAGATCCACAAGGCCCGATCCCAGGGCGGGATGTGCGGCGTCAACTGCGAAATGAACCAGTACGCCAATTTCTCCGACTGGGACATCTACCGCGACGTCATCCAGCTCCAGACCCTCCTCACTTCTTACAGCGCCTCCTCCATGGCCCAGTCCCTCCTCAACGACGCCGCGAAGTCCGGCTGGCTCCCCCGCTGGGCCGCTGCCAACGACACCACCTACGTCATGGGCGGAGACTCCCCCGCCATCTTCCTCGCCGACGCCTTCGCCTTCGGCGCGCGCCACTTCGACCCGCACGCCGCACTCGACGCCATGCTCAAAGCCGCTTACGTTCCCGGCACCGGCCCTCACGGCCAACCCGAACGTCCTTATCTCGCCGAATACCTCGCCGACGGCTACATCCCCGTCGACCACGACTCCATCGCCGCCTCGCGCACCCTTGAGTATGCCTCTGACGACTTCGCCATCGCGCAAATGGCCCGCGCCACCGGTGACCCCGCCTACGCCGCCACCTATGTCGACTTAATGAAGAGGGCAGGCAACTGGCAGAACCTCTTCGGTCCCGACACCCGTTGGATCCATCCCCGCAATGCCGACGGCTCCTGGCTCGCGGGTTTCGACTCCGACCGATCGCTGCCCAGAGCGCCCAACGCTCCGGCCTGGGTCGGCCCCCTCGGCTTCGAGGAAGGCAACACCTGGCAGTACTCCTTCATGATTCCCTTCGACTACCCGCGTCTCATCGCGACAATGGGCGGCAGCGCAGTCGTCGTTCCTCGCCTCGACAAGTTTTTCTCGAAGCTCATCTGCTGGAACGAGCCCTGCTTCAACATGGCCAACGAGCCCGACTTCGTCACGCCCTTCGTCTACGAGTACACCGACGCTCCCTGGAAAACCGACGACGTCATCACCCGCATTGAGCAGCAAACCTTCTCCACCAAACCCGACGGCATCCCCGGCAACGACGACCTCGGCGCAACCTCAGGTGTATACGTCTGGAGCGCCCTCGGCCTCTATCCCGGCGTCCCTGGCGTCGGCGGATTCTTCCTCGGCACGCCCATGTTCCCGGAAGCCTCCGTCCACATCGGCAGTATTTTCGGCGACAGCACCCTCGTCATCACCTCAGAAGGCTCCGGCCCTTACGTCACCGCCATCAGCCTCAACGGCCAGCCGTACAACCAGCTCTGGCTCCCGCTCGACAAAATCGCACACCACGCCACCACAACGCTGCACTTCACCCTGCAATCTGCCGAACCCACATCGACGCAGTTGCAGCCGCCACCAGCATTCCGGCCGTAGCCTGCCGAGAAAACTGCAGATCAGAGAGGAAGTGCTCATTCCTGTCAGGGATGCTGCGCCGTGCCTGGTGGAGCGCCGATCGACACCCGCAACGCCTTCGCAACGGCGCCGGCGATGTCGTCCTGAACCATCAGCAGATTCGTCATCGGCTGATCGTAGGTTTCTGACCAGACAACGTACCCGTTGTCGGCACGAATCAGCCGCGCATCGACCCGAATCCACGTGCCGGATTTGCGCACGCTGCCGTCGAGCACCCAGGTGACAGCGAGCGACGTGGCGATGTCGGCCACCGGAATTTGTTTACCCTTGAAGTAGAACGAGGCCGTCGCCGACGAAACCCGCAGCCCAGGAATTTTGCTGAGCTTGTCGATGAGCTCTTCGGTCATGCCGTCGGCAAACTCCTCTTCCTTCATTCCCTGAGTCAGATCGAGAAACGGCAGCACGGCGATGGCGTTTTGTGGCTGTGCAACCACGCTGGCCGTTTCCGCTGGACGCCGCAGCGACACCTTGCCGTGGATCAGGAACGCGACGAACGCAGCGCCAAGACCGGCAATCACCAACGCGACGCCAAAGGCTCCGATGACCGCCAGAACAAGCCCGCTGCTGAGTCGCAAGGCAGCTTTGCCACTGCTGGTTGTGGCGACGTCGTTGCCTGCTGTTTGCCCGTTCGGCCGATCGGTCCATGGCTCGACCGTCGCCACCATCCGATAGCCCAGTCGCGGCACGGTGGCGATGTACGTCGGCTGCCTGGGATCGTCGCCCAGCGTTCGGCGCAGCGATGTCACGGCCTGGTAGACCGAATCCGGCGAAACGATCACTCCGGACCAAACCTGGTCGAGCAGGTCATCGATGCTGACGACCTCGCCAGCATGTTCGGCCAGGCACAGCAGCAGCCGCATGGCTCGCGCTTCCAGGCGCGCGGTTTCTCCCTGCCGCGAAATCTGGCCCGATGCTGGGTCAACGCACCAGTCGCCAATGCGAAGCGGTTTGGTGAATGGGCCTTGCATGCAGGATCGGTAGTTCCCTGGCGTTTGCCGATTGTACCAACGCCGCTCAGCTCCGATTCCGCAGCTACGCGTTGTAGGTTGTGGATGAGACGCGTCCTCCACGTCCGGTCCAGTTGGTGTGGAAGAACTGGCCACGCGGCTCATCGACGCGCTCGTAAGTGTGCGCGCCGAAGAAGTCACGCTGGGCCTGGAGCAGATTCGCAGGGAGTCGCTCGGTGCGGTAACCATCGTAGAAAGCCAGCGCTGTTGAGAAGGCCGGAGCCGGAACGCCGAGTGCGATGGCTTTGACGATGGCCTTCCTCCATGAAGCCTGGTAGTTATTCAGTACGCCGGAGAAGAAGCTGTCGAAGAGCAGGTTGTGCAGGTTCGGCTGCTTGTCGTAAGCCTCTTTGATTTTGCCGAGGAAGCGGCTGCGAATAATGCAGCCTCCGCGCCACATGAGGGCAATGCCACCCATGTTCACGCGCCAGCCGAACTCCTTTGCGGCCTCGCGCAGCACCATGTATCCCTGGGCGTACGAGATAATCTTCGAGCAGTAGAGAGCGCGGCGCACGTTCTCGATGAAGTCGGCGCGGTCGGCGGTTGCGGCCTGGCCGGTTGGTCCCTGCAGAATTCTCGAGGCGTCGACGCGCTCTTCTTTAATGGCGGACAAGCACCGCGCGAAGACCGACTCGCCGATCAGCGTGACCGGCATGGCGAGCTCGAGGGCGCTGATCACCGTCCACTTGCCGGTGCCTTTCTGGCCTGCTGTGTCGAGAATCTTGTCGACGATGGGCGTGCCGTCTTCGTCTTTCTTGGCGAAGATGATGGAGGAAATCTCGATCAGGTAGCTGTCCAGCTCTCCCTTGTTCCACTCGGCGAAGACCGTGGAGAGTTCGTCCGGAGTCAGGCCCAGCGCGTGCTTCAGCAGGTCGTAGGCCTCGCAGATGAGCTGCATGTCGCCGTACTCGATGCCGTTGTGCACCATCTTCACGAAATGTCCTGCGCCGGCGTCGCCAACCCAGTCGCAGCAGGGCGTTCCCCCTTTGCCGTTCGAACCGGGTCCCTCATCGACCTTGGCGGCGATGGACTGGAAAATGTCTTTTACATGCGGCCATGCTTCGGGATTGCCTCCTGGCATGATCGATGGACCGAAGCGAGCACCTTCTTCGCCGCCGGAAACGCCGGTGCCGATGAAGAGGATTCCTTTGGCGGCGAGGTCTTTGGTGCGCCGGTTCGAATCGGTGAACAGGGAATTGCCGCCGTCGATGACGATGTCTCCTTTCGACAGGAACGGCAGAAGATGATCGATCATCTGATCGACGGTGTCGCCGGCTTTCACCATCAGCATGACGCGGCGGGGACTTTTCAGCAGCCCGACCAACTCCTGGATGGAGTGAGCGCCGACGACGTTGGTGCCTTTGGCTTCGTTGGCGAGGAAGTCGTCGACTTTGGAGACGGTGCGGTTGAAGACGGCCACTTTGAAGCCGTGGTCATTCATGTTGAGAACAAGGTTCTGACCCATCACGGCAAGGCCGATCAGGCCGATGTCACACGTGGCGTCTGGCATACATGCTCCAACTGGGGAACTTCCCCCTGCATTCTCCGCTTTTCGATCAGGATAAACCACTTGCAGCCTGCAGCCTGCAGCCGGTAGCCGGCGTTCAGCGTTCGGGAAAACGGCGTTTCACAGCTGGTTACGGAGGTTTTTTGCCCCCCTCCCCCTCCCCCGGGGTCCAGGGGGTGGCGCTGCGTACGCATTTGATTCCATTGGGCCGGCGATTTTTGCGTCGCGGCTACGCATTTGATTCCAGAATAGTTTGCGGGCATGTATTTTGTTTCGTTATTCATAGGGGGTGGCTCGCGAAAGGGTGACGCGTATGTATTTCAATCCAAAGTACAAGTCGTCGATGCATTTGTTTCCAAAGTACTTAGCCGGGAGCCAGGAGCCAGGAGCCAGGAGCCGGGAGCCGGGAGCCAGGAGCCAGGAGCCAGGAGCCAGGAGCCAGGAGTCAGGAGCCGGGAGTCAGGAGTCAGGAGCAACAAAAAGGCCGCCTTGTGGCGGCTTTTTCTTTTTCTACTCTATAAGTTCAGAATATCATACCGGGAGAATAAACCGGCCAAATTTCTTTTGATCTTAAGTGGAGTGTTATCACCATAAGTTACTTTGGGTAAGTGGTGGAAACTTGACAAAAAAAGCAGGGGATAGGGTTTAGGGGATAGGGTGTAGAAAAGCTGGTAGCCGGTAGCTGGTGGCTAGTAGCTGGTAGCTGGTAGCGGGCGGAAGGTGAGTGGTCCTACATCTCGATCTTTGCGCGGATGGGTCCTGAGGCCAGGCCGAGGGTGGTGATCACTTCGGGCTCCAGCTCCTCGTAGTAGAGGACCGCCGACCTGGAGTGGCGGCGGTTGAATGTCGAAATGGAGAGGGCGATCGCGGCAAGAATCGCCAACATCACCGCAAACGACCCCGGGTGCCGGATCGCTCTGATCTCGTAATTCGAGAATTCCATGGCGATGGGCAAAAAGACGACCGCGAAGGCCCAGAACATATATTGGATATTCGATTTTCCGGGCAGGTACGAGCAGGCAAACGGAATCTTCGAAACGCCGATCAGGCTCAGGTCCGCGAGAATCGATGCCACCAGGGCCAGCACTACGAGGTGGGCGGCCACCTGCGGCCACGGGCGGAAGCCCAGCGACAGCAGCGCGGCAACCACCCACACCGGCAGCGCCGCCATGACGAGGAGCGCCCGCCGCGTCGCGGCGATGTAACGGTCGGGCGCATGCAACTGCGTCACTTGCAGCACCCAGTTCGCGTTCAGCGACACCGGCAGCGAGAAGATACTGCGCAGCCCCACCACCGCGAGGCACATCATCACCAGCGTCGGCATCAGAAAATCGGTCGTCAGCGGACGCCTCGCCCCGCTGGCGAGGATGTCCTTCAGCGTCGACACCGCGATGGCGAACGCCAGCGAGAGGAAAAACGCGTAGACCACGCGGTGCTGGCGGCTGCGGGCCAGGGATCGGAAGGAAAAGCGGACAATTGCGGATCGCAGAGGATTGCCGAGGGGCAGAGACCATTTCCAGCCGCGCCCGCCGGGCAACAAGTCCGGCTCCTCCACGGTTTTCTTCATGGTGCGCAGGTAGCAGAGCAGCAGCGATACTCCCGCGGCGCAAAGCACGACACCGAGGCCGATCCACGCGCGACGCGCCAGCGGGTCGAGCGCCGCGGGCAGATGCCCAGTGGCCTGGTTCAGCATGGCCAGAAACCAGAAGGAGGGCCAGCGGTTGAGTAATCCCCGGCTCGCCGCAGCCGCAATCGCCGCGGGCGTGCCCATCCCCGGTTCGAGGAAGAAGCCGGCAAGGAAAAACGCGAAGGCGGCCAGCTGGAGCACGGCGGAAATGCGCAAAAACCACTTGCGGGGCAGCAGGAGTGCAGTCCATCCCTGGACCGCGAGCACCGCGCCATACACAAAGACGGCTGCGCCGATCGTCGCCAGCCAGTACACCGAGAAGTTCCTGGGAAAGCCAGGAATGCCGCCCGCCACCAGGCTCACCGTTACGCTCATGGCGAGGTTCAGGGAGAGAAGGCCAATGGAGAGGACCGCGCCGCACGCTGCGGATTTGGCCAGGAGAATGGTGCGGGGCCGCACGGGCAGGGTCCCGAGGATCATGACGTCGCGCCGATCCGGAAAAATGTTGTCCCAGCTGACGACCGCCATCAGCCCGGCCACCAGCATGGTCATGGAAAGGAAGCTGTGTTCCGCGCTCCAGGCCATCGTCATAATCTCCGCCGGCGTGATCCGCGGTCGACCGGTGGGAACCAAAAGGCCAACCGCTCGGAATACGCTGATCAGGATCAGCACGCCGGCAAATTGTCCGAGCAGCGCGGGAATGTCGGCGTGCACCGACAGGGCTTCGAGGTCGACGACGCGCAGGAGAAACTGGCGGTAGAGGACGCGGAACTGCAGCGGCAGCCGCTCCACCAGACCGCGCACGAAGCTAGGCATGGATGAGGTCCGCAATCTCGCGCGCCATGGCGTTGGAGTCCTGTTCGACGGCCAGTTGCGAGAAGATCGCCTCGAGCGATTCGAGCTCCATGAGCGAGCGCAGCTTGGCGATGGAGTCGTCGGCGACGATTTTGCCGCGGTGGAGAATGACGATGCGGGAGCTGACGCGCTCGACGGTGTCGAGCTCGTGGGAACTAAAGAGGACCACTTTGCCCCGGGCGGCGAGTTCCTGGATGAGGCTGCGCAGGACCAGGGCTGAGCCGACGTCGAGGCCGGAGAAAGGCTCGTCGAGGAGAATCAGATCGGGATTGTGGAGCAGCGCAGCGGCGATGAGGACTTTTTGCCGCATGCCTTTCGAGTAGCCGGAGATGGATGCGTGACGGTCGTCGTGGAGGGAGAGCAGGCGGAGCAGGCCGTCGATTTGGCCGGCCGACTCGCGCTCGGGGAGGTCGCGGAGCTGGGCGACCATGGTGAGGTATTCGGCGCCGGAAAGATGGTTGTAGAGATATGGCTCCTCAGGGACGTAGCCCATACGCCGCTTGTAGCCGATGAGGTCGTCCTGGATAGGCCTGCCTTCGAAGAGGATCTGGCCGGCGGTCATTTCGATGAGGCCGGTGATCATCTTCATGGTGGTGGATTTGCCTGAGCCGTTCGGGCCCAGGTAGCCGGTGACTTCACCGGGGCGAGCCGAGAAGCTCACATCGTCGACGGCGGGAATACCAGAGAAGTACTTTGAGACGCGGCGCAGCTCCAGCACAGGGAAATCCCCCTATGTAGAATGCTGTGCATTATAGACACTGGACGCGGGGATTAGGTTCCCGGTTTGGCCGACCGACTTTGCCGCAGGGGCGGCGGTGGTGGGCGCCGGAGAGAGGCAAAAGAGGCAAAGTTGAGAGGGTCGGTTTCAAAATGGGACAGGGGTGGTACGGACGTGCTCCAGCACGCGCGAAATGCGTTGACAATCCGATGGCAAGAGCGTTCGCTGCTTGCTGTGGGGTGAACCTGGCGGGGAGCATTGGGGGTTGGGTGGTGGTGGTGTTTTCCCAGATTGGGACAGCGGAGGTACGGACGTGCTGAAGCACAGAGGAAATGCGTTGAAAGTCGGATGACAAAGGAGTCCGCTGCTTGCTGTGGGGTGAACCTGG
>PKVY01000036.1 GCA_003131625.1 Acidobacterium sp. | reverse complement strand
CGTGATGGGGTGGGAGCGCGCCGCCTTCCCCAACCAGCCACATACCGTGTCAGGGCACGACTTTCAGTCGGGCCGTAAAGGCCGCAAAAAACTCGGGCTTTAGCCCCTGCGGAATGCCGCCTCATCACTCGCCGCGCGTGGATGACCGCCTCGCCATCACCGGGATGAGGTTCGTATCAGGGCCCGACTTCACCGCTTGCGGAAAAAAGCGGGTGCCCCACGTCCCTGGTGTTGGGGACGTGGGAATCGCGCGGAGCGCGCTGCTTTTTCCAACCCAGCCACGAACCGTGTCAGGGCACGACTTTCAGTCGGGCCGTAAAGGCCGCAAAAAACTCGGGCTTTAAGCCCCTGAGGGCTGTTCCTCCGAACGTCGAATGATTCAATACACTCCAGAGACACCACACCAGATACCGACGGACAAAAGCCGATCCGAATCCCTTTGCCCTCACGAACCCAGGTCAATACATTCAGGAAAGGAGTCCCGCCCGGCATGTTAAACAGCATCACGCCCTTCTTCATCGTCGACGATCTGGCCGCCACCCTCCACTTCTACCAGGACAAACTGGGCTTCAGCGTCCTCCACAAAGGCGGCGGCGACGGAAACAGCAACAACGACTTCTGGGCCATGGTCGGGCGAGATCGGGTGATGCTCATGTTCAAGGCCATCGCCGCAGAGGTCCATCCTCAGCCCAACCCTTCCCGCCACGAATGGGCGCCCTGGGACGCCTACGTCAACGCCAGCGATCCCGACGCCCTCTACGCAGAGTTCCTCGCCCGCAAAGTCCCCATCCATCGAGAACTGGCCAACACCAACGACGGGCTGAGAGCCTTCGAGATCATCGATAACAATGGATACGTCCTCTGCTTCGGCCGCCCCGTCAACTAGACGTCCTCATTCGGAAGGTTTATCGAACTCCCAAACCGCTAGAGATGCACGATCTCCACATCCCCCCATCGGTCCCGCAGGTATTCCGCGGCCAGCCGCCGATGGCAGTGATCGGCCTCCGCCTCGCTGCACAGCAAACAAGAGTCCCTGAATATCTCCCGATCCACCGTATTCTCTACGTTTCTCTCTGCGATGAGCGCCAGAAACCGGGTCGCGTAAGCCTCCCAGTCGTGATTCGCCTTTCTGTAGTCGTCCAGCATTTCCTGCGTGGGGGCGAACTCGGGCAGATGCACATATTCAATGTCGCAGATTGTTTTCAGGAAATAGCGCAGATCGTCCCGTTTGGAGAACCCCGCCAGCTGCGAAACATTATTCAGCCGAACGTCAATCAGCCTCCTCACTCCCGCCGATGAGAGCCGCGTAAAGAACTCCTCGGCCGTCTTCTTCGTGAAGCCAATCGTAAAGATTCTCATTCAGGAGGCTTCCCGGCCCCACAGCTCATACTGTTCACACTCGTCAACGGCCTTGCGAAACGCGATCCGCTCCCCCTGAATTTTGTAAGCCATTGCGAGGTAATCCTCACCCCGGCGTGAAGTGCATAGGTCGGGAATGCGCAGAAGCTGAACCAGCCGTTGCGCCGTCAAGTCATGCTCCTCGAGCAAGCCATTTTCCAGGATGTGCCGCACCGGAATCCCTCTGGCTCTCAGGTGCCTGCCGACCAAAATGCAGCGATGACAAGTGAGCGGATCGCCCTCCGCGCACAGCAGCGCGATCCGGTGGTCGTTGCGCCCTTTTTCTACTCGATCCAAACCCTCCTGAAATGCCCGCGTCGCCGCCAGCAAATCGTATTGCACCCTCCCGCCCACATAGCATCCTTCGTCGAGCGTGCGCGCTCCCAGCTCCCGCCCCAGGAACGCATAGCTGATTCCAGCCGCACGGAGACCTTCCCTCAGCAGGTCCTGGCCGTACTCCGGTCTGGATTTGCTGTAAGGCTCGGATCGGACGTCCGCGATCGCGGTTACCGAGTTCTCCCGCAACAACGCGAGAAACTCCTCTATCGTGCGATTCGAATAGCCGACACTATAAACAGCTGCTCCCGGTTCCATACCCGCTACTTCAGCACTCCAGCGATGAGCTTGTAACAGTAGTTCGTCTTCTCAAAAATCTCTCCCACGCTTAAGCACAGGATCGGACGCACCAGCGTTATCGTCGTCCCCTCAGGCGCGTCTTGCAACTCCTCGCCGACGAAACAATCGGTCACGGACAGCGTGTAGTCAAACCCCGCAATAGAAAAAGACCCCCGAACAGTTCTCCGCCGCTTCGCCTTGCTGTTCCCCTCCATCTCCACCTTCAGCAATAGCCTTCCCGGCTGAATCAGCTTCAGCGAGGTGGTTAATCCAAAAGCCTCTGCCGCTGGTATCTGGTCATTCTTTCCATGTGAAGTGGAGCCTCCATCGAACCACAGGCAGCCTTTCACTTCTTCAATGGCGCCATATAGACTCCAGCGATTGACGCAGCCTGTCCGAACCCATCGTTGCCGGGTGTTCACTCGATGATCTTCCCGGTGGCAACCCCGTGGTGCCGGCCGCAGAAATCCAATCTCGATGGTTTCCAGAAGCTGCGGGTCTTTCCCGTCGGAATAAAGTCTCTCCCCGTAAAGCTCACCCTTTCCTGCTAGTCCAACCGGACGAACCCATCCTCCCAATCCCGTTTTGCCGAATTCGAGTCCGGCAATGCACCGCCCCTGGTATTTCCGGGAATTCGCGAGGCAGACGATAGTGCGGCTATAGGACAAACAGAACTCAGTTCAGCGAAATTGCATCTACCATAGGCCACACGCTGGCTCCGCGACAGATTCCCTCCGGTTCTTTCACGCTCGCTGGTAATACCCTCAAAAAAACATCGGGGGACCACGGTGCTTACCGCAATCCCCCTAAATCCCCCAACTCAGCCTCGCCTCAGTGACCCCAACCTCACCCCTTCTTCACCGGCACCTGAATCTCCGTAACATACGACTCATCATCCTGCCGCACCGGCTGCGTGCAGTGCAGATACAGCTCCCGAATCGGCCCCGCAATCTGGTACCCGCTCTCCGCCACCCACTGCAGCAGCGCGTCATACGCCTCGCTCAGCCGCCGGTACGCCCCGTTGTGCACCGTGCACGCCGCCGTCGTCTCCGGCAAATCGTGCACCGTCACTCCGCCACCTGCCGCCACATCCTGCTTCAGATAAAACCCCGCCTCCGCATCCACATCCTTCTCTTTGTGTTCCAGGTCGTGCCACAGCGCCACCGGGATCGTCGCCTGCGCCATCCCCGCGCCCACCCCGCTCGCCACCTTCCCGTAGAGCGCCCCCACCGATTGATAATTCGCAATCGTCTCCCGCACCGACGCAATCTTCTGCTTCGGCACCGCTTTCACCACCACGTCGTACGCCATATCGTTCTCCTTTTCGATCAGCCGAATCCGGCTGCTGATTCTGCTGAGACGATCGCCTTCCTCCTCGACGCGTTTCTTCTGCTCGGCCTGTTGCAGAACCAGCATTCCCCGCATCTGCTCCGCGGTCACGCCCTCCCCGAGCATCCGCCCAATCTCCTCGAGCGAGAACCCGAAGTCCTTGAGCGCCAGAATTCGATGCAGCCGCGCCATCTGTCCCGCCGCGTAGTAGCGGTACCCGTTTTCCGGATCCACCCACGCCGGTGCCAGCAGTCCCGCCTCGTCGTAGTACCGCAGCGTCTTGATCGATACCTGCGCCAACGTCGAGAAGTCGCCGATCTTCAGCATAGGAATGTTTTCCTCCCTCCCCCAACCGGAGAGTCAACCCCTCATCGCACTTTTTTCCAATGAGGTCCGTTCAGGAGATAACCCAGGTCGTCGCCCTCCGAGAAATCCGCCAGCTGCGAAACATGCAGTGCCGGGCGACCAGAACCCCCCGCGGTACCTTCGTACTCCCAGCCCTTCCGAATCTCCTTGCCTCCAAATCGCAAAAAACCTACCCTGATAATAGGGAAAGCTCTGTCCGCGCCATATGCGAACAGAGCTTTTCTCTTGCAGGGCAACCTGTCCTCGGCCCAGGCCCGGGACTTCGCTCTTGCAGACTTCGCTCTTTGAGATTCCCGCGCGCGCCCATCGCATCCATCCGCCCCGGCTCGCCATGGCTGTTCGCCGTCACCGCGGAGGATTCAAAACCCTATCTTGCGATCGCCGATATTTTGCCCGCCGGTCACCGCTGGATCCCGCCCGGAGGGTAATACCTGATTTGCAGTACCCGCGGATACCAATGCAATGACTCACTTGCCGCACCCCCCTGGGGGGGAGGGGGGTACCCCCCACCATCCTCGGGAGCGAATCCCACGTTCAATCCCGCCTCGTCGTAGTGCCCCGCAATCCACCGCGCGAACCCCGATAATACCCTTGAGACCCATGACCAAACACTCCGCCGGAATCCTCCTCTTTCGCCGCACCCAATACGGCCCCGAAGTCTTCCTTATCCATCACGGCGGTCCCTTCTGGGCCAAAAAAGACGCTTGGTCCATCCCAAAAGGCGAATATGAACGCGACGAAGAGCCCCTCGCCGCCGCCCGCCGCGAATTCCAGGAGGAAACCGGCGCCTCCGTCGACGGCCACTTCATCCCCCTCGACGTCATCCGCCAGCCCGGCGGCAAAGAAGTCATCGCCTGGGCCGTCGAAGGCGACTTCGACCCCGCTACCCTGGTCAGCAATACCTGCCTCATCGAGTGGCCCCCGCGCACCGGACGCATGATCGAAATCCCCGAAGTCGATCGCGGCGCCTGGTTCCCCATCGCCATCGCCGAGAAAAAAATCTTCCGCGGCCAGGAGTTCTTCCTCGATCGCCTCCTCTCCGCCCTCCGCTGACGCTCAGCGCAACGCCCCACCACCTCCACGAGCATTCCAGATGCGACTTTTTGCCGTCTGGAACGTAGCACCACCAGGCCGCCTCCGCGATAATGCAGGAGCGGTCGCTCCTCTGCCGTGAATCCGAATCACGGAAACCCCGCAGAGAAACCTATGACGATTCCCTGCCGGTTCCTTCTCGTCGCCCTCGTCCTTCTCCCGTGCGCTGGCGCGCAACCCTCCGGTACCAATTCCGGAGCCGTGCCCCAGTCGGACCAGACAGCCACCAGCTCTCAGCCCCCTGCAATCGCGTTCAGCGCCCCCGAAGGCCTCCTGCACATTGACATCGTCGTTGCCAACCCCGCCGGGAGCCCCGTGACGGGACTCCCCGCCGCCGACTTTTCCCTCCTCGACAACGGCCAGCCCGCGAAGATCGTCTCTTTTCACGCCTACAGCGTCGCCTTTCCGCCCCACCCTCCGGTCGATATCACTCTGCTTCTCGATACCTTCCAGGTTCCCAGAGAACTGGAGACGATCGAGCACGAGCAGCTCGAAGATTTCCTCCGCCAGAATGGGGGTCAGCTCCCGCAGCCCATCTCGCTCCTCATCCTCAATGACAGCGGCCTCTGGCAGGCCGGCCCGCCTTCCCTCGACGGCAACATCCTCGCGGACGCCATAGCCCACAACCGCGTCACGCGATGGGGTCGCGGCGCCTGGGTGTCCGGCACCAATCAGTCCTCGATTGCGGCGAACAGAGGAACCATCGACGCCTTCAGCACTGCCCAGCCGCCCCCCCTCGATGCATTGCAGGCCCTCGGCGCGTTCGCTGCGGCCGAACGTCGCGAGCCCGGCAGAAAACTCCTCCTCTGGTTCGGTCCAGGCTGGGGTGTCGCCAGCGGCAACAGCCCCAACGTACCCACCGACTCCCAACAGCAGAAGCAGACGCTCTTTGACCACATCGCCTGGTTCTCCACCCTCCTCCGCCTCGCGCGCGTCAGCCTTTGCAGCGTCTCTCCGATGTACGCGCACCGCGCCCCGAGCGGGCAAGTCGAATCTCCGCCGCCCCCTCCCGACTTCGCCTCGCTCGCCCTGCATCCGGCTGCCTCGCCCCTCGATGCAACCACCCTCGCCTTGAACCGGCAGGTCCTCGCCATCGAAAGCGGTGGCAGCGCGCCCAACCCCGCTTCCGGCGATCCCGTCAGCCAACTCAATGACTGCGTTCGCGCCCCCAGCGCCTTCTACACCCTCACCTTCAACCCCGCGCCCGCCGAGCACGTCGACGAGGTTCACGATCTCAAGGTGAACCTCCGCGCGCCTGAGCTCACGGCTCGCACCACCACCGGCTACTACGATCAGCCGTATTACACCGACGTCACCAATCCCGCCATCCGGCCGGTGACCGTGGACCAGCTCGACCAGCTCCTGCGCAACGAGCAATCCACCCCCGACGCCGACCTCGCCCACCAGCTCTCTACCGTCGAACTCACCGAGCGAGCCGACACCGCCCAAATTGCCTCCTGGACCGCGCAACTCCGCGGCAAAAAATCCCGCGAAGCGCTCGTCGCTCTCGCCGACGCCTCCGCGTTCCTCGATCTTCCTCCCGCCGAAATTCTCCCCGATCCCCTACCCGATCGAAATGCCCAGCTGCAGATGATCTCCCTGGCCGACGCCTACCTCAACCAGACCATTCCCCATTTGCCCAACTTCTTCGCGCAGCGCACCTCCGTCGAATACGATGAAACGCCGCAGTTCGACCACGGCGATGGCCACTTCACCGCCGCTGAGCCCCTCCACCTCGTCGACACATCCAAAACCACCGTGCTCTACCGCAACGGCGCTGAAGTCGAATCCAAACAATCCCGCCGCGAAAAATCGTCCCACTGGCAGTTCGTGTATGGAACCTTCGGCCCCGTGCTCCGTGCGGTCAAGGGCGTGTTGGCCGATCCCGCCGCCCTCACCTGGAGCCGCTGGGAGAAGGACGCCGCCGGCGGACGGCGCGCCGTCTTTCGCTACGTTGTCCCTGCCTCGGCCTCGGAGTTTCGCACCGGAGGCTGCTGTCTTCCCGACGGCGAGGGAAACGGGGGCTTCACCACCATGCCCGGCTATCACGGCGAAATCGCCATCGATCCCGCCAGCGGAGCGATCCTTCGTGTGGAAACCCAGGCAGACCTCGAAGGATTCGTCCCCATTGACCGCTCCGAAGTCATGGTCTCCTACGGCCCCGTGACCATCGGCGAAAAGACCTATATCTGCCCCCTGCGCAGCGTCAGCATCTGGCGAGCGCGTTCCGTCACCGCACACTGGGAATGGAATCAGGGCTTCCGCGACTGGGGTCCCTGGGCGACCAAGCTCATCGAATTTCGCTTCGATGACTACCACATCTTCCGCGCCAACGTCCGCATCCTCCCAGCCGTTAATCCCGAACCCGACCAATGAGTCCCGGCGAGGAGCCTGCGTACAATCTTGTGAGTCAGCCGCCAGACCTGCGCCTTGCTCTTCTGCTCAACCGAGGCAGCAGAACCAGAGGCGTAGCATGCTCACTCTCAGCAAAACCATCGCCCGATTGAAGCAACACTACGGCGAACCACAGGCTCCCCCCGCTCATGGGCCCTTCGAGTTAGTCATGTGGGAAAACGCCTGCTACTTGCTCTCCGATGAGCGTCGCCTCGAAGTCTTCGAGTCATTGCGCAAAAAGGTCGGTCTGAATGCTGCGGCCATCCACAGCGCATCGGACGAAGTGCTGCTCCCTCTTGCCCGCAGAGGAGGAATGCGCCCTGAAACGCGCGTCTTTCGCTGGCGCGAAATCGCGCGGATCGCCCTGACCCAGTTTTCCGGCGACCTGGATTCCATCCTTACGTCGCCTTACCTGCAAGCCAAAAAAGCACTGAAGCAATTTCCCAACATCGGCGATCCCGGCGCAGAGAAGATCCTGCTCCTCTGCGGCATGGCTTCCGGCCTGCCCCTGGAATCGAACGGCCTGCGAGTCCTGGTCCGGATAGGCTGGGGCCGCCTGCAGAAGAGTTACGGAGCCACTTACCGTTCCGTTCAGGACGATCTCAAACCCATCCTTCCCACGACCGCAAACACTTTGAAAGAAGCGCATCTCCTGCTGCGACAGCACGGAAAAACTCTCTGCAAGGAGAAGGCTCCCCTGTGCGACCAATGCCCGCTCTTCAAAGGATGCGATTACGCTGAGAAGCGTGCTGCTTCTGCCTTCCGCCTCTGCTGAATGCAACCTGGCAGCATGGAACAAGCCCTATACCCTAAACCCTATCCCCTATACCCTGTCTTTCATGAGGCCGTCCCATCCCGAACGCGCCGAGTTCCTGCGCCTCGCCCGTTCCCACTCCCTCGTCCCGCTCTACCGCACCCTCACCGCCGACCTCGAAACCCCGGTCTCCGCCTTCCTCCGCGTCGCCGCTGCCGAGCCCGAGTGTTTCCTCCTCGAATCCGTCGAAGGCGGCGAGCATCTCGGCCGCTACACCTACATCGGCATCCGTCCCAGCCGCCGCATCGTCTCCCACGGCGCAGAAATCGAAATCACCGAGCACGGCCGCACCCGCCAGTTCACCGGCGACGTCTTCGCTCTCCTCCGCGACGCCCTCCACGGACACACGCCCGCCCGCATTGCCGGTCTCCCGCCCTTCACCGCCGGCGCCGTCGGCTTCTTTTCCTATGACGTCGTCCGGCAGATCGAGCGCCTGCCCCAGTCAACCACCGACGACCTCGGCCTGCCCGACGCCTGCCTCATGTTCTTCGATGAGGTCCTCGCCTTCGACCACGTCAAAAAGGAAATCCTCCTCATCGTCACCGCCGATCTCCGCCGCCACAAGCCCCAGGCCGCGTACGCCGACGCGCTCCGCCGTCTCGACCGCCTCGAGAAACGCCTCGCCCATCCGCTCCCGCAGCTCCCGTCAAAGAAACCCGCCGGCAAACTCCGCCTCACGCCCCAAACGCGCAAAGCGGCGTTCTTAAAAGCCATCGCCCGCGCGAAGGAATACATCGCCGCCGGCGACATCTTCCAGGTCGTCCTCTCCCAGCGCCTCGACCTCGACCCCGGCGTTGATCCTTTCTCCGTCTACCGCGCCCTCCGCATCGTCAACCCGTCACCTTATATGTATTTCCTCCGCTTCAGCAGGAAGAAGCCCGCCGCCAGGCCCGCCAAAAGCGCCCACAGCCAGGCAGAAGAAACCACCCACATCGTCGGTTCTTCCCCCGAGCTCCTCGTCCGCGTTGAAGGCCGCCGCATCGAGTACCGCCCCATCGCCGGGACCCGCCCCCGCGCCGCTACTGAAGCCACCGACCTCGCCGCCGAGCGCGAGATGCTCACCGATGAGAAAGAACGCGCCGAACACGTTATGCTCGTCGACCTCGGCCGCAACGACGTCGGTCGCGTCAGCGAATATGGCACCGTCAAAGTGACAAATTTAATGCACGTCGAGCGCTACTCCCACGTCATGCATCTGGTCAGCGACATCGAAGGCCAGCTCCGCCGCGATCTCTCCGCCGTTGACGCCCTCCGCTCCTGTTTTCCCGCTGGCACGCTCTCCGGCGCACCCAAAATCCGCGCCATGGAAATCATCGAGGAACTCGAATCCACCCGCCGCGGCATCTACGGCGGCACCGTCCTCTATGCCGACTACTCCGGCAACCTCACCTCCTGCATCGCCATCCGCACCCTCCTCGTCGAAGGCCGCAAAGGATTCATCCAGGCCGGCGCCGGCATCGTCGCCGACTCCATCCCCGAAAACGAATACCAGGAAAGCCTCAACAAAGCGAAGGCCGTCGTCCGCGCCATCGAACGCGCAAGAGGGAATTAGTCATGGACCAAAGCCCGCAACCTGACCCTCCAGTTGCGAATGCCGACGTTCCTGCCCGGTCGCGCCCGCAGACGCCTGGCGCAGCTCTTGTATCTGCCATTGTTCCCGGCGTCGGTCAATTCATGCTGGGAGAGACGCTCAAGGGCTATATCTTTCTTGCCCTCACCCTGATCTGGTGCTTATGCTTCTTCGCTCCCTTGCGGTTGCCGAGGCTCTATTACGGCTGGCTGACGCTGATTTTCTCCGGGATTGCGCTCACAATCGCCGCCTCCTGTCAGGCACTCCGTTCGCGATCCGAAGGAAGAGGAGGCCCAGGGAATTGGATTTGGCTCTTCGGCACTCTGCCTCTTGCTTTGCTCGGTCCGCTCATCTGCCAGAGTCTGTTGTTGCGTGCAGGCGGATTTCGGGCTTTCAGAATCCCGTCTGCATCTATGGAGCGCACGATCCAGGAAGGCGATCTGTTGATGGCTGACATGCGCTTTTACCGGCATCACGAACCGGCGGATGGAGAGATCATCCTCTTAAAGAGCCCCGAAACCCCCGGAGTGATCCTCATCAAACGCCTGATCGCGAGAGGGGGCGACACGATCACGAGCGTGCACGGGGCCGTTTCGCTGAACGGCGTCGCTCTAAACGAGAGCTACGTGCAGCACACCGACGACCCGACAGACGAACTCATGAATTTCGGGCCTCTCACGATCCCCCCTCACAAACTTTTCGTCATGGGGGACAATCGAGATATCAGCCTCGACAGCCGGATGCCCGAATTTGGACTAGTCGACGAATCCGCAATCCTGGGAAAGCCGCTCTACATCATCACCCCGGCGCATGACCGCTCAGGAGAACGGCTGCATTAGCGCTCAGAGTCCCTACTTTGCCACCCGCTCCGCCGTCCCCGTCACATTCAGGCTGCAGTTGCTCCGCCCCATCGCCATCCAGAACGCCCCGTCGCCAAACGTGACCTGCTCCAGCGACACCCGCGTCACGCCGTAGGCATACATCTTCTCCGGCAGCCGGATCTCCCGCAGCTGTTCCGCCGCCTTATCCGCCGCATCCACTCCGGAGAACGTCAGGTGCAGGTCGAACCCGCTCGCATCCAGCTGATACACGCTCTGCTTGGCCAGAAAACGCGCCGTGATCGTCACCGACCGGATCGCCTTGCCGCTCGAATTCTGAAACTTCAGCGCCAGATTCGGTTCCGTCACCTTCTCTGCCGACGTCACGGGCAGATAGCTCGCAGGCCAGTTCAGGCGCGCGCTCGTCAGCACCACCGGACACCCGGCCTGGCTCTGCGGCATCGGCCCCACGGCCTGAAGTTCGAGCGTCATCATCCCCGGCGCCAGTTCTGACCCCGGAGCAGGCACCGCCTGTTTTTGTGTTTGTGCGATTCCCGCCGACGCGGCGGCCAATAGAAGAGCGGAGACGAAGAGCCTCATACCAGGCACCCCCGATGCCCCTCAGCATAGCACCGCCCGTCGCTACTGCGCAGCCGCGTTCTGCGGTCGAAAGCCCCCGCTCACCGCCCCACCAGCGACGCATGGAACGCCGGATACCGAGCCCCCTCGAGTTTCACCTTCGAAGATGCGTCCTCGAGGGCGCGTACATCGTCCGGGGTCAGTTCGATCTGCGCCGCGCCCAGATTCTCTTCCAGACGACTCAGCTTCGTCGTCCCCGGAATCGGAACGATCCAAGGTTTCTTCGCCAGCAGCCAGGCGAGTGCGATTTGCGCAGGCGTTGCCTTCTTCTGTTTCGCGAACGCGCTGATCACATCCACCAAAGCCTGATTCGCCTGCCGATTCTCCGGGGTGAACCGCGGCACGATGCTGCGGAAGTCCGTGCTGTCGAACTTCGTCTCTGCATCGATCTTGCCCGTCAGGAACCCTTTGCCCAGCGGGCTGAACGGCACGAACCCAATCCCCAGCTCTTCGAGCGTGGGCATCACCGTCTCCTCCGGCTCCCGCCAGAACAACGAGTACTCGCTCTGCAGCGCGNNGGATCGTCTTCGCGCTCGCTTCAGACATCCCGAAGTGCTTCACCTTGCCCGCCTGAATCAGCTCTTTCACCGCCCCGGCAACCTCTTCGATCGGAACATTCAGGTCGACCCGATGTTGGTAAAACAGATCGATGGCATCGACCTTCAGCCGCTGCAGCGATGCCTCTGCGACCTGTTTGATGTGCTCGGGCCGGCTGTTCAGCGCGTTCCACTTGCCTCCGTCCGCGGGATTGGCTTCCCAACCGAACTTCGTCGCGATCACTACCTTGCCGCGAAACGGAGCCAGCCCCTCGCCGACCAGCTCCTCGTTCACGAACGGCCCGTACACTTCGGCCGTATCGAAAAACGTCACGCCCCGATCGACCGCCGCATGCAGCAGCGCAACCATCTCCTGTTTGTCTTTGGCAGGCCCAAAGCCAAAGCTCATCCCCATGCACCCGAATCCCAGCGCCGATACTTCCAGCCCACCCGTGCCCAGTTTGCGTTTCTGCATCGCCATCTCTCCTCAATATTCCAGGGATGCGCCTCCGCATCCCTCGGGACCATCATCGCCCCCCGACGCTTCATCGCCAAATGGCCTGAAGGCTTGTTCTCAACTCACGATGACCGAAACCCACCCGTGCCCCATGTTCTAGAATGGCGATGACTCCCGTCGCCAGAGGCTCTTATGACCCACGCGCAAAAGCGTGTGCTTGTGCTGCNNCTGACCCTTCCCTTTTGTGCCTTGTCTGCGTTCTCGACCGAGCCTTCCCCGTTTGCCTCGCCCGAACTCAACGTCCTGCCATCTCCGGCATCACCCTCTGAGCTGCCCCTCCCCGCTGGCGCCTCCGTCATCGACTACGACATCTGGCCCACGGGCCCGGATGCGCTCATCCTTCTCCACGACAGCGCCGGCAACCATGTGGTCAGCTGGCACGCCGGCGACACCCGCACCGTCCCGGTTCTCGATTTGCCTGCGGACTTCACCCCCGCGTCCATCACCGTCCATCCCCACGAGCACCGCTTCTTTGTTTTGGGAAAGTCCGGCCAGCAATCCAAAATTCTGGTTGTCGACAACTTGAAAGGGAGCTGGACGCAGCGCACCATTTACCAGTCTTCGCACGACCTGCGGCGTCTCCTCGTCGCGCCCCGTCCCTTTCAAATCGGCTGGAACGCAACGCAGAACCAACCCATCGAGAGTTACCGGCTCTTCTTCGCAGAGCGCCAGCCCAGCGGCGCATATTCCACTCGTTCCATCACCGAAGACGGCCAGCGCGAATACCAGGTCATCGGCCCGCAGGCCTCCTGGACAAAGCTCCCCAACGAAGATGAGGATCCAACCCCCAATTTCGTCTCGTCCGCGCTTCCCGCGGCATTTCACCCCGCCGGACATTTGCTGATCTGGCAGGACGCCATTGGCTGCTTCCAGCAGCTTGCCTACGCGGGAAAAAACTGGGACAAACCTTCGCCTCTCACCGGCAATCCATGTGGCGGATCGCTCACCGTCACCCCAAACGGCGCCGCTCTGCTCCACTGGAAACACGGTGTGCCAGGCGTAGCCGTCATTGACGATCATGGCCGCACAACCACAGCGCAGGCCGGCAGCTATCAGTTCATCTCCACCCCATCCTCCACGTCGGATGGCAGAGGCATCGTCGGTCTGGTCGAGCGCGCAGGCGGACAAGCCCTCGTCTACGTCCCCATAGACGTCCCGTTCGCTGACGTGATCGACGCCTGGATGTTTATGCAGGACCCCGCCGATCGCGACAAGTTCAAAACCAGCGCCGGCCTCTTTCGCACCACCGCCGATAACCAGATGTACGAGCTCTACGACACCGAATCGTATGCCTGCGGCGGCTATGACAGCGCAACGCCCACCCGCCCTTACTTTGTCACCACCGACATCTTCTGGGAGCTCATCGCCTCCGCTTACGAAGGCGTTTTCATCGTTCAGGAGCGCCAGCAGGCCATGCCCGCATTCTGGGCCTTTGTCGACGCAGCCCGCCAGTCGCTCGACACAACCGCCCCCGGCTCCACCTGGGCGATGGCCTTCGACGCGGTCGCACAGTCGCACAGCACAACCACCCCCACCGCCGACGAAGCTCTGCACATCCAGGGCGCAAAGGGAACATTCAACTCAAAGGTTTTTGGCGCGCCGTTTGACTTTGCTGAACTCACCCCGCGCGGCTACTACACCTCCACACCCGAAATGGCGGCCTACTTCAAGGCTGTCCATTACCTCACTTCTCTTTCAGCCGCGAGCGGAGCCGCTCCTTTGAATGCGCTGCCCGCCGATGTCAAAGCGAAAGCCCTCCAGTGGATCGCACCCTACACCGCGTGGATCGCCCCAAGCCGCTCACCGCTGGTGTGGAGTTCCGACAAATTTGTCGCCCCCGCATTTGCCCTGCATCCCGGCGACACGCCGCAGATCTTTCCCCTGTCCTGGGGCTTCGACAATGAGGTTCTGCTCTCCACCGTCTACCACTCCGATTGGCCTGCCGCCGAACAGATCACCGGCCCCGGTGGCCCGCGTCTTCTGCCCTCGGGCCTCGATCTCGCCGCAGCCCTGGGCGATTCGTATGCCCGCTCGTTGCTGAAGACCGACCTCGCCGCGTATCCCCCGCTCGCTCCCGCGCTCGATGCGCTCCACCAGCGTCAGCCCACCAACGCGCTGCAGACGAACCTTTATGGCGCGTGGATTGATGCGCTGGCCGTGCAGTGGGCCGACGACGCTGCCTTTTCCGGCAACGCACGCGACCCGCTGTGGAACGCGAAACGCCTCCAGACCGGCCTCGCCTCCTGGGCCACGCTGCGCCACGCCACCGTTCTCGTCAACGAGAGAGCCGCCGCGGAGTGCGGCGAAGGTGGCTTCGAGGCAATTGTCCTCCGTCCGCCCAGAGGCTACGTCGAACCAGATCCGAAGACCTTCAATGTCATCGCATCCCTGTTCGACCAGATGCAGCAAGCAGTCGCGCAGTCGGCGAATCTGAGTGGGAACCTGCCTACCGACAATCCGGATAACGCGAAAGCTCAACCCCTCCGCGACGGCATCATCCGTCGCCTGCAGGCCACCGCGGCCAAGGCGCGCCTCTTCGCCTCCATCGCCGAAAAGGAACAGAGCAACCAGCCGCTCAGTGATGCAGAATATGACGCGATCCTCCATGTCGGCGCGGTGGCCGAGCATGACTTCCTCGTCTACAACAGCCTCGCCAACCCCGACTTCGCCCTCTCCACACCCGACCCGATGATGAAAATCTCCGACGTTGCTGGCGGAGGCCAGGTGCCCTACCTCGAAGCAGCCGTCGGCCGTCCGCTCGAATGGGATCAGGTGGTCCCTTACTTCGGCCGTCGCGAAATTGTGAAGGGCAGTGTCTACTCGTACTACGAATTCCCCTCGCCCGTGCCGCTCACCGACCTCGACTGGGCCGGTACGCCCCCGAACCCGGACGCCAATCCGGCCAGTCCATCAGGCAAACCAATCCCCGGCAAAGTCGACCTCCAGCCGCGCCCGGCGTGGCTCACCCCCTTCATCTCCGCAGAACCCCTCTCATGTCCGGCAAAGCCGCCCTTTTAATCGTCGCCGCTGCCGCTGCGTTCCACTTTGCACCGGTCGCATCGGCGCAGCCCGCGCCCGATGATTTCCGCCTGCTCTTTACCGGCGACATTATGATGTCGCGCCTCGTCCAGGCGGAGATCGACCAGCGCAGGACCACTCCCTGGGCCGGCTTTCACGACCTCTTCGCCAGCGCCAGCCTTGTCGGCGGCAACTTCGAAGGCGCTCTCGGCGACCCTGCAAACTGCAGCGCGGAAAACAAGCTCTGCTTTGCCGCGCCCGACGACGCCGCCGAATTGTTGCGGCACGCCGGCTTCCGTCTCCTCACCGCGGAGAACAACCACTCCGGCGACCTCGGCCCCGCGGGCCGTAGTGAAACACGCGCAGCCTCGCAACGCAGCGGCCTGCTCGCCCTCGACTTCGATACGTCCCCGCAGTTCCTTCGCTTCGGCCAGCTCACCGTCGCGGTCGTCGCCCTCACAACCATCAGGGCCGCCGATGGCCGCGTGCAGCAGATTCCCTCCGTCGAGCTGGCGCAAAAGCTGCGTCTCGCCCGCCAACTGGCCAACCTCGTCGTGGTCTCCGTCCACTGGGGCAACGAATTGCAGGATTGGCCCACCGAAGCGCAGCAGCAGCAGGCGCGCTGGCTCGTCGAGCATGGCGCGGACCTGATCGTCGGCCATCATCCCCATGTTGTCCAGGCCCCTGCATGTATCGAGGGCAGACCCGTCTTCTTCTCGCTCGGCAACCATCTCTTCGACCAGAAATATGCTGAGACCCGCGACGGCCTCATCGCCGACTGCCGCATCCACGCCGGCCGTCTGCTGTGCGGAGGCCTCAGCACCCACACTGGCGAAACCACCGCCTTCCCCACCCTCGCAGGCAGAAACGCCGCCGCGGATGCAGCTCTCGCAAGCTGTTCTCCGCATCTTGGTCCCAGCGCGCAAATCAGCGGAGTCACCATCCTCCCCGAACCCTGGTCTCCAGATCAGCCGGTCAACGGCATCATTCTCGATGGCTACGCAGCAGGAAAGCGGGTGTGGCAGTCCAGACGTCAGGCTGTGGTCTCTCTGCAGATGGTCACTTCCATGGCGGCCGAACCGTTGCTGCTCTCGCTCGAAAGCCATCCCTCATCCATCGACGATGAGGTAGGTCTGCGGCCCTATGTCTACGCCGTCGGACCCCACGGACTCATTGCGCGATGGCGCGGCTCTGCCCTGGCCTGGCCCCTGATCGATGCCGTCGAATCGAACGACGGCGTTCTCTGCGCGCTCCATCGCGGCGACTCCTTCCTGCTGGCCGACCCAGCCACCAAAACAACGCGCATCGCTGCCTACCGATGGAACGGATTCGGTTTCACCGGCATCGCCACCCCCTCCGAATGCGAGCCCATCCTCCGTCATTCCCTTCCGTGACTGCTGAGGCGGGATAATGCAAGTGCGAGTTCTCAACCCAGGTCGTTGGGCCCGCAGCCGCACGAGCGAAGAGCGGGAGAGGGAAAGATGCGTAAGCCGGTGCCCGGCGCGGTCAGCAAGTGCGACTTCTCCATCCGTCCCCGACCCGGCTCCCCCGCGAAGGCGATCTTCTACCGCGACGTGCCCCTCTGGGATACGGTCGCCGAAAGCCTCGAACAATACGATTTCTTTCTCGCCGAACGCGACCACGCGTGGGGCGATCGATGGGAGCTCATCTGCAAGGACGACTGCGGCGACCACTATGCATATGGAGAATGGACCAACCTTGCCGCCGCCCTCTCCTGGCTCCGCAACCCGGAACCCTGAACTGGGCCGGCGCTTTGAAAGGGCACGCCCCGACGGCTTGCGCGAACCACGTGTTGTATCAGGGCCAATTCCTCGGCTTGCCAAAAAATCCATCAGGACCCAACTTCACAGCCTGCGAAGGAAAAACGCACCCCGCACCCCGACACCCGGCCGCTACACCCGCACCCCGCAACCCGCCCGCGCACCCCGACATCCGGCCGCTACACCCGCACCCCGCAACCCGCCCGCGCACCCCGACATCCGGCCGCTACACTCGCACCTCGACCCGCCCCGCGCACCCGCACCCGGCCGCTACACCCGCAACCCGCCGCTGCACCCGACCAGGTTCACCCCACAGCAAGAAGCATAGCCTCGCACCGCGCGCTGCGCATACAGATGAATGCCGGCCTTCAACTCCTCGGTACCGTCTCTGAACCAAAACGGAACAACCACCCGCACCCGCTTCCCTTTGCCCAACCAGCGACAAGCGCCAGGGCCCGACTTTCTCAGTCGCGCCACGAGTTCGAGCGAAAAAGATCGCGCGAGCCGGTAGTATCGTGGACGGTGCCGCGGAGGCAAGACCATGACCATCTCCCGAACTAACAGAGTTCTGCCCCTTCTTACCGCCCTGCTCCTCTCCACATCGTTCCTCCGCGCAGAAACCGTCCCCGGTCTGGGCACAGCCAACTTCCCGACTACGACCCACTCGCCGGCTGCGGCGCACGAATTTATCCGCGGCCTGCTCTTGCTGCACGTTTTCGAATACGACGCCGCCGCCAGCTCGTTCATCGCCGCCGAAAAGGTGGACCCCGCTTTCGCCATGGCCTACTGGGGCGAGGCGATGACCTTCAATCATCCCGTCTGGAACCAGGTCGACGTCCAGGCTGGGCAGGCCGCTCTGGCCAAATTCGCACCCACTCCGGAAGCCCGCGCCCAGCGCATTGCCGATCCGCGCGAACGCGCCTGGTTCAGCGCCGTTGAGATTCTCTACAGTGGCGCTGGCAGCAAGCCCGAACGCGACGCCCGCTACGCCGAGGCCATGCGGCAGTTGACTCGCGCGTATCCCAAAGACGACGAAGCGCAGCTCTTCTACGCGCTGGCGCTGCTGGGCAAAAGCGAAGGCGTACGCGACGTTCCCACTTACCTGCAGGCTGCGGCCATCGCGAAAGCCGTCTTCACCCGGAACCCTGATCATCCCGGCGCGGCCCACTACTGGATTCATGCCATGGACGATCCGCAGCACGCCGCCGGAGCGTTGGTGGCCGCGCGCGCATTGTCGAAGATCGCCCCCAGTGCCGCGCACGCCCAACATATGTGCTCGCATATTTTCCTGGCATTGGGAATGTGGGATGACGTGGTTCAGGCCAACATCGCGGCCACCACGGTCACGAACCAGGCCGCCGCCGCAACAGGAAGGCCGCCCAGACGCTGCGGTCACTACAATTACTGGCTCGAATACGGCTACCTCGAACAGGGTCACATCGCCGAGGCAAAGAAAGTCGTCGCCGGCTGCCGCGCGGAGGCAATGCAGCCGGGAATGGCGGCCAGGGCGCGTGTGGCCGTCGATCCCGACGCTGCGGTTGTCTCCTCTTTCGTCGAGATGCGCGCCCGCTATCTCGTCGACACCGGTCGCTGGCAGGACGACGTGGCCGGATGGAAAGTCGACATGGGTGAAGCGCTCATGCCGGAAATCAACGACGCATTCGCCACAGGCTTTGCCGCCGCTCAACGCGGCGATTTGCCCACTGCCAGAAACGCTCTCGCCACGCTCACCGGGCTCGTGCCGCAGACACCGGCAACCTTCGATCAAGCCGGTACGCCGCCAGCCGATCCCATGCGGCGCGTCCCGCAGATTCAGAAGCTGCAGCTCCAGGCGGCCGTTCTGTCGGCTGAAGGCCACGGAGACGAGGCGATCGCCATGGCGCAGCAGGCGGTCGCGGCCGGCGAAGGATTGCCCTACGCCTTCGGCCCCCCCAGTCCGGAGAAGCCCTCGTACGAGCTTCTTGGTGAGCTCTTGCTGAAAGAAAACAAAAACGCGCCCGCGCGTGCGGCTTTTGAAGCCTCCCTGCAACGTGCTCCCGAGAGAACTGAATCCTTGCTGGGTCTGGCACGCGCAGAAAGCGCGATGGGAGACAAGGCAGCGGCCGCCGCGACTTACCGCCGCCTTCTTGGAATTTGGAAGAATGCAGACCCCGACTACGGTTCGCGAGACGACGTTCAGCGTAATCTCTCGGCTCTGTCGCACGCTGCGAACTAAAACCACGGCCACGGAAATATCACCGGCTGCACGCTGCCTGGAAGTTTCGTGGGGGACTATGCTAGCCCTGTTTTGGCTTGAGTGAGGGCATTTCCTCGTATCCGGCCAAATGTGGAAAATTTGTCAAGAGGCGCGCCTCAAAACCGAAGTAATGACCCCTCATTCCACGCCACTTCCACCACAATACCCTCCAAGATATTTGGCCGGTTTTCGTGCTGGACTTGGTATCCTGATAATAGGGGGTAAAGAAAGAATTTTCCCCCGACAGACCCATCGGAAAAGGCCGCTCGCCCGAGCGGCCTTTTCCATTTCCGGAGGGAAATCGATGCCACGTTTCTGTACCGCGCTCCACCAGGGCCAGCCCTGCTCCCGTCGCGCTCTCCCCGGCCAGCTCTTTTGCTACGGTCACCACCCCAGCCCGGGCGAAACCCGCCAGTGCGAGTTCTACAACCGCAAGGGCCAGCGCTGTCGCTCCATCACCCTGCGCGGCCAGAACTGCTGCTTCACCCACAGCCCGCGCAACCGCCGCGCCAAAAGCCCCCCTACCCCCACCCCCCCGCACCAGGCGCCAAAAGGCCCAGGCAAAGTGGCTCATTTTCATGAACTTGCCACACACCAAAACAGCCCTCCCGCAACTCCAGTCAGATCAGCGACTTGCCGGAGTCCCATAGGGGGGGAGGGGGGGCCTGTTTTCGGTCCCGGTGCTCGGTGCTCGCGCCCGATTCAACCGCGCAGATTCATGTAGCCGCCATCCAGCGGATAATCGACGCCGGTCACGAAGCTGGCCTCGTCCGAACACAGCCACACCGCCAGGCTCGCAACCTCTTCCGGCTGCGCCATGCGCCCAATCGGTTGCGCCTGGCCCAGCTTCTCCATCATCTCGGCTTCGCGGCCTGGATAGTTCTTCGCCACAAACCCGTCGACGAACGGCGTGTGCACGCGCGCAGGAGAAATGGCATTGCACCGAATCTTGTGCACAAGGCAGTCTCTGGCCACCGAGAACGTCATCGCCAGCACCGCGCCTTTGCTCGTCGAGTACGCAAACCGATCCGGCAAACCCGAACTGCCCGCAATCGACGCCATGTTCAGGATCACGCCACCACCGTGCTGCTGCATGTGCTCGACAGCAGCCCGCGTGCAGAGGTAAACGCCGCGCACATTGATTCGCAAAATGCGGTCGAAGTCCTCTTCGCTCGTGCTCGTGATCGACCCGACATGCGCCACGCCAGCGCAGTTCACCAGGATGTCGACTCGACCCTGCGCAAACACCGCGTCGAACGCCTTGCGAACGCTCGCGGCATCGGAAACATCGCAGCCAAACGCCTGCGCATTTCCGCCTGAATCCGCAACCGCGTGAGCAGCGGCGACCGCACCTTCTTCGTTCCAGTCGACGACAAACACCGTCGATCCGTGGATCGCAAAGCGCTTGGCAATCGCCAGCCCGATTCCACTCGCGCCACCTGTAATAATGGCTGTCTTGCCGCTCAGCAGGCGCGAGTTTTGCGATGACGCTTCACTCATGGCTTTTCACATCCCGGCACGCACGGAGAATTGTAGTGCTCGCTGCATCCCAGCTCGCCCACAATGCGGTACGTCGAAGATTCACTCTGGAGAACCAACTCCCTTGACTGATCTCCACATCACCGACGTTCGTGTCATCGATCTCCGCTTTCCCACGTCCAGAGAAAGCATCGGTTCCGACGCCGTCAACAAAGATCCCGATTATTCCGCAGCCTACTGCATTCTCGAGACGAATCACGGCCTGCGCGGCTTCGGCCTCACCTTCACCTGCGGTCACGGCAACGATCTCGTTTGCGATGCCATCCGCTATCTGGCTCGTTACGCAACTGGCCGCACGCTCAGTTCCATCACGGACGACCTCGGCGCTTTCAGCCGCCAGCTCACCGGCGACACGCAGTTCCGCTGGCTTGGCCCCGAAAAGGGTGTCATCCACCTCGCAACCGCCGCTCTCATCAACGCGGTATGGGATCTCTACGCCCGCGTTGAAAACAAACCGCTCTGGCAGCTGCTCGCCGAGATGGAGCCCGAACGCATCGCCAGCGTCATCGACTTCCACTACATCACCGATGCTCTCACCCGCGACGAAGCCGTCGCTCTGCTTCAGGAACGCAGTGCAGGTCAGGAGAAGCGTCTCGAACATCTTCGCAAAAATGGCCTTCTCGCCTACACGACGTCAGTCGGCTGGATCGGCTTCAGCGACGAGAAAATCTCTCGCCTCTGTGACGAAGCTCTGGCTGCAGGATGGACCCAGTTCAAGCTCAAAGTCGGCGGCGATCCGGCCGACGATCATCGTCGCGCGCAGATGGTGCGCTCGAAAATCGGCTCGTCCAACCGCCTCATGATGGATGCCAACCAGAAATGGGACGTCGACGAGGCCATTCTCCGCACGCGCGAGCTGCAGCAGTTCGATCCGTGGTGGATGGAAGAGCCAACCAGTCCTGACGACGTTCTCGGCCACGCACGCATCCGGCGAGAAGTTCCCGGCGTCCGCATCGCTACCGGCGAGCACTGCCAGAACCGCATCCTCTTTAAGCAGTTCATGCAGGCCCATGCCATCGACGTTTGCCAGATCGACAGCTGCCGCCTGGCTGGCGTCAACGAAAACATTGCCGTCATCCTGCTCGCAGCGAAATTCGGAATCCCTGTCTGCCCGCATGCAGGCGGCGTTGGCCTCTGCGAATACGTGCAGCACCTGGCAGCCTTCGACTACCTCTGCGTCTCAGCCTCGCTCGAAAACCGAGTGGTCGAATTCGTCGACCACCTCCACGAGCACTTTGTCGATCCGGTGCGCATCCGTCAGGGACACTATTTGCTTCCCGAAAAACCCGGCTACAGCATCGAGATTTTCCCCGAGACGCTGCGCGACTACAGCTATCCCGATGGCCGCATCTGGAGAGGATGAATGAAACTCGTCTCGTTCGAATTTTTCGCTGAGCGCGCCCCACACGCGGGTCTCCTGCTCGAGGACACTATCGTCGACCTCGCTCCGCTCGGCATCGCCGACTCGCTCACCGCGGTCCAGGCAGGGACAGACGCCCTTCTGCAAGCCGCGAACATGCCTGCTTGTTCGCACATCTCGCCTTCCGCCGTGCGCCTGCTCGCTCCCATTCCGCAGCCGCCGCGGATTTTCTGCATCGGCCTCAACTATCGCGACCATGCCGTCGAATCCAAAATGGAAATTCCCAAAGTCCCAACCGTCTTCCTCAAGCTGGCCTCTGCGGTCATCGGTCCGGAAGAACCTGTCCGGATTCCCGCGCTCACGAAGCAACCCGACTACGAAGTGGAATTCGCCATTGTCATCGGAAAAGCCGGCCGGAACATCGCAAAGCAAGACTGGCGCGAGCACGTCTTCGGCTACACCATCCTCAACGACGTCAGCGCGCGCGACGTCCAACTGGCCACATCGCAATGGACGCTGGGTAAGAGCTTCGACACCTTCTGTCCGATCGGCCCAACTATCGTCACTGCGGACGAAATCCTCGACCCGCATAACCTCGATATCAAACTCTCGATCGGCGGCGAAATTCTGCAGCACTCCAACACCCGCGAGCTCATTTTCAAAGCGCCCGAGCTGATCGCCTACATCTCCTCCATCACCGCGCTCGAGCCAGGCGACATTATCAGCACCGGCACGCCGGCTGGCGTTGGACTCGGCCGCACGCCGCGGCGCTGGCTGCAGCCTGGAGAAACCATGATCGCCGAAGTCGAAGGCCTCGGCCAGCTCATCAATCCCGTCACGGCGGCCGACTAATGGAATCGCCACGCCCGATTGTCGCGCCGCACTCCGTACACGTGCCGCTCACGGAGCGCCGCTTCATCTGGCCGCTCATTCTCGTCACTTGCCTCTTCTTCCTCTGGGCCGTCGGCGTCAACATCAACGACATCCTCATCCCGCACTTGCGCGGCGCTTTCCACCTGACCGATTTCGAATCCTCTTTTGTGCAGGTCGCCTTCTTCGGCGGATACTTCCTCGCCGCCTGGCCGGCAGGCTGGATCGTCGGTCGACTCGGCTATCAGCGCGGCATCGTGTTCGGACTCATCATCTGTGCCATCGGCGCGTTCCTCTTTATCCCTGCAGCCTACATTCACGTCTACGCCGCATTTCTGCTGGGCCTCTTCATCATGGCCTGCGGCCAGTCCTTCCTTGAAGTCTGCGCGAACCCCTACGTCACGTTTCTCGGGCCGACGGAAACCTCCGAGCGTCGTCTCAACCTCGCACAGTCTTTCAACGCGCTCGGCGCTGTGCTCACACCCATCTTCGGCTCGGCGCTCATCCTCGAGCGCACTCACAAGCTGGCTGCAGGAGCCAACGCGGCTGCGGCTGAAGCCGCCATCGTGCGCCTTCCTTACCTCATCATCGTCGCCATTTTTCTCGGAATGGCGGTGCTCATCGGCCTTTCGCACCTGCCCAAAATCTCAGAAGAACCCGCCGACGGCGACCTTTCCGCCGCGCAGCACGTTTTGCATTTTCCCCACCTGCTTAAGGGAGTTGCGGCGCAGTTCTTTTATGTCGGCGCGCAAGTCGGCGTCGCCAGCTTCGTCATCCGCTTCGTTGAGTTCACACGTCCCGGCACGTCCGACGTGCAGGCCGCGAACTACCTCAAGCTCCACCTGCTCGCCTTTATGATCGGCCGCTTCGGCGGTTCTGCCCTCATGAAGCGTTTCGCGCCCGCCTCCATGCTGGCCACCTTTGCGGTCGGCTCGCTCGCTTCCGTGGCTTTAGTGCTTCTGAATCGCGGTCCCGCTGCGCTCGCCGGCATCGTGCTCCTCGGTTTCTTCCACTCCATCATGTTCCCGACCATCTTCGCGCTCAGCATCCGCCATCTTGGCCCAGCCACGCGCAAAGGCTCCTCGCTGCTCGTCATGTCGATCATCGGCGGCGCCATTTGCCCAGCCATTATGGGACGCGTCTCCGACGCCACCAATATTCAGGTCGCCTTCCTGATCCCGCTCGTTTGTTACTGCTTCGTCCTATACTTCGGACTCCGCGGCTACCGCCCAACCCACTTAGCAACTGAAATTGTCGGATAACTCGCTATTCCGATCGGAGAGCTTCCATGGGATTCACCCGCGCCGCTCGTCGCGCCGGCAGATACGCGGCCAGCATGCCGCTCAAAAACAGCAGCACTGCCGCGCCAGCCAGCGTCCAGCCGTCGTGCGCCTTCACGCCGTAGAGAAATCCGCCCACCAGCTTTCCTGACGCCCAGGCGAGTCCCAAACCGACGACCACTCCCAATGTCAGCATCGCGCCCGCCTGCCGCATCACCAGCCACAGCAGATTCCCGCGCTGCGCGCCCAACGCAATCCGCAGGCCCAGTTCCCGCGTTCGCTGCGTCACCACATACGCCAGCAGCCCGTAGAGTCCGGCCACGCAAAGCAGCAATGCCGATCCGCCAAAAATCTCCAGCAAATGCGCCGCCAGCCGCTGGCTGCCGAACGAATCCTCCACAATCTGATCCATCGTCGAAAACGTCGAGTTCGCCAGCTCCGGACTCGCCTGCCGCAATAAATCCCGCAGCTCGGGAATCATTTCCGCCGTCGGCCGCTGCGTTCGCACCGCCAGATCCATCGCCATCGTGATTGGGTTATAAACGCTCCCGCCTGGCGTGATCTGGCAAAGGCAAACCTCCACCTCCGGCTGGGAGGGTTGGTCGACGGACTTCTGTCTCTCATTGTCCAGAACACCGATAATCTTCGCAGGCGTGTCCTTGCGCAGATTCCAGACCGTGAGCCCCAGCAGCGAATTCAGATCATGCTTGTTCGGCGCATACAGCCGCGCAAACGCCGGATTCACCACCGCGACTCCTGCCGATGTTGGCGTGTCGTCGTGGTTGAAGTAGCGTCCAGCGAGCATTTTGAAGCCGAAGATCGGCTGGATATCCGGGCTCGCTGTCTTCAGCGCGGCAACAATGTTGTTGCCGTTCATCCGCAGCGACAACATGATGTTGAAGGTCTGTCCCAGCGGCACCTCGCTGATGAGTCCTGCCGCCTGCACCCCGTGCAGCTGTTGCGCCCGCTCCAGCAGCGGCTGATACAGCGTCGCCGTCACGTTCTTGTTTACGTAGCGGTACGACGGGATGGAAAGATTTGCGACGATGATGTGGTCGGTGCGATAGCCCAGAGGCACATGCCGCAGCGTGTAGATCGTTCGCAGCAGCAGTCCGCACGCCACCAGCAGCGTCAGCGACATGGCCACCTCAACCGCAACCAAACCGCTACGCAGCCGGTTGTGGCGTCGCCCGCTTCCTGCCTGCTGCCCGCCTTGTTTCAGCGCCGGCTCAATGGGTGCGCGCACCGCGATCAGCGCCGGCCATGCCGCCGACAGCACCGCCGACAGAAGCGTCAGCCCGCACAGGCCGGCGAGAATCGTGAAGTCCACATGCGTCGAAAAATCAACGTTCAGGTGAATCGGCGCGACTGCCCCCGTTAACTTGATCGCACTCAGTGCCAGCCCCGTGCCCAGCACCGCCGCGCACCCGCTCAGCACCAGACCCTCGACGATCATCTGTTGCATCACGCGTCCACGGCTCGCCCCCAGCGCGCCGCGCATCGCAATCTCCCGCTGCCGCGCCATGCTCCGCGCCAGCAGCAGATTCGTCGCATTCACGCTGGCAATCAGCCACAGCACGCCTGCCGCCGCCAGCAACGCCAGCAGCGCCTTCTTCACATTTGTATCGATCAGTGAATCCCCGTAGCGCTCCACCTGCACCACTCTGTGATCGTCGCGCAGCTCCGCATCCTGATATTGCGCGGCAACCCGCTTCTGGATCGTCGCCATCTCCGCGATCGCAGTCTCGAGCTTTACTCCCCGGCGCAACCGCGCCATCACCTCGTAGTGCTCCGAGTCGTAGTCGCGTCCCTGATCCTTCGCGCCCAGCTCGATCGCCGTCCACACCTGACCGTTCGCACCACGGTCCAGCGGATACCGAAAACCCGCCGGCATCACGCCCGCTACCGTATACGGCTTATCGTTCAACCGCACCACGCGGCCTACGATGTTTTTGTCGCCACCGAACGCCGAACGCCACACCGCATCGCTCAACACAATGGTGCCAGCATTTTTCACCGCGCCAAAACCTGGCGGCTCAGCGATCAATCCGCGCCCCAGCGCCGCGTTCACCCCCAGCATCGCAAACAGGTTTGGACTTACTTCGGTACCGCCCACCAGCAGCGCGGCGCTGTTCCCTGCAAGATAAGTCCGGCCGCTCATCCCCGTTGAGAACGCCATGTCTTCGAACGATCGGTTCTCCTCCCGCCATTGCGCGAGATCCACCCACGGCGTGTAGAAGAAAGTCTTCGCGTCGCGCCCGCCCTCCTGCAGCTGCACCAGCCGGCCCGCATCCTTATAAGGCAGCGCCCGCAGCAGCACGTGATCCACCACCGTGAACATCGCCGCCGCGGCACCAATCCCCAGCGCAAGCGTGCCGATGGCCGTCGCCGCAAAGCCAGGGCCACGCCGCATCTGCCGCAGCGCATAGCGGACATCCTGCCCCAGGCGCTCCAGCCACACCCAGCCCCACGTCTCCCGCGTTACATCCTTCGCCAATGGCAGGTTTCCCATCTCACGCTCCGCTGCTGTTCGGGCTTCCTCTTCCGTTGCGCCACGCGCGACGCGATCCGCAATCGCCATCCGCAGATGCGATGCGATCTCCTCGTCCAGCTCCCGCTTCCTCATCCCGAAGCCTCGCCACCGGATCATCGCGCTCTCCTTGCCTACGCTTCCAGAATCGAAGCGATCGCCGCCACCATCGTGTCCCACCTGGACCGGTCGTTCGCCAGCTGCCGCCGCCCCTCTGCCGTGATCCGGTAGAAGCGCGCCCGCTGGTTCTGTTCCGTCACCTTCCATTCCGCGGCAATCCACTTGTGCCGCTCCATCCGGTGCAGCGCAGGGTAGAGCGAACCCGTCTCCACCTGCAGCACCTCGCCGGACCGCGTGCGCAGCGCCTGGGTGATGCCGTACCCATGTTGTGGCCCCCACTGCAGCGTCTTCAGGACCAGCATGTCCAGCGTACCCTGCAGCAGCTCGATGCGATTGCGATAGACTTCCCGTTCTCGTTTCATGGATGTAGCCAATCTACTGCCTTGGGTGTAGATTGTCTACCTGTTCCTCGCTACCCGTTTCTCTCGCTGCGTTTATATTCCAGACTGAGCCGCAAATCCTGATCGCTTTGAGGTGCCGCATGGATCGATCGCGCCGCCGTTTCCTGGTTCGCTCTTCTGCCGGCCTGCTCTCCGCCGCCGTCGCCAACAACATCGTCCCGAGCCTCGACGCCCAGCAAACGCCGGCGCCAGGCACGCCGCCCGCCTTCGGAACCGCGCCTGCCGTCGGCCCGGAAGTTTCTGCCGCGACTTTCGCCGAAGCCGAAAAGCTCGTTCGCGTCGAGATGACAGAGAAAGACCGCGCCCAGGCCGCCTCCAACTGGCGTGAATCCATGGCTCCTCTCTACGAACGCCGCACGGGACCCCGCAAGGTCGCGCTCGATCCCGATCTGCAGCCCTGGTCCCGTATCCAGGCCGTCCAGCCCGGCCAGCAATCCGGTCCTGATCGCGACCGCTTCGTCCGCACCGCCGCCGATCCCGGCCCGCTGTCCTCCAGCGACGAAGCCATCGCCTACGCGCCGGTCGCCAAGCTCTCCCGCTGGATCGAAACGCGCCAGCTCACTTCTGAACGCCTCACCAACCTCTATCTCGACCGCATCCACCGCCTCGATCCGCAACTCCGCTGCATCATCACCCTCCTTCCCGACCACGCGCTCGAGCAGGCTCGCCGCGCCGACTCGGAAATCGGTGCCGGCCATTATCGGGGCCCGCTCCACGGCGTTCCCTGGGGCGCAAAAGATCTCCTCGACACGGCCGGCATTCCCACCACCTACGGCGCCGAGCCGTTCCGTGGCCGCATCCCCGAGAAAAATGCCGCGGTCGTAGAGCGTCTGAACAATGCCGGCGCCGTACTGGTCGCAAAACTTAGCATGGGCGCGCTCGCGCTGAACGACATCTGGTTCGGCGGCCAGACCATGAACCCCTGGAACCTCGAAGAAGGTTCCTCAGGATCGAGCGCTGGTCCCGGAGCCGCCACCGCTGCGGGCCTCGTCGCCTTCGCCATCGGCAGCGAAACCGGCGGCAGCATCGTTGGCCCCAGCATGCGCTGCGGCATCACCGGCCTGCGCCCCACCTATGGTCGCGTCCCGCGCACCGGCGCCATGACTCTTTGCTGGTCCCTCGATAAGCTCGGTCCCATGGCGCGCTTCGTTGAAGACACCCTCCTCGTCCTCAATAGCATTACCGGTCCAGACACCGGCGACCTGGACAGTGTTCCCAGCAAGCTCGACTTCGATGCGGCCGCTTCCGTGCGCGGTCTCCGCGTCGGGTATTTCCCCAGGTGGATGAACGAGGATCCGGCCACCGAAGTCGACCGCGCCGCTCTCCACATCCTGCCGTCACTCGGCATGGTCCCCGTCGAAGTCTCGCTTCCCGACTGGCCCTACGACGACCTCGACGTCATCCTATTCGCCGAATCCGCCGCTGCTTTCGAGGAGATCACCCTCGACCACGAGCTCGATCAGCTGCGCGCGCAGGTCGCCGATGCCTGGCCCAATACTTTTCGCCAGTCGCGCTTCCTCTCCGCCGTCGACTTCGTTCAGGCCGATCGCTTCCGCCGCAAAGTCGCCAACGAAATGGCGCGCATCTTCACCCAGGTCGATCTGCTGCTCGTTCCTTCGCTGCGCGACGAGATGCTGACCCTGACCAACTTCACCGGTCACCCTTCGCTGACGCTGCGCGCCGGCTTCATCGAGGTCTCCGAAGCGCGCAGCGACTGGGCTCCCGATCCAGCGCACCCGTTGCCGAAGTTTTCTCCGCCGCGCCGCGTTCCGCACGGCGTCACCCTCATCGCCAAGCCTTTCGACGAAGGCATTTTGGGATCTGCCGGAATCGCGCTGGAGCGCGCCTTCAACGTCGCGGAAGAGCATCCGCCAGGCTTCTGAGCGTGCGCGGTTCCACGCGCGCGTTCGAATCCCAAATAGTGGAAATGGAGAACGATTGCAGAAAGGTCGTTTGCGGACGTGATTGGTGGACCTGGTCGGGATCGAACCGACGACCTCTTCCATGCCATGGAAGCGCGCTCCCAGCTGCGCCACAGGCCCACAAGAAGGACTATTCTATTTTCATGGAGCTGGAACAATTCGTCAACGAATCGGAAGCGGTGGTTAAGGCACGGTGGTGCACCGACTTTGGCCGCTTCGGAAAGCGCTGGCAACCGCTTGCTGCGATGAAGCATCGTCCTCATATGTCTTTCACCCGGGTCTCGGTGGCATTGCTGGCGGCAACGCTGTGCTGGACTGTTTCCGCGCAAAGCGCAGTCCCCGCAGCACCGGCTGCCATCTCTGTTTCCAGCACGCTGCGTCCGGCGCTTGCGCAAGTGGGGCAATCGCTGAGCGGCATTTCCATCCGCCGATGGAAAGCGCCGAACGAAGTAAAGTCAGCTGCCGATCAGGATGTGGCGTCGATCCAGCGCGACCTCAGCGGCACACTCGCGACGCTCATGGATCAGGCCGACGCCGCTCCAGGTTCTGTGCCTGCGGCGTTCGCGGTTTATCGCAACGTGGATGCACTGTACGACACGCTGCTGCGGGTGGTGCTGACGGCGAATCTGGCGGCTCCGGACAACGAGGTGAATACTCTGCAGGCGGCTCTGAGCAGTCTGGAGAGCGCGCGCGGGACGCTGGGAGATTCGATTCTGAACGCTTCGCAGGCGCAAACGGCGGAGCTGGTGAGGATTCGGACGGTATTGGCCAGAGCTGCGGTGGTGCAGAAGGCTCCGGCGACGACGACGGTGGTGGACGATGGTCCGGCAACGAGTACGTCGAAGAGCAAGCACACCACGAAGAAGCCGACGTCCAAACCGGCGAATTCCAGCAACGGGAGCTCGACTCCGCAGTAACCCTTTTGGGGGTACGGCAGGCGATTTTGGGAACCCTGCGGCGGAATCCCGTGTCTATAGAGCAGAGTGAGCGAGGCAGTTGTGCCCCGGATAAGCTCCGGCGCGCCGACCAGCGCGCCGGACTGCGGGAAAACTGCACGGGAACGACACGGTTCCTGATACGCTTTAGGGAGCGTTTGGGATGCAGGCGGGAACGGCCGTGGGAAATCTGGCAGGAGTCATCGGCGTTCGTCCCGAGGAAGCTGCGGTAGTGGAGCAGCTGAAGGCGGGTTCCGAGGACGCCTTTGCCTGGTTGATTTCCCGCTATCAGCAGCCGCTGTACAGCCTGATCTATCGCATCCTTCCCAACCCAGGCGACGCAGCCGACATCACCCAGGAAGTTTTCGTCAAAGTTTTTCGCGGCATCGCCCATTTTCACGGCGAGGCGAGTCTGCGGACCTGGATTTATCGCATCGCGCTCCATGAGGCACTGAATCAGCGGCGCTGGTGGGCACGTCATCAGCGGCAACAGGTAACGATCGACGCGGATCGCGACGATCCGCATGCTTCTCCGGCAGAGAACCTGGTCGACACCCATGAGTCGCCTTTCGACGCGGCAGCGCATGCCGAGATTGCAGAGCGCGTGGAAGCCGCGCTGCGCGAGGTGCCGGAGCCGTTCCGCACAGTGGTGGTGCTGCGCGACATCGAGGGATTCGGATACGAAGAGATTGCCGAGATTCTCGATGCGAATCTGGGAACCGTGAAGTCGCGGCTGATGCGCGGCCGCGCGCATTTGAAGAACCTTCTGACGCCGTATATGGAAGCGGCCAACCGCAAGCCTTCGCATCGTTCGTCCGTAGCCCGTGCCTGCTCTGCCGAGGAGGCCGTATGAGTTCGTGCAACACCATTCGCGCGCAGTTTTCCGATTATCTGGACGGAAACCTGACCGGCGTTGCCATGCAGTCGGTGGCAGGACATCTGGCCGGCTGCGGCGACTGCGCCACAGAGTTTGGAGAATGGCGGAGCATGCAGCAGTCGCTGGCAAATCTGGGTCCGGTGCGGCCGCCTGCGGAACTGGCGCTGCGGATCCGCGTGGCGCTGTCACAGGAGTTGTCGAAGACTCCGCGGAACGCGCTGGCCGGCTGGAAAGTTCGCTGGCAGAACACGGTGGCTCCTTTCCTGCTGCAGGCATCGGCTGGTCTGGCGAGTTCGCTGGTTTTGGTCGGAACCATGGCGTTCCTGATCGGAGCGTTTGCGGCTCCTGAGCCGGCTTCGGCCCGCGACGAACCGCTGGGCATGGCGACGAGTCCACGGTTCCTTTACTCGACGGTCGAAGCGAATGCGGGAACGGTTTCGGGCAAAGGCGCTCCGGTGACGGTGGAGGTTTACGTCGATCCGCAGGGTCGCGTGTACGACTACGACATCGTTTCCGGACCGAACGATTTGGCGACTCGGGCTGACCTCGAGACGCTGCTGCTTTCGAGCAAATTCGAACCGGCGCAGTGGTTTGGGCAGCCGGTTCGCGGCGTGGCGGTGCTGTCGTTTGCCGGCGTTTCCGTGCAGGGGTAACGACAGCCGGTAGCTGGGAGCCTGTAGCCCCCCCCCCCAGGGTACTGGCAAGCTGTTGATTCCATTGTGGTGATTCGGTACCGTAAATCAGGTATTACCCTCCGAAGCGGCGGTCGGCGGTCGGCGGTCGGCGTTCGGCGTTCAGAAACGCCCCTCCCCCCCTGCCCCCTCCAGTGCGGGATGTCGATTGATTCTGCTGCGCTTAGCTGTTATTGGCAAGGTCGATAACAGCTAAGTCTCTGGAAACAGAACAGATCGAAACGGCCGTCTGTGTAACAAACGCGGCCGGGTTTGTCATAGGCACGGCTCTCCTTGTTACAGAGGCGGCCGGGAGCCTGGAGCCGGGCGCTGGGAGCCTGGAGCGGATTGGATCGAAGCGTTCATGGTGCGTGCTGGGGAAAGAGAAAGGCCCAGCCGTTGGGCTGAGCCATTTTTGTTTCTTACCCTCTATTATCAGGATACCAAGTCCAGCACGAAAACCCGCCAAATATCTTTGAGGGTATAAGGATGGAAGTGGTGTGGAATGAGGGACAACACTTTGGTACCGTGGGCGAAAAGCTTGACAAATTTTCCACATTTGGGGGTGTGGGGGATTTCTCGGTTCTGGGGGCGGTAAGGCCGACCCGAATGGGTCCCAGCTGCGAGCGGCATGGGGGAACTTTTCTCGGGGAACGTTCGTATACTCAGCTGGACATACTATTTCAAACATAGTATATGTAAACAGCTATGGGAAAAGAACAGGAGTTTCGGGATCTGTTTCCGGGCGCGCTGGAGCTGATGATCCTGCAGACGCTTTACCGGAGGCCGATGCATGGGTACGCGCTGGCGCAGCACATCAAGGCGGTCTCCGACGAACTGCTGCAGATCGAGGAGGGCTCACTCTACCCAGCGCTGCAGCGGATGCTGAAGTCCGGGTGGCTGGAGTCGGAGATGGGCGTGTCGGCAAGGAATCGGCCGGTGCGTATCTATAAGGTGACGGCCGCGGGAGCGAAGCGGCTGGAAACGGAGACTTCGAGCTTCGAGAAGATGTTTGCGGGAATCAGGCGNNCCCAGCCGGGCGGGCGGTAGCTGGTAGCTGGAAGACAGGATCTTAGAGCGACGTTCAGGGTTCTGATCGGGGGACAGGAGACGCATGAGACGGGTTTTTTCGCGGCGGCGGCGGTATGAGGAGTTGGCTGAGTCGATGCGGGAGCACCTTGCCGAGAAGGTTGAGGAGTTGGTCGAGGGCGGGATGGCGCGCTCGGATGCGGAGTTTGCGGCGAAGCGTGAGTTTGGGAATGTGACGCAGATCGAGGAGCGGAGCCGGGAAGTTTGGCAGTGGCCGCGGGTGGAGTCGCTGTGGGCGGACGCGCGGCTGGCGATGCGGCGGCTGGGGCGGGCTCCGGGATTTGCGGCGACGGCGATTCTGACGCTGGCGATCGGGATTGGCGCGAACACCGCGGTGTTCAGCGTGGTGNNGGATTTTCGGGATCAGCTGCGGCTGTCGGGTTCGATGTATTTCACGTTTACGGAGCAAAACCGGACGTTCCAGTCGGTGGGCGTCTGGCAGAGGCGGACGGTGAATGTGACGGGGCTGGCGCAACCGGAAGAGGTGTGTGCGGCGCTGATCAGCGATGGGGTGCTGGAGACGCTGGATGTGCCGCCGGCAGTGGGGCGATGGCTGTCGCATGCGGATCAGGATCCGCACAGCGCGGGGCCGGTGATGCTGAGCTACGGCTACTGGCAGCGGCGGTTTGGCGGAGACCGCGGGGTGATTGGGCGGAACATTCAGGTGGACTCGCAGATGCGGCGGATTGTGGGGGTGATGCCGCGAGGGTTCCGGGTGGTGGATGGGGATTGGGATTTCGATGTGCTGGAGCCGATGGCGCTGGATCGGAACGCGCAGCCCCTGGCGGGATTTGGACTGATGGGCATCGCGCGGATGAAGCCTGGGGTGACGGTAGCGGAGGCGAACGCGGATGTGGCGCGGCTGATTCCGGTGTGGATGGATTCGTGGACGAATGGTCCGGGGACCGATCCGCACTGGTATGAGAAGTGGCGGATCACGCCGCATCTGCTGCCGCTGAAGCAGGAGGTGATTGGCAGCGTGGGCAGCGTGTTGTGGGTGGTGATGGCGACGCTGGGCCTGGTGATGCTGATCGCGTGGACGAATGTGGCGAATCTGCTGCTGGTGCGAGCGGAAGCGCGGCATCTGGAGCTTTCGATTCGCGCGGCGCTGGGAGCGGGGCGCTGGCGGATTGCGCGGGAGCTACTGGTAGAGAGCGTGCTGCTGGGGTTGATCGGCGGCGTGATTGCGGTGGGCGTGGCGTATGGGGGTGTACGGCTGCTGCTGGCGATGGGGCCGACGAATCTGCCGCAGTTGAACGAAATTTCGCTGGACGGATGGTCGCTGGGATTTGCATTGGCGCTGGCGGTGATGTCGGGGCTGGTGCTGGGGTCGATTCCGGTGTGGCGCTATGCGCTGGGCGGGAAGGTGCTGGCTGTGAGCAGCGGAGGACGAACGGCGAGCGCGAGCCGCGAGCGGCACCGGTCGCGCAGCGTATTGGTGGTGGCGCAGGTGGCGATGGCGCTGGTGCTGCTGGTGGGCGCGACGCTGATGATCCGGACGTTTGAACATCTGCGCCATGTCGATCCGGGATTTGCGGATGCAAGGCATGTGCAGACGATACGGATCGGGATTCCGGCAGCGCTGATTGTCGATCCGGCGATGGTGGCGCGGACGCAACACGAGATTGTGGATCAACTGGCGGCAATCCCTGGAGTGCAGTCAGTAGGATTGGCGGCGGCGGTGCCGATGGAGGGGATTGAGCCGAGCTGGGACCTGATTTTCAAGGAGGGCCAGAACGAGAAGAGCGACGACCATCCACCGATGCGGCTGTTCAACTATGTCGCGCCGAATTACTTTCGCACGATGGAGACGCCGGTGATTGCGGGGCGCGAATTTACGTGGACCGAGGTGCACGGGCCGAGGCCGGTGGCAATCCTCTCGGAGAGCCTGGCGCGGGAGATGTTCGGGAGTCCGCAGGCGGCGATCGGAAAGAGGATTCGCGAATTTACGCCATGGCATGAGGTGGTGGGGGTGGTGGCCGATGTGCACGAGAACGGGATCGACCAGCCATCGCCGGCGATGGTGTACTGGCCGCCAAAACCTGGCGATATCCCCGGCCTAAAGACGTTCGATTTTGCGCGCGGGGCGACGTTTGTGATGCGAAGCGAGCGGGCGGGAACTGAGGAGCTGGTGAGCGAAGCGCAGCGGGCGGTGTGGCGGGGGAANNGGCGCGGACTTCGTTCACGCTGACGATGCTGGCGATTGCGGGCTCGATGGCGCTGGTGCTGGGAGTGATTGGAATCTATGGGGTGATTTCGTACACAGTGTCGCAACGGCGGCGGGAGATAGGGATTCGGCTGGCACTGGGGGCGCAGCGGAGTGGATTGCGCTGGATGTTTGTGCGGTCGGCTTTGGTGTTGACAGGTTTAGGTGTGGCGATTGGCTTGGGCGCGGCGGCGGTGCTGACGCGGCTGATGAAGTCGCTGCTGTTTGGGGTGAGTCCGCTGGATCCGCTGACGTATGTTTCGATCCCGCTGGTGCTGGCGGCTTGCGCGGTGCTGGCGAGCTATCTGCCGGCGCGACGGGCGGCGGGGGTGGATCCGGTGGAAGCGCTGAGAAGCGAGTGAAAAGTGATCAGTGAACAGTGAACAGAGAACAGAGCGCACAGGGCAGAGCGGTGGGAACCCATGTCTCAAAATCGAGACATGGGGCACCCAGGCTTCGCGCACCGACGCTTCGTGCCGCGGGCTTCAGGGCAGGTATTGGGCGGGGATTTGGTCGGTGGCGTTCTCGGCTTGCCAGAGGATTTCGAGGACGTGCCAGTTCTGTCCGTCAAAGACTGCCTGGATGGAGTTGATGCCGCGGGCGAGGGGCTTGCCGGCCAGGGCGGTGGTGTAGGTGCTCCAGAGATGGGCGATGTGGCCGAAGGCTTCGGACTGAACTTTAATCTGGTGTTCGGTGACGATTTCGTCGCCGTTTTTGGCGACGGCTGCGATCCAGTCATCAAGGGTGAGGATGCGCGGACCGTTGGGGCCGACAGGAATAAGGCGCACGTCGGGCAGCAGAAGCTTCTTCATGCAGGAGCGGTCTTTGTTGGCGGGGCCGGAGACGGCGGCGTCGAGGGCGATGATGAGCTGGTCGAGGGTGGCAGTGGGTGGGCAGGGGATGGCGATGAGTTGGGCTGGAGATTGTGCTGAGGCGGGCGTTTGGGCTGGAGCCTGGGCGTGGGCGGTGAATCCGGGTCCTAAAAGCTGGGCTGCCCACGCGACAAGAGCGAGAGGCAAGGCGAGAACGACGAAGCGGCGCATGGTGGGAGTGTAATGCACGCATGCCGGTGAAGAGGCCGCGGGAATCAGGGGGGTTTGGGAAGACGCTGAGCAGGAGGCCGACCGGGGCTTTGCGCGGTTAGGCCGAGAGCGCGGTGGCGCTGCGCATTTCTTCGAGGATGGCGCGGGTGGCGGCGGCGGGATCGGGGGCCTGGGTGATGGGGCGGCCCACGACGAGGTAGCTGGCTCCGGCGGCGAGGGCGGCGGCGGGGGTGGCGATGCGCTTCTGGTCGGCGGTGTCGGTGCCGGCAGGACGGATGCCGGGGATGACGAGGGTTGCTGCGGGGTAGCGTTGGCGGAGAGCGGAGACTTCTTCCGCGCTGGCGACGAAGCCATTGATCCCCGCAGCGGAGGCGGTTTCGGCGAGGCGCAGGACCTGGTCTTCAGAGGAGTGGCCGATGCCGATAGTGGCGAGCTGAAGCTGATCCATGCTGGTGAGGACAGTGACCGCGAGGAGCTGGGGCGCGTTGGGAACCGAGGCGGCGGCTTCGGCAGCGGCTTCGAGCATGGCAGGGCCGCCGGCGGCGTGGACGGTGAGGAATTCGGCGCCGAGGGCAGCGACGGAACGCACAGCGCCGGCGACGGTGTTGGGAATGTCGTGGAGCTTGAGGTCGAGGAAGACGGAGACGTCGCGGCGGCGGAGTTCGCGGACGACGGAGGGGCCTTCGGCGACGAAGAGCTCGAGGCCGACCTTGAACCATTGGCAGAGGCCCTGGAGGCGGCCGGCGAGAGCGAGAGCGGGCGGAGCACTGGGGTAATCGAGGGCGACGATGAGGCGGGGGTCCATCTTTTACAGGGTACAGGGTGGAGGGTACAGGGTGCAGGGCACAGGGCACAGGGCACCGGGCACCGGGTACCGGGCACAGAGGCGGATAGCGGATAGCGGACAGCGGATAGAGAACCCAGGATCGCGGATAGTCGGTTGCGGTGGTTGTTCGGAAATGGGACGGGGGCTGGTGCGATGCCGTAACAGGAAACAGTGGGTCGGAGACGGAGCGATTCCGCAACAAGGCACACTCTTTTTCGCCGATGATCCTTTCGATGGTCCGGTAGTGCGCGTGGCAGGGGAACGCGCATTGGTTGGGCGGGGAAGAGGAGCGCGATGGGTGGCGTGGGCCGGCGGGGATGGTGGCTTGCGGCGATTTTGTTGTTGAGCGGGTTGGTTGTCCTGGGTGGATGCTCGGTGGGGTCGAGCGCCGGGAGCGATCCGGTTGGCCCCCAGACAGACAACGGGGCGATCGCGACGAACAGCATTACGGGGACGGTGACGTTCAAGGGCAGCGCGCTGGCCGGGGCGACGGTGATTCTTTTCGACACCAACAACAACGTGATCGCGCAGGAGACGACCACCGACGGAAACGGCAGCTACAGTTTTCCCGGGCTGCCGGACACGGGGAATGTGGCGGAGGAGTATCAGCTGTGGGCGACGAAGCCGGGATATGGGTTTTATCCGACGGTGGAGAGCGGCGCGAAGGTGATGCGGTGGGACTACACGGGGCAGTTCCAGGGGAACGGTGCAACCGATACGGCGATCTACTTCACGGTGATCGATTATGTGTCGCTGCCGAATGCACCGCTGACGGGCGCGGATTTTATTGGGTATGACGGGAGCAATCCTCGCGTGACGCTGGCGGAGACGGGGCAGCAGGCGAGTTATGCGGAGGGCGACGATGGCGCCGAGCACCAAGGCGTGGCGTGGGGGGCGAGCCGGTTCACCGATAACGGGGATGGAAGTGTAACCGACACGGTTACAGGCTTGGAGTGGCTGAAGGATGCGGGATGTTTGCCGGCGGCGAACTGGGCTTCGGCGCTGGTGGAAGTCAGCGGGCTGAAGAGCGGGCAGTGCGGGCTGACGGATGGATCAGATGTGGGCGCGTGGCGGTTACCGAATCTGAACGAGCTGGAGAGCCTGGTGGATGATTCGGCGAGCGGTCCGGCGCTGACGCCGGGGAATCCGTTTGTGGATGTTTCGGCTGGGATCTACTGGTCGTCGACGAGCTATTTTGGGGGCGATCTGGGGTCACCGACGGCGTGGGCGATCCGGATGGAGGACGGGCGGTACATCAACGACGGGAAGCTGAACAGCAAGGTGGGCGCGACGAATGGGGTGTGGGCAGTGCGCGGCGCGGGCGGCGGAATGGTAAAGCTGGCGGCAACGGGGTACTACGACGAGCCGGGCCAGGTGGTGGCGGGCGACGATGGGAGCGTCCAGGCGGGGGTTCCGCTGACGTATCCGCGGTTTGTGGACAACGAAAACGGAACTGTAACCGACACGGTTACAGGTTTGGTTTGGCTGAAGCAGGCGAACTGCATTGCGGGGAACTGGGCGGAGGCGCTGGCGGCGGTGCAGTCGCTTGCGAGCGGGCAGTGCGGGCTGACGGATGGGTCGGCGGCGGGCGCATGGAGGATGCCGAACCGGAATGAGATGCAGAGTCTCGAGGACCGGATGGAGAACAACCAGGCGGACTTCTTCAATGCGACGTATGTGTGGAAGCTGAGCGGGGAGCCGTATCAGGCGCCGATTTTCGCGAACTTTGTGGGGAACGAGTACTACTGGACGTCGACGACGGATGCCGCCGATACGAGCGAGGCGTGGGCGGTGTTCAGCTGCGACTACGGCGTGTACGACCTGGCGAAGACGGGTGCCGGCACTACGCTGGCGGTGCGATAGCGCACTGGAGTAATCGATGGGGCGATGGACCGCGATTCTACGCATGGATGGTGACATTGGTGGGACCTCCTGGCGAGGAGGTAATTACCCAAAAGAGCAATCCTGTTCGGTTTCAAATCCGCTTCTAATGGCAGTGAAACTTGTGCCGAAGACGGAGATGAGGGGACCCATCCAGTGAAACCGACGAACACTGCGATCGAATCGCGCCTGGAGTTCATTCGATCGGGGAACGCACCCGCGAATGGCGGTCCGGCTTCGGGGAGCGCGGCGCATGGAGTGTCCGTTGCTCTCGAGCCTCTCACAGCGGAGCAGGACGGCTCTGGCGAGCAAGGGCACGGTCCCGAAGCGCTGACGGAAGCGAAGCAAGCTGGGGGCGCGCCGATGCTGTCGCCGGAGTACCGGCCGCGGACGACCGCGGAGCTGGGGGTGCGGCGGGCGGTTATCGAAGAACTGGCCGTGAAGACGCTGTATCTGGGCGGCACCATGTCGACGCGGGAGCTGGCGCGGCAGATGCGAGTGAGCATGAACGTCGCCGACGAACTGATGGGGCGGATGAGAAGCGCTCAGCTGTGCCAGGTGACAGGGATGACGGCGAACCTGCCGACGGTGGTTCTGACGGACCAGGGGAGAAAGCGCGCGCTGGAGCTACTGTCGCAGAGCCAGTACGCGGGCGCGGCGCCGGTGTCGCTGGAAAGCTATGTGGCGACGGTGCGGAAGCAGAGCGTGCGCAACCTGGTGGTGCGGAAGGCGGATGTAGAGCGGGCGTTCGGGGAGCTGATCATCGACGCGAAGGTGCTGGGGCAGATTGGAACCGGGCTGAATTCGGGCGCGTCGATTTTTGTGCATGGGCCGGCGGGGGTAGGCAAGACAGCGATCGCGGAGACGATGTCGCGGGTGCTGGCCGAGGACGATGTGTGGATCCCGTATGCGGTGGAAGTGGACGGGCAGATGATCGCGGTGTTCGACCCGATGGTGCACAAGCAGGTGGACACGGTGGAAGCGGAGACGTACGACGAGCGCTGGGCGCGGTGCCAGAGGCCGTCAGTGCTGGTGGGCGGCGAGCTGACGATCGACATGCTGGACCTGCAGTTCAATACGACGACGAAGTTCTACAGCGGGCCGGTGCAGATGAAGGCCAACAACGGGGTGCTGATCCTGGACGATTTTGGGCGGCAGCGAGTACGACCGGAGGAGCTGCTGAACCGGTGGGTGGTGCCGCTGGATCGCGGGATCGACTTTCTGACCATGGCGGGCGGAAGGAAGATCGAGATTCCGTTTGAGATGCTGGTGGTGTTTTCGACGAACCTGGATCCGGCGGACCTGGTGGATGCGGCGTTCCTGCGGAGAATGCAGACCAAGATCCAGGTGAGCACGGCGACGGACGAGCAATTCCGCCTGATTTTTCGGAGGGTCGCCACGCGGCGCGGGCTGGCGGTAGACGAAGGCGCGCTGAGCGATCTGATTGGGTCGATCCGGGACCTGCAGCAGGAATTGCGGGCCTGCCAGCCGCGGGATCTGGTGAACCAGGTGTGCTGGGCGGCGCAGTATGAGGATCGGCGCCCGATCCTGGATCGTTCATCGCTGCGGGCGGCGGTGGATGCTTATTTTCTGAAGGCGTGAGAAAGACAGGGATTAGAGTTTAGGGATTAGAAACGCGCTTGGCGTTCTGCAAAAGCGGATAGCGTTCAGCGGACAGCGGATAGAAAAGCCCTGGCTCGCGCGGGCGACAGAGCATTTTTGTTCTCAGCTTAGAATGGGCGCAGGGATGCGGTCTGTTTGCGCTTTCGCTGTGCTGGTTGGTTGCGTGGTTGCGAGCGGAAGTGCGCAGCAGAGCAGCGTGGGGCAGGCGGCGCCTTCATCGCCGTCGAATGCGGCGAATCCGACAACATTGACGGTGCGATCCACGCTGGTGGAAGTGCCGGTGCTCGTCAAGACGAAGGGCGGGCAGGTGGTCTTTGAGCTGACGGCGGAAGATTTTCGCCTGACCGACGATGGGGTTGCCCAGCAGATCCGAATCGAGCAGGACACAGATGCGCAGCCGCTGGCGCTGGCGATTGTGGTGGAGACGGGTGGGGCGGGCGCGCGGCACCTGGTGGACTACGAACAACTGGATGCGATCCTCGACGCACTGATCGGAAACGTGGAGCATCGCGTGGCGCTGATCGGCTTCGACAGCAGGCCGCATCTGTTGATGGCGTTTACGCACAATGCGGCGGATGTTTCGGAGCAGTTGTCGCGGCTCAATCCGGGGGATAACGGAGCGGCGATTCTGGATGGGATCGCGATGGCAGTGAAGCAGCTGCGGGCGCAGCCGCCGCGGTTTCGGCGGGCGATTCTGCTGCTGAGCGAGACGCACGATCAGAGCAGCAAGACGACGCTGGCGGAGGCGCTGCGGCTGATCAGCGACACGAACACGACGATCTACGCGTTTGGGTTCTCGAGCACGAAGGCGGCGGTGGCGCACGAGGCCTCGAAGTTCAACCGGCCGAATGAGCCGGGGCCGGCGCACGGATGCTTCAGCCGGGACGGGGCGGATCCGGAATATGACGGGCATTACAGCAAGCAGGTGCTGGACTGCATCAGCGAGCTGGCGCCGCCGCTGCGTCTGGCGACGATGGCGTTTCTGACGGCGAGCGATGGGCTCAGGAAGAACACGGCCGCATCGATCGCGGAGCTGACGGGCGGGGAGTTTTTCCATTTCCACGACGCGAAGGATCTGAAGGCGGGACTGATCCGGATCGGGAATGACGTGCCGAATTATTACGTGCTGAGTTTTCGGCCTTCGTCGGTCACGCCGGGGCTGCACGCGTTGCACCTGGAGATCAAGGATCGGCCGCAGCTGGTGTTCCGGGCGCGCAGCGAGTATTGGATCGACAGCGATACGGAGCCGTGAGCGATGCGCTCGCATAAACACTCGTTCACGATTGCGCTGACGGGGATCAGCCGGGCGCTGTTGCTGCGGGATCGGATGTTGGGGCGGCTGCGGCCGGTGGTGGAGGGCGCTGGGCCGGAGGCATGGGTTGAGCGGCATCGAATTGTGAGCGGGGGAAACGTTCTGGACGCGGTGTGGGTGAGGCCGATGGCCGGTCCGGTGCGGGCGGTGGTGCTGGTTTGTCACGGGATTTGCGAAACGGTGGAGCACTGGGTTCCGGTGCAGCAGTTACTGGCGGCACACGGGGCGGCTTCGCTGGTCTTCGATTACTCGGGGTATGGGCGGAGCTCGGGTCGGATTGAGGCGGCGCAGTGCGAGCGGGATGCGATTGCGGGGTTCGAGTTTCTCGAGGGTTTGGCGCCGGGGGCGCCGATTGCGGTGCTGGGGTTTTCGCTGGGGAGCGGGATTGCCGCGGCGGTGATGCGGCGGGTGCGGGCGAGCCGGCTGGTGCTGTGCGCGGGGTTCACGTCGTTTCGGGCGGCGGCGCATTCGGTGGGGATTCCGGTGTGGCTCGCGACCCTGATTCCGCCACTGTGGCGGGCGGAGGAATCGTTGCAGGGGTGCTCTCTGCCGATCCTGGTGGTGCACGGGGAGCGGGATCGGATTTTTCCGGTGAAGATGGGGACGGAGCTGGCGGCGTGCTGCGGGGCGGAGACAATTCTGGTGCCGAATTTGAAGCATGCGGAGCCGTATTACCACCCGCAGGCTGAGTACTGGGGGCCGATTGTGAGGTGGATTGAGGGCTGAGGGGGCTCTCAGGATCGGTCCTGGGCCGTGTGATAGATGCGCAGAATTTCGATGCTCTGGTCCCTGATGCGATAGACAGCGACGTAGGGCAAGGGCGAAAACACCAGCTCCCTGGTTCCTTGCTCGCGTCCCTTGCGTCCCTGCTGTGGCCATTGCTTCAGTGCACGTACAAGATCATAGAGCTTGCGCACGGTCGGCTGGCGATAGGAGGGATGATGATTTCGGAGATAATCGCTGATTTGCTGCAAATCCGCGGCTGCAGCGGGGGTCCAGCGGATGCGCATTCAGGAGCGCAGCATCTGTTCGAGGCGGGCGTCCATTTCCTCTTCTTCAATGAACTCGCCCCGATCCGCCTGGGCGATGCCTTCCCGCACGGCTGCCCGGAAGCGAGCGTCTTCGTGCAAGAGACCCAACGCAGCATCCTTTACCAGCCTCTCGGCGTCAGTGCCGGTGGTGGCGGCAATCTGCGCGAGCTGGGCTTCCTGCTCTGGGGTGAAAGGGACTTCCATGAAATTAGGATAGGGAAAGGCGTCCCCTGTGGCAAGCTTTCGTGGCGGAGCCAGCGGACCCCAGTCCAATGAAAATCATGCGCTGGCGGGCGCGATGGCTGGGGTCCGGAAACTTTGGGGGGACGGGGCTCGCTACTTCGTCGGGTCGAGGCCGGCGGGGAGCAGGAGCTGGTCCAACTGGGCCACCTGGGGGGCGGTCCCGATGAGTTCGACCTTGACCGGGGTCAAACCCTGGTCGCTGAAGCCCAGGGCTTCGGCGGCGGCGTAGCTGAGGTCGATCACGCGGCTTTCGGGGACGGGGCCGCGGTCGTTGACGGTCACAATAACCGACTTATTATTCTGCAGGTTGGTGACCTTGAGCACAGATCCCATGGGCAGGGTGCGATGGGCGCAGGTGAGCTGGTTCTCGTCAAAGGGCTCGCCGCTGGCGGTGGTCTTGCCCTGGAAGAACTTACCGTACCAGGAGGCCAAGCCAAGCTGGTACCAGTGGTGGTGGCTGACGATGATCTGCGGGTTGAGGTGTTCGGCCGGAGAAGCGGCCTGAGCGCCGGCAACGCCCAAAATAGTGGCGAGAAGAGCACCGGCGATGGGGAAGAAGCGGCGAGGACGCGTGTTATCTGATTGTCGGATAGCGTGCATAATCCTCCTCTTCGAATTGTAGGTATCCGGGTGCCGTAAGTCAAACAACCAGAACCATTTAGTTCAACACCGAGCTTGCTTATATATGCGTTCTGTGGTAGTCCGGACTGCGGTATTTTGGGCTACCAAAAAACAAACAGCCCTCCTCCGGGTATTGGATGAACAGCGGACCGGAAGATAGACCTGCAAGGTACGATGGCAGAAAGAGGTATCATGCTGCCCTGAAAACCAAGGAGGATACGATTCTTGCGCTCCAAGGTGAATGTTGTCAAGGACTTGGCTGAGTCGGCAATAACCGGCCGGGCACTTACTATTGCGGGTTACGACCCCTCTTCGGGGGCCGGGATCACGGCCGATCTGCAAGTCTTTGCAGACCATAGTGTTACTGGGGTGTCGGCCGTTACAGCTTTGACAGTGCAGTCGACGAAGGGGGTGCGTCGAATAGAACCGGTCAGGGGGATGTTGCTGCGGGAAACACTGGACTGCCTGGGGGAGGATGGGCCGATTGCCGGGGTGAAGATCGGGATGTTGGCGACGGCGGAGGTGGTGGGGGTGGTGGCGGAGTTTCTGCGAGGGGCAGGGATTTCTCGGGAGCGGGTGGTGCTGGATCCGGTTATTCGGGCGAGCTCAGGGGCGGAATTGCTGTCGGCGGAGGGGGTGGAGCGCCTGGTAGCGGAGCTGCTGCCGGTGGTGGGATGGGTAACGCCGAATCTCGATGAAGCGGCGGGGTTGCTGGGGGAGCGGGTGGCTGGGCGCGCCGGGATTCCGGAGCAAGCGTATCGGTTGGCGGAATTAGGTGGTTCGGGGCTGAATGTGGTGGTGACCGGGGGGCTTCTGGAGCCGCCGGATGATTTTCTGCGGACGGTGTCGGGCGAGGAGAGATGGTTTCCCGGGAAACGGATCGAGGCCCCGTCGACCCACGGAACGGGATGCGCGTTTTCGTCGGCGCTGCTGTGCCGGCTGCTGCTGGGGGATGGGCCGGTAGAGGCGGTGGCGGGAGCGAAGGCCTGGGTGGTGCGGAGACTGGAGGGGGAAGGGCACTCCTTCTGATCAGCGTGACCGATGGCTCGACTTCATGCCTCGGGGTTCTGATCCCGCGGGTCCTCTTTTTCTGGAAGGCGTGAACGACCCAGAGATCGCCCGATCCGGACAGCGCAGGCGATGCGAAAGGCATTCCCGACACCGGTCTCATGCTAAGTCGAGGCGTGTATGACCTGCTGACCATGAGAAAGCCGCGCACACCAAGGCGCTGCCGCCAGCTCGCAATGGAGTGCCCATTTGGGTCGTTTCGCTGCTCCTGGTTGTAGTTACCAGGGTACAGCCCCCTGATATAGCCTTTCGCTATCTTGTCAGCGCGACGGGATGGGGCTACATAGGGATCGCTTCCGGCTCGGCTCCCGCAGTTTCGTATGTCTGTTTCCACGCGGGGATCAGCTTGAATCAGATCGCGGAAGCAAGAAGATCCTCATTCGCTCTGCTGTTCTGGGCGATGAATGCCGCTTCACGCAGTTAGTAACGATAAGGAGTCAAACTCATGAAGCCGATTGCGTTGATGTTCGCGCTGACTGCTGGTCTTGCTCTTGCCGCTTCGGCGCACGGGCAGATGGGGCAGTGCGCAGCAGCGGCGGGCCTAACGAGTAACACATTCGTCTGTGTTACGCCGAAAGGCTCGAGTAGTTGCAATGTGAATATGCCGTACGGGCCGGGCTATACGATTTTCGTGTCGGGATCGGAGGTTTGTTGCGGCTCAACGGTAACCAGCTTTTTCTATGGTCCTCCCAATCTATGCTGGGAGTCGGCCAGCATGTTTCGCGATCCCGGTCTGTTGCGGGCGGCTGTAGATGCGCAATTGGAGACTGGGGAACAGTTTTTGACAGCCGATTGTCAGGGAAACCTCGTGCCATTTGAGTCATCGCCGCAGCCATCATTCGCGGCAGAGGTGGCCCCTATCACATTGAACTGAGGTGATCCAATGAAAGTGCAGGCGATCATCTGTATCTTTCTTGCCGGCACGATCCCGGCGCGCAGCCAGCTGGTACTCGATTCCCATTCGGCAGCAGCCAGGGCCGCACAGGCGGATCCGTGGGCGCAACTACCCGTAACGACACTGACCTTCAGCCATACGGCAGAGCTGTCCGGTCTACCACAATCCCCGTTCATCATGAACCCACTGCAATGCACACCGAGGGGCGCTCTGTTCTTTCAGATTCCTCTCCCCCCCAAATTCATGACGCGCGCTTTTGTCTTTGTAACCGCGAAAGGAAAAATGACCGTCGATGCCGATGCTGCGAATGTTCCTGGGTTCGAGGAGTTTCGGCAGCTGGAGGTTTTCCCGCGCGATGAGCATGTCTATGGGATCGTGGAGGGCCGGCACCGACCGCCTGGCCAACCGCCAAACGAGGCAGGCGAAAAGCCACCGTGGGGGGAATTCGTCGTGGAATATGCGGCGGAGGGCTCGATCGAGTCCCTCATCCCTCTCACGCAGATATCGTTTACGCCGATGAAGTTTGGAGTGCTCCCGTCCGGCCGCCTGGTTCTGGCCGGTAAGGATTTGGCGAACCTGGCCCCAGTACTGGTCATGCTGGATCGCGCTGGCAACAACCCTTATCCACTGGACCTGTTTGGCTCACAGTTTTACTCAACTCAGAGGCTCAGCCAGTTCTACCCGGAAGTGGGCCATGATAACCCCGCAGGAACCGGCATCGACCGTGTGCTCAGCTCGGTGCAGTTTGTCAGCTATGGGAATAACTTGCTTGTGGTGCAGACCGGGACGAATTTTCCTGTGGCGGAGATTGGAGACGGGGGCATCCTCCGGACAGTGCCCCTGGAGCTTCCTGCAGGAACAATGATTGAGTCGCTTCTCCCGGCATCGCAGCATGCTTTTTATGTGAGAATCGCCGACCGCCGCGCCGAGCCTGTGATTCACAGGCTGATTGTCTTCGATCCGAATACGGGAGAGGCATTGCGAGAAATCAGGGTATCGGGATTGTCGTCTCCCGGGTTTGTCGCATGCGAGTCAGGCAATACTTTTTTGGGCTTGGGAAAAGCGTTCAAGGAAGGGAGCGACAATGGAGTCTGGAGCCTGATGACTGCATCCGAATAGCGATTCCGCCGAGACTCGTGGCCGACTTTTTTGTCGACAACACGGAAAGAAAGGTTGGGCCACTCAAGGTTAATCTCACGAGCGGGGCAGCGAATCTTAGAAGGTGGACCAGTCCAAAATGACTTTGCCGGTTTGGCCGCCGATCATGGCTGCGAAGCCTTTTTCGTAGTCCTTGTAGCTGAAGCGGTGGGTGATAACGGGGGAGATGTCGACGCCGGAGGTGACGAGGACGGACATTTTGTACCAGGTCTCGTACATTTCGCGGCCGTAGATGCCGCGGATGGTGAGCATGTTGAAGATGATTTTGCGCCAGTCGGTTTCCATGGGTTTGGCGGGGATGCCGAGGACGGCGATGCGGCCGCCGTGGCACATGTTGTCGATCATTTCAGTGAAGCCGGCGGGGCTGCCGGACATTTCGAGGCCGACGTCGAAGCCTTCCTGCATGCCGAGTTGTTTCTGGACCTGGGCGACGGAGGTCTGGCGGGGATCGACGGCGATGGTGGCTCCCATTTTGCGGGCGAGATCGAGACGGAAGGGGTTGAGGTCGGTAACGGCGACGAAGCGGGCTCCTGCATGGCGGACGATGGGGATGGCCATGAGGCCGATGGGGCCGGCGCCCGAGATGAGGACGTCTTCACCGAGGACGGGGAAGGCGAGTGCGGTGTGGACCGCGTTGCCGAAGGGATCGAAGATGGCGGCGATTTCTTCAGAGACGCCGGAGTGGTGACGCCAGATGTTGGTCATGGGGAGAGTGATGTATTCGGCAAAGGCGCCGGGGCGATTGACGCCGACGCCGGAAGTGCAGGCGCAGAGATGGCGGCGGCCGGCGAGGCAGTTGCGGCAGCGTCCGCAGGTGACGTGGCCTTCGCCGGAGACAAGGTCGCCGACGTGGAAGTCGGAAACGTTGGCGCCGACGGCGGCGATTGTGCCGACGAATTCATGGCCGATGACCATGGGGACGGGGATGGTCTGCTGCGCCCACTCGTCCCACTGGTAAATGTGGACGTCGGTGCCGCAGATGCCGGTGCGGCGGACGCGGATGAGGACATCGTTGATGCCGTAATCGGGCTCGGGTACGTCCTGGAGCCAGAGGCCGCGTTCGGCGCGGGCCTTGACGAGTGCTCGCATGGTTCTCCTGAAATTCCTTTATGAGAGTACGGCATCAGGAGAGATTGCGGTGTGGCGGGACGGTGGCGATCCAATCTGGACACCGACGGGCTGGTTCGGGGGAATAGAATGACCCCATGCTTTCCAATCGGCGCAAGTACTTCTGTGTGCTCGTAATGAGCCTGGTGTTGTTGATCGTGTTCGGGATGCACGCGCGGTATGCGTTTGCAGCGTCTCCATCGACAGAGGGAGACGCAGAAAACATCGCAAAGCACGCACTGGATGCGGCGAAGGTGAGCGCGTTCGACGGCTCGATGACGTATGTGAGCCAGGAGACGATCGCGAAACCGGTGGGGGGCGCGGACCACGAGATCCGCTACACGATTTCCGGGCCGGGTGAGGGCGTGAAGAGCAACGTGCAATTTCGGATCTATGCGAGTCCTGCCGCAGCCGCGGCGCACGCGAATCCGGACCGCAACCAGCAGATGCAGGAAGTGCACGAAAACGATATGCCGAGTGGGCAGTATCGCACCTACCATTCGAATCTGAGCGGGTCGGACCTGGCGAAGGACGTGCCGGAGACGTTTCACTGCGTGGCGGTCACCGGCAAGGAAACCTGGTCGCGCTGCTATTACTACGGGGGCGGCGATTCGAATGTGGTGGTGGTGGGGACGACGAGTTCGGGTGCGGCGAATGAGGCGATCCTGATCACGGCGATGGGCGCGCAGGGGCTGGGGACGGCGAAATAGGGGACCGGGCTCCGGGCACAGGGCACCGGGTTTGGTGCAGGCGCGGCTACGAGTCGAAAAGTGCTTTCTGCCTGACAAGTCCGGGCGAGAGTGACGGCTGCGGGCCGTGCAACCCGTGGGTTTCTGGTGCTATCGTAACGATGCCCTGGAGCCTAAGGAGGCCGCCTGCGATGGCTGACATGAGAAAAGTGTGGTGGATTGCGGCTGCGTTTCTGGTAACGACGAGCGCCGCGCGTGCGGCGACGCCGCCGGCTGATCCATGCACGCTGCTGTCGGCGGCGGAGGTGAGCCGGACGATGAGCGGAAGCTACAGCCCTCCGCAGGAAAGCGTCGCGCCGCGGCCGTTCGAGAACACGGTTGAGGGGAAGGATTGCCATTATCGGGCGATGGGAGGCGAACTGCTGTTCCGGATTTACTTCGATCCTTCGGCGGACGAGGCGGCGAAGCTGTTCGCGCAGCTGAAGATGTTCTACAGCCCGCCGCAGCCGGTGACAGGTGTGGGCGACGAGGCGTATTTCGACTCGCGGCATGGATTGCACGCGCGGAAGGGGAACGTGCGGTATTTTTTGCAGGGGTCGGGGAGCGACGAGCGGCTGAAGGAGCTGGCGCAGGTGGTGGCGAAGAAGCTGTAGCGGTCAGGGGTTATTGTAAATTGGCGTCGATCCCGAGACCGTGCGCGGCGGTTTGGAGGGCCTTGTCTCTGGTCCACAGCTGCACGCCCAGCGTCATCAGGCAGGATGCGATCAGATGGAGATCGGTCACTCCCAGACCCCTGGAGTAGAGAGCGTGAGACTCGATGAGGCGCCGCACCTCATCGATTTCCGCTACGTTGACCTGCCAGAGCGCATCCAGGACGGCGAGTTTCCTGCGGCGATTGTGCAGCGATCCCAGGGCCACTTCTGCCGCTACCAATGGATGCATGGCAATCTTGCCGGCTGCCAGGAGCCTGGTCATCGCCGGGACCGGACTGCGGAGGTGATCAACCCAGACCGATGTATCGGCGAGGATCACAATCGGTCGGCCCGCGTGCGTTTAATGGATTCCAGTTCCGGCTCGGTACCGCCCAAAGCCGCGAGGCGGCGCGATGCCTCGATATGGATCAGCGCCTTCAGCGCCTCGCGCAACAGCGCCGACCTTTCCTGAATGCCGGAATACTTTTGTGCTTTGCGCACCAGGTCGTCGTCGAGAGTTACGGTCGCCCGCATCATTGTCTCCTTGCACCAATTGTATCACCAAATGGTGACAGATGCGGTGAAGCCCGGCGGTGCATGGTCATCACCCCGCCCAGTAGCTGCGATCCAGCGTGCGATATTGGATGGCTTCGGCGATGTGGGGGACGGCGAGGTGCTCGGCGGCTTCGAGGTCGGCGATGGTGCGTGCGACTTTAAGGATGCGGTCGTGGGCGCGGGCGGTGAGTCCCTGCCGGAGCATGGCGCGTTCGAGGAGTTTTTCGGCGTCGGGCGAGAGCTCGCAGTGAGCGCGAATCTGGCGGGTGGACATTTGGGCGTTGGAGAAGATTTTTTCCTTTGACGAGAGGAAGCGCTGGCGCTGGCGGTCACGGGCGGCGAGGACGCGGGCGCGGATGGTGGCGGAGTTCTCGATGGCGGCGGCTCCGCGGAGTTCCTTGTACTGAACAGCGGGGACTTCGATGTGGATATCGATGCGATCGAGGAGAGGGCCGCTGATTTTTGCAACGTAGCGCTGGATGATAGGCGGAGTGCAGTGGCACTCACGGGATTTGTCGTTGAAGTAGCCGCAGGGGCAGGGGTTCATGGCGGCGGCGAGCATGAAGGCGGCGGGGAAGGTGAGGGACATGGAGGCGCGGGCGATGGTAACGTGACGGTCTTCGAGAGGCTGGCGCAGGACTTCGAGAACGTTGCGGGGAAACTCGGGGAGCTCGTCGAGGAAGAGGACGCCGTTGTGGGCGAGGGAGACTTCGCCGGGGCGGGGAATGGCGCCGCCGCCGATGAGGCCCGCGTCGGAGACGGTGTGGTGCGGGGCGCGGAAGGGGCGCTGGGTGACGAGTCCGGCTTCGGCGTCGAGGACACCGGCGACGGAGTGGATCTTGGTGGTCTCGAGGGCTTCGTCGAAAGTGAGGGGCGCGAGGATCGAGGGGAGACGGCGGGCGAGCATGGTTTTGCCGGAGCCGGGCGGGCCGATCATCAAAATGTTGTGACCACCGGCGGCGGCGATCTCGAGGGCGCGCTTGGCGGTTTGCTGGCCGCGAACGTCGGCGAAGTCGAGGGCGAAATGCTGGAGCTCGTTGAGGACCTGGGTGGCTTCGACTTTGAAGGCGGGTGTTTGAATGCCGCCGTTGCCGGCCTGGTTGAGCAGGTCGCGGACCTGGAGGAGGGACTCGACGGGATAGACGTTGACGCCCTCGACGACGGCGGCTTCGCGGGCGTTGGCTTTGGGGATGATGAGGTTTTTGATGCCGCGCTCGCGGGCGGCGACGGCGACGGGCAGCATGCCGGGAACGGGGCGGAGGGCGCCGTCGAGGCCGAGCTCGCCGATGAGGAGGAAGTCGGTGAGGTCGCGGAGCTGGAGCGCACCGTAAGCGCCGAGGATGCCGACAGCCATGGGGAGGTCGAAGCCGGAGCCTTCTTTTTTGATGTCGGCGGGGGCGAGGTTGATGGTGATGTGGGTGGTGGGGAGCTCGAAGCCGGAGTTGCGGATGGCGGCGCGGACGCGGTCACGGCTTTCGCGAACGGCGGCGTCGGAAAGGCCGACCGTGTTGAAGTGGTCTTCCTGGGTCTTCATGCCGGAGAAGTCCACTTCGACGTCGATGATGCTGGCATCGATGCCGTAGACGGCGGCGCTGAGGGCGGTGAAGAGCATGGGTTCCCGGTTCCACAATTCCGATGTCCCGGCCAGATTAGTTCCATGCAGCCGATCTTTGGCGGATCGTCTGCGTCCAGAGTCGTTTCCCTTGGGAACGGCGATTGTGGAACCGGGGCGCGGGATTCTGCGGGGAGTGTAGCAGCGGAGAGACAGGGTTTTCGGTGATGGCGGCGGTTGAGTTGAGGGTTGGGGGAACGTCGGTAATGGATGGTTTTGATGGGAGGCGGCAGGAAGTTACGGGAGTGACTTGCGGCGGGAATCAGAAGGGACTATTTACGGGTGCTTTATGGAGGGGCGTGTTAGCTTTGGGGGCGCTGAGAAGGTAGTGCATGGGGGAGGCTATGAGGATCGTCAGGTTGTTGCTTGTGGGAGCAATGGGGACGGCTCTGGTGGGTGCATCAGCGCAGGGAGGGTCGCCGGTCACGCCGGCAGCGCTGGCGGGGGAATGGTCCGGTTCGCTGGCGGGGACGCTGCCGCTGGTGCTGCATGTGCAGGCGGATGCGAGTGGAGCGCTGACGGCGACGATGGATAGTCCAACGCAGGGAGCGAATGGGCTGGCGGGCGCCAATGCGAAGCTGGCGGGCTCGAGCGTGAGCTTTGAGATTCCGCTGGTGAAGGGCGTATTCACCGGTACGGTGGGTGCGGACGGGAAGACGATCAGCGGAACGTGGACGCAGGAGGCTATGCAGGGCCAATCGGAGCCGCTGGAGTGGAAACAGACGAAGACCGCGGCGCAGGCAGCGGCGGAGATGGCGAAGGTGAAGCCCTCGGCGATTGATGGAGACTGGACCGGGTCGCTGAATGCAGGCGGGCAGACGCTGCGGCTGGCGTTTCATTTTCACACGGTGCCTGGCGACACGGGCGACACAATCAGGGGCACGATGGATTCGGTGGACCAGAATGCGATGGGGATTCCGTGCGGGAAGGTGACCGTGGATGGGCGCAAGGTAGCGGTGGAAGTGCCGGCGGCGAAGGGCATATATGAGGGGACGCTGAGCGCGGATGGGAAGACAATCACCGGGACGTGGTCGCAGGGGACGCCGGTGGAACTGGATCTGACGAGGAAGTGAGGGCCGTCAGGCGCGATACATGCGGGCGATGATCTGGCGGAGGAGCCCTTCGAAGTCGGGATCGCCATTCAGCAACGCAAAGTCGGGATCGGTGGCGATATTGAGCACCATATAGTCGTGGTTGGCGATGGCGCCTTTCAGGGAGGCGATGGCTTCCTTTTTTCGGCCGAGCAGAGCGCAGGTGCGGGCGAGCTCGAAGCCGGACGACTGGCCGGCGTCGAAGAAATGCTGCTGCGCGACGCGCATGGCTTCGAGCATTCCGCGTTCGCCGCCCTGGGACAATCCGCGCTGGGCGGCGTTGGCAACGGCCAATAGCTGCGCATCGTTCGAGAGAACAGCAAGATGCTTCGATTGATCGACGAAGCCGCGGTAGTCCTTTTCAGCAAAGTCCAGTCCCGCGAGATAGCGTGGAGCGGAGAGAAAGTCGGGCTCGGCGCGCTCGATTTCGCGAAGCTTGTCGACAGCGGGGGCGCGGTCGCCGGCCCAGAAGCGGATGAGGGCCTGGTCGGAGAGGATGGAGCGGGATGCGGGGTTGAGCTGCTGGGCCTTGTCGATTTCGCTCATGGCTTCGGGGTACCGCCCGAGCATCATGAGGGAGGTGGCATACCAGTGGTGGGCCTCCTCGTCGCGGGGATCGAGCTCGAGGGCGCGCTGATATTCGCCCAGGGCGGCGGGCACTTTCCAGTCCCAGTAGAAGAGAGCGAAGCCGAGCGCGCGATGGGCCTCGGCGAGGGAATCGTCGAGGGCGATGGCTTTGTGGGCGGCGGCGATAGCGCGGGGGAAGGCCTCGGAGCGGGACATGGATGTGAATTCGGGCATGATGTCGTAGCACTCGGCGAGGCCGGCGTAGGCCTGGGCGTAATCCGAGTCATGCACGACGGCCTGGGTGAAGGCGTCGACGGCCTGATTGAGGCTGCCTTCGGTTCTGCGGCTCCAGTAGTAGCGGCCCTTGAGGTAGAGCTGTTCGGCTTCGGGGTCGGGGCGGCGATGGGCGGTGCGCGGATTGCCGGGCTCGTGTGTGGGGCGGCGCAGGAAGCGAAAGGCATAGAGCGAGATCGCGACGAGGGCGAGGACGAGTACGGCGACGGACAGGATGGTGGAGCGGGGGTGAGGGGAGGGTGGAGGCGCGGATAAATCAGGCTTGGGAGGGAGGGTTGGTTCGAGCGCATCGACGGCGGGTAGGGCGGAGGGGGCCGATTCGCCGCTGGCAACGCCGGTGGAATTGAGCCAGAGGGTCAGCTCCTGGGACCAGGCGAAAACGCCGCCGCGTTCGCCGGGCAGGCGGTGGACGGGGAGGCCGCGTTCTTTTTCCCAGCGTTTCACGGTGCGCTCGTCCCGGCCGAAGAAGGCGGCGATTTCCTTCCAGGAGTCGATGCGGCGATTGTCTGCGGGACTCCCAACCGTCCGGGACGACATGATCAGGCCTCAAATTCAGCAACATGCCCTGCTTACTACGGTAAGCGGGGCGAGGTGGGAACAGTATAGCGAGGGGGCGGGAAGGGCAGAAGCTGTATTTCCATGAATATGGCGGCTNNGGGGGGCGCCCCGCCATGTCACGGAAATGTCCCGCGGGCTGCGTGAGGCGGATTGGGGGCAGGGGCTGCGAATGTCCTGACTTGTCCCGTGATGACCTTGCGTTTCTCTATCGTGGGCCGGGAGAACATGCCAAGGTAAGTGCGCACCTTGAAGCGGCGGCTGATACGAGTATGGCCGCCGCGAATTTTTCCCCCCAGGTCAACGGTGCAGCCAGGGCGAGGTTCGGGAATCTCCGCCAATTTCTCTATGTCTTGAGCGCGACGACAGGTTTCGATGGGCACAGGGGTTCGACGCTCGGCACACAACCATACAACCAGGCAAAATCCGGAAGAAAACCGGGGAGACTTATGCGCAAATCAGGTCGGGCATCAACCATGGTTGCAGCGATTGCGATTCTGGCCGCGGGTTGTTCGTCAGGGTCAAGCTCCACTGCCGCCGCCACGTCTGCGTCGAGCGACGGATCGGGCGCGGTTTCGGGAGGGAAAGCCGGAGGCGCGACGTACGTCAGCGGGACGCCACTTTCGAATCAGCTGACGACGGCGACGATCACGGACCCATCGTTGGGCAACATCGTTGCCGCGACGCTGACGATTCCGGCGGGGTGGAAGCTGCAGGGGATCGAGATGATCAGCCCGTGCACGTTTTTGCCGTGGCCGGTGTTTCGCTCCTACTCGCCGGATGGGCTGATGCAGTACCGGATTGAGCCGGTGTTCGGATGGCAGTGGCACCCCAACGCGAAAGGCCCCCTGAACAGCGGGTGCGCGAATATTTCCGGGCAGATGTCGGCGGCGAATTTTCTGCAGTATTACCTGGGGACGGTGCAGGGCGGCGTGCACGTGGTAGGGACGATGACGGTTCCCGCTGCCTATTCGCAGTGGGCGCAGGGACTGGCGGCACAGAAGAACCAGGGCAACAGCCGTGCGCCGGCCGCGATGCAGACGCAGAACACCGCGGACACGGCGGCGCTGCGGATCGAAGTGGTGAACGGGTCGTTCGTGGTGGAGGAGCGGTTGCGGACGGTGGTGGAGTGCTCGATGAGCAACGATCGGAGCACGGCCATGAGCAATGCCCTGTACGGGGGCACGTGCTGGGCGCGGGTGGATGTGCTGACGGCGCCGCAGGGCCGGCTGGATGCGCTGGTGGCGCTGGTGGACAGCAATAATCTGCCACACGGCGTGAACACGCCGCAGTGGACGCAGGCTGCACTGCAGCGGCAGCAGCGGCAGGGCGCGGCGGCGATCGCGGCGCTAACGGCGCAGGAAAAGCAGGAGAGCGCGATGCTCGACCAGCAGTTCCAGCAGATTATGCAGAGGTCGCAGCAGGAACATGCAGCGTTTATGCAGCAGCAGGAGTCGCAGTTCGAAAGCGCGATGAACAATGCAAACGCATCGATGAACGCGCAGAGCACGGCGGCTTCAGACTGGGTGGATTACTCGCTGGATCAGCAGACGGTGGCGGGGCCGAATGGTACAGCAAAGGTTTCGAGCGCGTATTCGCAGACGTGGACCAACGGGACGCAGTGGTACCAGACGAACGTTCCCAATTCGAATCCGAATGGCGTGCTGACGGGAAACTGGACGCTGACGACGCAGGTGCACGGGAACGGGCAGCCGAAATGACCGAGCTCACGGAAGAAATGCTGGCGAACGCAGAACGGCTGTACCGGATCGCCCGGGCACGAAGGGAGGAGATCGCCAGAAGTTATGATTGGCAAAGTGGGGTCTCTGCGGTTTTGCAGCAGGGGTGGCCCGTGGAGGAGAGGACGAAGTGGCTGACCTGATGAGGACGGCGAACCCGGCGCTGAATGACAAAGTGTTCCGGGGATTGCCGGACGCGCTGGGCGAGACGATGACGCTGGAGGGGACGGTCAATAAGACCGGAATCCTGCTGCTGTGCGCGGTGGCGACGGCGGCGTGGACATGGCACCTGGCGATGAATCCGGCGACGTTGCCGCTGGACTACCTGCTGCTGGTTGTTGGTTTGATTGGCGGATTGATTTTCGCGCTGATCACGACGTTCAAGAAGACATGGGCGCCGGTAACGGCGCCGATCTACGCGCTGCTGGAGGGTCTGGTGCTGGGCGGTATTTCGGCGACGCTGGAGCAGCGGTATCCGGGGATCGCGATTGAGTCGGTGTGCCTGACGTTTGGGACGATGTTCGTGCTGTTGCTGGCGTACCGGTCGGGGATGATCAAGGTGACGCAGAAATTCCGGCTGGGCGTGATTGCGGCGACGGGCGCGATTTTCCTGTTCTACATGGTGGAAATTTTGCTGGGATTCTTCGGCATTCACTTCACTGCGGTGAATGGGTCGGGTTGGCTGGGGATCGGGATCAGCCTGGTGATCGTGTGCGTGGCGGCTCTGAATCTGGTGCTGGACTTCGATTTCATCGAAAGCGGTGTGGCTGCGGGCGCTCCGAAGTATATGGAGTGGTACGGCGCGTTTGGGTTGATGGTCACGCTGGTGTGGCTGTATCTGGAGATGCTGCGGCTGATGGCGAAGCTGAGAGGGCGACGGTAAGGGCTTCAGGGGCTAAAGCCCGTCTCTTTTCTGCGGCCTAACGGCACGACTGAAAGTCGTGCCCTGTTACAAAAGCGGATTCTCCGCAGCTGAAGGTCGTGCTCTCATACGAAAATCAGTTGCCGAATCGCGTTCCTCATCCCGTCGGCGCTCAGCGGCGTTTTTCGAGGGCGTGGGCGTGGAGAAGCCCGGCGCCTTCGCGGATGGTGATGATCTGATCGGCATTGACATTGTTCAGGTGATCGACAGTGCCGCTGGGCCAGCGGACTTCGATGGCATCGGCTTTGGTCGAGGAGCCGAGGCCAAAGGTGAGGACCAGCTCGCTCGAGGAGAGGTAGCTCGATCCGCTGCGGAGCATTTGCTTTTGCGTGGTGGTGGCAGATTTGACCTGGACTTCTGCGCCGATGCCGTCGCGATTCGACTTTGTGCCGATGAGCTTGATGCGCAGGGCGTGATTCGTTGAACCCTGATTGAGGAAGAGCGCAGCGGGGCCGGCGTTGGTGGTGATGACGACGTCGGGCGCGCCGTCGTTGTTGATGTCGCCATAGGCTGCGCCGCGGGCGACGCGGGCAGCGTTGAAGGACTGGCCCATGGTTGCGGCAACATCCTGAAAACCTTTGCCGCCGAGGTTGTGATAGAGGTGGGGCGGCTCGGCAAAGTGAATGCGCTGCTGGATGCGCTCGATGCTGTCATCGAGGTGGCCGTCGGCGACGTAGAGATCGGGCCAGCCGTCGAGGTCGTAGTCGAAAAAGAAGCAGCCGAAGCCGAGAGTGAGAAGCGAGGAACGGCCGACCTCGGAGGTGGGCGCGACGTCGACAAAGAGGCCGTTGCGCTCGTTGTGGTAGAGGGCGATCATCTGGTTGGAAAAATTGGTTACGACGAGGCTGGGGTAGCCGGAGCGGTCGTAGTCGGCGGCATCGATGCCCATGCCGGCGCGCGCGACGCCGTCTTCGCTGTAGGCAATGCCGGCGGCGACACCCTGCTCGATAAATGTGCCGTTGCGGTTGTTGATGTAGAGCTTGTTGGGTTGGGTGTCGTCGCTGATGGCGATGTCGGGCCAGCCGTCCTGATTGGCGTCGAGGATGGTGACGCCGAGGCTTTTGGAGGTGGGGTCGTAGAGGCCGGCCTTTTTCGTTACATCGGTGAAGGTGCCGTTGCTGTTGTTGCGCCAGAGGCGGACGGATGCGCCGGGGTAGGTTTCGGGTGTGCAGTAGGACTTGGTCTTGCCATCCATCGTGCAGTAGAGGTCTTTTTGCGGCGACCACTGGACATAGTTGGTGACGAGGAGATCGAGGTGGCCGTCGCGGTCGTAGTCGACCCAGGCGGCGCTGGCGCTGAGCTCGGGCGCGGTGATCAGGCCGGCTTTTTTCGTAACGTCGGTGAATGTGCCATTGCCATTGTTACGAAATAAATGATTCTGTCCATACGCTGTTACAAATAAGTCGTCGTAGCCGTCGTTGTCGTAGTCGCCGACGGCGACTCCCATGCCGTACATCGGGATGGCGAGGCCGGCTTTTTGGGTGACGTCGGTAAAAGTGCCATCGTGGTTGTTGTGGTAGAGGACGGGCGTGGAGACGTGGCCGGGATGGCCGGGCCAACCGGTTCCATTGGCGATGAAGATGTCCTGCCAGCCGTCGTTGTCATAGTCGATGAAGGCGACGCCGGGGCCGAGGGTTTCCGGGAGGAATTTTTTGCCGAAGGCCCCGTTGTTGTGGGTGAAGTGGATGCCGGCTTTTTGGGTGATGTCAGCGAAGTGGATTGGACCGGAGGCGGGGCTATTTGCGGGGGCGGCGGTGACGGCGAACGGGACGGCGGCTGCAAGGAGCGCGGCCAGGGAAAATGCGCGGAGGGGAAGCATCGGAAAGATATGGTAACGGGTTCGCAACGATGCTGACATCCACCCGCAGGTTGATTGAGCGCGAAGAGCCTGGACGCGGCGAAAGTATTAGCGGCACATCGTCAGTGAATGGGTGTGTAGAGGGCGAAGACGGCTCCCTGCGGATCGGCGACGACGGAGAAGTTGCCCGTGCCTTCAATGGCCATGGTGGGGACGAGGACCTTTGCGCCGAGTTGGGCTGCTTTCGCGGTTTGGGCTTCGCAGTTGGCGGACTGGATGTAGGCCAACCAGTGGGGCGGTACGTTGGGCGTCAGGTGGCGCGAGGGCGGGAGTCCGCCGATGAATTCGCCGTGGTTCTTGATGTGGAGGTAGCCGTTGGGGTCGTTATCTTTGCCGAGGGTGAATTCCCAGCCGAAGACGGAGCCGTAGAATCTTGCAGCGCGATCGCGGTCGGGGGTTTGCAGATCGACCCAGCAGAACGCGCCGGGCTCGGCATAGACGCGAACGCCGTTGTGGTGGCCGGGCTGAAAGATAGCGAAGACGGCGCCGGCTGGATCCTGAATGACGGCCATGCGGCCGACGTTGGGAACGTCGAAGGCGGGCGACATGGGATTGCCGCCGTGTTCGAGGATGGCGGCCACGGTAGCGTCAGCGTTGTCGACGGAGATGTACATGAGCCAGTTGGGCGGGATGCCCATCTGACGTTCTTCGGCCTTCATGGTGTAGGCGCCGGCGGTGTCGCGGCCGTTGAGGCGGAGCATGGTGTAGAGCATGTCGGGGCCCATGGGCATGTCCTGCGATTCCCAGCCGAGGAGCGACGAATAGAACTGTTTCGCAGCGGACTGGTCGCTGGTGGAGAGCTCGAACCACACGAAATTGCCGGCGGGATGCTGGTCGAAGTTGGGCATGGCGGAAATTGTAGGCGGGATGGGTATGGGTTGGGGGTTAATTTTTTGGAGCGGTCGCGTTGCTCCTCAGGATGACGGGCGGTGCTTGCGGAGGAGAACACGGCAGTCCTGACGCCAGTGTTCGTCGACGGCGATGAGTTCCCAGGGGATGGAGGGAGCCAGGGCGCGGAAGACGGTTTCGTTGGCGGGGTGGATGTGGAGGGCAGGGGCGACGCAGTAGAGCAGCGGATCGTCGGGGGAGAGCTCGATGCCGGGGAAGTAGTCGTGGCGGGCGATGTCTCCGGCGCGGTGGAGCATGCGGATGCGGGCCCAGTAGTCGATGGCCTGCAGGGGCAGGTGGAGGTCGTCGTCGGCTTTGAGCTCGAGGATGGCGAGGCGGCCCTGGCGGGTGACGGTGAGAAGGTCGAGTAAGGTGCGGTTGGCTGATGCGAAGGAAAAGAGCTGGGAGTAGACGGGGGCATCGCCGAAGCTGGGGTCGATGAGGGAGAGGTCGCGGCGGAGAACGGATTCGAGCCAGCGCTCGGGCTGAAGGCGGAAGAGCGGGTCGCTCGAGGAGGCGGTGGGATGGCGGCCGCGGAAGAGGCGATCCATGAGGTCGAGGAAGAGGTCTTCGGTGGTTTCGTCGAGGAGGGTTTCACTCGCGGCCGCGCCGAAGGAGATTTGGTTTTGACGCGCGAAGGAGCTGGGGACGAGGGTGTGGCGGATGCGGGCGTATTCGAGGCCGTGGAGGGAGAAGGCAATTTCGGTAGCGGAGCGCGGACGGATTTCAGTGGCGGCGAGGAGGTCGGGCGGGAGCAGAGCGCGGAGATGGTTGAGGGCTATGGCGGAGCGATCGAGCGCGGCTGCGGGGTCGAACGCGTGGGGAAGCTGGATGGCGAGGTTGCCGTTGTCTCCGATGGGGGCGGGCGTGAGTTCGGCGGTGGAGGGGCTGAGTTCATAAAGCTCCCACTGGGCGAGGGCGGGGTTGAGCCAGGCCATGCGGGTGCGGGGAGCTGCGGAAAAGCCGGTGGGGACGATGACGCGGAGTCCATGCACGATGCGGCGGCCGGCGGAGTGTTCACGGCATTGTTCGAGCCAGAGAATGCCGAGGGTGAGGGCGCCATCGATGACGGCGGGTGGTTCTTCGGGGCCGACGCCGATGATGGCCCAGGCCGATTGGCCTTTGGTGAGGAGGCCGCGAGCATAGGCGGGGCCGAAGCTGTGCTCGAGATCCATGGCGGAACGGAAAGATTCGGGCGTCCAGCCAGGAAACTGCGTCGCGAGGGCCTGCTCGAGGGTGCGCAGATAACGGCGGCGGGAAGTATCGCGCGCGGTGGGGGTGCGGAAGTCGGGATCGGGGACGAGGGTGAGGGTTTGCGGTTTGGTTTGGCCGAAGCGATGGGTTTCGAGGCGGAGGGTATCGCGGCGCGGCTGGATGGCGGAGATGGTGCGGACGAGATTGCGGTCCTCGGACCAGAGATGGAGGAGGCAGCGGCCGTGGTCGGCGGAGACGGAGCAGCTGGCGAGGCGGAGATCGAAAAGGAGGCGGCCGTCTTCGAGGATGGCGGCGTGGGGATGATCGGCGAGGAAGTCTTCGATGGAGTGGGCGAGCGCGGTGGCGACGGAGGCGGCGGATGGTGCAGCGGGGGGAAGCATCTGCTTCGATGGTCCGCGCCCGCTGCGATGAGGAGCAAGAGAAAAGCTACCAGCCCATACGCTTTCGTAATTCGACGATGTGGGCAGTGTGGTGGCGGCAGTGCCAGGCGTAGAGGGCGGCCATTTCTTCCAGAGATTGGCGGCCGTTTTCGGAATGATCGTAGCCGCGCTGCCACTGCTCTTCGGTGAGAGAGCGGAGGAGGAGCACCCAGCGGTAGTGCAACGCGTCGAGAAGACGGAGAGAGAGCTCAGGGGGCGCAGTGCGGGCGTCGTCGAGTTCGGCCCAGAGCTTCTCGTCGTAGCCTTTGACGACGGGCCAGTCCTCAGTGAGGGCGAGGCGCGTGCGGACGCAGGCATTCATGTGGCTGTCCGCAACGTGGTGCACGAGCTGGCGGACGGTCCAGCCGCCTTCGCGGTAGGGGGTGTCGAGCTGGGCGGCGCTGAGGCCTTCGACGGCGGCGCGGAGATTCTCCGGGAGCGCGGCGAGGGTGGCCAGGTGAGAAGCGTGGTCGGAGGGATTGGCTTCGGCGCGGCGGAACTTGCCGATGGGGTAGCGCGGGTCGGCGGCGGCGGGGGCAGGTTGGGCGGCGGTGCTCATACACCGCAAGGTACACCGCGGGTCAGAGCCGGGACAAGGCAGACTTCGGCGCGATGAAAATGGACCGAGGCGGACGCTGGTGCGAGTGAGCGCGGTGCACTGCGCTCTGAACGCGCTTAGGAGGGGCGGTGGTTCGGCGTGCCGTTGCGCACCTTGTGATGATGGTGGTTGTGGTGATGCGACGACGCAAAGGCCGAGGCCGTGAACGCAAGCATGCAGCAGAGGAGGAGGAACTTCTTCATGGTTATCAGAATGGCACGAACGGGTGTCGACTGTCGCTGGAATTCCGATGAAGAATCAAGGAGGCCATACAACGAAAGGGTTACTGTAGGGTAAGGGCTGCAGGGCGTGGCGGCCGCCGGCGAGAGAGGGTAAGGCGTGGAGCATAAGCGATATTTCTTCGAAAAATTTGGGATTACGGAGCGGCTGCTGGAGCGGTGCCTGGGCGAGGCGCTGTCGGCAGGCGGAGACTATGCGGATCTGTATTTCGAGTCGGTGGCGGCGACGTCGCTGGGTCTCGATGAGCAGATTGTGAAGTCGGCGAGCCAGGGCGTGAGCGCGGGCTGCGGTGTGCGCGTGGTGAGCGGGGAGCGGACGGGGTACGCGTACACGGACGATCTGGCGGCGGATCGGCTGCTGCGTGCGGCGAGGACGGCGGCCCTGATCGCGAACGGGCCGGCAAAGCAGACAGTCCAGGGGTTCACGGAGACGGAGACGCCGAGTTTATATCCGGCGCCGGCGGCGGACCTGGATACGGATCTGGCGATGAAGCTGGAGCTGGTGATGCGGGCGGATCGCGCGGCGCGAAAGTACGATCCGCGGATCACGCAGGTGCGGGCGAGTTATGCGGACGAGCTGCGACGGATTCTGATTGCGGCTTCGGACGGGACGTACGCCAGCGACACGCAGCCGCTGGCGCGCATGAGCGTGTTCGTGATCGCGAAGGATGGGGAGCGGATGTCGAAGGGCAGCTCGGGCGGCGGCGGGCGCGTGGAGATCGGCTATTTTACCGGCGCAAAGGGGCCGGAGCATTTTGCGGAAGAGGCGGCGCGGACGGCGATTCTGCAGCTGAGCGCGGTGGCTGCTCCGGCGGGGGAGATGGAAGTGGTGCTGGGTCCGGGATGGCCGGGGGTTCTGCTGCATGAGGCGGTGGGGCATGGGCTCGAAGCGGATTTCAACCGGAAGAAGACATCGGCGTTCGCGGGGCTCATTGGACGGCCGGTGGCGAGCAGTAAGGTGACGGTGGTGGATAACGGGCGGATGCCGTCGCGGCGCGGGTCGCTGAACGTGGACGACGAGGGGTCGGCGACACAGGAAACGGTGCTGATCGAAAACGGCGTGTTGAAGGGGTATTTGAGCGACAAGCTGAGCGCGCGGCTGATGGGGATTCCGAGCACGGGCAACGGGCGGAGGGAGAGCTACCAACAGATTCCGATGCCGCGGATGACGAATACCTACATGCTGGCGGGGGACGACGCGCCGGAGGACATTATCCGCAGCGTGAAGCGCGGATTATATGCGGTGAACTTTGGCGGTGGCCAGGTGGACATCACGAGCGGGAAGTTTGTGTTCTCGGCGTCGGAGGCTTACCTGATCGAGGACGGGCGGGTGACAGCGCCGGTGCGGGACGCGACGCTGATCGGGAACGGGCCGGAGGCGCTGAAGCACGTGTCGATGGTGGGAAACGATCTGGCGCTCGATGAGGGGATCGGGACCTGCGGCAAAGATGGACAGAGCGTGCCGGTGGGGGTGGGCATGCCGACGGTGAAGCTGGACCGGATGACGGTGGGTGGCACGGGGCGGTAGCCGGCCCTTCGACTTCAAGGCAGGTTTTTCAGATCGCTTTAGGCGGCGTGTTCGATCTTGACCCTGACGCGGCAGCCCAGTCTTGAGATGATATTTACCAGCGCATCCAGGGAAAATCGCGAAATCCGTCCGCGCAGCAGATCGTTGATGCGTGGCTGGGTGACCCCGCAGCGCTTCGCAGCCTCCGCCTGAGTCCAACCATTTTGTTTCATGATCGCTTCGATCCTCATCATGAGCTCGGAGCGCAGAGTGAGATTGGCCGACTCTTCCGGCGTGTCGGCAAGCGCATCCCAGACGTTGGCGAACTTTTCGGCTTTCAGTTTTCTCATCTTCTCCCTCGCATCATTTGCTGGAACCGCTCACGCGCAATCTCAATATCGCGGTGCGAAGTGGCTCTGGTCTTCTTCGGGAAGGCATGGATGACATAAACCGCCTCCGCAAGCCGAGCCGTGTACAGCACCCGGTAAGTGCCTGACTCCGCCCAGATGCGGAGCTCCTCAACACCTTTGCCAATGGATGGCATTGGCTTGAAATCGCTCGCCTGTATGCCCATCTGCAGCCGCCTTAACTGGTACCCAGCCAGCTGCCGAGCGCTCTTCGGAAACTCGCGCAACGTTTTTCGCGAATCGCCGAGAAACACTATCGGCTTCATGCAGGGATTATATCAGAATGGATATACTGTGATCAAAGCCCGTCGACGCAAATATGAACCGCGTCCGAAAAAACATCTAATTCAAGTGGCTTTTGATAGTTTGAGGTTATGCCGAACCCAGTTGCCAGATCCGTTGGGGACAGAACCGATCTGCAGGAGCTGGCAGAGTTTGTCGTGTCGCGGGCGCTGCTGGCGGGGGCGTCGGATGCGGAGGTGACGATCCGGGAGGGCGACGAGTTTTCGACGACGGTGCGGCTGGGGGAAGTGGAGACACTGAAAGAGTCGGGGTCGCGCGGGATTGGGCTGCGGGTGCTGACGGCGGCGGAGAACGGGTATCGGGTAGCGAGCACTTCGTCGAGCGACTTCACTCCGGAGGGCATCGAGCATCTGGTGAACGGCGCGGTGGCGCTGGCGCAGGTGACGTCGGTGGATGCGTTCGCGGGGCTCGCGGAGGCGGGGGAATTTGGAAAGCTGAGCGGAGACCTGGAGCTGTATCACGAGGACGTGTACTCGCTGCCGATCGAAGAGCGCATCGCGTGGGCGCGGCGAGCCGAGGCGGCGTCGATGGCGGTGGATACGCGGCTGGTGAACAGCGATGGGGCGAGCTTCGATGCAGCGACGGGGCGGAGGGTGTTTGCCAACTCGCGGGGATTCATGGGCGAGTACCGGTCGTCGTATTGCTCGATCGCGACGAGCCCGATTGCTCAGGGCGCGAATGGGGAGATGCAGCGCGATTACTGGTGGTCGCAGGCGCGGGCGTTTCGGGATCTGGAGCAGCCGGAGGAGGTAGGACGGGAGGCGGCGCGGCGCACGCTGCGGATGCTCGATGCCCGGCGGGTTCCGACGCAGCAGGCTCCGGTGGTGTTCGCGCCGGAGGTGGCTCGGGGGATGGTTGGAGCGATCTTCGACGCGGCGGCGGGCGATGCAATTTATCGAGGAGCGTCGATTTTTGCGGGGAAGCTGGGCGAGGAGGTCGCGGCGCCATCCGTGACGGTGGTGGATGACGGGACGATTCCTGGAGGATTCGGGACTTCACCGTTCGATGCGGAGGGACTGCCGAGCCGGCGGACGGTGATTGTGGAGAAGGGCGTGCTGCGGAGCTACGTGCTGAATACGTATGCGGGACGGAAGCTGGGGATGAAGAGCACGGGGAATGCGGGGCGAGGACTCGCCGGGAATCCGTATTTGGATGCGGGGAATTTGTTTTTGGAGGCGGGAACGCAGGCGGCGGAGGAGATTGTTCGCGGCGTGGAGCGGGGTTTGTACCTGACGCGAATGCTGGGGCACGGCGTGAATCTGGTGACGGGGGATTATTCGCGCGGGGCTGCTGGGTTGTGGATTGAGAATGGCGAGCTGGCTTATCCGGTGCACGAGATCACGATTGCGGGGAATTTGCGGGAGATGCTGAGGAACATCATGGCGATCGGGAGCGACTTGGTGTTTCGGGGCGCGACGGCGGCTCCGACGCTGCGGGTGGATGGGATGACCATCGCGGGGGCGTGAAGACAGGGTGCCGGGAGTAGCCAATAGCCAGTAGGAAACGAGTATCCTGGTTGCGGAAGTGCCGCAGGAATCGCATCGATGTTTCCAATCCAAATCCCGTTTAATGTGGCCGAGCCGCAGTGGGAGGAGATTCCCACCGCGGCCGGGGTTTTTGCGCTGTTTGGCGAGGATGCGCGAGCGGAGCCGTACATCAGCCGGACGCCGAATCTGCGTCGGCGCCTTCGCAGGCTGCTGGATGCGCGGCCGGATCAATCGAAGCGGCTGCAGTTGGCGGGGCGTGTAGCACGGGTCGAATATGCGCTGACAGGGTCGGACTTTGAGGCGCGGCTCCGGTTATATGAGGCTTCGTGGACGGCTTTTGGAGAGCGGGCGCGGAAACGGTTGCATCTCAAGTCGCCGTCGTTGTTACGAATGGCCGTGGAGAACGATTATCCGCGAGTATATGTAACCAATCGTATTACAAAAGCGGCGATGGAGGATCTGTATGGGCCGTTTCCATCGCGGGTTGCGGCGGAGAGATTCAGTGAGGACATGCTGGACCTGTTTAAGCTGCGGCGGTGCGTCGATGACCTGGCGCCGGACACGTCGTTTCCGGGGTGCGTGTATTCGGAAATGAAGAAGTGCCTGGCGCCGTGCTTCAAAGGCTGCACGGATGAGCGCTATGAAGAAGAAGCAGCGGCGGTGCGGGCGTTTTTGCGGACGCGCGGCGGGAGTTTGGTGGAGGCGCTGCAAAAAGAGCGCGACGGAGCGTCGGAGCTGATGGAGTTTGAGAAGGCTGCCGAACTGCATGCGCGGCTGACGAAGGCGGAGGCGGTGGCGGAGGGGGTTCCGGAAGTGGTGCGGGCGCTTGCGCATCTGGATGGCGTAGTGGTGCAGGCTGCGGCCGAGGCGGAGCATGTGGCGTTGTTTTCGCTGACACGGGGGTCGTTGCGCGGGCCGGCGCTGTTTTCGGTGGCAGGGATGCGGCATGCGAACGAGACAGCGGGGTCGACTTCGCTGTATACGCAGCCGGTGGGGATGATGGAGGCTGTTCCTCTGGAGGGGTCCGTTGTGACGGTCGCGTCACGCGATGAACTGGAGCAGAGGCTGGAGAATGCGCTGACGGAATTGACTCCGGCAAAGGAGCGCAAGACGAGGGACAAGAGTCGCAGTGGAGAGGCAGCGGATTATCTGTGTCTCTTCAGCCGGTGGTACTACCGTCCGCAGGCGAAGCGGGTGGGGGAGATTGTGTTTGCGGGTGAGGATGGCAAGGTTCCGGCGAAGACGCTGCTGCGCGCGATTTCTCGCGTGTATCAGAAGAGCAGGGATTAGAGATTAGGGATTAGAAAACGGGGACAGCAAGCCGGCCCAGAAAGAGCACCGGAGATCACGAGGATCTCCGGCGTTTGGGAGGACAACAAGCTTGTTGGGCTGGACGATTCCAGGCGGGCGGAAGACTCAGCCAATGTAAATCATTTTTCTGCTGCCAGGACGGCGACGCCATACCCGGGCAGATCGACCGCGGTGAGTGCGGATCCCTGGCTGCCAATCAGATCGCGCATGGGCATGGGCAGCGAGATGTGTTCTTCGCTGGTGTTGTGATTGATGAGGATGAGGACTGATTTTCCTTCGCCGGAGCGGCGAGAGACTTCCACGCCTGCGAGGACGCCAGGGAGGATGGGCTTGACGCCGGCTTCTTCGAGAAGACCGGTGGTGAGGGTGTTGAGGAGCGCCGGACTGAGCCATGCGCCTACGTAGGTGATGCTCCCTTTGCCGACCTGGCGGGTGAGGATGGCGGGTTGATCGTCGAGCCAGCCATTACTTTTTCCATAACGCTCGACGACTTTGGTTTCGGGGGACTGGACGCTGAGCTGCTCGGCCCAGATGTTGGCGGTGCCGGTGCCGAGGTCGCCGGTGAGGGGAACGTCGGAGTCGAGAGCGTAGAACTGATCGACGCGGCCACCGAGGAAAGACTCGAGGGGGCCGGGCTGACCCTCGGGCTGCAGCGCGTTGAATTCGTCCTTCATGGCGGTGCGTGGACCGAGGAGGAGATGGCCGCCGTTGCGGACGTACGCCATGAGGCGATCGGCGGTGGCTTGCGAGATGACGTTGAGGCCGGGGAGTTCGACGACTTTGTAGCCGTCGAGAGGGGCGTTGATGGAGATCATGTCGACAGACTGCGCCTGCTCACGGAGGGGGCGGTAGAAGGCGAGCATTTCGCCGACGGGATCGAAGTTGGCGGAGTGGCGCTGGAAGGTGATAGCCCAGCGCGAATCGTAATCGTTGACCAGGGCCACGTCGGCGTGCGGTGAAGTACCGGCGATTGCCGGACCGGCTTTGGCGAATTCTTCGCCAGTCTGGCGGATTTCGTCATAAACGGGAACGGGCGTGCCGTCGGCGCCGATGAGGACGCCGTGGTATTCCTCCTGGCCATTGGGAGCGCTGCGCCACTGCCAGTACTCGACGGTGTCGGCGCCGTGGCCGATGGCCTGCCAGGCCATGTCGCGCACCTGGCCTTTCAGCAACGGCGTGTTGGTCTTGCGCCAGTTAACGAAGGCGGGCTCGGTTTCCATGACCCAGAAATTTTTCTGCTTGAAACCGCGGGTCAGGTCGTGGCGAGCGGCATTGTCGATGTAGTCGAAGTGGTCGGAGTCGATGTAGTCGTCCCATGCGGCGATGTCGAGGACGCTGTGGACGGTGTATTCGTCGAAGCCGTCGAACCAGCCCATGGTGTTGGTGGTGATGAACTGGCGCGGGTCAGCGTGGGGACGGATGGCGGAGATTTGATTTTCGGAGTAGTTCTTCCAGGTATTGCTGACGAAGCGCTTCCACTCGAGGAGGAGGGCGGGATTTTCGCCGTTTTCACGGACCGGAATTTCGTCGAAGTTGTCGTAGGTCTGGCTCCAGTAGGCAGTCGCCCAGCGGCGATTGAGTTCGGCGACGGTGCCGTATTTTTTCTGTAGCCACTCGTGGAACTGCTGACGGGCGGAGGGGCCGAAGTCGGGCTCCGCGTATTCGTTATCGAGCTGCCAGCCGACGACGTTGGGATTGTGGCCAAAATGGATTGCCGTCTGCTCGGCGATGTCGTGCGCGAACTGGAGATATTTGGGATCGGTGAAGGAAAAGTGCTGGCGATTGCCATGTTCGGCGCGGCGGCCGTTTTCGTCGACGCGGAGGGTCTGAGGATATTTGGTGGTGAGCCATGCGGGCGGCGCGGCGGTGGGTGTGCCGAGGACGACGCAGATGTGGTGTTTGGCGGCGAGGGCGATGGCGCGGTCGAGCCAGCCGAAGTCGTAGTTGCCCTCCGAGGGCTCCATGGAGCTCCAGGCAAATTCGCCGACACGGACGACGTTGATGTGAGCGGCTTCCATGAGCGAGAGGTCGTGATCCCACTGGGATTCGGGCCACTGCTCTGGATACCAGGCAGCGCCGAGGAGCAGCGGCGGCTTGTCAGAGTAACTGGTGGCCTGGGCGTAGAGGTATGGCGCGGCGGTGACTAGGAGGGCAGTGAAAACGCTTGCAGCAAGGCGGCAGGAAATGCGCATTTGAGAATACCTTCGTTCCGGGCGAATCGCGATTGATCAGGCCACTCGGCCGCAATGAGGACCGAATGCACGCCAACACAGCAATCTACGCGACGGTTGGATAGGAAGCAAGGCGCGGCATCCCGGATCGGGAGACAGGCGTTATTGCGCGCGGGATGATGGCTGCGCCGGGATGAGGCAGGTGCGAGCGGAGAGGATCACGAGGGCGATCCAGAGCAGGTCCGCGCCGAGGAGGTGGGCCATTTGCATCCAGGTGGGAGCGAGAAGGGCGACGTCAGCAACGCCGAGGAGGTACTGGAGCGCGAGCAGGAACAGGACTCCGCTGGCAAGGGTGCGGTTGGCGGAGTCGCGCAGGCTGCGGGCGATAAGCCAGACGATGAAGGCTCCGGCGATGAGGCTGATGGCCGGATGGAGCCAGCGAATCTGGAGAAGCCAGGAGGTGCCGGAGGAGAAATCCTGCGCGATTGCGGTGAGGAGATTGTGCGCGGGATAGAGCGTGTCGCCGAGGGCCGCGAGGGAGCCGGTGACGCCGACGATAAGAGTGGCGATGAGGCCGGTGAGGGCGAGCCGCGGTGAGTGAACGGTGAGGGATCCGCGGAATGCGCCCGCGCGGCGTGCGAGGAAGTGCGCGGTGAGGGCGAGCGCGGCGAGCAGAAGCAGCGTGTTGGTGAGGTGGAGGCCGAGGTAGAAAGCGCGAGAGGGTGAGCGATCCTGAGCGGTGTGGCCGAGCAAAACGAGGAGCGCGCCGAGCAGGGCTTCGTTGAGGGTGAGAACGAGGACGGCAATGGCGCAGGCGCGGGCGAGGTGACGGTGCGGAACGGCGGCGAAGGTCCAGACGACGAGGGCGACGACGCAGAGGAGGTCGATGCCGCTGGTGGCGCGATGGGCGAATTCGATGAGCGTTGCGATGGCGGGGTGATGCTGGACCACGGTTCCGTTGCAGAGGGGCCAATGGTCGCCGCAGCCAGCGCCGGAGCCGGTGGCGCGGACGGCGGATCCCCAGACGATGACGGCGACGTTGTACGCGAGGACGAACCAGGCGAAACGGCGGAGCGCGGCAGGCGGATGGGTTGCCGGGGCTGCGTTGGCTGGGATGGTGGCGGTCACGCGGAGTGGTCCGAAATTTGATTTTAGTCCCGACTATTGTGCCCTGGGGCGCAACTCAGTTGAGGGTGGAGAATTGCGTTGACATGGTTCAAGGGGGTTCTTACGCTTGAATCATGGAAGTCATCCTGCCTGCCGATCTTGAAGGGAAGCTGAGCCGCCTTGCTGCCGAGCAGGGACGAGACAGCGGCTCGCTGGTCCTTGAGGCCGTTGAACGCATGGTGGATCACGATGCGTGGTTTATTGCCGAGGTCGAGAAGGGGCTGGCCGATCTGGAGCGTGGCGAGATCCTAAGCCATGAGGAATTAGGCAGGCGCCTCGAGGAGCGGCTGAGCCAGCGGCGCACGGCCTGATGCGCCTGCGATGGACGGAGTCGGCATGGGCCGATCTGGAGCGCATCAGCGATTACCTGTTTGAACAAACACCACTTCATGCGCCGCGTTTGACAAAGACGATTTATCACGCGCCGGAAACCCCGTTGCGGTTACCGCTGATCGGCCGGTTGGGCCGAATGCGGGGGACGCGGGAGTTGGCGATGACTCCGCTTCCGTGGGTGCTGGTGTATGTCGTGAGCGACGAGGAGATCGTCGTCATTCGCTTGCTGCATGGCGCGCAGCGGTGGCCTTAACACCGTGCAACCTTAGGTGTGAAGCTGTGAAGAAACGGGCGTTCAGCCGCGGCTGGAGCGGGATTTCTTCTTTTTCACCTTGCGGCGCAGGGCAATCGTCGATCGCTCGTCGAAGAAAACGGCCGGGGAGACGTGAAAGCGCCTGCTGAGGCGGGCGATGTGACCGCGGTTGAGCTGGCGTTTACCAAACAGGATGAGCGAGGCGGAGGCCTGAAAGCCGAGTTCGGGGGTGATCTTGCCCTGCGAGACGCCGTTCCGTTCCATCAGCAGGCGCAAAACCTCAACCGCGCGCGCTTTGGGAAGGGGGTAGCGCAAGGCTTCGTACTGCTCGATGAGGAGGGTGAGGAGATCGATGGCCTCCTGCTCGGCCGCGGTGGGCTTTGACTTCGAGGTGAGGCTGAAGAGGGTGCGCGTGTACTCGGCGAGTTCTTCGTCGGAATGGATGAGGCGGGGAGCGCCGCGGCGGATCATGTCAGCGGGATCGGTGAGTGTCTTGCTCATCGGACGCCACCTTTTTGGGTCACAGCGCGGGCCGTCCTTTTCGTCGATGGGTTGGCCTGCCGTGCCCGGGTTGCGGCGGATTTATTTTTCATATTGCGGTGCAGGGGAATGGCGGATGTCTCGTCGAAGAAGACGGCGGGGGAGACGTGAAAGCGCTTGCTGAGGCGGGCGATGTGGCTGCGCGTGAACTGGCGATCGCCTGTTATAACCTGCGAAGTGACTGCCGTGCAGCCAAATTCAGGAGTGAGCGAGCTCTGAACGAGGCCGTTCCGTTTGAGGAGCTGACGCAAAATCTCAGCGGGGCTGCCTTTGGGGACGGGGTAACGTACGGTTTCGTAGTGCTCGATGAGGAAGGTCAGGAGGTTGATGGCTTCCTGCTCCGCTGCGGTGGGCTTGGGTTTCGCGGTGAGGCCATGAAGTGCTCGTGTGAATGCGGCGAGCTCTTCCTCGGAGCGGATGAGGCGGGGGGCGCCGCGGCGGATCATCTCAACCGGATCGGCAAGGGTTTTGCTCATCGGACCACTCCTTTGTCCCAGTTGGCGGCATGTTCGTATTGCTGATTGGTGAGGAAGGATCGAATCCAGATGTGGCCTTCTGCCGGCCCGCCCTCGGCTTCCCGCGCGTAGTGAATGATGGTCACGAGCCGATAGCGATTGCGGCCGAGTTTGAAAACGACGTAATCTCCGACGCGATCGGCATCGGCGAAGACCTGCTGGAGGTCGATAAAGCTGCGCCAGCGCCCATCTTTGGCGATGGCTCGCCAGGCTGCGATTTGCGCGGCCGCGCCGGGATATCGTTCTGTCGCTTCTTTCAGGTACTTTTCCGTGACAACGTGCATGGGAGCCACCGACTGTTTGCAGAATAGTTTGCAGCGTGCAATGTGTCGAGAACTAATAGCTGGCAGCTGGTTACTAATAGCGGGTAGCCGGTAGCCGAACGAACCCAGAAAATCAGTTATCAGCCGGCCGCCAGTTCTTTGGCGCGCTGGGTTGCGCGCATGACGGCTTTGATGAGGGTGACGCGCAGGCCACCTTCTTCTAGTTCGAGAATGCCGTCGATGGTGCAGCCGGCGGGAGTGGTGACCGCGTCCTTGAGCAACGCGGGGTGGTAGCCGGTTTCGAGAACCATTTTGGCTGCGCCGTAGGTGGTTTGCGCGGCGAGCAGCGTGGCAATGTCGCGGGGAAGACCGACCTTGACGCCGGCTTCGGCGAGCGATTCGAGAATGATGTAGATGAAGGCAGGGCCGCTGGCGGAGAGGCCGGTGACGGCGTCCATATGTTTTTCGTCGACGATGACGGTGCGGCCGACGGCGGTAAAGAGGCTCTCGGCGAGAGCCATGTGCTGGGCCTCGACATAGCGGCCGCGGCAGAGCGCGGAGATGCCGGCACCGAGCATGGAGGGCGTGTTGGGCATGGCGCGGATGACGGGGACCTCTTCAACGGCGGCACGCTCGATGGCTTCGGTGCGGACGGACGCGGCGAAGGAGATGAGGAGCTTGTCGGAGGTGAGGGCCGGGCGGATTTCTTCAATGAGTGCGGGGACCTGAAACGGCTTGACACCGATCAGGATGACGTCGGCCTTGCCGGCGATGGCGACGTTGTCGGTGGAGACTTCGATGCCCCATTGCGAAGAGAGCGCGGCGGCGCGCTCAGCGTGGGCGACGGTCGCGAAGAGGCGGTCTGGCGAGAGGATTTGCTGCTTGAGGAACGCCTGGAGGAGGATGCCGCCCATTTTGCCGGCGCCGAGGATGGCTACGCGGTGGCGGGTGAGACTGGTGGTGTCGGGCATGGTGCTTTTCTAGCACAGGATAGAGTTTCCTGACTTTGCAGCTTGTCGGCGGCACGGTTCTGTTCTACGCGACGAGCTTCAGTTGGTGTTCCGATTGCGACAGGCAGATGTCATATTGCGGGTGGGTCAGCCGGTGGTAGACGTACATCTGCTCGTGCCACGGCTCGCGAGGAATCCCGTGGAACACGTGCGCAGGGGAGATGTTATCTCGCACAACGGATCGCTGCGGGTCATCATTAAACTCCCGGACTGCCGCGCCTTCGCCAATGTAGTCGGTAAGAGCCATGTCGGGATAACCACGGATGTCATCGAAATAGCACCAGATGCGCGGAAGGACGTTGGCCTTTGTCAGGATGGGCAATGCCTCACGAGTAGAGGTGTACAGATCGAGGTCGAACATGACGCAGCCGAGGGGAGCTTCGGCGGGTGGTTGCCAGCGAGGTACGGTTTCCGAGACATTGCCGAGAAGCAGTTCAGCACGCCCGGCCAGTCGTTTTTCCAAGGCCTGACGATCCATTTCAAAGGAGCCAGGGGGCCAGACGTAATGGAGGTCACGAACGTCGCGGGTGGTGGGCAAGCCGCCCCCTGAGTCGAATCCCACGAGCCTGATGTCGACGCCGAGTTCTTTTCGGACCTGGCTGGCGTGGTCACAAAGGCAGAGCAGTCCATTGCCGCCGGCGACTCCTAATTCGACGACGGTGATCGCGTGGTAGCCCAGGCCTTTGGCCTGGAGAGCGGCGTAATAGAGGCACCAGGCATAGTGCGGGCGGCGCACCGCTGCAGACCGGAGACGCTGCGCCCAGGACCCGATGGGAAATCGCAGCAAGAGACGCCGGAAGATGAGAGTGCGCAGGGGTACGGAGCGTGTTGCGAGGTCGACAAAGCGGTCGGCCAACTTCATAATTCCTCCATTATCGAGGCTTCCATTTGCAGGGTATCGCAAGCAACAACCGCAGGCCCAGGTGGGGTTATGGAGGCGTTTTCTGCGTTGTGATCCAGGCGGTGATTCTTGCGTCGAGGACGTCGAGGGGGAGTGCGCCGGAGTCGACGACCTGGTCGTGGAAGGCGCGCAGGTCGAATTTTGGGCCGAGGGCTTTTTCGGCGCGAGCGCGGAGTTCGAGGATTTTGAGCTGGCCCATTTTGTAGCCGATGGCCTGGGCGGGCCATGCGATGTAGCGGTCGACTTCGGCATTGAGGGCTGCGTCGTCGATGCCGGAGTGGGCATGGAAGTAGTCGACCATCTGCTGGCGCGTCCAGTGCTGGGAGTGGACGCCGGTATCGACGACGAGGCGGATGGCGCGGAAATTGTCGGATTCAAGGCGGCCGAAGTCGGAATACGGATCCTGATAGAAGCCGATGTCTTTGCCGAGGCGCTCGGCATAGAGTCCCCAGCCTTCGGTGTAGGCGGTGTAGTGGAGGTATTTGCGGAAGGTGGGCAGGCCGGTCAGCTCCTGCGCAATGGAGATTTGCAGGTGATGGCCGGGCAGGCCTTCGTGGTAGGCGACCGATTCGACGGTGGCGAGCGAGCTGTGCTCGAAGTCGTAGGTGTTGACGAAGACGGTGCCAGGACGCGAGCCGTCCGGGGTGCCCCGCTCGTAGTAGGCGCCCGCCTGATCTTTTTCCATGTAGGCGGGGACGGCTTCGACGGTTAACGGAGCTTTCGGCAGGCGGTTGAAAAGCTCGGGGAGTTTGGGGCGCATCTTGTCGAGGTCGGTGCGGAAGAGGTCGAGAAGCTGCTCGGGGCTGGTGGGGTGGAGTTTGGGGTTGGCGTTCATGGCGGCGCGAAGGGCAGCGATGTCGGCGTAACCAAGTTTCTTCGCGATGACCAGCATGTCGGCTTCGTCCTGGGCGACCTGGTCGAGACCGATCTGATGGATTTGGGCCGGAGTGAGGTCGGTGGTGGTGCTCTGCTTCACGCGGAAGGCGTAGTACGCGTCGCCGTCGGGGAGGGACCACACGCCAGGGTCGGCGCGGCCGGCGGGGATGTAGGTGGCCTGCAGAAATCGGGCGAAGCGCTGGTAGGCGGGATAGACCTGTTTGGTGATCGCGGCGAGGACTTCGTCGTGGATTCGGGTCTGGTCGGCGGCGGAGATGGTGGCGGGAAATTTTTTGAGCGGCTGCGCGAAGGGGCTGTCCTCGGGCTTTTGCGCGAGCAACGCGTTGACCTGGACGAGGACTTTCTCGAGAAGATATTTGGGCGGGACCCGCTGGTCGTCGATGCCGGTGAGCATGTTGTCGGAGACCTGGCGGAAGGCGGTGGGGACTTTATTGAGGCGCGCGATGTAGTCGTCGTAGTCCTTCGCGGTGGTAAAGCTGAGACGAGGGACAAGCTGGGGCAGCGAGAGATGGAGGCCGTTGAACTGGTTGACGGGCATCTCCCAGGGCTTGAAGGCGGACTCTTCCTGGTCTTCGATGAGCTGGCGCACCATGAGGTCTTTGCTGAGGACTTCCTGATCGCTAAGACCGACGGTGTCGATTTCGCCGAGCTTGCGGAGGTAGTCGCGGCCGCGGGCGAGCTGCTGGTTGTAGGCGTCGACGGAGTAGTCGGTGAGCTGATCGTCGAAGCGTTTGTCGCCGATCGTGGATGCAAATTCGGGGGAGTGGCTAAGGCGGTCTTCCCAGATTTGGGCGAAGAGGTCGCTGAGGGCTTTGCGGCGGGATTCTACGTCGGCAGAGGGGGCGGTGCCGGACTGCGCGGCGAGCGGTCGCGGGACGAGCTGCAGGGCGCAGAGGGCGACAAGAAGAAGCTGGGTGAGGATGGCAGCGAGCTTGCGCAGTTTCATAGCAGGGTACAGGGTACAGGGTGCAGGGTACCGGTCGCCGCGATTAGTGATCGGGAGCGGCGCGGGACTAGCCTGGGGTTTTGACTCCCTTGCGGAGCATGGCGATGGCCTTCTCAAGGCGGGCCGCGCGTGTTTCTTCCTTCTTTGCTTCGGTGATCCAGCGGCAGTATTCCTTGCGGTTGGTGTAGCTGAGAGAGTCGAAGAATTCTCGCACGCCGTGTTTTTTCATAAGGACGGCGAGCGGGGCGGGCACTTCGACGGTGCGTTCCTGTTCGTCCTTCCAGAGCGCGACTTCGATTCTGTCGCCGAGCTGCTTGCCGGTCTGTTGGCGAATGGATTTGAGGATGCCGAGCATGTGCTGCTGGGCGCCGCAGCGCATGAGCGAGCCCGCGTAAGGAACGCCGTCAAAGGTGGCTTTAACGGGCACACTGCCTTTCGCGCCAAATTCCTTTTCGACGTCGTAAGGGAAGACGATGAATGCGCCCCCGCCGGGACCGGGTTCGATTTTCGCCGTGAAGGTGTATTGCTTCATGGCGAATATTCTGCCTGAAATCGCGGCCGGTGAGGAGCACTTACGGGAAGAATCGACCATCGCGGACGGCGGAGACGCCGGCTAGCGGGAATCGGAGTCGTCGGCGGCAGAGAACGCAGGGTGGCTGGAATCGAGGAGGCGATAGAGGGTGGAGCGGCTGATACCCAGCATTTTCGCGGCGCGGACTTTGTTGCCATTGGCGCGGGCGAGGATGCGGGTGATGTGGTGGAGGATGGCGCGGTCGAGGTTGGGATCATCGATGAGGGGGTCGAGGGGCGCGGGTGCGGCCTCGGGAACCGGCCATTGCAGGCGAGGAATGTCGATGGGCCGGATCCACTGACCGGGGCATTCGAGAGCGGCGGCAACGACGACGGATTCCAGTTCGCGAACGTTCCCCGGCCAGGTGTGGGCGGTGAGGCGCGCGAGGGCGCCGGGGGCGAAGCCGCGCATCGGCTTGTCGTGTTGCTGGCTCCAGGCGCGGAGAAACAGGCCGGCGAGCAGGGGGATGTCGTCTTTGCGGTCGCGGAGCGGGGGAATGGAGAAGCGAATGGCGGTGAGGTGACTGGCGAGATCGGAGCGGAAAGAGCCGGCAGCGGCCAGGCGGCGGAGGGGCTGGGAAGAGCCGGCGACGAGTTGCAGGGGGGCGGCGACGGGGATGGTCCGGATGCGCTCGTGGGCGGCGCGCTCGAGGAAATCGCGCAGGCGGCGCTGTTGCTCAGGGGACAACTCGTCGACGCGGGAGAGATAGGCGAGGCCGGCGCGGGCCTCCTTCCAGAGCGATCGGGCATCGTCGAGGAATTCGGCGGCTACGCAGGGGACAAACGGTCCGGAGGCGGCTGGACCAAGACGATGGAGGGTGCGGGCGGCGAGCAACTTGCCGGAACCCTGTTCGCCCTCGATATTGACGAGACGAAAATGGGGAGCTGTGGACCGCATGCGGGCGAAGAGGTGCTGCATGATGAGGCTGCGGCCGGCCATGGGTCCGAGCATCCACTGCTCGGGCTGGAGGGTAATTGGCTGAAGGGCCTCAGGATCGAGGCCGTCGGAGGCGGACAGCGCCTGTGACTTCAGCCCATTTGTTTCGGTCTGTGCGAGATACACGGTACGATTCCGTCCTGCTGAGGGGCTTATCGGCAGAAGCGGACGGGGGATGAACGCGGAAGCAGCGCAGGCGGTCAGCCGCCGTGTCGATGCTGGGCTTTAGCCGACAGCGCCGGCGCGCGACGAGGGTTCATCGGAGAAGATCTTGCCGTCGCGGATGTGCACGACGCGATGCGCGTATTCGGCAATGTCCTGCTCGTGGGTGACGAGGACGATGGTGTTGCCCTTGCGGTGAAGATCGTCGAAGAGGGCCATGATCTCCTCGCCGGTCTTCGAGTCGAGGTTGCCGGTGGGCTCGTCGGCGAGAATGATGGACGGGTTATTGACGAGGGCGCGGGCGACGGCAACACGCTGACGCTGTCCGCCGGAGAGCTCGTTCGGCTTGTGGTTCATGCGCGTGTCGAGTCCCACAGCCGCCAGCGCGGCTTTGGCGCGGGTGTCGCGTTCATCAGCCGGTGTGCCGTTATAGATCAGGGGCAGCTCGACGTTGTGAAGGGCAGTCGCGCGCGCCAGCAGGTTGAAGGTCTGAAAGACGAAGCCGATTTCCCTATTACGGATACGGGCGAGCTCGTCATCGTTGAGCTCGCTGACCAGGTGGCCGTTGAGCCAGTATTTTCCCTGGGATGGCGTATCGAGACAACCGATGAGGTTCATCAGCGTGGATTTGCCGGAGCCAGAGGGACCCATGATGGCCACATACTCGTTGCGGCGGATGCGCAGGGAAATCCCCTGCAGCGCCTGGACCTGCTGTTCGGAGCCCATGTCGTAGGTTTTCCAGAGATCCTCGACCACGATCATGTCGCCGTTGGGGGCGCCGGATGCGGGCCGGAGTTCCGCTTCGGTTGATGTTTCTGCCGCCATTAGGACTCCTGTTGCCATGCTGGTTTTGTACGCGCTGAGGAGGACCCTGGTTCCCAGCTTACGATGAGGACGACGAGGTCGTGGTTGTGGGAGCAGCGAGCGTGGTGTCCTGCTTGACCAGCGCTCCTTCTTTCAAATCGCGCAGCACGTGATAGGTGCCGGTGACGATACGGTCGCCGGGTTTGATGCCGCTGGTGACTTCGATGTCGGTGGCCCCGGTAATGCCAGTGGTGACGGGCACGAAGTGAACGCGATCTTTCCCGTTGGTTTTGGTGACGACGAAGACGCCCTGCACCTGGTCTGACGGCTGCTGGGTGCTGCTGGTAGCGGCAGAGACGGTGCCGGCATGGTCGCCGGCCTTGAGCTGTTTGGGATCGCGCATGGTCAGCGCCTGGATGGGAATGGCGAGGACGTCATCTTTATGCGCGGTAGTGATTTTTGCAGTGGTGGAGAGGCCGGGGCGCAGATCGTCGGAGGGCTGGTCAAGAGTGACCACGACTTTGAAGTCCTTGGCTTCTTCGACGCCGGTGGTGGACTGACTGGTGGACTGGCCGCTGGAGCGGAGGAGCGCCTGGTCGCCAACTTCGGTCACGTGGCCTTTGAAGACCTTGCCGGGGAGCGCGTCAACGGTAACGTCGGCGGGTTGACCGAGGGCGACATTGACGATGTCGGTTTCGTCGACCTTGACCTCGGCGGTGATGATCGACATGTCGGCGAGGGTCATGAGGGTGGAACCTTCGGTGTTCTGGATTCCCTGGACGACCATTTCTCCCTGACGGACGGGCTCATTGGTCACGATGCCATCGAAGGGGGCTACCGCGATGGTGCGATTGAGGAGATCTTCATTGACCTTGAGATCGGCCTGCTGGGTCTTCAGATGGCCGCGTTGGGATTCGGTCTGGGCGTACGCCTGGGCCAGGCTTGCCTTTGCCTGCGCCAGGCTGGCTACATCGAGATCGTAGGCGGCCTTTTTGGCATCGAAGTCCTGCTTGGACATCACCTGGGCCTGGAAAAGAGCCACGGCGCGGTCGTAATCGAGCTTCTTCTGCTCGAGGTCGGCCTGGGCATGATCGACATTGGCCTGGGCGGTCTTCTCGGCGGCGATGAAGGAATTGATGTCGGTGCGGGCGGCGTCAATGGTAGCCTGCTGCGCGGCCACGTTGGCTTCCTGCTGCACGTTCTCAATGGTGGCGACGATCTGGCCCTTTTTGACGCGGTCACCCTCGTTCACGTAAAAGCGGGTGACGCGGCCCATGGCATTGGCGCCAACGTTGACATAGGTTTTGGGCCTGATTTGGCCGGTGGCGCTAACGATCGAGACCAGGTTCTGCTTCGCGACGGTACCGATGAGGACCTTGGTGTAGCCAGCCTGAGCCCGAATGACAGTGAGCCCGACAACCGCGGCGAGAACCACGACGGCAGCAATAATGATAAGAATCTTTTTCAAAGCAGTAGTTCCTTCGCGAAGGGTTACGCAATTCCGGCGGCGCCGGTTCCCCCGGCATCCCCAACAACGCCATCGCCCGTGAAGCGATCTTCCTGGCGGGCGAGCCCCTTTAGCTGGAACATTGGAAGCGGCTCCAGGGTTTCGACGCGCGCCCAGGCGTCCGGTGAGTTGCCGGAGAAGATTTCAACGCCATGATAACAGGTCGGGGGCCAGATTCGTCTGTCCTAATGGGGTTACGCAGGGCTGGCAGAGAGGGTTTGCGGGCATAAGGATTTGCTTGAAAGGCCTGCTCCAGGCTCGTAGAATTGAATGCGCCCCCAAGGAGTAGCATCGGCGTATGTCCAGGAATCGATTCTCGCTCTATTCCGCGATCCTGATCGCATTGCTGGCCGGCGCCGGAAGTGTGGCAGCCCGCGCGCAGTCCCAGGCCCAGTCCTCGACACCGAGCGCCCAGGACTCGACGCAAAATCAACAGGACAATCAGGATCCTCTGAAGAGGCAACTCTCGGACAAGGAGCGGTTCAAGCAGCAGAAGGAACTGCGGCAGGAGATCGGGACAGCCTACAAGAAGTGGCTGGACGAGGATGTCCGCTGGATCATTACGGACCAGGAGAAGAAGGCGTTCATGAGCCTCAGCAACGACGAGGAACGGGACGCGTTTATCGAGCAGTTCTGGCGGCGGAGGAATCCGAACCCGGATTCGCCGGAAAATGAGTTCCGCGAAGAGCACTACCGGCGCATTGCCTATGCGAACGAGCATTTCGCGGCGGGCAAGCCGGGGTGGATGACGGATCGCGGACACATTTACATCGCGTTCGGTCCGGCGGACAGCACGGATTCGCATCCCAGCGGCGGCAACTACGAGCGCCCTGTCGAGGAGGGCGGTGGGGAGACCTCGACATTTCCATTCGAAACCTGGCACTACCGTTATCTGGAGGGGATCGGGGAAAACATCGATATCGAGTTTGTGGATTCGTGCATGTGCGGCGACTACCACATGACCATCGACCGTTCGGAGAAGGACGCCCTGCTGCATGTGCCGAACGGCGGCGAGACGCTCTATGAGCAGATGGGCATGGCGAAGAAGGCAGACCGCTTCAAGGGCGGACTGGAAGACCTGGGACCGGGACCGGACAGCTCGACGAATCAGAGCAAGGAATTCGATCGCATGGAGCAGTTCGCGAAGCTTCAGGCGCCGCCGGAGATCAAATTCAAGGACATGGATCTGGCGAGCTTTTTGTCGAGCCACAAGGTCCTGAATGGGCCGTTCTTCCCGTTCGAGGTGCGCACCGATTTCGTGAAGGTGACGGACGATACGGTGCTGGTGCCGATCACACTGCAGATCAAGAACCGCGACATCACGTTCACGACCAAGGACGGGGTTGCAAAAGGCGACGTGAGCATCATCGGCCGGATTTCGACGATCACCGACCGGGTGGTGCAGAGTTTTGAGGATCCGGTGGAGGCAGGGCCTTATCCGGCGGAACTGCTGCCCCGGGAGATGGACGGGGCCGAGCTCTATTGGAAGGCATTTCCGTTGCGTCCCGGCCGTTATCGGATCGACATTGCGATCAAGGACGTGAGCAACCCGGACCATGTAGGGGTGTGGGCGCAGGCGATTACCGTACCGCGCTACGACGACGACCACCTTGCCGCGTCTTCGCTGATTCTGGCGGACAAGATGGAGCGGGTGCCGTCGAAAGAGATTGGGGCGGGATCGTTCATTCTCGGGAACACCTATGTGCGGCCGAGGGTGACGACGAATCCGGCGTCGCCGGCGATGTTTCACCGGAACCAGAGCCTGAATTTCTGGATGCAGGTTTATAATCTCGGTCTGGATGAGAAGAGCAAGCAGAATAACGCCAGAATCAGCTATCAGATCCTGAATACGGATACCAACAAGTCGATTCTGGATACGCAGGAAGACTCGAAAAAGCTGGGCGCCAGTTCGGACCAGCTGACACTGGAGAAGACCCTCCCCCTTGCAAGTCTGGAGCCTGGGAAGTACCTCGTGAAGATCAGCGTGAACGACGACGTAACACGACAGCAGATTGCGCAGTCGGCGCCCTTTACGGTGGAATAGGCACAGGAATTCGGTTTCCGGGCGCCCACGTCCGGAACGGGATCGGCGCTTCAGTGGTCGCAAGAGCCACGAGGCAGGGAAAACCTTAGGGAGCACGCCAGGGAGCAAAGATCACTGACTGAGTGAGCAGACGTACCTCCATCTCCGGGCCGATTCTGATCGCGGTGGCCGTGTTGTGCACGGCGGGGGCGCAGGCGAGCGCCCAGTCCAACAGCCTGACGGGGCTGGTGCGGGACAGCCGGGGCGCGCCACAGGCGGGCGCCGTGGTGGAGCTGCTCAGGCCCGATTTCACCGTGGCGAGCGAGGTCTTCACCGACGAGCACGGCCGCTATCGCATCGATACCATCCTTCCTGGAATCTACGAAGTTAAGGCTTCGGGCGCGCTCTTCCTTCCGACTCTGCGAGAGAACCTGCGGGTGATCGGGGGAACGAAGCTGGTGGTCAATCTCACGCTGGACACCCTCTATGAAGCGTTCCGCTGGCTCCCGGCCAAGCCGCGGCCAGCCGACGAGCCGAAGGATGACTGGACATGGACGCTGCGGCTGTCGGCGAATCGGCCTCTGCTGCGAATGCTGCAGGATGGCCCGCTGGTGGTGGTGACGAACGGCGACGGGTCGGCGCCCGAACTGAAAGCGCGGGTGACGGTGCGCGGCGGGGAGAGCGGGTTCGGCGACGGCGGTGTCCACAACGACTTCGAAATGGAGCGGGCTCCCGATGACGGAAGGGCGATGATCTTCCGGGCCGATCTGAGCCAGGCGGAGGACCCGGCTCTGAACGCGATGGCGGGATATGAGCAGCAGCTGGCGCCGGGGCGAACCTTCCGCACGGTAGCCGCCGTCGAAACCCGGCCCGATGTTGCCGGAGGGCCGACGAGCCAGGGGCTGCAGGTCATCGCGATGCGCAGCGGAGAAACGCTGAACTTTGGTGAATCGGTGCAGGCGGAATTCGGCGATGAGACTGAGGCGATTCATCTGGGAGACGCGCTGCTGGCGAATCATCCTTTCGCCACGGTGACGATGCGCCGGGGCGGCAACTTTGTTTCCTATCGTGTTTCCACCGCGCCGGGCATCCAGCAGGTCGACGATTTGGACCGCGAATCCACGGTCGAGCCGAAGCTGGGCGAGCGGGACGGCAGACTCCAGCTGGAACAGGGCGTTCACCAGGAGATTGCAGCCGGGAGAAGCGAAGGCGCGCTGCACGTGAAGGTGGTGGCGTGGCACGAGCGCGTGGAGCATCCTGTGGTGAGCGGCGGTGGCAACATCTCAGCGGCGGACTGGGCCGGTGGCAACCTGCTGTATGACGAAACCAGCGACCTGCTGCGCGCCAGCGGAGGGAGCTTCACCGGCAATGGAATGCTGAGCGAAGTGGAGCGCCAAGTGAACGGGAGCACGTGGATTTCCTTCGACGTGGCGCTGGGCGATGCGCTGGAGATGAACGGAGCGGCGCCGGGGTCGCAGAGTCTCGATCAGATGCTGGACGGCATGAAGGCCCATGCGACGCCGATGTGCGGGGCGGCGGTTCGCGGCAAGCTGGCGGCTTCCGGAATGCAGTGGCGTGCTTCGTATCGCTGGCAGAATTCGGGGACGCTGACGCCCGTGAATGCATTTGCCGCCGGCGCCGCGGATCCGTATCTGAGTTTTCTGGTGCGACAGCCGATCCGTTATCGCCGCATGATTCCAAACGGAGTCGAAGCACTGGTCGACGTGCGTAATCTGCTGGCCGAAGGATACCGGCCATTTGTCTCCCGCGACGGCAGCACGCTGTATTTTGCAGAGGCGCCGCGAAGCGTGGAAGGCGGGCTCTCCTTCACCTTCTGAGGTGGATGTTTCGGGGCAAAATTCCTTGAAAATCTGTGGTGCCGCAGCATTCGTGAGTGCTCGGATGTCGGTGATTTTGCTGTGCTATATTGAGGGGGGTGCGGCGGATTTCTGCTCGTCTCGCGGGGCCTTCCCGCCCGGCCGCCCTTCCGTGGACGCGTAGCTCAATTGGCAGAGCATTCGACTCTTAATCGACAGGTTGAAGGTTCGATTCCTTCCGCGTCCACCATGTTAAGACCTTCGAATTAAAAAGAGACAGCTGGCTGGGCCCTCGCTTTTTGCACGGCGGCGGGGGTTCCCGACAGCTCACCGCCTGCGGCTCATCAAGATCGCCCTGATATAGAATCGGCGTATTCAACACAAATGCAGTGTGCGGCGCAGGCATCGACAGGTTTATCAACTTGCAGGCCAGGTGGTTGGAGTATTCATGTGAAGGCAAATATTCGACGGGCGGCTCGTCGCCTAATCCAGTCGACCGACCTTCTGTTGGCCCTTCTGACTTATCCGGCCGCATGGCTGCTGAAAATAATACGGCGGACGGGCGTTCAGCGATTGCCGCACTGCCGGCGGGCCCTGATGCGGGTAGGAGTATTTCCGCTGCTGGATCACTATTATGAGCCACAATTCGCAGCCGACACACTGCGGATCCCGCTCAGCGAAGAGAGACTGCTTCCAGGAATCAGCTGGAATGTTGAGGGGCAACTCGATCTTCTCGATCAGCTCACGTTCTCCGACGAACTAACGGGGATACCTGCAACTGGAGACGAACCGGGCCAGTTCTACATGAAGAACGGCAGCTTCGAATCTGGTGATGCAGAGTACCTGTATCAGATTATTCGCCTGATCCGTCCGCGGAGGCTGTTTGAAATCGGAAGCGGCCACTCGACTTTGGCGGCCCTGAGAGCGATTCGCAAGAATCGCGACGAGGATGCAACCTACGACTGCAAGCATATCTGTATAGAACCCTACGAAATGCCTTGGCTCGAACGGACCGGCGTGCAGGTTATCCGCAAGAGGGTCGAGGACGTCGGCACCGCTCTTTTCTCGCAGCTTCGAAATAACGATATTCTCTTTATTGACTCCTCCCATGTTATACGGCCTCAGGGCGATGTACTGTTCGAGTATCTAGAACTTCTGCCAACTCTTGCTGATGGAGTGATTGTTCATATTCACGATATCTTCTCACCGCGGAACTATCCGCCACTCTGGATTGTGGAGGACGTGAAATTCTGGAATGAGCAATATGTGCTGGAAGCATTCTTATCGAATAATCACGACTGGAGGATTATCGGGGCTTTGAACTATCTGCGGCACAACCATTATGACCGCCTGAAGGCGATCGCGCCGTATCTGACGCCCGACAGGGAGCCCGGGTCTTTCTATATTCAGAAAGTGACTGCTTCGGCAGCCAACGAGATGGTAGGCTGATATCCGAAAAGCGGCAGCCGAGGGATTGTTTGCCGACTGCTGGTATCGCGTTTTTCGAGCCATCAGGCGGAGCAAGGTATCAAATTCTGATGAGGACGTAAGGGTGTAGTGAGGTGCTTCTCTGAGAAGAAGCGGTTTCCGTTCCAGCATGTTGTCGCTGACAACTGAGTTTCGAAGACTCCGAACTAACACGCTCGCCCACAATGCGGGCTGGATGCTTGTTGGTCAAGGTTGCAGTTTCCTGTTGCAGGCTGGATATTTCGTCCTGTTAGCTCGATTGCTCGGCGTCCGAGAGTATGGGATCTTCGCGGGAGCCTTCGCCTTCGTGGGGATTGTGATGCCCTATAGCACTCTCGGCTCCGGGCTTTTGTTCGTCAGGTATGTCGGTTCGCAGCCCAACAGTTTTGCTGTCTATTGGGGAAACATCATTCTCTCAACCACAATCGCTGGAACGGCTCTGACCGCGGTGCTCTGGCTGGTTGCGCCCCATCTTCTGAATTCAGCCAGCGCCGCTATTGTTCTGCCGGTCGGAATTGGAAATTGCATTTTTAGCCAGATGCTGGCAAGTATGGGTTTCGTATTCCAGACATTTGAGCGGCTGCGGATGACTGCGGCGCTCAATATCCTGACGAATGGCCTTCGTCTGCTTGCGGTTGGAATCATGACAATTCTGCTGCCGCACTCCAACGCCCAGCAGTGGGCAATGGCGTCGCTGTACGTGTCACTCTTAGCGGCCATCGTGGGTTTCTTCGTGGTTTCGAAAGGCTTTTGTTGGCCACAGTTCTCACCCAGTCTGGTGGTTTCCCACGCTGTAGAGGGGTTGGGTTTCTCGTTGGGCTGGTCAGCGCAATCGGTCTACAACGATATCGATAAGACTCTTCTCAGCCACTACGGCATGAACGTCCAGAACGGGATTTACACCATGGCCTATCGGATCGTCGATATTGCAAACATGCCGATTACTGCCCTGGATGCCGCTGCACTCCCCCGGTATGTTCGTGATAGTAGCAACAACGATGTTCGCAGTGTAAGTCGGCTAGCAGTTCGGCTGGCGATACGGGCCTCGCTCGTTGGTCTTATGATGTCCGCGGTCCTTTTCCTCGTGGCTCCACTGATCCCGCACCTGGTGGGCCGAGGATTCGCCGCCGGTGTTCAGGCTTTGCGATGGCTGTGTCTGCTCCCGGCTATGCGGGGAATTCATCAGCTCACGGGCTGTGCTCTGACTGGCATGGGCTTCCAGCGTTACCGCACGGTCGCTCAATTGTCAGCTGCCGGCTTTAACCTGGCACTGAATCTTTGGCTCATACCGCGATACGGTTGGCACGGTGCGGCATGGGCAAGCCTGGCCACGGATGGCTCGCTGGCTGTGGCTACCTGGCTGCTGTTGCAGCGATTGGCACAAAAGCATGCGTGATTTTTCCTCTCATTGGAGCCCGGTCAGTGCTTTCACAACCGATAGAGGTTTTGGATACGTGCGCGGTGTCCGGGAAGCGTTCTGAAAAAGTGCATGACGGGCCCTCAGGACCAAAGCGCGGGGACGCCGGCGCGCCACGCTGATCGCCCGCCGAAGGATTTGTAGCGTTATGATGCCTCTGGAGGGAGGTGTGATTGGGAAAAACCCTGACCGTCTATGCGGGCGTGAACGAGTGCGTCCTTTCCTTTGTTCCGCCGACCGCAGTTCGGATTCTCGATGTCGGCTGCGGAACCGGGGCCTTTGGAGAACGCCTTCGTCAGGAGCGTGAGCGAATCGTTGTGGGCATTACATACTCACAGGAAGAAGCTACGCTGGCAGCCGGAAGGCTGTCTCAGGTGATTTGTGCTGAATTGAACACTTTCGATTTCGTTTCTTTAGGTGAAGTCGATTGTGTGATTCTGAGTCATATTCTGGAACACTTGTATGCTCCAGATGACCTGCTGGAACGACTCAAGTGTGTTCTGGGACCGGAATCAGTGATCGTGGTGGCTTTGCCCAATGTAGTGTGGTGGAGACAGCGCCTGCAGTTTTTGATCGGCCGATGGCGCTACGAGGATTGGGGCATTTTGGACAGGACGCATTTTCGGTTTTTTGACATGCGATCGTCCGAAGAACTTCTGAAGCAAACGGGCTACGAGGTTCTGAGGGCAAGACCAGATGGGCTGGTTCCGTTTATCGGACCAATCCGGAGACTATTTCCCTCGCTGGTGTCAAAGCTGGACCGTCTGTTGTGCATCCTTGCGCCTGGTCTGTTTGCCTTTCAATTCGTCTATCTCGCGCGACTCAGGAGATAACATTGCTCTTCCATGGATTTACATCAGGCGAGGAATGTAATGTTTGACCTTGCAGTGGCATACCGCATTTACCCGGGAGTTTCGAAAACTCCGGCCTGTTTTGCGGATGACAAATATAAGCTGTCCGAGCTGTGCCTCCGCTCATTCCAAAGGGCGCTGGGCGGACTTCGCGTAAAGATCTGGGCCATTCTGGACGGTTGCCCTCCAGAATATGAGGCTCTCTTTCGAGATACCTTTGACGGCGATGATCTCGAGATCGTATCCCGCAATAAAATAGGCAATAGCGGGACATTCTCGCTCCAGATGGATCTCCTGACAGAGCAGGATTGCGCGAGCCTCGTATACCTGGCGGAGGACGACTATTTCTATCTGCCCAATGCACTGGAGAAGATGGTGACTTTTATGCGGGAGAATCCCGACGCAGATTTTGTCACTCCGTACGATCACCCCGACAGCTATAACACGGCCTCTCGTGTCGAGCGCCATATTGTCAGGCCGTCTGGTGATCGGTACTGGCGTACAGCGAGCTCTACGTGCCTCACATTTATGAGTACTCGGGAGAACCTGATTCGCACCCGATCCTTGTTCAGAACCTACAGCTGCGGCAATGTCGACTGTTCCATGTGGCTGGCTCTTACACAGAGACTTGAGCTCGCGGATATTCGAGTGCACTGGAGCAACTGGCTCCGGCTGAAAATCTGGGCGCTGACATGGTGGTGGGGATGGCGACGGGTGCTGTTTGGCCGGCGGTATCGTTTGTGGTCTCCAATGCCGACCATGGCGACGCATATGGAGGCATCCTGTTTATCACCTCTGATCGACTGGCAGTCCCTATTTGTTCAGGCGCAGCAAACAAGCCGATCTAAATGAATGATTCTCTTCCAGCCGCCGAACGGAAAACCGGTAACTCTTTGCCAGCCCAGCGACCCAGGACCTGCGCTATTATTGTCAGTTTTCGGGGAGCGGTGGATTCCGCAGCCTGTGTTCGGTCGCTTCTGGCGTCGACGGTTCCGGTGGACATCGTGGTGGTCGATACCACGCCACTTGATCCCGACCTGGCACCGGCGCTCAGCTTTGCCACCGGCACAACGCTTCTCCGCGCGTCGGAGAACGTTGGATTCGGCCGCGGCAACAATATCGGGATCCGCTGGGCAATGGGACGTTCATGCTACGAGTTTTTGTTTCTGATAAACAATGACGCTGTCGTCTCAGCAAACACCGTTGAGACTTTCGAGAAGGCGATGGCGGTGCAGGAGGATGTCGGTATTGTTGTCCCGCGGATCGCCTACTTCGATGACCCCGAAGTGTTGTGGTATGGGGGGGGAGACATCGATTGGCGGCGGGCGAGCGCGTTCACGCCGGGAATCAACAAAAGTGCCGTGGCGCCGGGCGCGATGATCGAGCGAGATGTTTCCTTCGCGACCGGATGTGCGCTGTTTCTGCGGCGCTCTGTTATCTTGCGGCTCGGTGGCTTCGATCCGCGGTTCTTCATGTACGAGGAGGATGTGGAATTCTGTCTCAGGGCCGGTCGGGTTGGAATACGGATCAGGTACCTTCCCGCCGCTTTCATCCTTCACCGTGCTCAGGGAAGCACGAGGGATCCGAACGTCGACCTCTCCGATTTCTGGTCGGTTCGTGGCGCACGGCTGCCATTTTATTGTTATCACATCGCTCGCAATCGGTTGCTCAATGTAGTCTTACATGCACGGGGGAAGAACCTCTTGCTGGCCGCAATCTTTTATCCGCTGTTTCTCATCCGGCGTGCCGGCCCTTTTCTCCTCCACAGGCGGTTCGATGCGATCGCTGCTATCCTGCGGGGTGTGAGTAGCGTTCCAAAAGCTTTGCGTCATAAATATAAAGACGATCGACCCGCATCAGTTCAGACGATCAGCGAGCAGCGACCGGACACCCAAGTGGTTCGGTGAGGGGAAAGGATTTCAAAGGATGCAGGATGAATTCGCAGCGATCCGCCCCTATCAGATGCACCCTGTTTCGAAGAGCCCTTTCATTGCTGGCTCTTCAAAGATATTGCGCACCACCCGGGTCAACACTTGGATCAGACAGAGCGTGCTGTCCATTGCGCTCTTGATGAGCTTCCGCATCCTTCAGTTTTTCCCAGGGATGCAATACGTTCAGGAGGCGTGGTTTGCTTTTTGTTGGCTCATCTTCTTTCTGGCGTACTTTCCCTGGAAGCTTTCGACTGGGCTGCGCTTTTCAACATTCGAGATCTATGTTCTGGTGCTCATGCTTGCCGGCATAGTTCTTCCCGCCTGGGGAGCATGGCGGGAATTCGGGCAACCGATGATCTTCGGCATGCTGGCAGAACGTGGAGTGGGACTGCTGGGTATGTGGCTGCTCTTGCTCAATGCGCTGCGACGACGGCTCATAACCCTCACGGACATCGAGGCAGCATTATTGGTTCTGGCATGGGGTACCTTTGGCCTCTATTTCCTCATGCGGCTGGCTCTGAGCCCTGCCCGTTTCGCCTCTTATGGCCCTGGCTTTATCGCGGATTCCGGCGACGGAACCCCGATCTTTAAGCTGCCGGCCTATTTCATACTCTACGGAGTCGTCTATTACGCGCTTCGCGGCTTTCGAACACGACGGCTGAGATACTACGGGGCGGCGGCCATACTCTTTCTCTTCGGTGCGGTGGGGTTAACAGAGCGTTGGCTGACAGTCAGCATGGGACTGACCCTCCTGTTCTTTTTGTTTCGATGGCGGCGAGTCGGTGAGTTTGTGACGTCCCTCTTTGTCTTTGTATCTCTGGCAGGTCTTGGTCTGGCGGCGATCATGGTTGTCCGTCCCCAATTGGTAACGAGCACTGGAGCAAAATTCACAGATGCATTCACGGTTGTTTCTACGGGAACGACGGGAACCGATAGTTCCGCCAACGCACGGCTGCTTGAGTCTGTCTTGGTGCTTCCCTATATACAGAAGCACCCGCTCCTGGGAAACGGCGTGCTGAGTAATCAATGGCAAGGCGGCGGCCAACAGATGCTGGGAGCCTACTTCTATGGGACGGACATCGGCCTGGTAGGGATCGCATTTTCCTACGGTCTCTTCGGCGTAATTCTCTTTTCCTTCCAATACCGATTTGCGCTGCGGAGTGCAGCCGCGCTCCCGCCGGATGCCCACACCCCCCTGCGAGATGCGACCCTCGGCTTCCTTCTCTTTACGGCCCTGAATTCGCTCACTACAGGCCTCTTTGTCTGGTACGCGGAGATCACGCTGTTTTTCGTCGCGCTCCTGGTTGCAATGAAGGCCGAAGCGCGATCGCTTCCGTCCACGAATTCGCGGCTGCAGTCAGCAATCGCCGAGGGCGCTGGAGGCGAATGAACGAGACATTTGTCTCCGTCGCGGTCATTGAACATGTTGGCGGGCACGGCGGGATGGACTATTACGACGTCGGGCTATGTCGTGGACTGCTCGCGGCAGGTTGCCATGTCAGCCTTTATACATGCGATGAAACAGCCGATCCAGCAGTCGCTAATCTACGGTTCCGTCCCGTTTTCGGGCGACTGTTCGCTTCGCAAAACCGCTGGATGCGTGCTTGCCGCTTTCTAAAGGGAGTCGTCGCGGCACTGGGAAATGCGGTTGTCCAGCGGGAAAGAGTCTGTCACTTTCATTTCTTCGAACACGCGCTTCCGGAGCTGGCGGAAGTGACGCTGGGCAAGCTTTGTGGCCGTAAGATCGTCGCAACCGTTCACGATGTGGAATCCCTGGAGGGGGATCAAAAGGCATCCAGGAACTCTCGCGTTTACAGTCGCGTCGACCGGCTTATCGTCCATAACAACGCGTCTAGGGAGGAGTTGGTAAAGCTCGGTGTCGACCCTGCGAAGATCAGCGTCATTCCGCACGGCAATTATCTGGCCAAGGTTCCCGCGTTAATGAACCCGGTCGAAGCCAGATCTGTATTGGGCATCCGGCAGGATGCAAAGGTGGCGCTGTTCTTTGGCCAGATCAAACAAGTCAAGGGTTTGGATCTCCTTATTCGAGCCATCGCCGACGTTTCACGTGAAATTGCGGAAGTTACTCTGCTCGTTGCTGGAAGGCCGTGGAGAATGGAGTTTTCGCAATACGACAGGCTTATCGACGACCTGGGCATCCGTGATCGTTGCGTACTGCACATTCGTTATATTCCTGACTCTGAAGTCCATTTGTACTATGCTGCCGCCGATATCGTAGTCCTGCCGTACCGTGAGGTATATCAGAGCGGCGTTGTTCTCATGGCGATGAGCTATGGACGACCAGTGCTGGTTTCGGACTTGCCGGGAATGACGGCAATCGTAGCCGAGCGGGAAAATGGATACCTGTTTCGTCAGGGGGCAGCGACGTCTCTGGCTCAAACGCTGATACGCGTTTTTCAGGATGAAGAGGGAAGACGCTGGGTGGCTGAACGGGCGCTGGAATATGTGCGGCTCAACCATGACTGGAACGAGATCGGGAAAAAGACCGCTGAATTGTACAGAGCTGTGCTCTGATAATGACGTGTATGGACGATTGCTCCGCCGAATGTTTTCGGGCTTGCATGTGAATAAGCGGATGCCGCTCGGGCAATGCAATGCATAGCCAACCGCCAGGAGATCCGTATGCTCTCGTCGTTGAAGAGGACGGTCCGGTCTTCAGCACTCCTTAGCCGTCTGGCGCTGCCGCTCTATGCAGGCTATCGCACCTGGATGAGCGCACGGCCGCTAGTGGGCAGAATCCCGAGGTTTAACGGCGACGCCCGTCTTCCCGTTGTAAAGCTCACGACTCTTGCGGAATACCAGCGCTGGTCACAGGAGCAGAGTTCTGAGCTGCAAGGCCGAGAGCGGGCGGAGCAATCTCTGATGCCCCGGCAGTTCGGGGAGTTTGCGACGGAAGGCTACTGTGCACTGTGCGAGCGCGCCACAGTCTTTAATTCCAGTTTCGACTATGCGGTGAAAGACAGAGATAGCCGAGCGATCCCGAACCTTCGCGAGCATCTGGTGTGTGTGCATTGCAGGCTCAAGAACCGGGTCCGCGCGGCTCTGCAATTATTTCTGCAGGAATTCGTTCCGGAGTCCGGGCGGCCGGTCTACATTTCCGAGCAGTTGACTCGCACCTATCGCTGGATGCGCGGACGTCTCCACTCCGTCAGCGGAAGTGAGTATCTCGGCGATGAAATTCCGTTGGGGGCATCGCTCCGCGGCATTCGGAATGAAGACCTCGGACGATTAACCTGGAGCGACGGGGCGTTCGATTTTATGCTGAGTTTCGATGTCCTCGAGCATGTGCCCGACGCCGGCGCCTGCTTCCGAGAGATGTGCCGGTGTCTCGGTCCCGGCGGAAGGCTCCTATTCACGGTACCGACCAATCTCGATCGTCACGAGACGACGGTGAGGGCGGTTATGGAGCCTGATGGAACTATTAAGTATCTCCTGGAGCCCGAATACCATGGCGGTAACTTGAAGGATCCGTCACAGGGAACGCTTTGCTTTCGCTATTTTGGCTGGGATGTTCTCAGCCACTTACGAGAAGCAGGGTTTGCGCGCGCTGAGATCTGGCTGTATTGGTCGCAATATCTTGGCTATATGGGCGGTACTCAATGCGTGATAGCAGCCTATAATAACTAGCGCAAAAGCCTCCGAGGGGGATCACCGCGAGCGGTCCATTTACTCGCTCTTCAGCAGGTTCAGATAGCTATCGGCGATCTGGCTCCACTGGTAGTTGGCGCGAATTCTTTCGGTTGCCTGGTCTCGGAGTTTTCGGACGTCAACCCGATCATTGTCAATTGCGTTGACGGCGGCTGCGAGATCCGCACGGGTCGTGAAGAATAGTCCGGAATCCTGAAGGACTTCCCGGTTGAAAGGATTATCGTGCGCGATGATCAGGTTCGAACAGGCCATCGCCTCGAGCAGGGAAGGGTTGGTCCCTCCCACGCTGTGACCATGCAGATAGGCTCGGGAGTAAAACCGCAGCGCAGCCAGCACATCCTTGTCATAAACCGTTCCTATGAATCGGACCCGAGCGCTGCTATGGTCAAGCAGTTTCCGCACATAAGGGTTGGGGTTCTCGATGCTTCCAAGGATGATGAGCGGCAGAGAAGAGCTGGACTGCTCGAAACCCTCAATGATTTCCCGGAGGTGATTTTCAGGCTCGAGCCGGCAGACAACAATGTAATAGTGGTCTTCCTGCAGATCCCATTTATCGATAAGACTCCGATCCGGCCTGGCGGCAGGCAGATCCGCACCATACGCTATGGTGGAGATCCGCCTCAGTCCGGGATACCGCCGGCGTAGATAGGTCGCGATCGCGGCGGCGTCCGCGATAATTCGTGTCGCGAAGAGCGCGCTGAGGGCCTCTGCCAGGGCGAGGTAGGCCCGCTGGGGCCAGTTGAACTTGGTGCGCTTCCACTCGACGCCGTCGGTGTTGACCCATACTTCGGTGCCGAAGAGACGCGGAACCCATGCAGCATATGCACCGGCAAGGCCAAGCATGTACACGACATCGTAGCCGCGCCGAGCCACGCAGTAGCACCGCCCATCCCAGATCATCTCGGAGTACGTGCCTGAATTGGGGAACTGGACGAACCTGAGAGTAACGCCCTTATACGTCTCGTTGCTCTTCGGGGAGGCGGAAGGACAAAAGACTGTAACATCCACACCGCGGTCGGCGAGCCGCGTTGCCAGGTGTTCAGCAAACGTCTCAAAGCCGCCGTAACGGGCCGGGATGCCGCGCGTGCCGAGGATTGCAATTTTCTTCAATTGTGGTTCCCCTTGTTTTCTATACTGCGATGCTTACCACGCGCCGGATAGAGGATGGGTCTGGAGCCAGATGAACTGGGCGCGAAAGTAACGGGGCCTTGCGTTGTGTTCTCAAGCTGTGATTGTGTCCTCTGATAAAGTAACGTCAATCCCCTGTGCTGTCATGTGGAAGCTCCGATGGCGCCTGGGAAACTGGGTCAAGCAGCAGCACCGACGATGCCGGATGTCTTTACCATCGACGTTGAGGATTGGTTCCACATCCTGGAGACGAAGGAGACGCCGGACCTCCCTGCGTGGGATGCTCTGCCGAGCCGGGTGGAAGGAAACCTTCGCGCGCTTCTGGAGTTGCTGGACACCTGCAACGTAAAAGCAACTCTGTTCACCCTGGGCTGGGTGGCGCAGCGCTTTCCTCGGCTGATGAGGGAAGCGGCGGATCGAGGGCACGAAGTGGCGAGTCACGGCTACGCTCACCAGGTCGTCCACGGACTCTCGCCAGCTCAATTTCGCGACGACATTTGTCGGGCAAAGGCCACCCTGGAAGATGCCACTGGCCGACCCGTGCGCGGCTACCGCGCGCCGGGATTTTCCATTACCAGGGAGACACCCTGGGCTTTCGACGAAATCGTTGCGGCCGGATACACCTTTGACAGCTCGGTCTTCCCTGCTCCGCACGGGCACGGTGGCATGCCAGACGTATCGCGGCATCCGTGGGTCGTCCGCTCTGCGGCCGGGCCGCTGGTTGAGTTTCCGATCAGCGTCGCAGGCACGCCACTGGGGCCGCAATGTTTTTTTGGCGGCGGCTATCTTCGTCTGTTTCCCCTCCGGCTGGTCATGAGGATGGCGGAGCAGGTGCGCAAGGACGGACGGAGCGTGATCTGGTACATTCATCCGCGAGAGATCGATCCAGATCATCCGCGCCTGCGTATGCCGCCGCAGCGCCGGTTCCGGTCTTACGTGAACCTTCGCGGCACAGCTGCCAAGCTGAAGGCGATTCTCGCATCGGGCAGTTTCGCAACGATGGGTGAGCTGGCGGACCGTATCTCAGCGGCGGCTCCGGATCCGCGCGCGATCCCGCTGCCGAGCTGATTCCGCTGGGCCGTCAATTCGGCAAAAGAGCAGCCAGCTTCGCAACGCTTGTGGACGAGGCAATTGTTTCCATGTCCATGGCAACGCCGAAGCGCTCGTGGAATGCAAGACAGATATTGAGCTGTGCGAGTGAGTCCCACTGATGAAGGTTCTCCATCGAAGCGTCGGCCGTGACCTCGGCTGCGGGGAGGTTCAGAACCGAAGCGACCACAGACGCTACTTCTGCCGATTTTGCACTCATGCAAGAATCCTCTCGTAAAGCTTGCGGCCGTCCTCCTGCTCCGAGAGCAGAGTAAAGCCATGGTTGTCGTAAAACGCGGCGACTTGCTGGTTCTTGCGTGTGGGGATGAATTCTCCCACGATCCTCGCGAGGCCGCGCTCCCGGAAGAGTTCGCAGATCTTCCCCAAGACTCGATCTTCAACCTTTCTCCCAATCACGCGACAGCTCATCAGAAACGTGTCGATGCGGCTCTCCGCGTAATCCAGGATCGCCAGTCCGACGGAACCCTCAGTACCGAACCGGTCCTTATATTCAAGCAGAACCACCGCGTGATCGGGGCTTTCGAGAAAACGGCGGATGTCGGGAAGCTCATAACGGCGCGTGGTGAGATTGAACTGGTTGGTTTTCTGGGTCAGCTGCGCAACGCGCGCAATCTGTTCCACCGGATCGATGTGAAAAGTGCATTCGATTTCCAGGTCGCGGAGAAAGGCATCCAGGTCGAGAGTGCTCGAGAGCTGTCGGCGTTCTTCATTTGCGCGATATTGAGTGGTCTTATTGCGGTCTTCCGCAGTGATGGCATATCTGCCGAACCAAGCCGGAACAATATCGCGCATGAACCAGGACGGAAGATTTTCGATGCGCTCCGGAAAAACTGGGACCGCAACGCCTGGCACCGCAGTCGCGACCATCTCCCGCTCTACCGGGTTGTCGTCAATGAAGACGAAGCTGTCGACGCCGAGGTTCAGTGTCTCCGCGATCTCCAGCAGGTTCTGCGGCTTTGGCTCCCAATTGGCGCGGATGCAGGCAAAGTCCTCGCGCCGAAGAATCATCATGGGATTCCGATCGAAGACCTCGTCCAGATCGCCGGGGTTGTTCTTGCTGCAGATGGCCAGCAGCACGCCGGTGCGCTGCAGAGCCTTCACCTCGCGCTGGAAATCGCGGTAGCAGCGGCCTTCGCCGTCTTCGGAAAGGGCGATCCCGAGAGGCCCGGTTTCGCCGACAATCCCGCCCCACAGCGTGTTGTCCAGGTCGAGAACCAGCACTTTGCGGCTGCGGTTTGCATAGGCATCGACGGCCTGATGCAGGAGCGCGGCCAGGGAGCGGAACATCTGGTTGCTGTAGCGGATTCGCCCGAGATACCAGAACGGCGCGGAAAGAAGCGCATCTTCGCCGTGGCACCGGAAGAGGAGCTCAATATCCAGGAGCAGCAGATTCGGGTTCGTGCGCGCTATGTCGATGAGCCGATCATTCAGGCGGTTTTCAGCGGCGCGCAGTGACTGCGGGTGCAGCAGATCCGCGAAGCTGAGCCAGCGGGCCGCGTCGAAGCAGAAGGTATTCGCGACCACGACCTTGCCTGGGTGTGTGGCACAGAACGACTCAAGCACCGCGAGCAACGATTCGCACTGCACCGCAGCGCCGTCACCGTAGAGCGCATCGCCCATCATCGTGTCGCTGTCATAGAGGCACAGGATGTGGGTGAATTCGCCGGAGGCGGCAGGAGACGCCGGATTCGCCAGGTCGAGGAGAATGCTGTTGAACTCGCCAAAGGTGACATCCCACGGCTTCAGGAGTGCCCCCAGAGGTTGCATATTGATGTTGCTGAGCAGGAGGGCTTTCATCCTTCCTCCAGGAACTCGATCAGTCCGAGAGGCGTGAAGATCCAGGCGATGCGACGCATGGCAAACAGCACGGCGGGTTTGGGGCCGGAGACGAGAATGGCTCCGCACTGCTTTGCCTGCAGGAGAGTCGCCTCCATATCGGGGGTCAGATAGCACACGTGGTAGTAGCTCGTTCCCCGCTCCAGCGTTTTGGCCACCGCGGGCCCCGAGACCAGCTCGAGCGCCCCATCTTCTCCTTCATTGAAGAGCCGGACAAACGCATTCTGATGAGGATCGAATACAGTGCCGGTATCCGAACTGACGGTAAAGTTCGTCCTGATGAATGTCGCCGCTTTTTCGATGTCGCGGCATGCAACGCCAATGTGATGGAAAGCCAATCCGAACATAGAAACCTGTCGATTAAACGATGTCGCAATCGCCGAGCGAAAAGGTAAAGGCCTCTGGCTGAAACGAGAATTCCGGGGCGGTGAACCATTGTGCGTAGAGTTTCATCACTCTTGGCAGGAATCGCGCAGGTATCGCAAAAAATGGCGGGCGCGCCAGCTTCGCCAGTGCGCCGCACTTCAGATTGCCGATGGCCATCGCCATTTCCACTCCCTCTCGAGCGCTATCCCGAATCGCCCTAAGCCGCAGCGCTCGCCACAAACGGGCGGTTAGATCTGGCCGCGCGAAGGCGTCGACGATAAAGTTGCACTGATAGCCACCGTATTCCGAATGGCGCATCACCACGTATCCCGCGAGCTCGCCTCGATCGCGCAGGAACAGCGTACCGTATCGAAATACCGGACTACTGCGGAATCTCCACTCCAGGAAAGCTGCGTCGCGGCGGCCCGTCGCCTTGTCCTCACCTGCAACGGTTGCAAACAGCGAGTCCAGCTCAATGGCATCCGGCCAACGTGCTTCCAGTTCACCTCCAACGAACAGCGATGCGAGCCCGCCGAAACCTCGTAGGAGTGCATTGGCAGGCCAATCAACCAGAGGAGCCAGCCGCCCGAACTTCAGCTTACCCGATGTGTCTGCAACCCTGGCCGGACGCAGCGGCAGAGCCGCGACGGCAAGATCGAAGTGTGCGGGCATCTTCGCAAATTTCTCCCAGACCTCCGCACCCGCGGGATTGGGCGTGACCGCGATGAAGTCAAAACCCGACAGCTGCTTCAATCCCTGCATCAGTTGCAGCAGAGGCAGCATTCCGCGATACTCGCGCTCCACCACCAGATCCGCCATATAGGCGGCCTTGTAGGTGCGGCCTCGGTACAGGAAATCGCGCGGCATCGCCACCAGTCTGCCAACCAGCTGTTCGTCCTTGTAAAGATGGATCCCCACCGAAGGGCCCTGTGGATTCTCCATGAGCTTCCAGCGCAGGTGATTCTCCTGAGAAACAGCGGCATGGTCTCCGTACTCTGCGCGTGAGAGGCGCACATAGGGCTCGATATGTTCTTCTCCAAAACGCTCGACGCGCAACTCAAGTGTCAATTGCCGAGATCCTTTCCAGCCAATACACGGGTGGATGGCACTGCATTGTCGGGTCCGGCTGCAGAATCGATCAGAGATCGATTGAGCCAGGCAGCCGAGCACAGGGGATCGTGCAGCAAGCCTGCCCGACGGATATTGGGGTTAGCGCGCAACCTTTTCAGCTTCGGCGAGCTGCTCCTGGCAAACGAATCTCTCGACGAAGCCGCAGAGCATGTGTCCGCAGAGAATGTGTCTCTTCCCGCGCCACAGGATTTTCCGGCCGTTCAGAATCGTGCGGCACATTTCGGCGGCGATGCGCTCCAGCACGGGCCGCTGGCTGGGGAGCGCGTGAATGACTCCGATGTGTTCTTTAATTGCCCGTTCGAAGATTTCCGAGGTATCCCCCATCGAGCGCTCCACATTCAGAGAGACGCGTGCTGCCGCTTTGATTGTAATATCAGCTCCGCTGACCAACGAGCTTGCCGGAACCGACCTGGTTAGGGGCACCAGGTTCGCCTGCCCGGCCCGCGAAGAAGCAGGGAGATTGCGCCTGTGGATACCGCCCCTCTGAACCGGCATCCTCCGAGAACTCTGTTCAATTACCATACAAGGGCAGGCCGGTTGCATCAGCTATGGCGATCCAGAACACGATTTTGGTGACAGGGGGAGCGGGCTTTATCGGCTCGAACTTTGTCCTGAGCTGGCGTGAGACCGTCGGTTCGCCCATCGTGAATCTGGATTTGCTTACCTATGCTGGAAACGCTTCCAATTTGGATTCGCTGAGGAGCGATTCCGGGCACACGCTGGTCCAGGGCGACATCTGCGACGCGGAACTGGTGGGCTCGCTGTTGAGCGAGCACAGACCACGAGCCATCGTACATTTCGCGGCAGAGAGCCATGTCGATCGTTCGATCGTGGGGCCCGAGGCGTTTATCCGGACAAACGTTCAGGGGACCTTTACGTTGCTGGAACAGGCGAGAGCCTATTGGTCAGGGCTGGATGAGGCAGAACGGAGCAGGTTCCGATTTCTGCACGTTTCAACCGATGAGGTGTATGGGACGCTGGGCCCGGATGATCCCGCGTTTTCCGAAACTACGGCGTACGCGCCGAACAGCCCCTACGCAGCGTCCAAGGCCGCATCGGACCATCTGGTGCGAGCCTGGCATCACACATATGGCCTCCCGGTGGTGACGACGAATTGCTCGAACAACTACGGGCCGTTTCAGTTTCCGGAGAAGCTGATCCCGCTGATGATTCTCAGCGCGTTCGAAGGAAAGCCGCTGCCGGTTTACGGCGATGGCGGGAACGTGCGGGACTGGTTGTTTGTTGGGGATCATTGCTCCGCGATTCACACCGTTTTGGAAAGGGGACGCGTCGGAGAAACCTACAACATCGGCGGAAACAGCGAGCGGAAGAACCTGGATGTGGTGACGACCATTTGCGACCTTGTCGACGAAATGCGCCCCGATGCGGTTCTCGGCTCTCGCAGAAGGCTCATCACTTTTGTGAAAGACCGCCCCGGTCATGATCGCCGGTACGCGATTGATGCTTCGAAGATCGCGCGTGAACTGGGGTGGCAGCCTGCTGAACGCTTCGAGAGCGGGCTGCGGCGGACGGTTCGCTGGTACCTCGACCATCTCGCCTGGGTGGAAAACATCCGCACCAAAGCTTACCTCGGCTGGATCGAGCAGAATTACGCGGAGCGGCTGGCGGGATGAAAGGCATCATTCTTGCGGGTGGATCGGGAACGCGCCTCTATCCAGTTACCCAGGTGGTCTCCAAGCAGCTTCTGCCGGTTTACGACAAGCCGATGATCTATTACCCGCTCAGCACTCTGATGCTGGCAGGCTTGCGCGACATCCTGGTGATCTCCACGCCAGAGGACACGGGGCGATTTGCCGATCTGCTGGGAGATGGGCACGCCTGGGGCATCAACATCAGCTACGCCGTACAACCCAGTCCAGACGGGCTTGCGCAGGCGTTTCTTATCGGCCGGGAGTTTATCGGCGATAACGCGAGCACGCTGATCCTGGGCGACAACATCTTCTACGGCCAGTCATTCTCGAAGCAGTTGCAGGCGGCGGCGCAAATCGAACGCGGCGCCACGGTATTCGCCTATCCGGTGCACGATCCTGAGCGTTATGGCGTAGTGGAGTTCGACAAATCGGGCCGCGCGATCAGCCTTGAAGAGAAGCCGAAAGCGCCGCGATCGCGCTATGCGGTCACGGGGTTGTATTTTTACGATCGACAGGTGGCGGAGATCGCTTCCTCTCTGCGGCCCTCGGCGCGCGGCGAGCTGGAGATCACGGATCTCAACCGACGTTATCTGGAAGCGGGAACTCTCAACGTCCAGATCATGAGCCGCGGCATGGCATGGCTCGACACTGGGACACACGATTCGCTTTTCGAGGCGGGGCTATTCATCCAGACGGTGGAGCGGCGGCAGGGGCTCAAGATCGCGTGCCCGGAAGAGATCGCCTGGCGCCTGGGTCACATCACGGCGGAGCAACTGGAGCGGCTGGCCGAACCAATCCGGAAGAGCGGATACGGCGACTATCTGCTCAACCTGCTGCGCGACCCGTACTTTCCTTCCGAGGCGATTGGATGAAGGTCCAGGAAACCTCGCTGGCGGGGGTTCTTCTGCTGAGCTCAACGATCTATCGCGACAGCCGCGGAGCTTTTCAGGAGACATGGAACCAGCACGAAATGACAGAGGCTGGCCTGCCTGCGAACTGGGTCCAGGATAATTTCTCCATCTCAAAGAAGGATGTGCTGCGAGGGATTCACTATCAGGTGATTCAGCCACAGGGAAAGCTGGTACGCGTGGCGTATGGCGCCGCGCTGGATGTCGCGGTCGACCTGCGCCGCAGCTCACCGAGCTTCGGCCGTCATGTGGCCGTCGAGCTCACCGGAGAGAATGGTCAGATGATGTGGATCCCCGCAGGGTTCGGGCATGCATTCCTGGCGCGCACTGACACGGTCGGTTTCGCTTACAAAGTCACTGACTACTATTCGCCCGCGGGCGAACGCACCATCCTTTGGAACGATCCCGATCTTGCCATTCCCTGGCCTGTGAATGCGGCGGACATTATCGTCTCCGAGAAGGACAGCCAGGGCGCGATTCTGCGTAAGGCCGAGGTCTTTCCATGACGGGCTCTTCGCGCGTCCTCATCGTTGGGGGAGCGGGACAAGTTGGGATAGAGCTGCAGCGCAGCTTTTCGGGTTTCGGTGAAATTGTCGCTGTCGATCGCGAGAGCCTTGATATTGCGATTCCCGAAGAGATCCGCACGCTGGTCCGTCGGGTTCGGCCGCAGGTGATCCTGAACGCCGCGGCTTATACAGCCGTGGATCGAGCCGAATCTGAGCCGGAACTGACGATGGCGATCAACGGCGAAGCTCCGCGGGTGCTGGCCGAAGAGGCTCGCTCGTCGGACGCATTGCTGGTGCATTACTCAACGGATTATGTATTCGACGGATCGAAACCGGCGCCATGGACCGAGGAGGACGCGCCTCATCCGCTGAGTGTGTACGGGGCGAGCAAGCTGGCGGGGGAAGAAGCGATCCGGCAGGTTGGAGGGCGATATCTGATCTTCCGCACCAGCTGGGTCTACGGTCCGCATGGGAACAACTTTCTGCTGACCATGCTGCGGCTGGGGCGCGAGCGGAATCTGCTTCGGGTGGTCGACGATCAACATGGAGCACCGACCACATCGATCGAGATCGCCGATGCGACACGTGGAATTGTTGAAGGAGCCCTGGCCGGCCGCTTCGGCGAACCGGAAGCGTGGGCTGGACTCTACCACATGACCTGTTCCGGTGCGACCACGTGGTGCGGTTTCGCGCAAGCCATCTTCGCCCGTACAGGACATCTGCTCGACGGACGAGTTCCGGAAATCAAGGCCATCGCCTCGAGCGAATATCCCACTGCGGCTAAGCGGCCGCTGAACTCCGTTTTGTCGAACGCGAAGCTACAGGCTCGCTTTGGCGTTGCGCTCGCTCCCTGGGAAGCGGGACTCGATGCGGTGGTGGATCGGCTCCCCGAAGCCCACGCTACGAAGCGGGCTGACCTGCTGCGCGAATGACGGCATCGAAGGCGGCCTTGGGCTGGCCGGCGCGATCAAAAAGCAATGGATAACTGGTGCGCCCACGGACCGGCCAGTCGTTGCGCCAGGAATCGCCATCGGTGACGCCCCAGAAGGTGACGCGGGTGACGACGTCGCGATGCTTGAGGAAGACACCGAAGAGATCGGCGTAACGTTTTGCCAGCTGCTGCTGGACGGAATCCGGTAGTCCGTTGACATACGGGTTCAACGCCGCGTTCTGCTGGATGTTGAGGGTGACGTCGGCAGTTTGCTGACGGGCGGCAGGCGGGAGAACATCGATGTCGAGCTCGGAGATGGCGACCTTAACGTCAAGCTTGGCGAAATCCGAGATGGCCGCGTCCATCTGATCAACCGTAGGCCAGGTAAGGCTGTCGTGGCCCTGCAGGCCGACGGAAGTGATGGGAACGCCCTCGGCTTTGAGTTTCGTGACGAGGGCGATGGCGCCCTTGCGCTTGGCTTCGTTCTCGAGGTTGTAGTCGTTGTAGGTGAGCTGGGCCTGCGGGTCGGCTTCGTGCGCGTACTGGAAAGCTTTGGCGATGTAGTCGTCGCCGATGATTTTCTCCCAGAGTGACTGGCGCAGGGTGCCGTCTTCGTTCAGCGCTTCGTTGACGACGTCCCAGCTCTGGATTCTTCCTTTGTAACGTCCGACGACGGTGTGAATGTGGTCGCGCATGCGCGCGAGCAGCGCGTCGCGGTCGAGGAGGCTGCCCTTGTCATCTCTGAACACCCACGCCGGGACCTGGTTATGCCACACCAGATTGTGGCCGACGATGAACATGTGATTCTTCTCGCCGAAGGCGACGTACAGGTCGGGAATGGTGAAGTCATATCTGTCCGGCTGGGGATGGACGCTTTCCCACTTGAGGCAGTTTTCCGGCGAGATGGAGTTGAATTGCGCTTTGAGAGTGGCGTCGCCGCGCGCGTCCTCGCCGGTGATTTGCGCAGCGTTGATCGCAGCGCCGATGACAAAGTCACCCTGATAAGCACCTTTCAAAGACGCGGGGGCCTGAGCTGTGGCCGCAAAACCAATCACGAGAAGGGCTGTCAATACTGTCGATCGCACCTGCACGAGTCCTCCCTGAGGGGAATTCACTTTTGCGGCGAGGAACCCGCGGGAGGGCCGAAGTTCAGACGGCGGCCGGCGAGCTCATCGGAAATGGCTTTGTTGATCCTGCGCGAGATGGGATAGAAGAAGAGGCAGATCGCGGTGGCGAAGAAGAAGAGGCCGGAATAGAGGCCTGCGGTGAGGCGAATGCCCTCGAGAGCACGCGGTGTTTGCGCTGCGTTCGAGACGTAGCCGTAGAGCGAGAAGAGCCAGCCGGCGAGCGCGCCTCCGATGGCGAGACCCACCCAAAGGGCAAATACGACCGCCGCTGTTACCGTTCCGGTGGCGCGGCGGCCCGTCTTCCACTCGCCGAAGTCTGCGACGTCGCCCATCATGGCCCAGATGAGGGGACCGGAGATTCCATAGGAGAACTGGCGCAGAACCTCCGAGGTGATGATGGCGACGGTTGCGTGGGGCGGAAGGATGAGGACAGCCAAATTGAAGATGCCGGTCAGAGTCATGCTGAGAATAAAGAGCGGCCGTTTGCCGAGGCGGACGGAGATGGGCGTGGAAACGGCGACCCCGAGGATCAGGGCGGCAAGGCCGAATCCGTTGAACCAGCTGAAGAGCTTCTCGTTGCCGGCGACGTATTTGAAGTAGGGCAGCATGACGCTGCCGCGCATGGAGATCGCGGCAAAGTAGAACGTCGTGACGAGGAAGAGCACAACCCAGGGCCGATTGCTGAAGAGATCTTTAAGGTCCTGAGTGAGCGACGTTTGTTGTTGCGGGTTGGGCTGGATGCGCTCCTTCGTCGTGGCGAAGGCGATGATGAAGAACAGAATGCTAAGGACGGAGAGCAGACCCATGGTGATCTGGTAGCCGCGCGCGTCGTTGCCACGCCCGAAGAAAACGACCATGGGGATCGCGAGGCTCTGCACGATGAAGCCGGCGGAGTTCGCGAAGATTTGGCGGTAGGAGGCAATGCTGGTGCGCTCGTCAGGATCGCCAGTGAGGACGCCGGTGAGCGACGCGTAGGGGACGTTGTTCACGGCGTAGATCAGCCGCAGCAGCAGGTACGTAGTCCAGGCGTAAATGACCTTGCCGGAGGGGCTGATGTTGGGGGTGGTGAAGGTCAGGACGCCGATGATGCCGAAGGGCACCGCGGTCCAGAGCAGCCACGGACGGAATTTGCCCCACCTGGTATTCGTGCGGTCGGCGATGACCCCCATGACGGGATTGAAGGCGGCGGCGATGAGGCCGACCACGAGGAAGAGGGTGCCGGCCTGGGCGGCGGTGAGGCCGAAGGTGTCGACGTAGTAGCTGAGCTGCAGGGCGAGCATCGCCTGAAAGATGAAGTTGGCGGCCATATCGCCGAGGCCGTAACCGAACTTCTCTTTGAAGGAAAGTTTCTGGATCATCGCCGCCGCCTCTTTCTGGCGCTACTTCTGCTTCGCTTCTACGCCGTTAGTTCGTGACCTGCAGGATGAGTTTGTGGAGATCGGCGTCGCGCGAAGAATTGCCGATCATGACTTCAAAGTCACCGGGCTCGACGACATATTTCATGTTGATGTCGAAGAAGGCGAGCGCATTCGGCGTTATTTCAAGGGCGACGGTCGTGGTTTCGCCGGGCTCCAGTCTGACTTTGCGGAAGCCCTTCAGCTCCTTAATAGGCCGCGTGACCGAGCTGACCAGATCGCGAATGTAGAGCTGCACGACTTCGGTGCCTTCGCGTTGGCCGGTGTTCGTGACGTCCACCAGAACCTGGGTTGAGCCTTTGGTATTGATCTTCTTCTTGGTGAGCCGCGGGTTTTTGATCGCGAAAGTGGTGTAGCTGAGTCCGTAGCNNGGCGCGCCGAGGGCTTGTAGTTGTAAAAGACGGGCAGATGGCCAGCGGAACGCGGGAACGAGATGGGAAGCTTGCCGCCGGGGTTGAAGTCGCCAAAGAGGACGTCCGCGACTGCGTGGCCGGTCTCCTGCCCGAGGTACCAGCACTCGTAGATGACAGGCACATGCGCGATGAGGTGGTTGATGGAGAGCGGGCGGCCGTTGAAGAGGAAGGCGATGACCGGCTTGCCGAGAGCGGCGATGGCTTCGACCAGCTCATCCTGACGGCCAATGAGGTCGAGGCTGGTGCGGTCGCCCATGTGCTGCAGGTTCCAGGCCTCGCGGGAGGTCTGCTCGTTGCCGCCGATGGCGAGGACGATGACGTCGGCCTTCTGGGCGACTTTAACGGCTTCGGCGATCTGCCGGCGGTCCTCTTCGGGGTCGCTGGGGACGACTTTGTCCTCGTTCCAGGAGCCACCGATGGTGATTTTGCAGCCTTCGCTGTAGAGAACCTTAGCGCGCTTGCCGACTTTTTTCTTAATCCCGTCGAGCACGGTGACGTTGTGCTTCGGCACGCCACTGTAGCCGCCAAGCAGGCTGCGATCGGCATTGGGGCCGATGACGGCGATGGTTTTATAGTTGTCGAGGTTCAGCGGGGCAAGATCGTTGTCATTCTTCAGAAGTGTGATGGCTTCTTGTGCCGCCTTGAGGGCCAGCTCGCGGTGCGGCTTGGAGCCGACGACGCGCTCGGCTTGTTTGGGGTCTACATACGGATCGTCGAAGAGGCCCATCTCAAATTTCCAGAAGAGCATCGGAGCCACGAGCTCGTCGAGCTGCGATTCTTTGAGGACGCCTTTCTTCACCAACTCCACCAGATGCAAATAGCAGTCGGGATCGGGCAGCTCGATGTTGACGCCGGCGTTCACCGCGAGCGCGCAGGATTCCTTCTTGTCCTTCGCGACAAAGTGGCCGTGGGTATCAGGGCGATAGCCGAGCTCCCAGACGGCGTAGTAGTCGGAGACGACGAAACCCTTGAAGCCCATCTCCTTGCGGAGGACGTCGCGGAGCAGCCACTTGTTCGCGTGCGACGGAACTCCGTCGATTTCGTTGTAAGAAGCCATGACGGTGACTGCGCCGGCTTCCCGCAGAGTTTCTTTGAAGGTGTAGAAGAAAGTCTCGCGCAGTACGCGCTCGGAGACGTTCGCAGGCGCGCAGTTCATGCCGGATTCCGGCTGGCCGTGACCGACGAAATGCTTGAGTGTCGCCAGGATGTGGCGCTTATCGCGGAAATTGCGGTCTCCCTGAAATCCACGGACAGCGGCAATGCCGAGGCGCGAGACCAGGTAGGGGTCTTCGCCGTAGGNNCGATGGGCTGCGGGAAGCTGGTGCCTTCGGGAGCAGCGTGGCCGTGGAGGCACTCCTCATGAAACATGACGGGAATGCCGAGGCGGCTGTTCTCGAGGAAAAATCTCTGGATGGCGTTGGTCAGCTCCGCCATGCCTCGCGCCGTTTTGCCGCCGCCCGCGTCGCTCGGGCGCCCAACCTGTCCGACACCGCGGCGATCGCGGAAAGCTTTCTTCGCTTCGTCCTCGTCGAAGTCGCCTTTCTCGTCGACCAGCTTCTGGGCCTTCTCCTGCCAGACGCACATCATCTGCGCAGCCTTCTCTTCCAGGGTCATTCGGGAGAGGAGATCTCTGACGCGGCGCGCCGAAGGCAGGCTCGGATTCTTGTAGGCAGGGGCGACGGTACGAGCGGGCTTCTTAACGGCGGATTGTTTCTTCATGAAGATCATTCCTGAGGCACTGCGGGTTGGAAAAGAGGACGTTCAAGTGAATTGTTAGTGCGGCGAACTAAATTTAGTCGCCCCTCCAGCAAAGAGCAACCGGAAAATCGATCTTGCTGGCGCTTTTCGTGCGTTGCGTTTGCGCGTGAGTAACGCGATGCGGCCATCGGGCTCGAAGAGATCGCGAAGTGGCTCCGATAAAATGGGGCTATGCTGCAGCTCTCCGGCGCGGGCAAGCGCTACGGCCCCCGACTCCTTTTCGAAAATGCCGACTGGCTGATCACTCCCACGGAGAAGACCGCGCTGGTGNNAAGTCGACGCTGATGAAGGTGCTGGGCGGGATGGAGTCGCTCGATTACGGCACTATGCAGCGGATGAAAGGGATGAGCTTCGGCTATCTTCCGCAGGATGGTCTGACGCTCTCGGGGCGGACGGTCTTTGAGGAGTGCCTGACCGTCTTCGACGAACTGCGGGCGATGGAGAAGGAATTTGAGACTCTGGCCCATGCGCTCTCGGATCTGGACCCGGCGAGCGCGCAGTATGCGGCGGCGGCGGATCGGTATTCCCATGTTGAGGGGCGGCTGCGACATCACGATGTGTACGCGCTGGATGCGCAGGTGGGCGGCGTTCTCACCGGTTTGGGTTTTGTGAAAGAGGACTGGACGCGGCGGACGGAGGAGTTCTCCGGAGGCTGGCAGATGCGCANNTGCTGATCCTGGACGAGCCCACCAACCACCTTGACATCGAGTCCCGCAACTGGCTCGAAAACTACCTCAGCACGTGGCCCAACGGGTACATCCTGATTTCGCACGACCGGTACTTTCTCGATGTCACCGTCAACAAGATCATCGAAATCTGGAATAAGGCGCTGCACGTCTACCACGGCAACTACGAAAAATACCTGCAGCAGAAGGCGGAGCGGCGCGCGCAGCTGGAGTCGGCGTACAGGAATCAGCGCGAGCATATCGATCATCTCGAGGCGTTCATCAGCCGCTTCCGGTATCAGGCGACGAAGGCGAAGCAGGTGCAGAGCCGCATCAAGGAACTGGACAAGATCGAGCGCATCGAGATTCCGCTGGAAGAGCCGGCGCCGCACTTCTCATTTCCCCAGCCGCCGCCATCGGGGAGAACCGTGGTCGAAGTTGCCGGGCTCTCCATGCAGTACGGGGAGAAGCGCGTTCTTGAAAACGTGAGCTTCACCATCGAGCGTGGAGACCGGATTGCGCTGGTCGGCGTGAACGGGGCGGGCAAGTCGACGCTGATCCGCCTGCTCTCCGGCCAGGAGATGCCAACGACGGGAACGCTGAAGCTGGGGCACAACGTGGTGGCGGAGTACTTCGCGCAGGATCAGTACAAGGTGCTGGATCCGGCGGCGCGGATGCTGGAGGACATGGGCAGGGTTGCGCCGAAGGTCGCGGAGAAGGATCTGCGGAGTTTGCTGGGATGTTTTCTGTTTTCCGGCGATGACGTTTTTAAGCCGCTGGGCGTGCTTTCGGGCGGGGAGCGCAATCGTTATGCGCTGGCGCGGATTCTGGTGAGTACTGCTAATTTCCTGCTGCTGGATGAGCCCACGAACCACCTGGACCTGCGTGCGAAAGATGTGCTGCTGGAGGCGATAGCGAAGTTTACCGGGACGGTCATTTTTGTATCGCACGATCGCTACTTCATCGACGGCCTGGGGCAGAAGGTGTTCGAGGTGGAACGGAACCTCGAGGATTCATCGCGAGGCTCGCAGGTCCATGTTTTCCCCGGGAACTATGAAGATTACCTGTGGCGCAAGGAGGGCGGGGCGCAGGCGCTGGCTGCTGCGACAACGGCGGCCGCCAAGCCGGTGGTGGAAGCTGTGGCGATCGCTTCGCCGGAGCCTGTTGCCGCTGAAAAGGTGCGGCGCGTGAATCCGATCAAGCTGCGACAGATGCAGGAGCGGCTGGCGGCTGTCGAGGCGGAGATTCCGCGGATCGAAGGCTGGGTGGCTGAGGCGGAACAGGCCCTCGGCGTCTATGTCAGCCCGGAGGAAACACAACGCCTGTCAGAGGTGCTGGCGGTTTTGCGGGAGCAACAGGCGTCGCTCAACATTGAGTGGGAAGAATTGTCGATGCAGCTGGAAGAAAACTGATTGGAGTTTGGAATTCAGAGTTTTGGGGATATAGACGGACTATTCACTCTTCGTCGCCGGTGGAGTCGTGCTTGACGAGGAACCGCTGCTGTCGGCGGAGGTGCTCGCAGGCTTATCTGTCGATTTCTTGTCGGAGGATTTGCCGTCGTTCTTGTCCGAGGATTTGCCGTCGCCCTCGGCGGAGGCTTTGATCGGGGATGGTTTCGAGGCGTAGTCCGTCGCATACCATCCCGAGCCTTTGAACTGGAGAGCGGAAGCGGAGATGAGCCGCTCCACCGGACCGTGACAAACGGGACATTCTTTCTCGTCCGGAGCGCTGAAGCTCTGGATTTTCTCGAACTGGTGACCACAATCTTTGCAGCGGTATTCGTAAAGCGGCACGAAACGTGTCCCTCTGGGGTTTGGATGCTCTTTTCATTTTAGCGGGTCGCGAACCGTAAACCCTGGCTCACAGCCGAAACCCGTCACACCCGATTCGTCCCGGCGTCGACATACGAAACTCACTCGGTATAATCGCCCCAATTTCAAAGGGAGCCGCGGCCTTGGGTTTAAAGCAAAGAAGCGTGTCGAAAATCGCCCAGGAGCGCTTCGGCTTCTCGCCGCAGGATCTGCGCACGCTGCGCGGGTTGAAGACACCAGCGAGGATCCAGAAGTTCATCGATGAACTGACGTATCAGTATGCGAACACGGCGTGGTCTCCGCGCCGGGTACTGCGGGAGCGAAAAGGGCACTGCCTCGAGGGGGCGCTCGTGGCCGCTGCTGCGTTGCGCGTCCAGGGACATCCACCGCTATTGATGGATCTGGAGGGTATCCGCGACGACGACCACGTAGTGGCGCTCTACCGGCAACGCGGCCTGTGGGGAGGGATCGCCAAGTCCAACTTCGCGGGGCTGCGCTTTCGGGCGCCGATTTACCGCACCCTGCGCGAACTCGCCCTCAGCTACTTCGAGCACTATTACAATCTGCGCGGAGAGCGGACACTCCGCTCCTGGTCAAGCGCGGTGAACCTCGCGCGGCTGGACAAGCAGGGCTGGATGACGTCGGAGGAAGATGTGTGGTGCGTTCCGGAACTGCTGATCGCGGCGCGGCATTACCCGCTCTTTCCGCATCCGGTGGCGCGTGAATTGCCTCGGCTCGACCGGCGGAGCTTTGAGGCTGGAATGCACGGTTGGGTGAAGCACTAAAAGGGGCGGAGATTCTTAGCCCTGAATCCCGGAGTTAGCTCATAACGTCACCAGCCGCACCCCAATGATCGCCGGCACGCCGCGCAGCTCCCGCAGCACGGCGTCAGTAACCTCGCCATCGACCTGGACGACCGCGAGCGCCATGGCGGGCGTGGCGTCGCGGCCATCGGAGCGCCCGAGGGCAAAATTCGCGATGTTCACCTGGTGCTCGCCGAGGATGGTGCCGACCCGGCCAATAACGCCAGGCACGTCTTTGTTGCGGATGGTGAGCAGCGTCCCCTGCAGCGGGGCCTCAATGTCGATGCCGTCGAGGTGCAGAAGACGCGGCGAGTCGCCATGCAGGACCGCGCCGCTGGCGGAGATGCTGGCTTCATTCGTATGCAGAGACAACTGGAGGACGCTGCCGGCTCCGCCGAAAGGCGCTTCTTTTTTCTCCTCATGGAGGCGGATGCCGCGCTCGGCAGCGACGGAGGCGGCGTTGATGCGGTTGACCTGCTCGAGATGACCGAGAACGCCGGCGATAGCGCAGTTGCGAATCAGCTCCGTTTTCGTTTCGGCGAGCCGCCCATGATAGGCAATCTGGATGCTGTCAATGCTGCCGCGAGGGATCTGAGCGAGGAAGGTCCCGAGGCGTTCGGCCAGGTTCATATACGGCGCGAGTTCCTCGTATTCCTCGTGACTGAGCGAGGGCATGTTGACGGCATTCTGCGCCACGCCGGATTTGAGATATTCGCGGACCTGAAGCGCGATCTGGACGCCGACTGCTTCCTGCGCCTCTGCAGTGGAGCCGGCGATATGGGGCGTGAGGATCACGTTGTCGAGCGCGGCGAATGGGGAGTTTTTCGGCGGCTCTTCATGGAAGACGTCGAGCGCCGCTCCCGCGACGTGGCCGCTTTTGAGCGCTTCCGCCAGGTCGTTTTCCACGATCAGCTCGCCGCGCGCGCAATTGAGAATGCGGACGCCCTTCTTCATGGTGGCGAGGGTCGCGGCATTGATGATGCCGGTGGTCTGCGGAGTGAGGCCGACATGGAGGGTGACGTAATCGGAGAGAGAAAAGAGCTCCTCGGCGGAGACGAGCCGGATCGCGTTCTCCCGCGCGATGGAAGCGGAAACAAAGGGGTCGTGCCCGAGGAGCTCCATGCCAAAGTTGCGGGCGCGGCGCGCAACTTCGAGGCCAATGCGGCCCAGGCCGAGAATGCCAAGCTTCTTGTCGCGGAGTTCCGATCCCTGCAGGGATTTCTTCTCCCATTTGCCGGCGTGCATGGTGGAGTCGGCGCGGGGCAACTGGCGGGCGAGAGCGATCATAAGGCCCAGCGCCAGCTCGGCGACGGCGATCGCGTTAGCGCCGGGTGTGTTCATGACGACGATGCCACGGCGGGTCGCGGCTTCGGCATCGATGTTGTCCACGCCCACGCCCGCGCGGCCAATCACGCGAAGCTTCGGCGCTGCGGCCATCAGGGCGTCATCCACCTGCACGGCAGAGCGTACGACAAGGGCATCGGCGTCGGCCACGGCTTCGGGAAGATTTTTAACCTGATCGTGCGTGAGAACTTGCCATCCGGCTTCGGCCTGAAAAACAGCCAGCGTCGCCGGGGAGACTTTTTCCGCGAGGACGACTTTCATTGTTCCCTTTCGTGATCGCTCGATAAGCTGCTCAGGCGTGAACCATCTCCGGTTCGCTGGTTTTGGCGGCCGTGGCTTGCCCGGTTCGCTCGGCGTAGACCTGCTGGGCGGCAGCGAGCGACTTGCCGAAAGCAAAGTCCGGCAAATTGAGGGATGCAGCCGCGACCTGCTCGAGCGCAGCGATGATCGCAATGGTGTCCATGTAGTCGAAGAGGCCGATGTGGGCGATGCGGAAGATTTTGCCTTTCATCTCTCCCTGGCCGTTGGTGACGATGGCGGCGAAGCGCCGCTTCAACTCCTTGACGATCACGCCGGAGTCGACGCCGGCGGGCGACAGAATCGCGGTGGCTGCGGCTGAGGGAGCGGTGGGAGCGAAGAGCGGCAGCCCCAGGGCCTTCACTGCAGCGCGGGTCATCGCAGCGCAGGTTTCAGCGTTATCGATGAGAGCGTCACGCCCAGCGGCGAGGTCGCCTCCACCCTGGGCGGCGATGTAATCGAGTGCAGCCCCGAGAGCGGCGATGAGTGCCACAGCCGGCGTGTAAGAAGACTCGCCCTTCTGCGCGTTCTTGCGCTCTTTGCGGAGATCGAAATAATAGCGAGGATTTTTGGAGGTTTCGGCGGCTTTCCAGGCGCGATCACTGAGGCTGAGATAGGCGAGGCCCGGCGGGATCATGACGGCTTTCTGCGAGCCGCCGATGATGACGTCGACGCCCCAGCCATCGACATCGAGATGCGTGGTGCCGAGGCCGGTGATCGCGTCGACGATGAGGAGCGCGTCACTGCCGGTGGACTTGAGCAGCGCGGCAATGGCCTGGATGTCGTGGCGGACGCCAGTGGACGATTCGGTGGCCTGCACGAAGACGGCGCGGGTTTCCGGGCGTACGGCCTGCTTGATCGCATCGAGTGAGAACGTCTCGCCATAGGGGACGCTGACCAGATCGACCTGGCATCCAAAGGCTTTGGCCAGAGATTCCCAGCGCTCGCCGAATTTGCCGGCAGAAAGGACCAGAACCCGGTCGCCAGGCGAGGTGAGATTGGAGACGGAGGCTTCCATGGCGCCGGTGCCGGAAGAGGCCAGGAGGAGAACGTCGTTCTTCGTGCCGACGAAGATTTTGAGCTGACTGAGCACACGCTCGTAGAGGGCGCGGAACTCGGGCGTGCGGTGGTGAATGTCCGCGGCCGCCATGGCGAATTGCGCGGCGGGCAGCAGCGGAGTCGGACCGGGAGTGAACAGGCGAGTCTTACGAATCATGATGACGAGTCCCTCAGGAGAATTTTAGCCCCCGAACTGCGGCTCTGTTAGTACCTATAATGGGGGATTCAGACGGTGGAGAGGCGCAGAGATGGAACTGGTAAAACAAATCGATCACGATATGGTGGCAGCCATGAAGGCTCGGGACACGGAGCGCACCTCAACGCTGCGCTTGGTGAAGGCGGCGCTCAAAAACAAAGAGATCGATAAGCGGGCGCCGCTGACCGATGCAGAGGCGCTGCAGGTGTTCAGCACGATGATCAACCAGCGCAAGGATTCGATTGAGCAATTCCAGAAGGGCAACCGTCCGGAACTGGCGGCCCGGGAAGCGAGGGAGATCGTGATCATCGAGAGCTATCTGCCCAAGCCTGCGGGCGAGGAAGAACTGAAGAAGCTGGTGGAGGAAACGCTGGCAGGCGGCAACTTTGGACCTCGGGACATGGGTCCGGCGATGAAGGCGGTGCAGGCTCACGTCCAGCAGGCGGGTCTGCGCGCTGACGGGCGGCAGCTCAGCGAGTTAGTCAAGGCGCGGCTCGGGCAATAGCCGTTCGTGGTGCCTCACCGATAAGCGACGGATGGATCAGCGATGAGTACTCTCAATAGACGGGAATTCCTGCGGATCGCGGCGGTCGCTCCGGCAGCCGCTGAAGCACTGTGGTCGCGGGCCGGACAGGAAGCCAGGCGTCGCCTGCTCTTCGTGGGGACGCAGACGGAATCCGGGAGCAGCCGGGGTATTTACGCTTATCGCTGGGAGCCCCTCAGCGGCGAACTGCAGAGTGCCGGATTAGCCGCGGAAAGCGACAACCCCACGTTTCTCGCGCTCGATCCTGACGCAAAATATCTGTACGCCGCGAACGAAATTGCGAGTTTTGAAGCGCGTGCCAGCGGCGCGGTGAGCGCGTTTGAAATCGATCACGCCGCCGCCGGGCTCAAACCAATTAACGAGGTCCTGTCGCTGGGAGCGGGCACTTGTAACGTGGCCGTCGACCACCTGGGACGAGCGGCCTTTTGCGCGAACTATACGGGGGGCAGCGCGACTTCCTTTGCACTGAGTTACAACGGCCAGATCAGCGACGCCGTTTCGCATTTCCAGTACCAGGGTCATGGACCCGATCGGGAGCGGCAGGAGGCGCCGCACGCGCACCGGGTAACGCCTTCGCCGGACGATCGCTTCCTGCTGGTCAACGATCTTGGGCTGGACTGCATTCACATCTATCGCCTGAACGGCGCGAGCGGGAAACTTACACTCAATGACCCTCCGCAATGGAATGCAACACCCGGTTCCGGCCCGCGCGCGCTGCGATTTCATCCCAATGGGCGGTTCGCCTGCTGCGTTCACGAACTGGTTTCGCAGGTCGAAGTGCTGGAGTGGGACGCGCAGAAAGGGACGTTGCACTCGGTGCAGAAGATCAGCCTGGTTCCGGAGGATTATCACGGAACCACGCGTGGGGCCGACATTGTCTTTACTCGCGACGGGCGCTTTGCCTATGCGGCGAATCGTGATTATGACTGCCTGGTGACTTTCGCGGTCAATCCAAAGGACGGCAAGCTGACGCTGCTGGCTCGCGGTTCCTGCGGTGGAAAGATTCCGCGGCACCTCGCGCTCGATCCGACCGAGCGATGGGTGCTGGTCGCGAACGAGCAATCGGATGCGATCTCGGTTTTGGCACGAGACTCAAAGACCGGCAAGCTCGCGGAGACGGGAAAGAATTTCCCGATTTCGAAGCCGCAGTGTCTTGTGTTCGCTTAAGGCCCCGGATCAATTCTCCGGCTTCGAAGCGATGACCGCGTCGAGATCGGCGATTTGCCGCCGGAGACCGGCAAGATCGTCCACGGTCAGGGGCTCAGGCGACATGAGCAAATGCTCCACTGAAGCGGCGATTTCGCTGCCCTGAGGCAATCCAAACACGCCCAGAACGCCGGAGAGCTTATGCGCTGCTTCGCGGCCGGTGGCGCGGGCTTCCTGGTCGGCGGGGTTGCGGGCCAGGCTGTCGCAGGCGGAGCGCAGCAGGTTCATTCGCTCGAGGACCGTTGGCCGGCTGGTACGCCATAGCTCCGACAACCGGGCAGCGATCGTCGCGGCAGCGTCTTCGCTCATATGTCCTGCCAGCCCAGGGTTGCTGCGATTTCCTGGGCCAGCACCAGCGGGTCGAAGGGCTTGAACATCACTTTCACGACGCCGAGATCGGAGAAGCGCTTCTGGTCGGCGGCCTGCACCTTCGCGGTGAGCAGAATAACGGGAATGTTGGCGGTTTCCGGCAGAGAGCGCAGCTCGCGGAAGGTCGTGGGGCCGTCCATGCCGGGCATCATGACGTCCAGCAGAATGGCATCGGGGTGGTTTTCGCGCGCCTTGATAATTCCGGCGGCGCCGGAAGCGGCGACAAGAACATCCCAGCCGGCCACGGTTTCGAGGCTGAGAGCGGCAACTTCCCGAATATCCTCCTCGTCGTCGATGATCAGAACGCGTCGTGACATGTGTTAACTCAATTCTCGGACAGGCAACTACTAATTCGACCTTCTCTGCTTAACTTCGTTTGACCAGAACGCCTGCTTAACTTCGGTTGACCAGAACTTCTGCTTAACTTCGTTTAACCAGAACTTCTGCTTAACTTCGGTTGACCAGAACACCTGCTTAACTTCTCTTACCCCAGTTTTTGCTCAAACTGGCTTTGTGTAGCCTCCTCAGCTAACGAGGAAATGGAAGCGCGCTCGGGCAGGAAGAACCGGAAGATGGCGCCTCGGCTTTCGTTTTGCTCTGCCCAGATGCGGCCTCCATGCTGATGGACGATGGTGCGGCAGATCGCCAGACCGAGGCCGGTACCGCCTTTCTGCCGCGAATCCGAAGCATCGACCTGCTGGAAGCGGTCGAAGATGCTTTCCAGCTTGTCCGCGGGAACGCCACGGCCTTCATCGACGACGCTGACGGTAACGCCGTCCGTAGCGCGCGCGGTCGAGATGCGCACCGTGGAACGGGGCGGAGAGAACTTGATGGCGTTGCTGAGCAGGTTGGTCATCACCTGCAGGAGCCGGTCCGAATCCGCCTCGATGTAAACGGACATGGGGTCGCTCGCCAGGTGGACGTCCTCGGCCTCGGCCATGGGCTGCATGGCCTCGATTGCCTGGCGCACCAGTTCTTCCAGAGCGATGCGCCGGAAAGCCAGCGGAGCGCGGCCTGAGGTCATTCTTTCCAGGTCGAGAATGTCGTTGATCAGGCGAACCAGGCGGTCGGAATTGGCCACAGCAATGCGCAGCAGGCTGGTGGCCTTCTCGCTGACCTCACCCAGCAAGCCTGCGGAAAGAAGGCCAAGCGCGCCGCGGATCGACGTCAGCGGCGTGCGCAGCTCGTGGCTGACCGTCGAGATGAACTCATCCTTCATGTGGTCGAGCGCGTACCGCTGGCTGATGTCGCGGAAGCTGAGAACGCTGCCGACCGGCTCGCCTTCTTCGACCATGGGCATGAGCGAGAACTCAACAGGAAAGCTCTTGCCATTGCCGCGGAAGTAGACATCCTGGCCCGAAGCGCCTTCGGCGGTCTGGAAAGCTCGGCGTGTGAGGCAGCTGGAGTCGCAGCCGGCCGCGGCAGGGTGAAGCAGTTCGTGAACCCTGCATCCGATCAGCTCGGATTCGTTGCGTTCCATCATGCGCGCCGCCGCGGGATTGGCGAAGGCGATCCGGTTGGTGGAATCGACGCCGATGATGCCGTCGGCGACGGAATTCAGGATGACGGCCTTCTGGCGGTCCAGCTGGCGAACGCGCACCTCCTGGCCCGCGCGCGCCATGAATTGTCCCACCGAGCCGCATACGGTTTCCACCGTGGCCATCAGGTCAGGATCTTCGCGCATGAACTGACGGGAGAAGCACTCGACGACCGCGATCACCTGATTGCCGACGCGGACAGGAACGGCCCACCCAGAAACGTAGCCATTGAGCCGCGCGGCCGTTCTGCGCAGGAACGCCGGACTCTGGCGCACATCGGCGATCCAGCAGGGTTTGCCGAGGGACCAAACCATGCCAGGAAGTCCCTGGCCGCGCGAGAGAACCGACGACTGCGTCTCGTGATAAAAGTCCTCGCTGGAACGCCCCTTGGCGGACCAGGCGATGCGCGGCCGGATGGAACGCTGCGTTTCATCGACGGTCCAGAGCGCGGCAAACTCACACGAGAACGTCCCGCACAGAGCCTCGAGCACGCGCGTCAGCCCTTCGTCCATGGAAGTGGTTTCGCCGATGATCTGGCTGACGACCAGCTGGATCCGCAGGCGGCGCTCGCGCCGGTTTTGCTGCGTGACGTCCCTGAAAATACAGCGGACAGAAACCGGCTCGGCTTCCTCGCTGCGGCAGCTCAGGCTGGCTTCCACCTCGACGTTTTCGCCGCTGGAGTTCTGCAGGCGCAGAGAATGATTTTCCACGCGGACGCCGTGCAGCGCCTTGTGAAACAGCGCAGCGGCTTCCGCCTGCACTTCCGGCGGAAATGGGGACTCGAATCCAATGAGCGATTCGAACTGCGAAGAATCCATGCCGAACAAGCCCTGCCACGAGGGATTGACGTAGAGATAGCGGCCGCGCGGACTGAGGGTGGCGATCATCTCCGCCGAATTATCGAAGAGGTCGCGGTAGCGTTCTTCACTTTCGCGCAGCGCATGCTCGGCGCGGCGGGTGGCGCTCAGGTCGACGGCGATGGAAACCAGACCCTCGACGGTTCCGGCCGAGGAACGCACGGCGGAAAGGTAGACCATGGCCGGAAACGTGCTGCCATCTCTGCGCCGGTAGCGCATTTCGAATCCGCGAACGCGGCTGGCCGGAAATGTAGCCACGTAGCGGACATAAGGAAGAAGCGGAGTTGCGGTATTCTCCGGGACTTCAGGGTGGGTTCTGAAGGCCGGCATGGAGGCAGCCAGCTGCTCGCCGACCCTGGCCATTTCTGCCTCGGGAAACAGGTCCGACGCGGTGAGTTTTCCGACGGCTTCGTTGGTGCGATAACCCAGCATGCGTTCGGCTGCGGGGTTGAAAACGTTCACGTGACCGCTCAGGTCGCAGGCAATCATCATGGGGCCAGCGGAATCGAGGATGCTGCGGTGAAGCCGGGCGACGCGCTGGAGCTGGCGTTCTCCCTGGCGTTCGCGCAGGGCAGAGCGGAAGCTCGAAAGAGCGATGGCGACCAGAAGAGCCTGCGCGAGCGTCCAGAAGCCGGCAAACCAGAAAATCCACGGATGGCTCTGGGTTGGCGGGCTGCCATAGCGAGCCAGAACGATCGCGCCGGCAAGGGAAAATGCCAGAGCGATGACGAAGGCTCGTGTAACAGTCCGGGTGTGGTTGGATTGGGTCACAACGCGATTTCTGGAAGCCGGGAATGGGCTTCCCTTAACGCTACAAAGGGTTTCGGGCTCAAGTATAGGGGAACGCTGAAGGGTTCCGACAGCAAAATCCACAGCGCATCAGGGCAACAATGCCACTTTAGTGTTAGTCCTCGGAAAGAGTCGAGTGAGGTCCCAAAATGGGCCTTCGGACAGCGAAAAATCAGGCGGTGACCGGGTCGAGGATGCGGCTCCAGCGGCGCTCGCGACGGCCGGCGTATGCCTTCTTGTGCCAGGCGTAACCGGCGACGAGCGGCAGCGCGAGGGTGGCTTCGCTGTAGACCATCTGCTCGAAAGTGGTGTCGACCTTGCCCCAGGAGCTGGCTTCCTTCAGGGTGCTGGAGGAAAGGGCTCCGTCGCGGACGTCGGCGACCGTGATCTGGATGGCGTATTTGTGCATCGGGGCTTCGTTGCCGAGAATGTCGGCGGCAACCACGATGTCCTGGGCGAAGTTCTTGGGAACGCCGCCGCCGATCATCAGCAGCCCGGTCGTGGGATTGGCGATCTTCAGCTGGGTGAGCTCGTAAAAGTCCTTCACGGAGTCGATGGAGACTTTCGGCTTGTCCTGGCGCTTGTGCTGGTGGGCGATGAGGCCAAAACCGGCGGAACAGTCGCTGAAGGCCGGGCAAAAGATGGGCACGTCCTTCTGGTAGGCGGAGAAAACGATGGAGTCGACGCCGCCTTTCTCAGGGGTTTTGCCGTTTTGCTCGAGCCAGGCGCCCATGGCGCGGATGAATTCCCGCGAGCTGTGCGGGCGCGGCGGCAGCGAGTCGGCGACCTTCTCGGTGGTTTCGTCGCAGTGGCGCAGCTCTTCCTCGTCGATCAGCGTGTCGTAGATGCGGTCGATCATCAGCTCGCGCAGTTCGCCGTCCTGGGTGCCGGATTTGTAGAGCTCGTCGGCAATGTAGTGCTTGAAGCCGAGGGCTTCGAAGAAGTCCTGATCGACAATGTTGGCGCCGGTCGAAACGACGGCGTCGACCATGTTGTTGCGGATGAGGTCGACGAAAATCTGCTTGAGGCCGGCGGAAATGAGCGAGCCGGCGAGGCAGAGGATGACGCCGCAGTCCTGATCGCGGAGCATGCGCTCGTAGATGGAGGCAGCCCGGGCAAGGTCACGGGAGCTGTAGGCCATGGAGTGCATGGCGTCGACCAGAGCGACAACATTGTGCTGCTTGATGTCGATGTGGCGAATCGGGTGCTGCAGGATCTCTTTTTTCGAAGGCATAACGATAATCAGAATAGCAGCGCAAAACGGGCGCCTGGGTTCAGGCCAGGTGAATTGCGAGAAGCCTGGAGCCGGTAGCGAATGGCCTGGAGCCGGCAGCCTGCAGCCCGCGGCCCATGGCCGGTACCCCCTACCCCCTCCCCTGGGGGGCTGTGGCAAGTNNGCAAGTGGTTCATTCGGCGGGGTCATTTGGGTACCGTGAATCGGGTATTACCCCCGGACCGGGGTCCGGGCACCGGGAGCCGGGCACCGGGAACCGGGCACCGGGTCGGGATCGTTGGGGGGGCCGGTAGTGGGGACTGTGTCGAGGTTCGCGGGGGTTGGGTTGCGAAGGCGGCGGCAGGCTCGGCAGGCGAATTCGGAAGCGGGGCCGAGGCAGGTGGGGTTTCCGGATTTACAGAGGGGATTGTCGATGGGTGGGGCGGATTTTTTGCGGGGGTGGCCCTGGGCTTTCTGGA